>JAZRSL010000013.1:0-74895 GCA_045651505.1 Candidatus Gastranaerophilaceae bacterium | reverse complement strand
GATTCATGTAATAAGGGAATTATTCAAAATGGATAATGGACATAATATGGACATAGTACTTAATAAGAAAAGCCCGAAACCTTTATGGTTTGGGCTTTTAAAATGGAGGAGGAGGTGGGATTCGAACCCACGGTACGCTCGCACGTACGACGGTTTTCAAGACCGCTCCAATCAACCGCTCTGGCACTCCTCCAAAGTTATTCAATTGGTAACAGAATCTATATTACACAAAACATTTTTTTTTGTAAAGAGTTTTTTATTATTTCTATTTTTTTGCCAAATATTCGTTAATAGCTTTAGCAGCTTTTTTGCCTGCACCCATAGCATTGATAGCATTTGAAGAGCCAACTGGTGCAACATCACCACCTGCAAAAATCATTGGCACCGAAGTTTCTCTTGTTTCAGAATCCACAACAAAGTAACCTCTTCTATCTACTTCAAACTCAATTCCTTCCATCAGTGCTGATTTCTGAATAATTGGATTTGGCCCAGTCCCTAAAGCTACAATTACAGTATCGACATCTAAATCTTTAAATCGACCAGTACCAACAGGGCTTCTTCTACCTGATTCATCAGGTTCACCTAGCTCCATTAATTCAAAGCGCATGCCAGCTACTGCTCCGTCTTTTTCTAGAATTTCTTTTGGTGCATTCAAAAATACAAAATTAACACCCTCCTCTTTGGCATGCCTAATTTCTTCTAATCTAGCAGGAAGTTCAGCTTCAGTTCTTCTATAAACAATATAAACATTTTCAAAACCTACACGTACTGCTGTTCTTGCAGCATCCATTGCTACATTACCACCACCAATAACTGCAACCGACTTACCAACCTTTAACGGTGTAGGACTTGTTTCTTCATTAGCCTGCATCAAGTTAACCCTTGTTAAGAACTCGTTTGCAGAGAACACGCCATTTAAATTTTCTCCTGGAATATTCATCATCTTTGGAAGGCCCGCTCCTGAGCAAATAAATATTGCATCGTACCCATCTTCTTTTAGTTGCTTAAGCGTTATTGATTTTCCAACAATCACATTCTTTTCAAACTTAACTCCCATCTCCTTCAAGTTTGAAATCTCTTTATCTAAAACAACTCGTGGAAGTCTAAAAGGAGGAATACCATATCTTAATACACCACCGAATTTGTGTAACGCTTCAAAAATAGTAACATCATGACCTGCTTTTCTTAAATCTGCAGCAGCTGTTATACCAGCGCATCCAGAACCGACAATTGCAACTTTTTTACCAGATTCCTCAATAGTTGTTTTTTTTGCTTCAGTATTATCTCCAACATAACGTTCTAAAGCACCTATAGCAACAGGGCTTCCTTTTATCCCAAGTACACATTTACCCTCACATTGGCGTTCTTGAGGACATACTCTACCACATACCGATGGTAACATACTTGTTTCACGAATAATTTCTCCGGCTTTTTCTAAATCATCTTCTTTTAAAGCACTTATAAAATTCGGTATTTTAATATTTACAGGACATCCTGCGACACATCTCGGATTTTTACAATTTAAGCATCTTGAAGCTTCTAACTTCACTTGTTCTGGAGTTAAATTTTCTTCTACCGCATCAAAGTTTGTTCTTCTTATATATCTATCTTGCTCTATTGGATGTTGTCGCATATTATCTTAATCCTCTCTAATCAAAGTCTTTTTTTCAGTATAACAAAAAATGAATTTGTTGTATAATACAAAGTATGAAAAACATTATATTTATATTCGGAACACGTCCAGAAATAATAAAACTTGCACCAATTATAATTACATTAAAAAAATACCCACAAGATTATAATGTAATTATCTGTAATACTGAACAGCAAAAAGAGCTTTCTAATCAAACATTGGAATATTTCGGGCTCAAAGCTGATATTAATCTTGATTGCATGAGAGAGAATCAATCTCTTTCTTCTGTTCAATCAAGAATTTTAACATCTTTGGACAAAGTATACGAAGAAAACAAAATAGATGCCACCATAGTACAAGGAGACACAATGACTGTGCTATGTGGAGCGTTAGTAAGTTTTTATCATAAAATACCTGTTTTTCACGTTGAAGCTGGATTACGTTCTTATGACATCTATGAGCCTTTCCCAGAAGAAGTTATGAGGCAAATGACCTCAAGAGTTGCAGAATTACATTTTGCACCGACAGAAACAAACAAACTTGCTTTATTAAAAGAGGGTATTTTAGAAAATAAAATACATACTGTTGGTAACACTGTAATTGATGCACTATTTTGTTTATCAAACGAGGTTATCGAAAAATCGAAAAACTTTTTCATTGAAAAAAACATCACAATTGATAACAAATTAGTTCTTATAACCGCTCACCGAAGAGAGAATCATGGAGAGAGAATAGATAGAATTATTAGCGCCATTGAATATTTAGCAAAAAAATATAACGATCATACTTTTGTAATACCGGTGCATCCGAATCCAAACGTCAAAAACAAAATACATGAACATTTAAGTAAATATGAAAATATTCATTTACTGAAACCTTTAGATTATCCATATTTAGTTTATCTAATGAAAAACGCTAAATTAATTCTAACAGATTCAGGAGGAATACAAGAAGAAGCTCCAACATTTGCTTGCCCAACTCTTGTTATGAGATACGAAACTGAGCGAAAAGAAGGTGTTGATGCTGGAGTCTCTAAACTTGTTGGTGCAGACTACAATAAAATTATAGAAGAAGCTGAAAGAATACTTTCTTCGTCAAAAGAAGATACTAGATTAACAGCTCAAAATCCTTATGGGGATGGAACTACTTCTACAAAAATAGAAAAAATTATTAGAGAATTTTTTGATTAACCCTGAAGCAACCTTAACACAGCCTCTGGAGTTAAATTATGTGTTACAGACCATAATGTTTCAGCAGAATCATTAAGGATGCGCTCCTTAATGTCAGCACTATTTACAATTGAATTTTGATTATTCACTAAATTATCGAAGTCTTTAGCATTCTCTAATGTTTGAGAATTTAACTCATTTGTTAATTTTTTATACTTTTCTTCTTTAGTTAATATACTTGAAACAATATTTTCAATATTTACAAAATAATTATCATCAGAAAGTTTTAATGTTTTTAATGAATCCAAACCGTTTAAGATATTATTCATAAAAGAAGTATCAATATAAGCGGAAAAATCTTGATTTCTCATTGTCTTAATAACATCATCAATAATCTCGTTTGATTTATTATCAAACATTTCCAAAATTTGAATATCATTCGTAAGTTCAGTATCTTTTAAACCATCCCTTAAAACATTTAACTGCAAACGCATATCAGATAAATAATTATAAGCCTTTTGCGCAAGTTGTGTTTCTATTATTAAAGAATCTTCTTTTGAAATTATAGAATTTATATCTGATAAAGCTTGCTTAGAAATTTCAGCAACAGTCGCAGGGGATTCCGTTTTTGGCTTTTCACCCTGTTGTTTTTCAGAAACTTCAGCTCTAGAAGTTTGTTCTTCAATTCTAAACTGCTGAAGGGATATTATATCAGTATTTAGATTAATCAAAAATAACCTCTTTGTACTTACATCTCCATTTATATTTAAAACATATAAACAATATAAAAATCAAATTTTGCTATTTTTTTAACATAATTTAACAAAACCTTGATGAAATAAAAAAAAACATAGATAATTTATAAGTGTAGCTGAAAGGTTATCGTATGAGTAGAGTCCCGAAAATCTTATTTAATACAAAGCAATTTCCTTATAAGACAATAAAAAAGAATAAGAATATAAAAAATATTCCTAGTACAAATTTGAGCAAAACTAAAATTTTTAATGGTGCTTTGGCTTTAGGTATACTCGGACTAGCTTTTTTTCAAAGCTGCAACATAGAAAAAGATCCTCTTGTTATTCAAACATCAACAGAAAACAAATTTAGCAACATACTAACAAAAGACTTTGACTTAGTACTAAATCATCTAGGGTTTATAGTTCCGCCCCAAAAAACATTAAAAGAAGTTGAAACAATTAGCTTTCAAAGCAATTTAGCTGAAAGCTTTCATTTAAAACCGCTATCCATATCAGAAGAAGGAATCACTTTAAAACAAATTAAATATCGAGAAGATTTATCAAGAGAAGATTCTATTATAAAAGTATCTTTAACGGATAATGGCTTAATATTAACAAAAATATCTGACGATATTATTTCTGAAAACAAGTTAATGTTTAATCAAGATAAAATAATTGTTTTTGATAAAGTTGATGAGATATGGGTAGAAAATTCAACTTTGGAAAAATTTGATGACAATTATGTTCTTCAAACCTTTGTAGATGGTAATAATAAGCTCTACAAAAATATAAAAAACAATACTGACTTTCCAGAAAATATTTACTTTGAAACCCCAGAAGAACACGAAGATGAAATAGTTTTTGGATAAAAACTATTTTAGTACATCATATGTTTTTACAGCATTAATAAGTTTTGAATTGTTTTGTATCTGAAAAATTCTAACTAAAGCCCACTTTGCAACTTTTTTACTTTCAGCCTCAGAAAATTTTCCTTCTTTTTGACAAAGTTTTATATTTTTATCAATAATCCCATAAATCCGAACAAGAGTTTTATTATCCATCCTATGAATTGGTCTTATAAAATAGTCCGCAACACCACCATTATAATACTCTAAAGTCCTATAGAGAGTCTTAACCATATCGTTGGAGTTAGCTAGTTCATAATCCAAAAAAGTTACAAGTTCATCCTTATTACCGTGTCTATAGATATAGGTCTTTATCATTTCTAATTTATCAGGTGGCAGGAATGTTAAGTTTTCCAATTTTTTCAAATTTTCATTTACTTTTCTAATATATCCTGGTATTTCAATTGCTTTCATACCAAGCGCTTTTGCTAAAATAATTTTATCTCCCCATTTTGTATAAGAATTTTTTAATGGCCTAAATTTCTGCAATGTCCTATTTTTCATTAATGTTTTAAAATCTACATCACTGATAGCGGAGGTCAGTATTTCTTTAATCTTTACCCTATTATTTAAAACAAAACGAGTTTTTTCAAGTTCAGTAATTTTTGTTGATGTAAGAACTTTACATAACATATCAACATCTAAAGCCCTAATTTCATTTATTCTCATATACAACTCACTTTTCCATCTTTTGCTGTATTATGTCATATTCGCAATAAAAATTCAATTTGCTATTTTACAAATATATTTTGTGATATGCTAAAAGATATCTAAAACAAGGTGTATTATGTTGTATCCAATCAATTCACAAGACACTCATAGTAATATTATTTTTCAAAAACAGATGAAAATAGTTCCTAATTCCAATCTAAAAGAAATAGCAAGGCTGGAATTACGTTTATTTGTCAAAGCTAACGCATTAAAAAAAGCTTATATTGAGTTTATTGATATTGTAAAGAATAATAGTGTCCTTGCAAATAAAATATTATCAGAATTTAATAACATAGAAATTGCTGATAATATACTTACGATTTTAGGTGAAAACAATAATTCCTTTAAACTATCTGTAGTAGAAAACGATTTATCTAAGCTTTTTAGGATAAAATCTCTAAATAACAACGAATTGCAAAATGTTATTACACTTGATTCTGATAAAATTGTTGAACGTATTGATAGAACAAATATCATTTATTTAAAAAAAGATAATTTTAAAGAAGAAGAATTTGTTTCAAATTTTGAACATATTTATAATTCACTCTACGAGCCTTTTGTTGAAATAAATAAATATATTCGCAAATATAATTACACACAAAACGCCCATAACAACTCTAAAACTACAACTTTTACGCAGCTAAATGACAAAAAAGAAATTATTCCAGGTATAACTGCCGACATGCTACCACCTTCAACAATTTCTTATCAAGAGAAGAAGCCTCTGTTTAGCTATGCAGCAATTATCGAAAAAACACCAACAGCATCAAAAAGAAAAAAAAGTAGTCAAAAAAAATCAAGCATTGATACTAATAAAAACTCTACTCTATCTAAACACATAAAATCTGATTCACCAAAAAATAATAGTATCACTACAAAAAAAATTGTAACACCGCAAGACGGTGAAATCCCAAAATCTTTTACTAGAAAAATTAAACAAATTGAAGAATTGTATCAAGAAATAAGTAATTTATGTAAGAACTTTTCTGAATCAAAATTTTCAAATTTAAAACGTATTTTTAACATTAACTTTAAAGATACAGGAGAAATCCATTTTGATGAAGCTAACGGGAATATTATCTCAATCTCTAAAAATAAAAATTCAAAATTATTAAGCATAAGCTTAGTAAATAAGGCTAATAATAAAAATTTTTTTGTCGCAATTGATAATGCAAAAAAAGTAGTCAACAATATTTATAATTCACAAAAATTAAGTGATAATAAAAAAATAACTTATCGTACACAAAATGAAGTTAATAATATTGTTTATACTAGTGATTTCCAAGCTACAATTGATAAAATCATTATAAAGTTAACCGAACTAAAAAAATTATTAGATAATGAAAAATGGAAAATAAGACAAAATAACACTATTAACCCTAAAACAATTACTGAACAAGAAAAACCTAATTTCAAAAATACAAAAAATATTTTAATAAATAGCTTAAGCACGCCTACTAATTTTATTATTAATAAAGTACTTCTTAAAGAAATAGAAGATTTATGGCAAGAGCTAAAAAATATAGATACGCTAATGATTTCCAAAGGGTTTCAAAAAAAAGATTTCAGTTTCTTTGCACAAGAGCCTGAACACAAAGGTTTCAATTTTATTGATACAGACAAAACTCTGCTTTTTGATAAAATAGAAAGTTCTATTGGAAAGCAATATCAAATAATTTTAAAAAAGAAGCAAAAAATAAAAGAACATTTTGTCATTACTGAAGTTGGAGAAATAATTAAAAATGCTAAAAACACAAACTCTCCAGAATCAAAAATTACAAAAATCTATAAAAGATTAAAGCTCTTTTCTAATCTGTATAAACAAGAACTCGAATCGACTATTGGGAAAACAACTCCAGAAAATACTCTTATAGAAAAAAAGAATGGTATAATTAATACAGAAGTAAGTACAATAGAAGAAGTCAAAACATCTTCTGACTTCACAAGTAAATTTAGCGAGATTATTTTAAAAATTAAACTTGGTATTAATGAAGTTCTAAACAAGTTTAACAAAGATAATTAGCAAAAAATCTTTTTATAGATTTTAGTAATATTATATTTAACCAAAGCATAGAATTAAAAAGTAAAGGAATGATTATGCCAATTGATTTTAACCCATATGTACATAACTACATACATCAGCCAATGATAGAACATCCGCAAATTTTCAAGAATTGCCAACCAATGCGTGATACTTTTATAAAAAGCTACGATATAGATTTGGATAAAGTTAAAATCGAAAAAAAATCTTTTGGAAAAATAGAAAAAACTGGAGAAATTGCCCAACTATACACAATTACAAACAAAAATGGTATGAGCGTAAATCTATCTACGTTTGGAGCAACAATTGTAGGAATAAAAGTTCAAGATAAAAATGGACACTTCATTGATGTTACGCATGGCTATAGCAACGTAACTCCTTACGAAAAATCTCCAGTTGGACATGCTGGAGGAACAATTGGACCATATGCGAATAAAATCAGCGGGGGTAAATTTATCCTTAATGGCGAAGAATATCAACTAGAGTGTAATAAAGATAACGGGAAAACTCATTCCCACGGCGGAACCAATGGGCTCGACGTTCAAAATTGGAAAGCAAAAACTCTAACAGATGGTATAGAGTTTACTTATACTAAAAAAGATATGGAAAACGGTTATCCTGGAAACGTTAGATACAGCGTTCTTTATAGATTAGATAATGAAAACAAACTACATATTCAATACAAAGTAAAATCAGATAAAGATACAATTGTAAATTTAACTAACCATAACTATTTTAACCTTGATGGAGCTGAAAACACAGAAGAGAATTCTGTTTTAGACCATATAGTTAGATTACCAAATTCAAGCAAGTTAACTCCTAATAATTCAATGGGAATTCCTACTGGTGAATTTATGGAAAATAAAGACACACCATTTGATTTTTCTAACGCAAAAAGAATTGGTGATGTAATAAACGAAGATCATGAACAATTAAAGATTGCTAAAGGTTTTGACCAAAACTATTGTGTTGATAACTACGACGGAAAAACTCTAGTAGAAGTAGCTGACGTTAAATCAAAAAAAACTGGAATTAATTTAAAAGTATCAACAAATCTTCCAGGATTCCAATTCTATACTGCAAACAACCTTGGTAAATCATCTCAGCCAGCAGGTAAACACGGTGTTAAATATGAAAAACGTTCAGGTTTTTGTGTCGAACCACAATTTTATCCAAATGCAATTAATACAGAAAGTTTTAAAGAAAAAGGAATTCTAAAAGCTGGGGAAACATTAAATAGAGAAATCATATATTCTTTTAGTGTTGAGAAATAAGCTCTTTTTCTTCTTGTTTTTTCAGCGTTCTTCTTTGATAATACTCAGCTGTTGCAGTAAATACTACGTCGCTTGAAGAGTTTAACATTGTCTCTAAGCTGTCTTGAAGCACTGAAATAATAAAACCAACTCCAACAACTTGTATAGCAATATCATTTGAGATTCCAAAAAGTGAACAAGCAGATGGTATTAAAAGCAGAGAACCTCCCGCAATACCAGATGCACCACAAGCAGCAAAAGTTGCAAGTACGCTTAAAATAACTGCAGTTGAAAAAGAAACTTCAATGCCTAAAGTATGAGCAGCAGCAAGAGCCATTATTGTAATAGTCACCGCTCCTCCACTCATATTAATTGTAGCGCCAAGAGGTATTGATACGCTATACATATCTCTATCTAGTCCAAGTTTTTCACAAAGCTCCATATTTACAGGAATATTAGCAGCTGAACTTCTTGTAAAAAATGCTGTAATACCACTTTCTTTCAAACATTTTAGAATCAGTGGATATGGATTTTTTCTTATTAATAAAGATATAATTAATGGGTTAGTAATTAGCGCTACAATGAACATACAAACAGCAAGTATTGCAATTAATTTTCCATATTGATGAAATATTTCAATACCGTTTGTGGAAACTGAATTAAAAACTAATCCCATAATTCCGAAAGGTGCAAGATTTATAATCCAAGCAACAATTTGAGATACTGAAGTCGAAAAATCTTTTAACATACTTTTTGTACTATCAGATACAATGTCTTTAAGCGCAAGACCGGTTACAATAGCCCAGAAAAGAATTCCTAAATAATTACTCTCTGAAAGTGAAGAAATTGGATTAATTACAATTTTTACCAAGAGATTATGTATAATTTCACATAATCCTTGAGGAACTGAACCTATTTGTTGAGAACTTGTATCAAGAGTTAAAACTTGTGGAAATAAAAAGCTTGCAAATACAGCTGTTATCGCAGCAAAAAAAGTTGAAAGCATATATAGCGAAATTACTGTTCTAAATTTCCCACCAGATTTTTTAACCCCTTGTGCAAGAGAGCTCATAACTAAGATTAGAACCAACATTGGTGCAATAGCTTTTAAAGCACCTACGAATAGGTCTCCTAACACGCTTATCCATTGCCAGGATGGAATTGATATTGCTAGAATAACGCCAATAATAATACCAATAAAGATCCGCATTACTAAATTTGTATTATTATATCTACTTACTAATTCTTTTAATCCCATAATCTTACTTACTATAATTTCTTAATTCCGGCCTATAAATGTCATAATCTCCAAATAGATTATGCTTTTTCTTTTTGTTTATTTCAATATTAATTAATTCAGAGTATTCTAACATATCACCTTGTTTTTTAGTATAAACCGCATTTTTTAATGCTGCATCTTCTCTATTTTTATTAGATATTTCTTGAATACCATTTTCTATATTATTCTCATCTACAGGTTTAGCTTCTACTTCTAATCTTTTTTTCAATTCTTCACTTTGAGCTTCTTTTTTAATAGCATTATTTTCTAAGATTCTTTGCTTAGTTTCATTAAATTTCTGTTTAGTATCATCTATAAATAAAGAACAGCCTTGTTTATTCTGTTGATAAATTTTGTCAGACTCTTTTCTTAAATGACGATATTTCTTTGTAAACACGTTATCAATATTGCCCATATCATAATCTATTTGCGTAGATTCTTGTTCATAAATATCGGCTGGTAAAATGTTTCGCTGAACATTTCTAGCAATTTGAGGACAAACATAGCGAGAATAATCTTTTATTTTTTGTAACTGCTCAGTTTGTGGAGAAGGCCCACGAGTTATAATTCTATTTTCACACACGCTTATAGTTTTATAGAAAGTATCTGACCATATTTTAGAATTTTTTTCTGTATCAACTAAAACAGCATATGTAGAAATTTTATACGCAGGATCAACTACTGATGCCCCAGGTATATTTAGAAAATCCCAAACTGTTCTTCGTAAAACATAATTTTCCGCATCAACAGCAGAAGTCACTAGCAAAGCATACCTGGCATCAGATTTTTGAGCAATTTTTTTCAACTCAAGGTAGTCTATGTTATATGTTGTTCTAAATCTCTGAGTAAGAGCTTTTGTTGCCAACATATCAGAAGGATTAGATTTCAAGTTTTTACGAATTTCACTTACGCTAGGTGCTGAAATATAATCAGTTGCATCTAAAGTACTAGCAATCTCATCTGCAAAAAACTCTGCTGTCGCATTATATATGTAAGAGTCAATTGCAGCAGCCTCAGTTACAATATTATCAGGTAGAACTAAAACTTTATAATCCTCTGCAAATGCTAAAGGACTCAATGTTAAAACTATCCCAACTATAATTAATTTAAATAAATCTCTCACAAGCAAGATTATACCATACTTAATAAAATATGAAAACATTCTTTTATTTTGTAATATAATAATAGAAAATGTTAAAGAATAAATTTGTAATATTTTTAATAGGGTTTTATACATTTTGGTTAGGCGTTTTGCCGCTTATTCTTAATAATACGGTAAGTAACTTATGCGATTTTTTGTCTAATAAAAGCAAATTTTCTATAAGCATTAAAACTCCCCGCATAATACTTTCAGTTATTCCAACGGTTAAGATAAAGGCTCAAAGTATATCTTTTAAAACAGGTAATAACCACATTCAAATTGAAGAGCCTAATATCAACCTTCGAATATTGCCTTTACTTTCTGGAAAAATACACATTAATAATTTTAAATCGTCAAAAATATCTACATCTGTTAATTTAAACAAAACGCTTGAACTAGATAAACATTTTTTTAAAAAACTAGATACTACCAGTATTACTTGCGACAATATTTTCATAAACGAGTTTGAAACTCTTTTATACCAAAAAGAAATATCAAAACCTATCAAACATTCTGGTAAAAACTTACTGTTTATACGCAAGAATCGATATATAAAATTTCAAACGAAAAGTTTCTTGGAAGTAGGCAATAAAAAATCTAACTCTAACTGGGACTTGTTTATACCTAAAAATAATGACATAAATAAAACAACTTTTGATGTACAACTCTCAAACCTAGATTTACCAAATCTTAAAACGTACTTAAAAAACTATTTACCAAAAGATTTAAAAGAATTGAATGGTAATATTAACGTACATGCAAATAAAAATAAATTAATATTAGAAATGATTAATTGTTCTGCAATAATGGAAGATTCTGCAAAATCAATTATATTACCTAAAAAACTCTCCATTTCCTCCATTTTTAATATTAATAAAAACTTCATTAATTTTAATTTGATAAACATTGACTCTAATGAGCTAAAAATAGATGGCGAGGGCAAGATATACAACTATTTGGGGAAAACAAAGCCAACTATAGAATTTAATATAAGAATAAATCCTTCAAAAATTGAAAACATCGTAAATTTATTACCACCTTTTAAGGTCGAAGAACTCGATGCCTATAAACTAAAAAAATATGGACTATATGGAGATTTAATCGCAAATATAAAAATAAAAGGAAGATTTCCAGAGCCAAATATCAATGGGGACATTTGCATAAACAATGTTGCTCTAAACACACATTTAAGAAATAAAATATTAGGAGCTTCAGTTAAAGTAAAATTACTTGGGAAAAACGCAGAATTTGAAGCAAAAGTCCCTGCTAATGCTGGCGAATACGTTTATGTAAATGGTTCACAAGAAATCTATAATATAAAATATGCAGACTTAGATATTAGCAGTTCTAATAATGTAGATTTAAAAATAGCTCAAACAGTCCTAAATCCTCTGCATGAAATCTTAAATTTCATAATTGGCCCTGTGCCAATTATGGAAATAAAAGGTACAGGAAATATTGATATAAACGTCAAAGGTAATCGAAAAAATCCTCATATTAGAGGAATACTTAATATTGAAAATACTCAAGCAAATTTTAAAAATATGCCTAATTTTATTGTAAAAAATCTTAATGCAATTTTAACTTTTAATGACCAGAATGTCCTATTTACAAATAAAAGCGGACTACTAAACAATAAAGATGTTTCAATAAATGGCACAGCTAATTTATCAGGAAAATTTGATTTTGATATTTATTCAAAGGAACAACCGACAAAAAATCTATATCTTGGACTAAAAACAAATAAATATATAACTCATTTGATAGAAAACGTTCCAAACATAGAAAACATAAATGGTATTGCAAACTTTAAAATAAAAGTATTTGGCTCTATTAAAAACTTACAAGAAATTTATTTTAATCAAAATGTTTTTGCAAAAGGCAATATAGAATTAATTAATAATAGTTTAACTTTTAATAAAGTTAATATGACTAATATTAATGGAACTGCAGTCTTTGATGAACAAAACTGTAACGCTATTATTAATGCAAAAACAGGAGATGATAATTTAAAAATTAAAACCCATATAAAAAAAGACTTCGCAGATTTAAACTTAGAAATACCAAAGCTTAACCCTAACTTTATCATTGAAAATGAAACAATTCGTTCAAAAAATTATCTACCATATATCTCTGTTATTGCTCAATACAAAGGAAAAATTAATAAAATAGATTATGAAAAACTAAACTTAAAAGCCAAAGTCCTTCATTCTGATAAAAATAGCTTTGTTAATTTTGAAAACGGAGACATCGTAATTCAAAATAACAACATTCAAATAAATAATTTAAAAGGATTTATCGAAAATGATAAAAATACAATGAATATAAATGCTCGAATTAATGACGCTTTTACAAAACAAGCTAGTTTAAATGGAAATATTTCACTCAAGCTTCCTGATTTAACATTACTAAATAAAATATTTATTAGCGACTTGTTCACTAAAGACATCAACAATTATATTAAAAATTTAAAATTCAATAGTGGCTCTGCAGATTTAAATTTAAAAATAATAAACAATAAATTAAACTTTTTCTCTGAGCTTGCAGGCATAAAAATCACTTACTTACCGATAGATCTACCAATTGAATTTGTAAATGGAACTATAGCTCTAAAAAATGACAATTTAAAACTAGATAAAATAAACTTAATAGCAGATGGAATGCCCGTTTTAATCGATGGCGAAATCAAAGACATTTTGAACAAACAAATTTTCAATATTTATCTTAATTCAAAACCTAGACAAGAATTTATTGACAAATACATTAATAAAAACCAAATTTACCCAATTAAAGTTAAAGGCGACATCGTCTATTGGGCAAAACTTAAAGGAATAAGCAACAACTTAGAATTATCGTCTAAAATCGACTTAGGTAAAAGGGCAAGCATTTTTCACTTAGGAGCGACTGTCGGTGATATCGAAAATGCTATAACTATATACCAGGAATCACAAATAATTAATAAAAACACGTTCAAAATAAAAGAATTCTCATATGATAAAATCATTGACTCACTTAATACAAAACAGACAAAGCTTAATTTATTAAAAGCTTGGGGTAACATAAGTTTATCTAAAGATAATATTTTATTAAACAACTTCCACATTAAAACTTCAAGTCCAACTGATGCGAGAATTTTTAATATTATTTTTAGAAAACCTAATATCAAACAAGGCTTATTCACTTCTGATCTAAAAATTAATGGTAGCCTATCAAATCCAAAAATAATCGGGGATTTTCACATCTTCGAAACTGAAATACCATTTTTTGATACAACGGCTAAAAATATAGAGTTTAATTTTAAAGATAAAACTATTGATATTATTTCTAAAGGCGACATTTTAGGTAGTGATTTCGACTTCAACGCCAGCTTAAAAAATAAAATAACAAAACCTTATATTATAGAAAGTGGCAGTTTACATACAAAAAGACTCGATTTGAATAGAATTATAAACAAACTTAAGATTTCTGAAATTGATAATGTTTCAACTTTTGAATCTTTTGAAGATTTTGAATTAAACTCAATTATCTTTAACAATTTCAAAATCATCGCAGATAATATTGAACTTAGAAATATTCAAGCAACCGATGTTGAAGCTCTTTTAAAGCTCGATTCTAACGGCATATTCAATGTTAATAACTTCAAATTTAACATTGCACAAGGTTCTTTGAATGGTAACTACCGATATAATTTAAAAAATAATGATATTATGTTAAACCTTGACATTAACAGCATTGATGCTAACGACATTACACTTGCCGTTTTTGATTTAAACAATCAAATCTATGGTGATATGACTGGTAATTTCAACTTATCTTGTAACGGAACTAATTTCCAACATTGTATGCAAACACTTAGTGGCAATAGCATTTTTAATGTAAAAGATGGTAGAATCCCTAAATTAGGTTCTTTAGAATACTTATTAAAAGCTGGGAATCTCATTAAAGGTGGCTTTACAAGCTTATCAATAAATAGCATTATAGACATTATTAGCCCACTTAAAACTGGAGAATTTTCAGATATTTACGGAGTTATAAGAATTAAAGATGGTATTGCTAGAAATTTTGAACTTACATCTAAAGGTAAAAACTTAAATCTCTTTATTGCAGGAACATACAATTTTTCAACCTCTATAGCGAATATGCAAGTGTTTGGCTTATTATCTAAAAAGTTATCAACCATATTTGGACCTATTGGGAATTTCTCGATAAACACATTGTTCAATATTATCCCAGGAATTGATCTTTCAAAAGATAGTTTAATCCTTGATAAAATCAACAAAATCCCAGGGATAGAATTTTCAAATAAAGCTTATAGAAAATTTGTTGCAGATATTAAAGGGAATATAAACAATGATGATTACGTCACAAGTTTTCAATGGATAAATTAACTAAAAACTTATACCCCAAAATACATTCGATGATAATCTGCCCATAAACTTATATCTAAATCTTTTTCGTTAACTTCGTTTTTTTTATACTCATTTCTAATTAAAGAACTTTCTTGTTCTTCAAACTCTTTTTTCATCTGTTCTTTTAAAATAATTCTATCTTTTTCTTCTTTGCCTGTTGGAGTGATTCCAAATCCATACAATTTTCTTATAACTTCTAAATAACTCGCTGAAAGTCTATAATTCGAGGTAAATACTGGCAAAATCACAATTAAACTCCTATATAAAAATTTTATAACCTACAACTTCAAATCTTTACAAAACTTAAAAAATAAGTTATTATTATAATGGTTCTTAATACTTTGTTACAAATTAGCAAATAAATTTGTTTTGAGCTTTTTTCTCAAATATAATGTTGTAACACAACAAAGTATAACCCATTATCAAAAACAAAAAAATTAGGAATTTGGACAATATGAAAAGACAGTTTTCTTATTTATTAGCAACAATGTTACTTTTGGCTATTGGAAGAGCTAATGCTAACACACAATCAGCAACCATTTTTGACGCTGGTGGTATGTATAACAAAATGCAGCTACAACAAGTTGATGGTTATCGACTAGAAAAAAGTTATATTCACTCATTAGATCATATAACTAAAGATGAAAGTATTTATGATGCTTCTGTAGAAGAACACGTCGCAAGAGAAGGAGTATTATACAACCCTCACTTTTTATTAGAAAAAATTAATTTTGAAGGTAATACAATGATTTCTAACGAAGAATTAGAAAAACTTGCGTTAGAAGTACTTGGTGAAGATATTTTCTTTGATGAATTATTAGAAGTTTGTTCAAAAGTAACAAACTTGTATCATTCTAAAGGTTACCTAACATCATATGCAACAGTTCCACCTCAAAGAATTGTGGATGGTGTTGCTACTATCAAAATTATTGAAAGTAAAGTTGGAGAACTTAATATTGAAGGCGAAAAATGGACTCGTGAATGGTATTTAAGAAATATCATTATGGGAAAAGCTGGTTTAAAAGAAGGCGATGTCTTCAATGCTAAAAATCTTCAACGTGCTATGAAAGAAATCAATAGAGAAGATTACGTTCAAGTTCAAACAGAAGTCGAACGTCAGGCCGCTGGTGAAGAAAACACAGCAATTACACTTAATGTAAGAGATAGATTCCCTCTAAACTTGGGCTTTAACTATGACGACTACGGTAGATCATATACAGGCGCTCAAAGGGTTTCTTTCTTACTTGGAATGGATAACCTAACTGGTTTAGGTGATAAAATCTATGGTGGCACAATCCTTTCATCTGGTGCTACAGGTTGGATGGCGGGTTATTCACTACCAGTTAGCCCATATGGAACAAGATTATCATTCGATTTTTCAGATTCACACGTTCGTTTAGGTGGACCTTATAAAGGAATTAAAGGTAGCGCACAAAGCTATTTCTTCAAATTAACTCAACCACTTATTCAAACAGCGAAATCTGATTTATTCTTATATTCTGGCTACGATTTTGTAAACGCAAATACATATCTTAATAGCTCAGGAGCAAGATCATATCTTTCTGACTATCATCTACACGTATGGAGATCTGGATTATATGGTATGACTGATGACAATTATGGCCGTTGGATTGGAAACTTAGGACTAGATTTTGGTTTATCTGGCAATGACAAAACAAACTTTAATAATGCAGACACAACATTCTTTAAGATGACAGCCAGCGCAACTCGTGTTCAACGTATCCTAGCTAGAAGTATGGGTATTGTAAGAGTTAGTGGACAATACTCACCTAATGAATTATTTGCAGCTGAACAATTCCAGTTAGGTGGCCCATACACATTAAGAGGTTATCAACCTGCTGAATTAATCGGTGATTATGGTGTATCTGGTACTTTAGAATATAGGTTCCCTGTTCCATTCTTAGACAGAGCACTACCTTGGTTAGATGACAGAATGAGATTAGCGGTATTCTATGACTGGGGTATAATTGGTTCTAATAGTAACTTTACTTACCCTGGCGATAAGTTCTTACACAGTATTGGTTTTGGCACTTACTTAACTCTATCAGATTGGATTACAGCACAAGTAGGTTTAGGCTTCCCATTCGGAAACTCATACAACGAAAACACTGCAAGATTCTACTTTAGCATCAACTCTGATTTAGACAGATTAATTCCACTAAGAAATCCTGAAAAAATATAAAATAATATAAAAACCGAGGGTGTCTTTAAATTAGACACCCTCGGTTTTTATTACAATATAATATTTTTTATTTTCCAATCTTTTTAATACAAATTAAATTACGTTCAAAAACCTCTTCTAGAGGCAGAGTATACTGAATTATATCAACTATTTCTCCATTAAATTTTTTTATTATTGACTTTGCTTCTTCAATTTCCTCAATTGCTTTCTTTGATTTATAAGCAATAAAATAACCATTATTTTTAACCAAAGGTAATGCATATTGACTAATTTTAGACATATTAGCAACCGCTCTGCTAACTACAATATCAAACTTTTGATTTTTAATATTTTCAACTCTATCTGCTATAAGTTTTATATTTTTTAGATTTAATACATCCGCAATTGCTTGAACTGATGATATTTTTTTCTGAATACTGTCAACTCCAGTAATTTTTATACCAGGAAACTCTATGGCTATAGGTAAACAAGGAAACCCTCCACCACAACCTATATCCAGCATTGTTACATCATCAATATTGTATTTTTCAAAAAAAAGTTTTATAGAAAGGGAATCATATATATGCTTTTCCCATAAAAATTTCTCATCATTTTTCGAAATAAGGTTATGTTTTGAATTTTCTTCTAAAAAAGCCTTTTTATATAAACTAAAATCCTTATTTATATGATAAAACATTTCGTTATTTGTCATACTTTTCTTCAATTTCCTTAAACGTATCTTTTTTCATTCGAAGCTTCATATCATTTATCCTACGTTCAATTTTAGCGAATTCTATAGGTGAAGATAAATTTTTTGCTAAGTTTTTAGCTTTAAAATATTCAACCAAACAATTATCCCATTTTTCCGGATTATTATAGTAATAATCACCCAAGGCAATTGTTGATTCTAAAATATAAAATTCTTCATTCAAAAATTCTGCACTACGCTTTGCTTCTAATAAATAATTTATAGCCTCTTTTGATCCATTTTTAACTGCTATTTTAGCTAAATGAGATGCATTATAATAAATTCCATCATAATTGTTATCTTTCTTATCAAATTCATAAGCTTTTTTAAAGCAATTTAATGCTTCATCATACGTTTCATTATCAAAGTAACAAGATGCCATATTTGAGTAAGCAAAAGCTATATAAGGATTGTTTCCACCAACTGCAATACATTTATTATAATATTCAAAAGCTTCATCAGAATTACCTCTATCATCAATTGACAAAGCATATTTAAAATATAATTCCGCCAGAGTTGCTTTTTCCACAGTATCATCTAGGGAATCAATAGCTTTTTTATAATAATTATAAGCATCCTTCGGATTATTTGAATCAGAATAAATGTTACCTAATAAAGTACATGAGCTCACCAATAAAGAACGAGGTGTATCAACTGAATAAATAACTTTTTTTATCGTTTCAATAGCTCTTTCCTTCTTATACATTTTATAAAGCAACTCGGTCAAATCAAAATATAAATAATTTAAATTTATTAGTTCTTTATTCTGTTTATAGTAAGTTTCTATAAGCTCATAATAATAAAGTGAAGCTTTATAGTCACCAGTAATTTTATACAATTTAGCGAGTTGCAACCTAACTTCAATAAGCGTAGATAGCTCTGCATTTTCCATGTCAAGAATTTTTTTACACGTCTCTATAGCTTCTGTATATTTTTTATCATTAGCAAGGTTAGTAGAAAGCTCTATTAGTTTTTCACAAGATAAATCTGACATTTTTTCAGTACTGAGTTCAATATCATTAGTATTAATGGCAGAAACAACTTTATTTTCAGAATTCTGTAAACCATTTTCTATATTAGTAATACATTGATTATGATATTCTATTTCTGCTCTTAACGCTTGACGCGAAATATTGATAGCTCGCTTCACAAGCGGTTCTTTTAACTGTTTTTCATAAATTCCAATAATATATTTATGAAGCTTGATTTGAGTTTTATTTGGTATAGATATCTCTAAACCTTGAAGAAAATAATCTTGAACATATAATGTTTCATCTACTTGAAAAACAATTAAATTATTTTTTAAATATTCTATAGAAAATTCATCATAAAGCTCAAAAACAGCCAAAGCGTTTATTGTTAGCCCGTGTCGCATTGATCTTAAAAACCAAAAGAAATTTCTAATCGTTGTAGGAACTAGATTTAAATAAGTATTATTTAAATAGCTATCAAAACTCACTCCAGATTGACCAAATTTTAATAAAAAGTCAGAAATATCAGTATTCATTGCCTGGGTAATTTTTATAGTTAAAGCTAAGTAATAGTAATATCCTCGAGTATATTTATAAAAATCCTCCAATGTTTTTTCTGAAATTTTAAGATTATTTGATTCTATATACTCTTTGAAAATATCTTTCGATAGAGGTTTTAATGTTATTTTTCTATCTTCTTCAACTCCACCCAAAACATCAGGCTTCATTGCTGTCGTTGAAATTATTATTTTCACATTATCGTATTTTAAGATTTTTTCAAAAGTTTCTTTTATAAGCCACTCATTTTCTTCAAGAATATCATCAAAAGTATGCAAAACTATCAAAAAAGGTGATTTAGTTGAAGATATATTTTTTTGAAATCTTACTGTTAATGTTGAAATTTTTGTATTTATTTCAAAAGTATTTGAACTATTTCTCTTATTAATAACATCATTAAAATGTAATAAAATATCATCACAAACAGTAGAAGCTTTACAATAATATTCTAAAAGAATAACTTCTTTATCTAAAAAATCTGAAATATAATTTATAAATTGCCTTTTACCTGTACCTAAAAATCCATGAAGATACAAAAATTTTTCATCAGAACCAATAAAATTAAGAGCTTCTTTTATTTCTGCTTGATTATTTTTTAGCAAAAAAGGATTAATTTTATCTGAATTCGGTAAAGCCAGATCTTCAATACTATTCAAATTATCTAAAAACTTATAATCCATAAAATAATTTTAAATGATATTAGCACTTTTGGCAAATATTTGATACAATATAGTAAATCGGAGGTAAAAATGATAGAAATGTTATTTCAATTAGGTTTGACGATTTTAATTGCTTACTTTATTGGTTCAATACCAACTGGTTATTTAATCGTAAAATCAAAAACTGGAGAAGATATTAGAACTATTGGTTCAGGATCAACTGGTGCAACTAATGTTAAACGTGTTCTAGGTAAAAAGTGGTTTTTTATAACTTTATTATTAGATGCTTTCAAAGGTGCATTGCCAGTTATTTTAGCAAAAACTTTTATTATTGCAGGTTCTAAATTTGGTATTGCGCCAGTATTAGCTTCAATTTCGGTTATTATAGGACATAGTAAATCTTGCTTCTTGAACTTTCAAGGTGGAAAATCTGTTGCTTCTGGCGTCGGCACAATATTAGCATTAAATTTCCCTGTCGGAGCTTTAATTGCTGTTATCTGGGGAGTAATAACATATTTTACTAAATATGTTTCAGTAGGGTCAATAATTGCTCTATTACTGTCACCTGTTTTAATGTACTTATTTAAAGCACCAATTGCTTACATCGGATATTGTGCATTGGGAGCTCTTTATATTGTATATTTACACAGAGAAAATATTAAAAGATTAATCGCCGGCAATGAAAATAAAGTTCGATAATTTAAAATAAAAAGGGCAAGATGTTTAAATTAACATCTTGCCCTTTTTATTTTTTTTATTACTTTAAATCAACCAATTCTTTAACTTTTCTTCTTTGAATTTTGCGAGTCGCAGTTCTTGGTAAAGCTTTATCCGTAATCATTATATTAATTGGGCGTTTATACGGAGCTAATTGCTTAGACAAACGCTTAACCTCATCTTTTATAGCCTTTTCTAGTTCAGCACCTTGATATTCAGCTTTAGCAGTTTCTGATGGAACAATAACAAGAACTATATCTTCCGTACCATCCTTTGCACCACCTTCTCTTGAATGTCCAAATACGCAAAGTTCTGCAAACTTATCGCTTTTTTCAAGAACAGCTTCAACTTCTTCAGGGAAAACTTTTTTACCACCAGAAAGTACAATCATGTTCTTAATTCTACCAGTAATGTAAACGTTACGATTTTCTAAACGAGCTTTATCGCCTGTATGGAACCAGCCATCTTTATCAATTGCTTCAGCAGTAAGTTCAGGCTGATTGTGATACCCCTTCATAATTGAAGGGCCACGAAGTAGTAATTCACCAGTTTCTTCATCAATCTTACCTTCAAATCCTGGTAAAAGTTTACCAACAGATTTCAAGTCCCTATTCCAACCGCTATTGAAAGATGCAACAGGACTAGTTTCAGTTAAACCATATCCTTCGTACACTTCAATACCAATTCTTCTAAAGAATTTAGCTGTTTCAAAATCATATGGAGCACCACCAGACATAAACGAACGGAAATGTCCACCAAAACAATTATGTAATCTTCTAAATAAGAGCTTTTTAACCCATCTAAATGGTATAAATTTTGCTACATAATGAAAATTTAAATTAAACATAAACCTATAGAATTCAGGAGCATTCCTCATTTCTGCTTCTAAGGTCGTCCTTAAAAGTCTTAAAAAAGCAGGTACAGAAATCATGAAATGAATTTTTCTATCTTTAATAATATTCAAACAATCCTTTGGTTTAAGACTTTGAGTATAATATACCGAAAAACCCATATTTAAGAAGGTTGTAAAACCAACTGTTAGTTCAAATAAGTGGTTCATTGGAAGAATTGATAGAATTCTTGTATCTTTTCTTGTAAAGATAGGCTTCATCACTTCATTCAAATCTTTTAATTGAGCTAAGATATTTCCAAAAGAAGTCATAACGCCTTTTGGCGCTCCCGTAGTACCTGATGTATAAATAATTAACGCTGTCGATTTTCTTGAACGATGGCGCCATTTACAATGATAATTGTTTGGAATTGTATACAAACTTGGTAAATCACTTCCTTCTGGTTGTCTATCCATAACAATTATATGTTTTAATGTTGGAATAGCTTTTTGTAGTTCTAAAGCCTTTTCTAAATAAGATTGAGAAACCAATATAACTGACGGCATACAATCTGATAGAATTGATGTTAATTCATAAATAGTAAGTTTGATATCTAAAGGAACAGTAATTGTCCCAGCAATTACAGAACCTAAAACACAAACCCCGAATTCAGGTTTTGATTCTGAAAGAATAGCCATTTTCTCTTCTTTTTGAATTCCTAAATCGTTAATAAGATATGATGCCAATCTTCTTGCCATAAGCCCAAGACCATCGTACGTAAGCTCTCTCCAGCCAAAAGTTGTTTTCATACCTAATGCGGTCTTACGAGCATAATCATTAGTTTTATCTTCGAGTAATGAAAGTACGTTCGTATCACGTTTTCTCATAAAACTTCTCCTCTAAAATGTTTATCAATACAAGATTATATCAAAAAAAAGCAAGTTTTTGATATTTTTAACAAAAAAATTTACAAAAGGAATAAATGAACAATCTTCATTCTCTTAAAATTTAGACATGTAAAACTACTTCACCACATTCTAAAGATTTTTTAACATCCATTACACGTTGATTTGAGCTGCCAACCCAGTGTAATTTGTTATCTAATAGCGCTTCTACAAACTTACCTTCGCAAAGCACATCGATATCCGCAATTTCAGGAATATCTTTAATTTCTTCCCATAAGAAACCCGTATAAAGCCAAATAGTCTTCTTCGGAAGCTCTGTACGAATCCTTTTCATCAATCTAAAAACTTCTTCCCTATTAAAAGGATGTAATGGGTCACCACCAGAGAATGTTATGCCAGAACAGTGTGGTTTTTTAAGAGCTTCAAATAATTCTTCTTCAGCTTTTTCATCAAACGGAAGTCCGCCTGCAACATCCCAAGTAATAGGATTTTGACAACCTGGACAATGGTGAGTACAACCAGACACCCACAAAACAACTCTTAATCCATCTCCGTTTAACATATCATCTTTTGTAATATTGTGATAATTCATCTCCACACCTTTCCTCTTCCCAATATAATTATTCTACAACTAATAAAAATTTTTAACAAAGATATTTATTTTTGTTAAGTTTACCTTAAAGATATAAATTTAATCCTACAAAAAAATATTTTTTGTAGGATTAAAATATAAAATTATTTTATATTTACTATTTTTTAATTTCGGAGAGCTTATCAAGTAATATAATTGGCGACATTAAAACCATTAAAATAATTTCACCAGCAGCTTTTATACCATTCCAAATCTTTCTCCAAAAATTACCATCACCTTTTTTCAATTTTTCTGCAGTTCCAGCACCACATTCAGCATCAATTTTTGCTGTAAGGGATTTTTCTGTCTCATTTGCATCAATTTTGATATCTATCTGTTTTGAATTTGATGATAGAGTAAGACTATCACCACCTTTTGCACCTAACAAATTTACATTTAAAGTTTCATTATTAGCTTGAGACAATTGATTATTATAACCTACTACATTTTTATTTAAATTGTAATAATTAGAGTTCCCATTTAAGTTGTTGTTAATACCTGTCATAAAAATACTCCTTTGATTTAATTTGTAATTTTATTTACGGCATATTTTTATAAAACTTTAGGAGTAAGAATAATAAAAAAAAAAGCTTAAATCAGCTGCAACCCAGAACCACATAGGCTTTCAGCTTTTGTAAAGATTTATTCTTTTAATTAACATTTCGACACCTTTCTTTACATAATATTAAACGCTTTTTACTTCACTGATACAAATATCCCCCATTTGTATGTTATGCATCATGACTTAGTTTTATAGAATAAACTTGGGAGAGGTTCATGCAAATTAACTCAAATATTGAGCAAAACTTGGCTAAAGCCATGAATAAAGTTACACAGCCTAAGCGCTCACGTTCTTATGAATTGTGTATAAAAGCTGATGCCTTGAGATTTGCAAAATCTTACCGAGAATCAGTTAAATTCTATTTAGATTCAATAATGTTGGACAGGAAACATCAAGAAGCATACTTTGGGCTTGCAGCATCATATAAATATTTAACTGAGTATAACAAAGCAATAAAAACTCTGCAGAAACTCGTAGCAATAGACGATAAAAACGATAAATATTTCTTCGAACTAGGAGTTTGTCATCTTTCTAACGGTGAACCTGCAGAAGCAATCCCACATTTAGTACAAAGTATCGTTATTAACAAAAACAATCTAGAAGCACAAATTCAATTAGCGATTGCACATGAGCTTGTCGAAGAAGAAGAACTCTCATTGATGATTTATAACAAGCTCATAGAAACTAATCCCGAATTTTTGAAAGCTTACTATAACAAAGCTGCGATGTTAATGGGAATGGGAAATTTTGAGGAAGCTTCAAAAACTTTCTTTGCTTTATTAAAAAGGAATCCCGATTATTATAAAGCATATCTTGGAATTGCAATGAGTTTTGATAAGCTAGAAAAATATCCTGAAGCTATTAGATATTATCGTAAATTTTTACAAATTAAAAAATTCTCGGAAGATGCAACTTTTG
The DNA here is from genome assembly GCA_045651505.1 of Candidatus Gastranaerophilaceae bacterium. Classification (GTDB taxonomy): domain Bacteria; phylum Cyanobacteriota; class Vampirovibrionia; order Gastranaerophilales; family Gastranaerophilaceae; genus CAG-196. Next base: position 49,936 of record JAZRSL010000013.1, on the reverse strand, counting down.
CACGCCAAAGAATTAAAGAGCTTAGAGAAACAACCTCAACAAAGAAAAATTTCTTATCTATTGTCTAAAGCCCTCCCTGTAAAAGCTTGTTATAATTATCTAAATAAGACTGTGCGACTTTATCTTTCCCTAAGCTTTTGTAAACATAAGCAAGGTTATAATGAACTTCTGGAATATCATTTTTTAAAGTAACTGCACTTATTAAGCTAGTCTTTGCCTTTTTTATATTGCCCGATTTAATATATGCACACGCTAAATTGTAATGTAAATAAGGATTTTGATTATTTAATTTAATAGCTTTTTTATAATGTTCAATTGCTAAAATATAATTTTCTTCTTCCAAAAATATATTAGCTAAGTTGTAATATGATTTATAATATTTATTATTAACTGCAATGGCTTTTTGATACATATAAATTGCATTAGCCTTTTCACCGTTCTCTTCAAGAAGATTCCCTAAAAGTAACCAGTCTTGCGGAGTTCTATTTTTTTCCTCAATCTGTAGTAATAAATCCATAGCTTTATTTGAATTATTGTCGCTATAAAACGCTACAGCTTGTTTTGACAACTCTTCTGAAGCAAAACAATACCCCGTAGTAAAAAGAACTAAAGAAATTAAAAGCAATCTTTTCATAAAATAATTGTAGTTTAAATCAGTTTATTTTTCAAATTTAGTATTTTTGTAAAATTTTATATAATAAATTGAAACAAATGTTTGTAAAAAATATATGAGCATGATATTATTTTTATATAAAATTTACATTCAACAATCACAGATTATTTATTTTTATAGCACAAGGAGAGAAAATGCTAAATTTCCTGTTTAAGAAAGAGACAAGTAGTGCAGAGCTAGTTAATGATTTTTACTCAAAATTAAGAGAAATCTATTCTTTTGAATCTATTAGCGAAGAAAGAAAAGAATATTTAAAATCAACTATGACAAAATACGGATATTTGCCATATCCACATATTAAAGTTTTAGAAGAATTATCTAATCCAGAAGTTCTCTGGGCGCTTGAATCTAAGTGGGAAAATGAGGGCGTCTTTAAAGATGGCAAATTTGATTTTGAAAAAACAAGTGTGCTTGCCAGAAATAATGTAAAAAATTCTAGCTGGATGCAAAAAGAAGGGCACAATATTAAACTTATCAATCTAGCTGCACTTGGCAACGGAAACAAATCAGATGAAAATGGTAAATTTATGGACTGGTTAAGACAGCTTTTAATATTACCAACAGGAAATAAATCAAATAGTATTTTCAATACAACTATGTATTTAATTCCATTTCATCCACGTGAATTCGGTTGCGCCTATTTACCAACCGCAAGTTGCGTGAGCCCAAATTTAGAAGATAAAGAACTAGCAGAAAAAACTGGATTAAATGCTGATGAACAAGTAAAAATGTTTATTAAACTTACGCAGTTGGCAGGCCACCCCGTAATTTACGATATCCTCCCTCAAACTGGAAGATTTTCTAAAATCGTACTTACAACTCCTGAATGCGCAAGATGGTTTGATATTAATGCATTAATAGAAGAATTATGCAAGAATGTTGATTCTGTTGCTCAAAAGCTTTTTGATAAATACTCAGAAGACGATTTAGCAATTGTTTCTGGAGTTTATAAAAAATCAGTAAAAGGCGAAAGCTATGGTGATTTAACAGAACATTATCAAAATATTTTTAATGAATTAGATGAATTATTAAAAGAAACTAAAATCTTTTTATCAAATTCAATGCTTGAAAAATCAATTCAAGATAAATTACATAAAAAAGCAAAAATGATAATAAATAGGAGTGCAAATAACACTCGCGGTAAAAAAATGATAGAATCTGAAATTCTTAACCAAGGAGATATTATTCAAACTCTAATTTCTGAAGGAATGTGGCCTGCTCCTGGTGGAGCATGGTGCTCAGCTGGGGTTCCTATATTTGATAAAATGAGCGAAGGAGCTAGTTATCCTACATTCAAACATTATAAATTCAATGGAGAAGATGTAACTCATTTCGCCAATTTAGACTGCCAAACTCCATATTATTTTGTATGCTTAGAAAATGGTAAATATAATAACGACGTAATCAAATTTTTTATTGATTATATGAAAAACCTTCAAGAAGAATACAACTTTGATGGTTTTAGAGTTGACCACATCGATCATATTGTTGATGAAGTGTCAGAAAGCAATGGTTCACCTATTAGTTACCGTGCGCCTAGAAGAGTTTTAGGAATGTTAAATTCAGCTATGAAAGAAAAAGTTCCATATTTTGCTTCTTTAGCTGAATATATGCTTTGGGATAATTATTATAGTGAATATCATAGAGACATGAATTTTGATGTACTTTGGGGCAATGACATTGTTTCACAAAGCTATAAAACGCCAGAAGAAATAGCTGAAGATAATTTGAAATTATCTAATTACAATATTTCATCAAAAAAATCAACTCCACTATCCGTTCTAAAAACATATAACAACCAAGATGGTGAATTTGAAGCTATTGATAGATATCCAGCACAATTAGGTTCTGAAGGAGCTCTATTTAAATGGTTTAAATATAAGTTTTTATCAGGTGGCAAATTTGCTCAGAGACCTGTAATGTATGTTGATGGAGATGAATCATTTACGAATGGCGGTATTGAAGCTGCTATAGGTTCAGAAATTTCTATGAAACGAGAAAAAGATTACGAATTTTTCGCAAAATTTGATGCCATTGATAGGTTTGTAAAAAACAATTCAATTATTACAGATGGAGAAGCTCATATTATAAGACAAGATGATGATGGTTTTGTAGCTTGGCAAATTCAAAAAGAAGGTATAAAAAATTCTTTACTTGTAGTTGCTAACTATAATTCTCCAACAGAAAAATTCTGCGTTGAAGAAGATGGTAATTCTTGGACAGAAGTAAGAGAAGGTAATGAAGTTTTTGACAAAACAATTGAACTTTCTTGTGACTATTCTATAGTATCTGAATACAGATTTGATGGAACAGACTACTTAGAAGAAAAATTCGTGTCCGCTTCAAATTCGCTTTCTTTTGGTAAATTAATGCCAGCAGAGTTTAAATTCTTTACTGTTATTAAATAAAGTTTAAGAATGATTTCCACGGTGGTTTTTCTCAGAAAAAACTAAGGTGAGAGGTCAAAATGGAGTATAATTTACGATTAAGTAAACTACGATTAAATGATAATGGGATACAACGCCGAGATTAAAATCTCGGCTTTTATTTTATTTTTTTAAGAAACTGAAAGCTACGACTTTATCTAAATTAATATGTAACCAATCATAACTTCTTTCGTATTCACATTCGCAACCAAAGATATCTTCAACACTACATAATTTTACATTTGTCAAATTAATGTAATCATCTTTATTACATTGATTACATTCATAAACATCACCAATAATATTATAATGGTTAGTTAATAATAAAACTTTATTAGTATCACTTTTTTCCATTATTTTTTTAAATTGATCACTTTTATTCATTTTAATAACTCCTATTTAATTTTAGGATGTTTTAAAATATAAAAATACTCAATTACCTATGAGACTAAATAATCATATCATTGAATTCTTTGTGATCATCATAGTTAAACATATGAATAAAAGTATAAAGTATCTTTGCTGAAAAACGTTTTGTTCCGACTTCAAGCAAAGCTCTCAATGCATCTCTATTACTTGTTACATGGTGAGCAGTTCTATTACAAGCTAAGTTATCATAATAATTCGCGACATTTATTATCTGAGCAACTTCAGATATAGAATCGCTAGATAATCCTTGCGGATAGCCAGAACCATCGTTATTTTCATGATGTTCTAAAGAGGCTTTTGCAATATTTTCACTTAAACCTAACTTATTTCTGATTAAGTCATAGCCCAAAGTCGTATGATTAGCAACTTCATCTTCATGAATAGTTATTAAAGGTGATGTACTTGTATCTTTAATCAAAAACTTCCCAACATCGTGTAGTAATCCCGCAAGTATAACTTGTTCAATTGCAATACTAGTATATTCCAATCGTTTTGCAATTAACCCTGAAATTATAGCAACGTTCAAAGGATGGCAAATTTCATATTCCCCCAGAAACCTAACTTGAGAACCTTTATTTGATTTGCATAATTGTTTAAACACGTCTGTTATAATTATATTTACTAGAGAAGATAGCTTTGATACACCTTCTTCGTAAAAACCTTGAATAAACAAATCCATCGTTTTTCTAAAAAAGTATTTTAATTTTATTTGTACATCAGTTTTTAAAGTACTATCTTTATTTATAGCTGTCTCAAAATCTGCCACATCAAGACTATCATAAGAAAAATTTGCTAATTTTTTTGCATTAGCCTTACTTGGAGTCATTTTTTCATTTTTTTCATTATCATCATATAACTCTTCGGTAAAGAGTTTTGGATAATTCTTAAGCATAATTAGTTTCCCTGGAGTTAAAACTTCTCCAGCTGCTAAAATTTTATGGTTTGATTCGTTAAATAAATCAAAAGGTAATATTTTATATGAGCTAAGCTCTTTTGCACTAACTACTCTCATAAGTTTATTATAACACTTTTTTTTAGGCTTTCATACTGTAAATGTTTTATTTTTCAGAACGTCTAATTTCTTTATAACTATAAAAAGCATAAATTAAGATACCTATCAACAACCATATTATAAAATATATAGCTGACGTTGCTTTAGCACTAAATTTACAATACATTAAAGCCAAACAAGTTAGAACCCCAAGAATTGGAAATACTGGGCAGAATGGGACTTTAAAAGGACGGTCCCTATTCGGTTCGATTTTTCTTAAAATTAAAACTGCAATACAAATAACTATAAACGAAGTAAACGTTCCAAAATTACACAGTTCTGCAGAAATATTCAAATCCATAAATAACCCACAAAGTATGACGATTAGCCCTGAAACCCAAGTCATTATATGTGGAGTTTTAAATTTGCTATGAATTGCATTCCAAGATTTCGGTAAAAAATGATCTCTACTCATTGCATATAAAATTCTTGTAGTACCTAATTGATAAATTAATAATACTGAAGTCAAAGCACATAAGGCACCTACCGAAATCAATCCTGCATACCAATCAATACCAACAAATCTCATTGCGTGTGCTAACGGGGCTTGAATATCAATGCTACTTACAGGCACAACCCCTGTAAGCACAAGAGCTACAAGCACATATAAAATTGTACAGATTAGAAGTGTTCCCATAATAGCAATTGGTAAATCTCTTTGAGGATTTTTAGTTTCTTCTGCTGCAGTTGAAATCGCATCAAAACCAATATAAGCAAAGAAAATTATGAAAGCACCAGAAAAGATTCCTTCTAAGCCATTTGGTGCAAATGGTACCCAATTCTCAGGCTTCACATAAAGAGAACCCACAACTATAAATGAGATTATAATTGTCATATTTACTCCAACCATTATAGAAGCAACTTTAGTAGATTCTTTGATACCTTTTATTAGTAATAAAGTTAAAATTAAAACAATTGCAATCGCAGGAATATTTAATGCAAAAGGAATTTCCAACCCAAATGGCAAGTGAATAAACGGCATTTTATCATGTACATCCCAGCCATAACGATTACATAGCTCATACATTGAGCGATAATCATTTCTTAGCCATAGAGGGCAATTAACAACCCAAGACGGAAGTACGTGCTGAAAGCCTTTTAAGAATTGCACAAAATATCCAGTCCAAGCACTTGCTACGGTAATATTTCCAATAGCGTATTCTAGCATTAAAACCCAGCCCACCATCCAGGCCATAAGTTCACCCATAGTTGCATACGTGTAAGCGTAAGCACTACCAGCAACTGGCATCATCGCCGCAATCTCTGAATAAGAAAGAGCAGAAAAAACACTTGCAATTGCCGCCAAAGCCATTGAAACAGCAACGGCAGGACCAGCCCCAGCAGCATCGGTGCTACCAACAATAGCTGAGCCGATAATTGTAAAAATACCAGTACCAACTACTGCAGCTATACCTATTACAACGAGATCAAAAACACCAAGAGTTTTCTTTAATTCTGATTGTGTACCAGCTTCAATAGTTTCATCCGGATTTTTACATTTTAATAAATTATTAAATATTACATGTAATTTCTTCATTTTCAACTACTTTTAATTCAGCTTCTCTATTTTTTCTATAACCGTATCCAGCGTATATTAATCCGCCAATAACAACCCATGAAACAAATAGCATTGATGAAAGAGCAGCAGTTTCGCCTTTTGCTACAACCATTGAGTAAATCATCAAACCACCACAGCAAAGTATTCCTAATAGTGGAAACCAAGGGCAGAATGGAACTTTGAAAGGTCTTTCTCTATCCGGATCAATTTTTCTAAGGATTAATACTGCAACACATACGATTATGAAAGAGGTAAATGTTCCAAAGTTGCAAAGAGATGCTGCAACATTTAAATCAAGAAACATTGTACCAATTATACCTACTAAACCTACTGTAATTGTTAGAATATGTGGCGTATTGAATTTTTTATGAGTTTTTTGAAAAACTTTTGGTAAGAAATGGTCTCTACTCATTGCGAATAAAACACGAGTTGCAGCCATTTGAAGAACTAACAATACTGAAGTTAAACCCGCAATTGAACCAATTGAAATCAGTCCTGCTACCCAGTTTTGTCCAACTTCAGACATTGCAAACGCCATAGGTGCTTTTAGTAAACCTTCTGGAATTACAACACCGCTTGTTGGTTGTAGACCAGTTAAAACTAAAGCTACTAAAACATAAACAATAGTTGTTATTAAAAGTGAACCTATAATACCAATAGGTAAGTCTTTTTGAGGGTTCTTACATTCTTCTGCTGCTGTAGCAAGTGCATCAAAACCGATATAAGCGAAAAATATTATAAACGCACCCATAAATACACCTTCAAAACCATTTGGAGCAAATGGTGTCCAGTTTTCGGGTTTTATAAAAAATGCACCAGCTAGTACGAATAAAGCAATTACACCAAGTTTTACTGCAACCATAATCCCGGCCATTTTAGCTGAGTCCTTTGTACCTTTAACTAAGATAACAGTCATTAATATAATCATTAATATAGCTGGTAAGTTTATTGAAATTGGTAACCCTGCAAAATGAGGAATTACTGAACTCGGATCTAATCCTTGAGCTGTATAATAATGTGCTGCTGAACGATAGTCGCTTATTAACCATTGAGGAGGATTACAAATCCAAGCTGGTAAAATGTTTGAAAAACCTTTTAAAAATTGCATAAAGTGGTTTGTCCAAGCACAAGCAACTGCAATAAATCCGATAGCGTATTCTAACATTAAAACCCAGCCAATAAGCCAAGCCATACATTCACCTAAAGTTGCAAATGTATATGTATAAGCACCACCTGCTACAGGAATCATTGTTGAAAATTCACTATAACAAAGTGCTGAAAAGATACAAGCAATAGCAGCAATTACCATTGATACCATCAATGCTGGACCTGCACCAGTTCCTTCTGCTGCAGCAGCTGTACCGACAACGGCAAAAATACCAGAGCCAATAATCGCTCCAACACCAAGAATAATTAAGTCCCAAACTCCTAAGGTTTTTTCTAAACCACCTTCTTTAGCTCCTGCCAAAGCATCATCAGGGTTTTTTCTTGTTAGCATTTTGGTTAGTATGTTTTTTATTGTCATCGGGCTATCCTTTCTTTTTTTAGTGAAAAGTTGAAAGTGGAAAATTGTTTTAAACAATTTCCCACTTTCCAAATTAAATTATTATATTTATTATTTACAAAGCGGGAATCCTAATTTTTCACGTTGTTTGACGTATAAGTTAGCAACAGCAGAAGCCATCGTTCTCACTCGGTTAATAAAGTTAATTCTTTCGTCTTTACTAATAACCCCTCTTGCATCAAGTAGGTTAAATGTATGTGAGCATTTTAGAACATAATCATAAGCTGGAAGAACTAACTCCGCTTCAACACATGTATCAACTTCTTTTTGATAAGCGTCAAATAAGCTAAACAATCTATCCGCATTAGAGAATTCAAAGTTATATTTTGATTGTTCTATTTCATTTTGAAGATAAATATCTCCATATTTAAGTTCGTTGTTCCACATAATATCAAAAACAGATTCTTTGTTTTGGATATACATAGCGATACGCTCTAGACCATAAGTAATTTCTAAAGCTACGGGCTTAACTTCTAGCCCACCAACCTGTTGGAAATATGTGAATTGAGTAATTTCCATACCATCAAGCCAAACTTCCCAGCCTACACCAGCTGCACCTAGAGTAGGTGACTCCCAATTATCTTCTACGAATCTTACATCGTGTTTTGATAAATCAATACCCATAGCTTCCAAACTCTTTAGATAAAGCTCTTGAGCGTTATCTGGTGAAGGTTTTAAAATAACCTGGTATTGAAAATAATGTCCCAATCTGTTTGGGTTTTCGCCATAACGTGCATCAGTAGGCCTTCTACAAGGTTCAACCATAGCTGTCGACCAAGGCTCAGGGCCTAAGGCTCTTAAGAAAGTCGCAGGGTTCATTGTAGAAGCCCCTTTTTCTGTATCATATGGTTGTTGAATAATACAACCATAATCTGACCAAAATCTTGATAAATTAAGTATTAAATCTTGAAAGTTTAAATCCATTTTTCCACCAACATTGTACTTTTTACACTTAATAAATTATACACATAAATGCTTATAAAATCAAAGGTTTGAAAAAAATATTAACAAATGTAAATAAAAAAAAGCTTTATGAAATTCAAACTAAATAAAAAACTTTATTAATAATGTAAAGTTATTAAGAGGGCTTATATTATGTCATTACGTTGTGGTGAAAACTACCAAATTCAGAACAGATACGAACTAACAAGTAGCAGTAATAATGGAGTACAAAACACTAATAATGAAAGCGTCTGGCTAAAAATTAACTTAACTAATACTACAGTCGAACATGTCGAACATGCTACTGTTGAAAATGAAGTTGATCAATCTGCAGCAATAGATACAGCTATAAGAAATTTAAATTTAAATTCTGCTGCTCGAAAAGCCCTAGAACCAAAAGCCAAAGCTATTGTACTTTTTGCTCAAAACAATAATTTAGTATTAGAACAAGATGAGCTAGTTACTCGCTTAGAAAATTTTGCTAAAGGCATACAATTAAATAAGAAATTAAATGACACTTACGAAGAAGTTTATTATAAAGGGGCTCAGGGAAAAGTAATCATTGATTACAATGCGCCTGAAGGAGCCAATAAAGAAGAAAAATTAGAAGCTTTAAAGGCTCATTATCAAGATTTAGCTGCAAGTTATATTGCAAACTTCGACTCAAATAATAATGGAAAAATTGAAGTTAATGAAGTTTATACAAGAGAATTAGGAGACTATTATAAAGCGCAAGGCAAAAGCGTTCAAGAAGCATTCGTTTTAACTCAACAAGTTATTAAAAATTTAGATTTAGAGGCTATTGGGCAGCGCATAGCAAATGGAGAAGAGCTTACAGACGAAGAAGGCTTGTTTTTAATCACATTAGAACGTTTTGAAGTTCTAAATAAAGATCCAGATGGCGAAATGGAACTTACAAACACAGAAGTTCAAAGATATTTTGCAGCCGCTTCTCAATACAATGGTGATTGTACACCAAGTATGACTGATGACGAATATTTTAAATTTGAAAATGACATCTATGATAACCCTGAAAACATAAAAACTTGGTTAACCGGTGCAGGAAGTTTTCTAGGCATATAAATTTACAAAATATCCAACGGATCAACATCTATTGCCATTTTAATGTCTTTTGGCAGTGAAATTTTATCTAAAAACTTAGATATAAAATCGTGCCCTTTTTGTGAGAGCTTATTCTTAATTAAAATTTGGTATCTGTAATATCCGTTTATTTTAGAAATAATACAAGGAGTAGGGCCCAGAGTTTCTAAGTATTCACCAAAGCCAAATTTTTCTGTCATTGTATTTAGCCTTAAAGCTATTTCCATAGCCGATTTTTCTGCACGAAAATTATTCATTGATGAAAGAATTATTCTTACAATCTGACTAAATGGTGGGTAATCAAATTCTTGTCTAGCTTTAATTTCCGTTTCAAAGAATTTTTCAAAATTTTGCGACTTAGCCGTTTGAAAAGCATAATAATCAGGATTGTATGTTTGGAAAAGAACTTTTCCCTTATAATCACCTCTTCCAGCACGCCCTGCAACTTGGGTAAGAAGCTGAAACCCTCTTTCTGATGCTCTAAAATCGGGAACTGAAAACCCAGTATCAGCACTAATTACGCCAACAAGTGTTACATTAGGATTGTCTAATCCTTTTGCTATCATTTGTGTTCCAACTAAGATATCGATTTCACCCTTTTGGAATTTGCCTAAAAGTTCAATATGCGCGTTTTTCTTAGTTAAAATATCGCTATCAATTCTTTCTACTCGATATTCTGGGAAAAGTTCTTTTATCAAAATTTCAATTTTTTGAGTTCCACTACCAGAATTAGAAAGTGCATCAGAGCCACATTGTGGGCAATAGTCTGGGAAGCTCATTTCTTTGCTACAATAATGGCATTTTAATTTTTTTCCTTCTGAATGCCAAACCATTGGTATAGAACAATCTGGACACTCAACTACAGTTCCACAGCATTTACATTGAGTATAGGTTGAAAAACCTCTTCTATTCATTAAAAGAATAGCCTGTTTTCCGTTTTCAACAGCTTCTTTAATTTCAGTCTGAAGAGGTTTTGAGATAATTCCACGATAAGCTGCTTTTCCGTATTCTTGCATATTAATAACCTCAGGTTTTGCAAGAGGTGCGTTATTAAAACGTTTAAGCATTTGAAACAAGTTGTTATTATTTTGTGCATAATAAAAAGTTGAAACATCAGGAGTTGCAGACCCTAAAAGTAATGGTGCTTGATGAAACTGCGCAAGCCTTTTTGCGACAACTCTCGCATCATATCTTGGAGCTGGATTTGTCTGTTTATAAGCTCCTTCGTGTTCTTCGTCAATAATAATTAATCCAATATTTTGTAAAGGTGCAAATACAGCAGAACGTGCACCAGCAAGAATCTTTATTTCATTATTATAAAGTCTTTGCCATACATCATACTTTTCGCCATCAGAAATACTGCTATGCCATATTGCAATGTCATTTATTCCAAACTTTTTAGCAAGACGCTTTGTAAGTTGCGAAGCAAGAGCGATTTCTGGTGCAAGAAATAAAACATTTTTCCCAGAATCAATTACATCTTTAATAAGTTTAAAATAGACTTCTGTTTTGCCTGAAGCTGTTACACCGTGAAGAAGAATCGGATTTTGTGTTTTAAGTTTCGCCTTTATCCCTTCATAAACTTCATTTTGCTCTTCTGACAGCTCAAATAAAGGTTCAACTTTTTCATCCTTGAAAATAGTCAATGGATTTCTATAAATCAATTCAAGATTAAATTTAACAAACCCTTTTTCTTCAAGCTTTTTCATTGTAGCTCGAGTTGTTTTAGCTTTATCCTCAAACTCGATTAATGGTTGCTTGCCTTCTGTTTTAAGAATTTCTAAAATTTCTTTTTGACGTTTTGTTAATCCAGTAAAATCATCATTAATAAGTTCTACAGATTGTTCTGTTTTAGAATTTTTTTCGATTAATTTCATTGGAATTGCAGCATTTAAAACAGTTACAAAATCTGTACAGTAATAATTTGCAACCCATTCTAAAAGCTTTAAATATTTGATAGAAAACAAAGGCGTTTCATCAAGAATTCGATTAATCTTTTTTACCCGAATTCCCTCTGGTACATAATCACTAAAGCCAACGATAAAAGCGTTAATTAATCCTTGACGACCAAACGGAACAAGCACAGCTTGGCCTACCTGAATAATGTTTTGCATTTCTTCAGGTATTAAATAGCTGAATGTTTTTACTCCCAGCCCCTTAATATTTACTAAAACTAACGCGTATTTCATTAGTTTTATTATACATTAAAAGTCAATAAGGGAATAGATAATAAAAAAGGTGACGTTATTTTAACACCACCTTCCTAATTATAAATTTTTGCTTATTTATCGTGATAGATAACAAATTTATCTTTGATATTTAAAAAGCTTTTTTTATTTGGTTCAATATCAAAAATAGCATAAGCTTCCTTTTCGACTTTTGGTAATGATTTAATAAAATTATCACCAGTTACTTCAGCAATAGAATCCATTAGTTTTTTTATACTAACTTCACCAACCATATCAGCACCTTTAAAGTTTTTTCCTAAAGCTAATGGGATAGCTCCTTTAATATCAGCAGCAATAGCGCCATCTTGAATAGCTGTTGTTGAAAAGCCAGAAAGAACTCTATTTTTATAATTAAAAATCATTAACTTTCCTTTGCTAGCTGGAGCAACAGTTTCTGGTGAATCGATAGACATGATTCTCATGGGATATACCTCCTTATATAATACACAATATAATGGTATCACAAAAAAGGATTATGCAACTATATATTTGAATTTATTATTCTATCAATACAAGCTTTTTGAGAAATATTCCATTCACGAGCCGTAATTCTTGAAACTTTTAGTCCTGTACGTTCAATTATTGCTTGTTTTTTCATATTTGAAACTTTTGCTGGCGATTTATCTTCCACACCATCACACTCAATAACAAACTTGTCATCAACAAGCAAGTCGACACTTAGTCCTGCAATATCTTCACCACATACTACTTTATGTCCTATATCACGGAAAGCTTGAGCAACTTCTTTCTCAAAAGCGTTTTTATAAATATTTTCATCAAACTCATCGGAATTAATTAAAGCAAATCTATTTTCGTATTCTTCGATAAATCCAAAATAGCTTCTTAAAATGCCTTCAGGTAATTCTCTAGGATTTTTAGATATAAAGTTTATTGTCTTGTATCTAGCACGAGTAATAGCTACGTTAAATAAGTTTGGTTTTTGCAAAAATATCAAGCTTTGTGGGTAACTATTTTGAGCATAAGCCCAAGAAATAAGCATAATATCTCTCTCATCACCTTGGAAAGTATGAGCAGTACCTATTTCAATTTGATGTTTTTCCATCATATGCTCAGAAAGAACTTTTGATACAGAAATCTTTAATTGCTCAACTTGAGCTCTAAATGGTGAAATAATACCAATGCTTACAGGCTTATGCTCGGGATTATTTGTCGCTTTGCGCTCATCTTCCACAACTATTTCATGTAATCTTTTTACAAGAGCTTCAATTTCAGGCAAGTTTCTTGTAGCATCTGAATCAACCTTACCATCAGGTACAACAACCGCTTCAATAACCTTGGATGAGTTATCGTTTCTGCGCATAACTTTGATTCTATTTCCATAAAATTCTTTATTAGAATAATTAATAATTGGAGGCAAGCTTCTAAAATGCTCATCTAATAACACTGGATGCATAGAATAATAGTTAGCTAAATCGAACATTGAGTTAGTTCTAAATCTCCACATTAATTGGTACCTATCATTGATACCATACTGCGACATAAATGATTGTTCTTTAGCTTTTTCCAAGAAAGATAAGTGCGGAAGTTGCTTATCATCACCTACAACTACAGCTTTTTTAGCTCTATACAAAATTGGGAAGCAACTTGCAATATCACATTGAGAAGCTTCGTCAATAATTACGACATCGAATAAACCTGGTTTTAAAGGAAGTGAACCCGATACAGCATATGTAGTAACGCACCAGCAAGGGAAGGCTTCTAACAAAGGTTTAAAGTCTTCTGTTTCAAGAAGTCTGTTTTGAAGATTTTTCTTTCTTTCAACAAGAGATTTTGAATGTACAAATAATCTTTGACGCTTAATTGAATCTCTCATCAAGCCTTTTAAAGCCTCTCTACGTTTTGTTTTCAGAATATCGACAGCAAGCTTGCGTTGTTTTTTACGCATTGTTCTCAACTGTTCTGAAATAACATGAATATTTCCAATAGTTTGTATTTGAGTTTCAATCATACGAGCTTTACAAATTAATTTTGCAAATTCTAGCTCCGTCTTTAATATCATCAAGTTTTCGTTATTAACATCAAAATTTGTTCTAATAATTTTCTTTAATCTGCCTAAAGAAGAACTATTTTTTAAACTAGCAAAGAATCCAGCTTTTTCTAAGTTTGAAGTTAATGTATTTATAATTTCTTCAATAGCTTTTATTTCATCATTTTTCAAGTTTGATTTTATAAATTGATGATTTTTATGATTTGGCTCTTCTAGTTTTATTTCCTCATTTACACTTGTCCAATCATTTTCAAGTTTAATAATTTGTTCAGCTTTATTTTCCAAATCTTTAACAGATTTTAAAAGAGCTTCCATATCAGAAACATCACACATAATTGAGCTTTCAATTCCATCATCAAGATCAACTTTATTTGAAAGTAAATCTTGTAATTGCATAGAAAGTTCTCTTTGATAATTCAAACGACCAGCTCTCAAAGCCAAGAACGGAGCACCTAGTTCGTTAAGTCTTTCTGCTACAACGTCAACAGCTTTGTCCATTCTTGAAGCAACAAGGACAGTTTTCCCATTAGCAATCAAGTGTGCTACAAGGTTAACGATAGTTTGAGATTTACCAGTTCCTGGAGGACCAAAAACTGAAACTAGTTTTGTATTTTCAACGTTTTTAACTACGTTTAATTGCGCATCAGATAATGATAACGGAGTTACTGGATAAAAATCAGCCAAAGTTTTTTGCTGACAATCAGTTGGTTTTGATTGTGTATATTCTTCGTTAATCATGTTCAAAACTGTTTCACGATAAACTCCGCTTGGTTTTTCAGCAATCTGAGTTAATTCATGTAAAACCCCTGCAGTAACTGCTGGACGTTTTGTTAATATAATTGCACACTGATTTGTTAGATGAATTTTTTCTAACTGAGGAACAGCTTTTTTATTGTTTTCTTCCTCTTCTTCAATAATTTCATCAACATTTTCAGCATTAATCTGCGTATTATAAAAATCTTTTGTAATATTATCTTCTTTAACATCCATTTCGTGGTTTAAAGAAATATCAATATCAGGAACTATTGACTTTAATGTTGTTAAAAAGATTTCCATTTTTTCATTTGTAATAGGCATAGTAGGAACAACATCTAAAAGCCCTTCCAGAAGTTGTTCTGTCTCATCCTCATCATCGCTTTTTTTCATTAAAGCTGTAAGAGCGCCTGTGTTTAGAGATAGAAATTCATCAGTAAGCATACAGTTAATATTCACGCCATTTCTTTCTAAACGACAAGGAGAATAGAGTAGCGGAGTTAAAAACTCGTTTTTCTTTCCAGCTTTTGCTTTACCAACAAGGAAAAGATAGCCATAGATAAGGTATTTATCTTTTTGGCTTGTTTCAGATTGAATCATTAATTCTGTTAATTTAGAATCAGAACCTTCAAGACGAAGGTATTCCAAACCTTGAGTAAATAAAGTATCTTCTTGATCCAAGAAAATCCATTTATTATCTCTATCAGCTTTTAAGTTTCTAAAAGTAGAGCTTTTTACTTCTTCACGAACACAATCGTGTAAGTATTGGCTTAATTTTTTAATAAAACTATTATTAAATGCAGAATTAATCGCTCTTGTTGCTTCTTGTAACATCTTCTCTTCCTTTTGTTTTTTGTTAGCTTAGTAAAGCCGACCTACTTATATATTTGTCCCCTCTCCTTGAGGAGAGGTTCTACACTTTACTTCCAAGATATAATCTAAATAATTAATTTGGGAGTTTAGTATAAAAGGTGAGGTGTCAACCCTCTACCGCATATGTACTTGGCTAAATTATAGCATATCACGCAAAATTATGCTAGAATTATTTTATGAGAGTAAGAGTTATAATTTTAGCGTTAACAATGAGCTTTTTGCCGAGTTTAGCTGATACGACGCAATTGTCGCATCCAACAGTTAATACTGCCACTGCACAAAAGCTTCAAATTCCAATCACTCAGCCGCAAAATATTGCATTTGAAAATTGCACAAAAATGTTTGGAGTAAACAAAGAAAAGCTTTTTTATTTAACTCTCGGTGCAGTATCAGCAAATAGATTTTCTGTAGATGAAATCCAAACTTCAAACGGCTATATAATTTTCACCGCTGCTAGTAACAAGTATTTAGCAACAGTTGCAGGAATTGATGGAAATAATTCTATTTTAAAAATAACTCCGTGTAACGATATTTACTTTTTCCCACCTGGGGTAATTTTAGGTATGTTTAAATATGTGGGAATGAATGTTAATACTGACATACAAACAACTAAGTAATTGGAGAAATGGCAATGATTAAAAAATTTATATCAGCATTTGCTATAACTTTATTCTTAACTGGTTGTTCAAGTAATACACAACTAAAAGAAGTTTCTTTTTGGACTCTTCAAATGGGAGACTTTGCGCCTTATATAAATGAAGTTATTTCTAAATATGAGTCTGAACATTCACAAATTAAAATTAAATGGGTTGATGTCCCTTTTTCTGAGGGAGAAAAAAGAACACTTGCATCGGTTATGACAGATAATCCACCTGATTTAATCAATCTTAATCCAGACTTTTCTGCACTTCTTGCACAGAAAGGAACATTGCAAGAAATCGAACCGGACAAATTATCTTCTTTTACTCCAGAAATAATTGAAGCCTTAAAATTTAATGGGAAAATCTACTCAATTCCTTGGTATGCAACAAGCGCAATTACTATTTATAATAAAGATTTATTCAATAAGTCTGGACTTGTAAGGTTGCCTAAGACATATAAAGAACTTGCTTCTGTTTCAGAAAAAATTAAACTAAATACTGGAGCTTATTCTTATATACCTACCATTACAGAAAACGATACAATGATAAAAATATTGAATAAATATGGTATTTCTGAGATAGACGATTTCTCCAGCTTTGAATCAAAAAAAGTTTTTGAAATGTTTAAAAATCTATATCAAAAAGGGCTGATTCCAGCTGAGACTATTGCAATGACTCATAGAGAAGCTCTAGAGCAGTATATGGCCGGAAAAGTTGTTTTCTACCAAGGCGGAGCCAATTTCTTAAATATAATAAAAGAAAATGCTCCGAAAATTTATGAACAAACCGATGTAATGGAACAAATTAAAGGACCTGTGGGACAAAATGATTTCTCTGTTATGAATTTTGTAATTCCACTAAAAGCTAAAAACAAAAAAGAAGCTTTGGATTTTTGCCTATATTTGACAAATGAAGAAAACCAGCTAAAACTAGCTAAGCTAACAAACATAATTGCTACAGACTCAAAAGCTTTAGATAATAGTTTTTACAAAGATTATTCTGATCTTACATCAAAGTCTCGTTCTTTAAGCGCAAAACAAATACAAAAAATATCTCCAGCATTAAAACAAAAGGAAAATCAAAAAGAAATAAATCTATTAATTAATTCAACTGTACAATCAATACTTTTAAACAAGAATTCTACAGATAAATTATTAGAAGAATTATCAAAAAAAATTAAGCAATTATAAATCTATTTGCATAAAACTGTTTTTATAGGAATTAATGCTATTCATTAATTCAACAAATTCTGCATATTTTGGAGAGTGTAACACCTTTGCAAGATTAATTTCAGAGATAAAATCTATTTTATAAAATTCCAACTCTCTTACTTCAATTTTTATCATGCCTGTCTCTTGAAACATTTCTAAAAGAGTTTCAACAACTTCTTCTGTAACACCCAGAGCACAAGCCCCCCTAAGTAGTGAAAATTTTCCCTCCAAGTTGTTAGTACAATATCTAATCATACTAGCAAACGATTTAAGCATTTTTTCTTCATCAATTTTATAATTTTGATAATTCATATAATGAATAGATTTTGCACAAACTACTTGTTTTATGCTATCCATAACATCTGAATCACAAGGATAGTCAAAGAACATGAGAACATCATTTTTACAAGCTGTTTGACGGTTAATAATTTTATCGTAAATATTTTTATATGCTTTCAAGCTTTCTTTTATCTGCAAATCTTCCACAAAAACAGACACGCCTAATTTAGAATTTTTAATATAGTCATCTACCTGTGCAAAAATATTTGTTTTCTTACGATGATCATAAATCTTTATCTCTGATTTTTCTTCTTCAACTAATGCTTCTGAATGTACATCTTTTATAATCAATTGAATATCTGTCGCACCATTAAAAGTATTTAATTGCGGTGCAAAAGCAATATCAAGCTTATCACCTGCAATAAGTGGGATATCACCTCTTGACCACCACACACAATCTTTAGCTCCTTTTGGAGTATCTATAATCAATTTTAAATGTTCTTTAGTAGAACCCATTAGTTTCTTTTGCTTTAATGTCATATTTTTAATAGCAAAAGTTGGAGAAGGATTAGACATACCAAAAGGCTCTAGCTTATTAATTTCCTCTACTAAAGAAATATCAATATCATCAACTCCAATTTCTAAATCGATATCTAAAGAAGGATTAAGGGTTTGTCCATTTAACATTTCATCAACAGTTTGATTAAGCGCCTTTTTAATGTTTTCAAAAGACACTTTTTCTTCGCTAAATGAAAACCCACCAGCTAACTGGTGCCCGCCAAATCCATCAAGAAGCTCTGAAATATTAGAAATAATGTCATATAAATTTAATTCTTTTACACCACGAGCGGAACATCTAAATTGTTTAGTCTCTTCATGAAAAGTCATAATAAAAGAAGGTTTATAATACTTTTCAACAAATTTAGAAGCAACAATACCAACAATTCCAATATGCCAGTCTTTATTAAATAAGACAATGGCATTATCCCTCATGCCAGATGATCTCCAAACAGCATCAGCTTGTTCGAAGGTTTCTGAACATAATTCCTGGCGAATTTTATTATAATTTTCTAATGTAATTATCGACATTTCTATTTCTTGTTTATTTTCAGATGTCAGTAATTTAATAGCAGCATCAACTGTATCTAAACGCCCTGAAGCATTAATTCTCGGAGCAATAGTAAATGCAACCTGTTCTGAAGTTAGTCCATTTTCAATATTTACCCCAGCTACATCAAGCATACGTTTAAGCCCATAATGTTTACCACTTGCAATTAATTCTAGACCTTTAGTTACAAAATATCGGTTTTCGCCTATCAGTGGAACTAAATCTGCAATTGTACCTACTGTCACATAAGGTAGCAAATCATAGCTATAATTAAGCTTATCATACTTTTCCAAAACTCCTTGAGCAAGTTTGAATGCAACCCCAACCCCAGCTAGTGATGTCATATATTCTATCTGTCTAGCGGTCAATTTCTCGTCAAGAGCATTCATCGCTTTAGGGTTAATTATTGCATAGGCATCAGGCAATTCATCTGGAGCTTCGTGGTGGTCAGTAATTATAACCTCTTTTCCAAAACTCTTAATAAACTTAACTTCATCAATGTTACTAATTCCATTGTCTACAGTTATGATAAGCTTTGGCTTCTTTTGGCTCATTAACTGAACCAGAGCTTTTGTATTAAGTCCGTGGCCTTCTGTCTCTCTATTTGGAATATAAAAATCAACTTCTCCTCCTAAATATTTAAACGTTTTTAAAAGCACAGAAGTAGAAGTTACCCCATCCGCATCAAAGTCGCCATAGACAAGTATATTTTCTTTTTCGTCAATCGCTCTTGCAATTCTCTCAACTGCTTTTGACATATCAGTAAAAGCATTTGGATGTAACAATGTTAACTCAAGAGGGTGCAAAAATTCTCTTTTTGCATCCTCTGAAACAATACCTCTTACCTCTAAAAGTCTATCAATTAAAGACTTATTATTTTCGCTATTAGATTTTAATACCCATTCCTTTGTACAACGCATGTTATTTGCTCCAGAACTTCAATTGCTTTTTTCAATTGAACGTCATCTTTGTTTTTAACGTTCTCTTCTGTTAATTCTATCACAACATCCGGCGTTATACCTTTTTTATTTATGTCCTGACCTGATGGTGTTAAATAGCGTTGAATAGTTATATTCATACCAGCTTCATCTGGAAGTTTGTTAATTTCTTGAACTAAACCTTTTCCAAAAGACTGTTCACCAACAATTGTTGCTCTGTGATTGTCTTTCAATGCCCCTGAAAGAATTTCACTAGCAGAAGCAGATCCTTTATTAATTAAAACAACAATAGGTTTATCTGTAACCTGTCCATAACGAGCTCTAGTTGTACTTTTATATCTATCTCTATCTACTGTACTTACGATTGATCCACCTTTAAGTAACATATCAGAAATATAAATGGCATTAGTCAAAAGTCCGCCTGGATTTGAGCGCAAATCTAAGATTATTCCCTTTTTATTCGCGGCTTTATTAAATAATTCTTCCATTTCACTAGCAGCATTTTTACTAATAAAAGAGCTTAGCCTTATATACTGAATATCTTCAGGAATTGACGTAGTTTCTATTGGTGGCTTAGTTGAAACTGATTTCACCTCAATTTCATCTCTTATAATACTGTAAATCTTATTAGGAACACCCTTTCTTTGGATCAAAAGATTAACGATTGTGCCTTTTTCTCCCCTAATTTTATCCGCAGCCGCATCAATATTTATACCCTTTGTAGATTCGCCATTGATTTCAAGAATTTTATCATCTGCCAAAAGCCCCGCACGCTCTGCTGGAGAATCTTCAAGTGGCGCAATAATTACTAGTTCCCCGTCACGAAGACCTATTTGAGTTCCAATACCTTTCAAAGAGCCTTTAATCGCTTGAGTTTCTTCAGAAAATTCTTTTGGTGGTAAGAATCTCGTATATGGATCGTTCAAACTTGCAAGCATAGTATCTATTGCAACATATGCGTCCTCTGGAGTTTTAAGCTTATGGTCATAACGATATCTCCATTTTGCCCAGTCCTGTGAATTATTAGATGGGTCATAGTATTTTTTATTAACTATTTTCCAAACATCATCATATAATTCTGCTGGTGTTACTGCAAAAGAAGTTCCACAAGCAAAATACAAAACCGCTATTGCTATTAAACTTTTATTAAAAAACTTTTTCATTTAAATCTCTCCTATTTATATTATAGTACACAATTTATCTCAAAATAGTCAAATCTAAAACTTTTACGCAAAAAATATTTTTAGAGGTTTTAAAATAAACACTATGAAAATAAATTTAATGACACATAATTATAATTCAAGCAATAATAAGAAAACTCCCAGCTTTAAAAATCGCGATTACTTTCTTAGAATAAAAGAGTTACCTGATAATGTTTGTGCTTGCTGTGGAAGAAAAGTTATTAATGCAGACGTTTTCGTGAAAAACATTTCTCCATTATGCAAACCTCTAAGTTATGTATTAGAACAAGGCAAATTAAATTACACAAAAAAATATTATCCAGAAGCCTGGGAGACACTTGTACTATTTTCACAACAATATCCAGAAATGACTTTAGATAAAATTCTTGATTCCAAAGAAAATTATGTAAGATTAAAAGTTGATATCGCTAGCAGAATAGAAAATCCAAATATAGAAGAAAATACAAAGGAAAGACAATATCTTGATAGGAGAATTGGGGGGCGTTTTTTCGATTTACTATGTCGTGCTAGAAGTACAATGAAAAAATCTTCTGTAGTAATGCCAGGACTTGCTGAAATTAAACCATATTTAGATGGTCTAAAAAAAGAGGTTTTTGAACAATTAGAAGAATATTCAAAAATTTATCCGGATAAAACAATTAGTGAAATCGTTAAAGAAGTGCACAAGTTTCACGACGAACAAGGAATTAAATATAAAGAAGAAAAATACAAAGAAATTGAACAAATCTTTATTAATATTCAAAATATTTTTACAGATAAATCACCAGAAAATGTTGAGATTTTTGATATTTTAAAAGAAGAAACCTGGAAAATATTAAGAGAAGAAAAAGATCCACAACGCAGAAAATATAAAATAAAAAATCTTTATATTAAAAATCTAACTAAAAACAATTATAAAGAGCTTATCCCACTTATTTTAAAAGAAACTGAAAAGATACCAACTTCTATTTTAAACGTAGATGCATTTTTTTCACACGCTTATCATAATAAATTTGACGATGAAAAAGTTATACGAACAATATTTAATCCGTTTATAGCCAGCGAAGAACACATAAAAGCTGTTTCTGACAATGGAGTTGATCGTATTGGCAATAAAATAGTAATGTGCAAAGGTTGCAACGACCTACGAAAAGTACCATATAACATTTTTATCAACTATCACCCCGAAATGCTTGAAAACGCCCAAAAACAAATGGATATAATTACTCAAAAATTACTTGATGGAATTTTAGATGAAGATTATAGATTTTATCCATTTACAATAGCTCAAACCTATTTAACAGAAAGCGAAGGTTTGATTAAATTAGATTTAACAAAATATTCAAACAAAATGTTAAAACTCTCTAAAAATAAACTTGCAGAACTTGATAAAGAAATTGAAGTTTTATCAGAATTACGTGATGTAAAAGTTTATGAAATGATTAAACATCCTGAACAAAAAGATAAATTAAACACTGAACTTAGCGATATAAACCAAAAAATGCAAGTTTTAAAGGGTAAAATATGGACGGAAAGAAACTTACAAAATATTATTAATGATTATTTGAAAGGAAAGAAGAAATAAAATGCAAATTCTTAATTTAAATATTTTCAATAATCAGAACGTAAACTTTAAAAAGGGGAATACTTATAAACTTCTAAATAAATTACCTAAAACACCTTGTGCGTGTTGTGGTGGAGAAACAATAGTTACATCTGAATTAGATAAATTTTGGGCAAAAGTAACTCGTCCTTTGTCAAAAATAATATTGGAGGGTAAATTAGATTATTTTAAAAACAAATGGCCTGAAGCTTGGAGTGAGCTTGTTACTTTTGCTACTAAATACCCAAAAGAAAGCTTAGATAAGATTCTAACCCGTGAAAACTTATTTGATAAAACAGCTTTATTTTTTCAAAAACTTATTGAATCAAGAGAAAAACCAAATGATGAGCAAGCTGGACGAAACCTTTTGTTATCAGTTTTACATGCTACAAGAAAAGAGCTCAGGAGCTCTTCTGTTGTAATGCGTGAAGCTGAAGTCTTCGAAAAATATATTAATGAAGGAAATATAGACTTACATAAAGGTGTATTTAAGCAATTAAAAATTTATGCACAAAAATTTCCAAGAATGCGCATATCAAAAATTATCCAACAACCAGAAATTCATAAACATAATAGTTTAATGACAAGATTAATGATGGATAGCGCAATTGAAGAAAGAGATTTTCATTTTGCAAATATTCTCAAACTAGTTCCTAAAAAAGAAGTAGAAAATTTTAAAGACATTGAAAAAAAGATAAAAAAAATTCTTTCACAAAACATCAATGATGAAATTAAAAGAAAT
Source organism: Candidatus Gastranaerophilaceae bacterium (assembly GCA_045651505.1). Taxonomy (GTDB): domain Bacteria; phylum Cyanobacteriota; class Vampirovibrionia; order Gastranaerophilales; family Gastranaerophilaceae; genus CAG-196. Next base: position 26,627 of record JAZRSL010000013.1, on the reverse strand, counting down.
ATGATAAAAAATTATTACTCTAATGTTGAAATCTTAAAAAAAGATGAAAAATTGAGAGAAAAAATATTTAAAGAAATTGATGGAATGGAGATGAGTTTTAAAACAAAAGAGTCGTTTTTAAAATATAGCGCTGAACAAAAATATAGTGACAATGCTATAATCGGCTCTATTTTAGATAAGCATGTAAGCACCTTTGAACACGTATTACCACAAGCTAAAGGCGGTCCAGATTCAATCTACAACGGTATTATTATGTGTCAAAATTGCAATCAAGCACGAGGAACGATTTCTTATCCAAAATTCATAAGAATATTCCCAGAAATGCCTAAAAATTTTTTCAAACAATTAGAGTTTGTCACTAAGGCTATAGAAAAAGGTAAATTGCCACCTAATTATGATAATTATCCAATAAAAATTTCTTCTACAATCAGCAAAATAACACACGGAGAAGTAAATTTTAATGATTTCGCAGAACAATATGCCAAAAAACTTAAACGCAAAAATAACAGAATGATTAAAAAGAATACTACTAAATTAAAAGAAATTTCTGCCGAAGAAAAATTATTAGAAGAAAGATTAAACGAAATAAAAAAACAAAAAGTTAAATTAAATGACAAAACTCAACATGCAAAAAGAATAAATCAATCAATCGATGCAAGATTTAAGGATTAAAACAATGAAGATACTCTCATTTCCATTTATCAATAGCAATTATAATAAGCAAAAGGAAGGTCCTAGTTTTCAAAAACTAGACAAATTTGTTTCACTAAAACAAATAGAGGGACTAACCTGTGCTTGTTGCGGTGAAAAAGTTCTTAGTGCAAATAAATACGCACAAATGATTACTCCTCTGAGTAAATCTCTGCATATTTCAATGCAAAAGGGAAATTTAAATTTCGTAAGATCATTGTTTCCAGAAAGTTGGAAAATACTTAGAGATTTCACATATAAGTATCCAAATAAATCTTTAGATGAAATAGTTGAAAGTTCTACTGAATATACTATTTTAAAAAGATCAGTAGCAAATAAACTTGACAATCCTGATTTAGAACCTCAAAGCCCTCAAAGATTAGAATTAGATCGTTCAATAACTAAAGCTTTTTTCAATATTTTAGCAAGCGGACGTAGTAATATGAAAGAAAGCCCTATTGTAATGAACACAGTTATGCCTTTTAAATCAATTATTAACGGTAGAAGCAAGGAACTATTTGAACTATTTGAAAATTACTCTAAAATATATCCGAACAAAACTTTATCTGAAATTGTTCAAGAAGTATATAAAGACCACGAAATAAAAGGAAACCAATTTAAAGAAAATAATTTAAATCTAATATATGAAAAATTTGATGCAATAAAAAGAGCTGCAAAGGATAGTGGCATGGAAATCAGTGAGGACCTTAATAAGGCACAAGATGAAATTATTGCAATATACGAAAAAGATATAGATGGTATTCAATATAGGCAACAAGAAATAAAAAAAATTTATAATAGGATATTGAAAAAAAATAAATGCGCTTTTCTATTTCCTAAAATAATAAAACAAATTAGCGAATTACCACCATCGTTAGAAAATATTGATACATATATTACTCAAGCTCATGATTATAAATTTACAGATGCTAAAATTTTGTTTTCAATGTTTCGATCAAACTTTTCTAGTGAAGAAAAAATTGTATCTTTAGATGATAACGGTGCAAATAAAATCGGCAACAAAATAGTTATGTGCAATCATTGTGTAAAATTACGAAGAAATTCTTCTGATTTTGATTCTTTTGTCCACCTTCATCCTGAGATGATTAAAAATGCTCAAAAACAAATGAATATAATTATGAATGAAATTTTTGCAAAAAATCTAGAAGGCAATTTTAGATTTTACCCACTAATAATAGAATTTAAATTTAGAGAATTAACTAAAGGGAAGATGAGATTAGATCTCTACAATTACAGTACAAAAATAATAGAAGATTCAAAAATAGAAGTTCAAAATTTAAAAGATGAGCTGCAGAGGTACAAAAATGAACGAAACGAAAAAATTGCATTAATGAGTAAGTACCCCAAATTAGAATCCGACTTTATTCGTGAAATTAATAGAATTAATTCTAAAATAGAAAAAATACAAGAAAAGATTAATACTGAGCGTAGCCTTCAAAACCACGCAAATAATTATCTAAAAAACTATGATAAAAATACTATAGGATAATTACATAGCCATCAATAATTCGCGAATAACTTTTGTTGCCACGGCTGTTGAAGCACCGCTTGCATCGTAATCAGGTGCAAGTTCGACAACATCTGCTCCAACAATATTAAAGTTTGATAGATATTTAAACCATCCAACCAATTCTTTAAAATCTAGTCCGCCAACTTCTGGAGTGCCTGTTCCTGGCATAATTGCTGTATCAAGAACATCTAAATCAACCGTTACAAAAATAGGTTTATCCTTTAAACAATCCAGCTCATGATGTTCATGTATTAATGTATTATGTTTTTTCATTAATTCAAATTCTTCTTTCATGCCAGAGCGAATACCAATTTGTTTAAGGTTTTCAAACCCAACAATCCCTGCTGAATGACGAATTACAGCTGAATGAGAAAGTGGTTCTCCAATATATTCTTCTCTTAAATCTGTATGTGCATCAAAGTGAACAATTGCTAAATCTTTATAAAATTCACTTACAGCTTTAATCTCTGGTAATGTTACTAAATGTTCTCCACCAATACCAAAAACTCTTTTTCCATCCTTATAAATTTGACGTACATTTTCTTCAATAACATCTAAAGATTTTTTAGTATTACCCAAAGGGAATTCTAAATCTCCAACATCATGAAAATTACAATCTTCTAAATGTTTATCAAAATATGGAGAATATTCTTCTAGTCCCCAGCTTGCAAGTCTAATTTGCTCTGGCGCAAATCTTGATCCTGGACGATAAGAAACTGTTCCGTCAAAAGGCATTCCTAGCATAACTATATCTGAAGAATTGTAATCCTCATTTTGTGCCATCCAATTTCTATCCAAAAACGGTCCTTTTAACATATTCTTATCTCCTTATTCAAGTTTTATCTATTAAATTTTACTCCAAAATTATCAGCATGCAAAAGGTTATTTTTTGTGTTAACATATTCTTAGGTGATTAAGGATGTATGATTATATAAAAGGATTTCCAACTGATAAGAGAAAAACCGACAAAGGGACTTTTTTAACGGTTGAAGTGGCTGGCGTAGGATATTTTATAGAAGTACCAGAGAGGGACTTTATATCTGCTGGTTTATCAGACGATTTAGCTCAAAAATTCTATTTATCATTGATCCATAGAGAAGATTCCATGAGTTTATTCGGATTTTTAAACAAGGAAACTCGTGACATATTTCAAATCTTACTATCAGTCTCTGGCGTAGGTGCTAAAATGGCGATAGCTCTTTTGAATGAATTTGATGCCTGCAATTTAATCACATTGGTTATTGACGGCAATTTTAAAGAATTAACTCGAGCTAAAGGAGTCGGTCCAAAATTAGCTCAAAAAATCATTCTTGAGCTTAAAGATAAACTTATAAAAACAGACTTACCTAAAGCTGCTTGTGCACTACCTCAAAATCAAGCTATGGTGGATGCTCAAACAATTATGCTTTCTTTAGGATACGCAGAAAAAGAAATTGAAGATGCGCTTTCAAGAGTAATTGATACTATTGAAGATTCATCTAATCCAGAAGAAATTTTAAGAAAGGCTCTAACATGCTTGTCTATGTAAATCTTTGTAAATATTTATGTATAAAGCGCAAGTTATATTTTTATGGGGTTTGATATAAATGAAGAAAAAGGTGCCCAATGAACATTAATGTATCGAAAATCAGCAACAACTTCTATCAACAAACAGCTTTTTTAAACAAAAGTAAGATTACCCCGGGCTTTAAAGCAAACGACTCAAAACCAGAACTTACATATTCGGTTTATGGTGATAATCCCATAAGAACTAATCCCGCTCAATTAAGTCTTTTTGCTTTACATGATTTCCATGGTCAAGATATAACAATGGAAAGAGTTTATACCCTTATAGAAAAATATGATAAGGATGAGCTAGTTAAAAATAACAACTTTTTTGACAAAAATAACTCTGTCGATAAATTAAAATTAGCTTCTGGAGATATGTTTTTAGGTGAAAATCGTAAAGAGCTTGAAGTTGTTAATGAATTTTTAAACTTAGCTGGCATTGTAGCAAACGCTATTGGTAATCACGAATGTGATAACGAAATTTCTGAGTTTTCTGAAATTGTTAAAAACAGAAACTACAAATTTCTAGCTGCTAATATGCATCCAGAAAAAGATAACGCAATAAACAAAATACTATCTAATTCATTAATTGTTGAAACAAACGGAAATAAATATGGAATTATAGGACTTTCACCAATTGATATGGCTGCCCATATGAAACGCCCTAAAGAAGTAGAAGAATTTGGTATTTCAGATTTTGATGATACTATTGAAGACTTGCAAAACAACATAAACGAGCTTAAAAAGAGGGGGGTAAATAAAATAATCCTTCTTTCACACCTAGGTTATGAACATGAAAAATATATTGCTAAAAACGTATCAGATATTGATGTAATTCTTGGTGGTCATACACATAACCTTATTACTGAAGCTAAAAAAGGTGAAAATGTTTTATGCTCACCAAAAGGAGAACCTGTCTTAATTATGCAAGTTGGTAGAGATGGAAATTATGTAGGTTTACCAAATTTACAATTTAATGAATTAGGACAAATAACAAAGCTTCAATATAATATAGCCAAAACCAGTGGATACAAAAGAAGCCCTATAGCTCAAGAAGCATTTGAAAAAATATTAGGAAAACCTGAAGTTGTAGGTTCTGTTGCTGAAGTGGAAGAACCACCAAAAAATATTTACGCAAACGAAAACCCTCATTGTGATTTTATTTTAGATTGCATGAGAGAAGAATATGACACTGACATTGCAATTATGAACTCAGCAAATATTAGAGGTCGCTTTCATAAAGGTGCTGTAAATACTAGGGATTTAGCTCAAATATCACCTTTTGGAAATAAAATTACAATCATTCGATTAACAGAAGAAGAACTTGTAGATGCTATTGATGATAGAATTGAAAACTCAATGGAAAGCCCTGTAAATAGACCAGGTATTCTTCAAGTTTCAGGGTTGAGATATGAATTTTCAAGAAAAGAAGGCGAATTAACAAAACTTACATTTATTGATAAACAAGGAAATGAAATTCCTATAGATATTGAAAATCCTCGTGAAGATAAGTTTTACACACTTGTAAGTGACGATTATTGCATAACTCGTGATACAAGCGGGATGGATTTACAGCACCGTTTTGACGAAGCTATTGCAAAATTCGATTTTGATAAAAATAAAGTTGTTGAAAATTATCTAAAAAAACATCCTGAGCCTGTAGTTATCAAATCTGATGGACGTATTAAATCTATTGATTAGACAAAAGTTCTTTAATAACTTTTGGGAAAAAGTTTATTACCTCAGAGGCTAATACACAATACTCGGTTAGCTCTTCTGAAGCTATTTCTCCAGCTCTTGAATGTATATACACGCCTAATTTTGCAGCTTCAAAAGAGTCCATTCCTTGCGCAAGTAGTCCCGCTATTACTCCGGCTAAAACATCACCTGAGCCCGCTTTTGCTAATGCCGAATTACCATGCTGGTTAATATGGATTGAAAAATCTTTATTACAAACAACAGTTCTATGAGTTTTTAATACAGTTATCGCTTGATATTTCTCTGTTATTTTTTTTGCGGAGACTTCCAAATCCTCAAGAACTTCTTCTAAAGAACAGTTTAAAAGTCTTGAGGCTTCCAGCGGATGTGGAGTTAATATAACATTACTATTTTTATCTAACTTTGTCTTAGTTTTAGCTAAAAGATTTAAACCATCTGCATCAATCACAATTGGTTTAGTTTCTTTTTGTAACTTTCTCATCAAGTCTTTAAAAAGCCTTTCTGATGAGCCTTTTACCCCCAAGCCACATCCAATCAGGAAGATATTATAATTATCTATATTTTTGAGCCCTTGATTTCTGTCCAAATAAACAATTTCAGCGATCATTTTGGAGACTGAGGATATAACCTCTTTGGTTGATGCTAGAGCACAAAGTCCGGCGCCAATCTTTAAAGAACTAAGACAAGCTAAATAACTCGCCCCAATATAGTTATCAGAACCACAAAAAGCTAATATTTTCCCAAAGGTTCCCTTATTTGAATTTTGGTCTCTATATGGCATTTCAAATTTCATATTACAAACCTAATTGTCTAATAAATTCATACGCAACAATAGCTACCGAGTTAGAAAGATTTAGGCTTCTTTGCCCATCTTTCATAGGAATAGTGAGTGCAGTCTCAGCAGTCACATATTCAGTAGGCAGCCCTCTTGATTCAGGACCAAAAACAATGAAATCACCATCTTTAAACTCAATATCAGAATATTTTCGTTTTGTTTTTGTAGTTAGATAATAAAAATTAGCATCAGGAAACTCTTTAAACAATTCATCCATTGAGTTAAATTTATGTAAATCAACGCTATCCCAATAATCTAGCCCTGCTCTTTTTGTATATTTATCAGTTAAAGCAAATCCAAGTTTACCAACTAAATATAATGAAGAGCCAGTACAAGCACATAAACGAGCTATGTTTCCTGTATTTTGAGGTATCTCAGGTTCATACAAAACTATATTTAAATGCGCCATAATTATTTCTTTTCAAACAAATATTTAGCTTCAATAATAACAGGTAAACCACGAACTACACAGAATACGATTGCAAATACTGCTGACCAATATCCAACATTCCAAATTAATTCAGCGTTTGGACAAGTTGGAATCTTTGCAGCTACTATCAATACAAAAGCAACAACTTTTGCTACAGCATAGCTTATTCTCATAAATCTAGAACCTGTTATAAACTTACAAATAGGATTTACTTGCATACCAAAAGGGGTTAAACCTTGTTCCATAGCAGCGCTTCTGATTGTATCAGTAATAAAACCTCTTGTAAGAGCAATTAGTGGGAATAAAATATTAATCCAGCCCATTACTGCGAAGAGAATCCAGTATGTGTTTTCAACAATTCTATCACCCATAATATCAAGTAAAGCACCAAATTTTGATTCTTCATTAAACTTTCTTGCAACATAGCCATCAACACCATCTAGTGCAAATGCTATAATTGTTAGAGCTAAAGCCCAAATATAAGCTGTCACATTACCTTCACAAGCATAAATCAAGTATGCTGCATAAAACATTACGAATATTCTAAAAATTGAAATGAAATTTGCCATATTTTTTAACCTTTTGTCGGGAGACATTTCATCATACTACCAAACAATTTTGTAATTTGTCCGTCTCCCTCTTGAACAAACTACTATTTCCTTTGGGCAGGACACATTCCTTTTACCCCTAGCCTTTCATTCTTGAAAGCGCAAAGTCTTTTTGGTTAAGCTGTTCTAACTTTGAACCTAACATAATCTTTTCTGCTTCTTCCAAAATTTTTGTTACAGTATAACCATTTTCTCCATCCGAACGAGCTTTTTTACCAACTTCACAACAGTGTACAAAGTGTTGACATTCAAGTTTAAGAGGTTCTATTTCTAAATAATCAAGAGGAAAATCTTGAGTATTTGCAGGAATAAAATTATCATAAACTTTCAATTTATTTGCTGGTAAAGTATCATCAAATACAGCAGTAGCTTTAGTACCTCTAACCATTAAAGTTACATGTTTTTGAGGTGTAATCCAGCTATCAGAGATTTGTCCAATCATCCCACCTTCAAATTCGATAGTTAAATGAGTTATATCCATAATTTCATTTCTATCAGATGAACAGCCAACAGCAGAAATTACTTTTACTGGCTCTTTGCCTGTTGCATAAGCAATCATAGAAACGTCGTGCGGCGCTAAATCCCACATAACACTTCTGTCATTCTTATGATAATTAACATTAAGTCTATCGCTTTGTGCATATACTAATTCACCAAGCGTACCTTCTTCTATGAGCATTTTTAAACGATTTACAGCTGGATGATATAGCAATAAGTGACCAACCATCAGCACAAGTCCTTTTTCGTCAGCTAATTCAGTTAAAACTTTAGCTTCTTCTGCAACTGTTGAAATAGGTTTTTCAACATAAACATTTTTACCAGCTTCAAGCATCGCTTTTACAAGCTTAAAATGTGTATGACTAGGAGTTACAATAGCTACTCCTGTTATACTTTCATCAGAAATAATTTCATTTATATCATTAGTTACCCTTACACCAGGGAATTGTTCTTGAATTGTTTTGTGAACTTCTACATCCAAATCACAAACAATATCTAAGACATTTAGGTTATAGAAATTGCGGACAATATTTTTACCCCACATCCCGAAACCAACAACAGCAATTTTTTGTTTTTTCATACCTGCACACTCTTTCCTTATCTGATTAACCTCATTATATTACAAGTATCTTTGTGCGTAAAGATGATTTTTTTTAAGACTCACCAATAAATCCTTATTTAACAAAAAATTTTGTTTTATTCTTTCAATAACACCAATCGCCATGCCAGAATCTTAATAAAAATTAATAAATCCATGGATTAATTGATATAAACAATTTTTTATGTTAATTTTATAAGGTATGGTAGGGGTTAAATACCGTCATTTGGTAGAGGATTTATGAAAAGTACAACACTTAGAAGATCAAATATTACAAGAGAAAAAATAGCTATGATGGAGTCTATATCTCGTTATAACAGACAACATCAAGACGAAGATTTTTACAAATCACAAAATAAAACTCGTGAGTTAGATGTTTTATGGCAATCTTTTGGTGTTAAACCTCAAAAGAATGAAAAAGCTCCTCAAGTTTATTTTGTTACAGGCTTTATTCTTGGCGTTATTGCAACCCTTGCAATAACTACTGTAATCAGTCTTCTAATTAATTTATCTACTCCAAAAGATGAGTTAATCATCCCTAAAAAACAAGCTGTAGAATCGGCAGGCAAATTCTCATTCATTCCTGCTGACAGTGCTGCAGTTAAACCTGTTGTTAACATTTCTAACGAAGAATATACAGTTAAAGAAGGCGATACTTTAGAAAGTATAGTTATAAGATTTTATGGCTCTTTTGACATGAGCAAAGTTAATGCTATTCAATCAACTAACAAAATGGCTAACCCTAATGCTTTATCTATCGGTCAAAAGTTAATTATTCCTATGAACTAATAAATTATGGCAAAAGTAAAATCTAAATATGTCTGTCAAAATTGTGGGTACGAGTCTGCGGGATACTTAGGCAAATGTCCTGAGTGTGGTTCTTGGTCATCTTTTGTCGAGGAAGTTTTAGGTTCTGAGGCAAAAGCTGTCGCAACAATACCTGATAGCAACCCACCAATGAAGCTTTCTGAAATCGTAATGAATTCAGAAATAAGAACCTCTACTGGCATTAGCGAGTTTGATAGAGTTCTCGGTGGAGGAATCGTTCAAGGCTCATTAGTCCTCATAGCTGGAGATCCTGGGATTGGTAAATCTACGATTTTACTCCAAACTGCGGGAGAATTATGTAAATCTAACAAAAAGGTTTTATACATCTCAGCAGAAGAATCTGCAAGCCAGATTAAGCTAAGAGCAGAGAGATTAGATGTAAAATCTGAAAATTTATACATTTATCCCCAAACAAATTTTGAATTAATAAAAAAACATATTGAAGAAATGAAGCCAGATTTAGTAATAGTAGATAGTATTCAAGCTATTTATACTTCAATGATTCAAAGCTCTGCTGGCAGTGTTTCTCAAATAAGAGAGTGTTGTAACTCTTTGATGTCAATCGCTAAAACAAATAATATTTCTATAATAGTTATTGGACACGTCACAAAAGAAGGTAATATTGCTGGACCAAAAGTTCTAGAGCACATGGTTGATACAGTAATTCAGTTTGAGGGTGATAAGTATAAAACCTATAGAATTTTGCGCTCAATAAAAAACCGTTTTGGAAACACATCAGAAGTCGGAATCTTTGAAATGAGTTGCAAAGGTCTAACAGAAGTTATTAACCCGTCAGAATTATTTTTAAAAGAATACAATCAAACACAGACTCCTGGCAGTACAATCATTGTAACTAGCGAAGGAACAAGGCCGCTACTGGTAGAAATCCAAGCACTTGTCGGAACAACTCCTTATCCAACACCAAGGAGAGTTGCAAACGGAGTTGACGTTAGTAGAGTGCTTCAAATACTTGCGGTACTAGAGAAAAGAATTGGATTAAATCTTTCGAAACAAGATGTTTATGTAAATGTAATTGGTGGAATAGATGTTTCTGAACCCGCTGCTGATTTGGGAATTGCTTTAGCTATAATTACTTGCGTGAGAGATGTCGTTTTTGATTCTCACACCGCCATTGTTGGTGAAATCGGATTATCTGGAGAAATAAGAGCTGTTAACCATATTGAAAAACGTATAACAGAAGCACAAAAACTCGGTTTTAAACGCATAATTATTCCTGAATCAAATGATTTCTCTGATGAAATAAAAGGAATTGAAATTTTAAAAGTTAGACGAATTATTGAAGCTATAACAAGGGCGGTTTCTAAATGATAATAGATTCTCATACTCATTTTGGAGAATCTTTATGGGGAGATTTTTCGCCAGAACACTTAATTAATATTATTGAAGATAGCGTTGATATTATTATTTGCTCAAATTTAGAAGGTATTGATTCACCTAATTTTAAATCAGAAAAAGAATGCAATGAACAAATAATTAAAATATCTAGAAGATTACCTAAAATCAAACCTCTTTTTGTTTGTCAAACAAATATTTCTGAAAATACAAAAATAGCACGTGAATTTCTGGTAAAATATCCGGAAATTATTGGATTAAAGTTTCATCCAGAATGTATGAAACTACCCGCTGATAGCGAGAAATATGATACGTATCTAGAATTAGCTCGGGAGTTTAAAAAACCTTGCCTCTACCATTCTGGGCATATAAAATCAAGATTTTCTTCTCCTAGTTTGATTTATAAAAAAGCTCAAGAATTTCCTGATGTTCCAATTATTTTGGGACACTTATCAACAGGACCAAAAGATTGTCATAAAGAAGCTATTAATATAATGATTGAATCTATTGAAAAAAATAATGCCACATTATATGTTGATACTTCTTGGATAGATTTTATAGGTGAAAAATTAAACGAATCTTACGAAGATACTATAATGCTTATTAAAGCATTAAAAAACACCTCAAAAGGCGACTATACGCACAGAATTCTTTGGGCAACAGATTGTCCAGTTGGAAAATTTAATCAAACAAAAGAAGATTACTCAAAAAATTTAATTATTTTTCAAGAAAAGTTAATGGAAGAATTTAACGACAGAACACTTTTAGAAAAAATACTATATAGAAACGCTAAAAATCTTTATAAAATTTAGCCTTGATTAGCTTGTTGATATTGTTGAAATTCGTTTAAGCCTATTTTCCAGCTATCTTCGTATGAGAAGTCTTTTGATGCAATTTCTTCTGGTAGCCCAGCATGATGGATCTTAGGTAATAAATAAGACTCTTTCATTTCGATAGGCTCATCTTTATCATCATCGGAATCTTGGCAAATAAATACTGTTTCACCATTAGTATCAGTTTTTGCACCAACAATAGTTATTTCATGACCAGCTAAGCGATTATCATTATCAGGATCTGGCCAAGTATATCCAATAATTATATTATGACCTAGAGCTAATGTATCTAAAAGTTCTTTTTTAATAGTCGCAAAATCTTTTTCGTAACCAGCTAGTTTACCATTCTGATCTACTTTTTGATAAATAACAGAAGTCGTATTCTTATTTTCCATCACAGATTCTACATACGTTTTTTCAAAATCAATTAAGCCACCATTATCTTGTGTCCAATCATTAGGAGCTCTTTTATCAGTTAAAGAATCATAAGTTTGCTGAGAACCAAGTTGCATCATTGTAGATTGCATTAATACGTCTATAATCGAACGTTCACCTTTATCTCTATGATTATTTTGAATTCTAGCTCTTATAATAGCATTTTTATCTGGTTTTAATTGAATAACAGCTTTTTCAAAACCAATTTTTTTATGAGGTGTTTTAAATTTATTTAATAACCAAACTGCATCAAGAGTTTTATCAGATAATGCATCCATATCAATAACTTTTGTTGTTTCGTTAGCAGGGGAAGTTAATCCCTCTACCATTCTAAAAAATTCAGCAGGATGTTTTGTCGCCAAGTCGAATTCAATACTGGCTGTAGGACAAGTTCCAGTATGCATATTATCAAGCTCAAAGTTGGCTTTTTCTAATTCATTCATATCTTCAGACATATTTGTCACTAAACCAAGAACTGCTGTTTTGTATTCATCTGGAATATCTTCACAAGTTTGTGTTATAACATATGGATTATTAATAATATCTAAACATTCCTTGAGGATAGTTCTGCCATCCAAACCGTGGTCTCTTTCTTCTTTTAAAATTTTATGTAAATTATCTAGAACAGAACTTTTATCATCTGAATTATTTTTCAATAAAATACCCGACTTAAGTGCAAAATCTAATTTTTGCTTATATTTACCATCTAGCTCTTCTGAAATTTCTTTAAATTTTTTCTTTTCATCACTGGTAACTAACTGTGTTCTAACAGTTACAGCAGTATTATATCCAATAGCTCTGAACGTTGCTTGTTTTGGAGCTTCCTGTGCTATAGGAGAAGTCGTAGAGAGAGGAGCGGTTTGAACTCTGTTCGTGCCGCTCGTTTGAACAACCTTTACATTATTTTGATAATTTACACTAACCATACACCTATATAAAAACAGTTATTTAAAATTAATTGCTTTTTTTTAGATTAATGTTAAAAAATGTAACATAATTTTAAAATAAAACCATTTATACAGATTAAACTACATAGATGATACTACTCTTTTTTGTCTAGACTTTTTACATTAGTTTTTTAGAAATAATCGGCATGGTCTAAATTTCCATGGCCGCATGGGTTAGAGGCTATTTTGTAGACCATATGGTCTACACCCTGTAATCTAGAACAAACCTCTTAAAATCAATCATAATACTGATGAAAGTCTCCTCTAAAAGGGGGTAATATACATAGTGTAAATGGTGAGAATATATTACAACATTTTATATAAATAGGGGAGAGAAGAGAGTATGAGACGTGAATTTAAGAAAAAATCAAAAGTTTTACTAATTGATGACAACTATGAACACTTAGTTGGCATTAGAGAACTACTAAATCTTGAAGGAACTTTTGATGTTGTAGGTATCGCAACAAATGTTACAGTTGGTCTAAATTTAATAAAAAAATACCAACCTGATATCGTTCTTTTAGATATGAATATGCCTGAAAGAGATGGTTTACAAGGTATTATGGAAATTTCTAAATTAGATTTAGGTACAAAAGTTTTAGCTCTTTCTGGTTACGACGATGCTGATTTAATCTTCAGAGCTATGAAAATAGGTGCTAAAGGTTATGTTCTAAAAACTATGGCATCAGCTCAACTTATTTATGCTATTGAAGAAGTTCTTGGTGGTAAAATTTACTTACCTCTAGCTCTTTCTAGCAGATTCTTTGAATATTTCCAACAATCTTTCAGAGAAGAAACTTCAAAACAAGAATCAGACGAAGAAAATCTTCTTTCATATCTAACTCAAAGAGAAGAAGAAGTTTTAGAATTATTAACTCAAGGAGTTACTTACAAGGGTGTTGCTAATAAATTATTTATTTCAGAAACAACTGTTAAGACTCACGTAAATAATATTTTCCAAAAACTTCAAGTTAATGATAGAACGCAAGCTGTTCTTTATGCAATTAACAATGGTTTTCTAAACAAAAAGGTAAGAATTAGCGCATAAGTAGGGGAGGTTGATAAGAGCTAAGTGTATAAGATAATGAAATATTAAAAACTTATTTTCTTATCAACCTAAAGTAAAATGAAAAAGATAGTACGACAACAGAATTATTTAAAAGCATTAATAGAATCACAAGGCAATAGCTTTATAACAAAGCAAACTTTAAAGTGCTGGATTCGTTCTGCTGTCGAACCTCTTCTTGACGAACCAGAATCTGGTGTTGTATTACATAGAATTGAAAATATAGATGGCCTGCAAGGTCTTTTAAAAAGATTAGAATTTTCAGAAATAAAATCTATAAATTATTCCGATAATTCAGAAAATCTAATTGAAAAAGTTTGGGCAAATACTGAGTTCATTTGCGTATTAACTCATAGATATGTTTCCATTTTGGTTTGGGACAACAATACTAGTGATGAAAACTTCGTTAGGTACTATTCTCTTTACAATACAAAACTACAGTATGAACCTTTGAATATTATCAAACGAAATTCCAAAATAGACATTTCAGAATATCTCGAAAAATATAACCCAGATAGGCGTGATAATATTCTACTAAATGCGTCTATTAGAAGATTATTAAATAATCTTGATGATGCAAAAAATGATGCAGTTCTAGGCTATGCAGAAAAAAGTGCTGAAACCCTTTCTGGTACGGATTACACCAAGAAAAAAATTCGTATAATTTCACATGAAATGAGGAATCAACTTTCTATCTGTGATTTATACTCTGAAATCATAAAAAGACAAGTTGAAAATGGCGATTTGGCAGCTATTAAAAATTCAATTCAAGCAGTTTCTAAAGCACTAAAAATAGCCAATAATACACTTTTATCTTTAAAAACTTCTGAAACGCTTAATTTGAATTCAGTTAGCCTAAAAGAGATTGTCAACAATGCTATTGAATTGTGTAAAGTTTATTTAGAGGGTAAAGAAATTGAGTTACAAATTGAAAACAATTTAGACGAAAGAATTTTAGCAAGCAGCGAAAGCTTAATTGCTGTAATAATTAATCTTGTAAAAAATGCTGTAGAAGCATTTAATTTTATTGATTTGGACAACAATGTCCCTCAAAATGGTAAATATATAAAAATAAAAACAGATAAAGTAGAAGATGGAATCCAGATTTTAGTTTCAAACAATGCCCCTGGCATCAAAGATCCTGAAAGAATTTTCTACGAAGGATACACAACAAAATCAAACGGAAGTGGTCTTGGACTTTGGATTTGCAAAAAAAGCATTGAAGAAATGGGCGGAGAACTTACCCTTTCTCGTTCGACAGAAGATTATACAGAGTTTACAATACAATTAGGAGGTGAAGAATAATGGATTTAATTTCTTCAAGAACTATTGATATTACTAAACTTGCAATGGATGGCCTTATGGACAGACAACAAGCTATTTCTTCAAATATTGCAAACGTTATGACTCCTGACTATCAACGTAAAGAAGTAGCTTTTGAAAGTCAGCTTGCTAAAATTATTGAGGGAGAGGACTTAAAAGATTACATAAAAGGTCAAAATAGTATAGAATACATACCTCCAAATGTGGATGTATTTACAGGAGAAGTTCATCGTTATAGAACTCCTACTTTACAGGAAAAAGCTTATCTTCAAGCTAATTTATATGATGAATTTAAACCTCAATATGTGACCGATGTTTATAGTGGTTCAAATTCTGATGGAAACAACGTTGAATTAGAACGTGAAATGATGGATTTATCAAAAACAGGTACAAAATATCTAGTATTATCAAACCTTGAAAGAAAGCAGTTTGCAGAACTTCAAGATGTAATAAGAGGACAATAGGAAAGGAGGAAGTTAATAAGAGTTAAGCTAATGAGATAGCAAGGCACCGAATACCATTTCACTTATTCGCTTATACACCTATTAACTTAAAACATATGAGCTTTAATATATTTGATATAGCTGGTTCAGGAATGACCGCACAAAGAGCAAAAATGGATACAATTGCAAGTAATATTGCAAACATCCACACAACTCGTCGTCCTGATGGTTCAAAAGGAGCTTATGTCAAAAAAGATGTCTCTTTTAGAACTATCTACGAAGATAATATCAACAGAGGTTTCTCAAACTTTTCAAGCAACGCTCCAGATGCACAATTTGACCCAAAAACTGGAAATCTTTTAATTAATGCTAATATCGCATTAAATAACGGTTTAGTTACTGGCGGAGTTCAAGTTGAACAAATTTATGAAAGAGAAGATGGCGTAAAAACAATATATGACCCTTCACATCCAGATGCTGACGAAGAGGGATATGTTGATATGCCAAATATCAATATCGTAGAAGAAATGGTTGATATGATAGCTGCGTCAAGAGCATACGAAGCTAACGCAACAGTTGCAGAAAACGTTAAGAAAATGATGCAAAGCGCAATGAATATCTAGGAGTAAATCGAGGTAAAAAATGAGTATGGATTTTTCAACATCAATTGAGAGTTTTAATACAAGTTTCAACTTAAATGCAGTTCAAGATTATAATAATTTTTTACAAAAAGGCGCGTCTTTTCAATTTGATAATGATATAAACGAATTCTCAAAAGCGTTGGAAAATGCTTCAAAAGCTGTACCTATGAGAGATAAAACTGATCCTATTGGTATGGGTAGCTTTATGGATAAAATCGGTTCTGGTTTAGGAAACGGACTAGATGCTGTAAACCGCGCGAAACTAGAAGCTGATAGATTACAAGAAGACTTGGCAATGGGTGGACCAACCAGCATTCACGATGCAATGATTGCAGCAGAAAAAGCTCAACTAAGCTTACAAATGGCAACACAAGTAAGAAATAGAATAATAACTGCTTATCAAGAAATTAATAGTATGGCACTATAGAGGGCTGTAGTCGCTATAAATTACGCTTGACCATCCATCAAAATAACTAATTTGCGTCAAAGAACCCGTTTTAATAAGCATTTTGTGTTGGTTTTCTGGAGATAAACCAAGTGTTTTAGCAAGTGCTGACTGAACAACTCCAGGTGTTGTTACAATAATAATACGATGTCCTTTATTTTCTTTAACTAGTTTATCAATCGTTTTAGAAACCCTCTTATTAAAATCAACTAAAGATTCTCCATTTTCTGGAGTTTGGGTTAATGCTGTCGGACCATATTCTTTAAATAAATCAGAAAGAGATGATCCTTGCCAATCACCATGGTTTCTAGCCATCAAATCAAGAGGTATAGCTTTTTGTTTAAAAAGTTTAGCTATTGTATGCGCTGACTCAGTACAACAAGCATTCGGGCTTGTATAAATCTTATCATAAGAGACCCCTCTTTTTTCAAGGTATTCACAAACTTTTTCAATTTCCTCTTCACCAAAATCATTGAGTTTTGGATATTTTAGTGTGTCATTAACTATCCCGTCCAGCGTATACACTGTAGCGCCATGTGTTATAAAAGTTATTTTACAAATACGTTTAAACATTGTTGACCTCTTATATGCTTTTTATAATTATAACATATGTTTTTAACTTTCTATAGGGTTGAATGGAATAATATAATATTTATTATTGACAGATTTCCTTATTAAAAGATAAAATAGAGCTATGGCTATAGTTTATTTATCTTTAGGTTCAAATTTAGGTGATCGAGTTGGCTACTTGCAACAAGCAACCAGCTTGTTGAGTATGCATCCAGATATAAATATAGTGTCAACATCATCCTTTTATGAATCTGAGCCGTGGAAGATGGATTCTGAAAACTGGTTTGTAAACGCTGTTGTCCAAATTTCTACAACATTAGAACCTGAAGACTTACTCAAAGAATGTCAAAGAATAGAAACGCAATTGGGTAGAGTTAAATGTCAAAAAGCTGGTTATACTGATAGAACAATAGATATTGATATTATATTCTATAACAAGCTTATATTAAATACAGAAAATCTAACAATACCTCATAAACATTTTCATAAGCGTGTTTTTATGCTTGTTCCAATGCTAGAAATTGCAGAAGATTTTGTGCATCCATTCTTTGGGAAAACAGTGGAAAGCCTATACGACGAAATAGAAGAACCAGAAATGGTATGTCTTTATGGAACACGTTTCTAAGAGTATTGCAATCATTGGGGCAGGCGCAGCTGGTTGCTTATGTGCGTATTTTTTGTTGAACAATTTGAATAATAAAATTAGCCCCCACCCTAACCCTCCCCATATAAAAGGAGGGGATATAGATATAACCCTTTTTGATAAAGGCTTACCTTTAAGAACGCTTTTACCAACTGGTGGAGGAAGATGTAATTTAGCGCACGCAGAATATGATTTTAGAGAACTTGCAAAAAATTACCCTAGGGGGGAAAAGTTTTTATACTCTGTTTTTTCAAAATACTCTACAGCTGAAACTTTAGAAACTTTTGAGCAAATGGGAATTAATTGCTATACACAAGAAAATGGTCGCATTTTTCCAGAATCAAATTCTGCAAAAAATGTAAGAGAAATCATTTTAAATAAGATTAGTAAAGCAAATATTGTTAAAGAAGAAGTAATAAATTTAACTAGAATAGAAAATGGTTTTAAGCTTAAAACAAACAAAGCTGAATATTTGTTTTCTGATGTCATTTTAGCTACTGGTGGGCATTCCGGGTATAAAATAGCAGAAAATTTAGGAATAAAAATAATTGAGCCTAAACCATCTTTGGTCGGCTTAAACACTAAAGAAAATTTTAAAATTTTAAGTGGAACAGTTATCAAAGGGTGTAAATGTAACGGAGTATTTGATGATTTACTATTCACTCACTTTGGAATTTCTGGTCCATTAATTTATACAATTTCATCAATAAAAGCATTCGATAAAATGCCTTATAAATTATATATTGATTTAGTTCCTGAACTAGTAGATTTACAAAAAGACTTAAACATTTACCCCCACAAAGAAATTAAAAATATTTTAAATAAGTATTTACCGCAAAAAGTAGCTAGTTTTATCCTACAAGATGTTGTTTCAGAAAACACAAAAGCTCATAAAATTAATGGTAAAACCAGAGATTTAATTCTTGAGAGGATTCATAATTTTGAAATAGAAGTTATTGGGACAAACAAGGGAGAAGAAACTGTAACCGCAGGTGGAATTGATTTGAATGAAATAAATCCAAAAACAATGGAGGTAAAAGAAGTTCCAAATTTGTACGCAATCGGTGAAGTTTTGAACATTGATGGTTTTTGTGGTGGATTCAACCTCCAAAACGCTTGGTCAACAGCTTATATTTGCGCTGAAAAAGCTAAAAAAACTTTCTAATATTTTAAAATTTTTTGTTTTTATTAATTTTTGTAAATTTTTTTTAAAAATAAGCAATTTATAAGCTTTAGGACACTTCCTATAGCTACAAAACAAAAGAAAGGTGTCAATATGAATTTATCAATCAACTCTACCCCTCTAACTTTTCAAGCAAAAATAAAACTGAAAAGTTCAGACATGAATGTTATTAAAAATGGACTTTTAGGAACAACTGCAATTGCATCTGGAGTTGCTTCTATAGCAGCAGGAGTGGATTCCTACCTTCTAGAATCAGAAAAAATGCCTACTATTTATGATACGGCAGTTCCACTTAACGCCCTAGATTCAACAAGACATTATTTAACAAGCGCAGATCCAGAAGGTTTACCTGTTCAATCTACTGTAGCTCCAACAGCATTAGGTAGTTACGGATACTACAATATACTTAAAGGTGCTGAACTTTTGAACAAAAATACAGAAACAGAGGATAAAAAAATACCCGATTAATTTTTTAAATGAGCTAAAAGGAACTATTTTTTATCTATAAGCATTTTAATACCCCTAATTTTGAAACAAAAATAAAATCAAAACCCTCTGATAGAAAAATCAAAAAATGCAAGTTTACAATTACACACAATATTCAAATTATAATCGATACAATACATACAGTGATAAAAGGCCTCAATTTAAAGCTGTACGCTCACTGCAAGCATCAACAATAAAAGTTGAAAGAGGTTTTGAATACAGTTTTCGTATTTTAAGAAATAAATTTTCCGATTTATTTCAATCAAAAAAATCAAAAGAAATTACACGTAATATTGCAGCGTTAACTCCTAAACAAGATAAAGTTTTCTTGGCGCAACTGGCCGAAATTGGAAGACTTTACGCTACAAAAAAAGTAATTGATGTAAATATTGAAGATAAAATTTTAGAACAAATCGCTAAAACTGGTGATTCAACTATATTCATTATGAATCATTCAAATCAAACAGAAGATCCTCAATTACTTGCCGTATTAAATATTTTACTTGCAGAAGCTTACAAAAAAGCCAGCGTAGAACAATTTCCTTTGCCAAAAATTATTTTAAACGAAGATATCTTAAAAACAATGAATCCAACAAAGCGTAAAGCTTTTGAAAACTTTGGTGCTGTTGGTATTGATGCTAGTATAACTGGTGGTGATAAAAGCTCAAATGCAAAAGCTTTTTTCCCATTAATAAAAGATTTTGTAAGAAATAAATGTAATATATTTATTTTCCCAGAAGGAAGACTCGCAGTAAGAAAAGACTTGGACTTGCATGGAAGATTTCAAACTGGTGTTGCAAACATGATTAACAAAATTTTGGGAGTAAAAAAAGAAGTTACAGTTGTACCTGTAGGCTTTGCCTACGGAAAAGGAGAGCAAAAAGACTTAACAGCAATGAACATAGGAACTCCAATATTTGTTAAACGTATTGGGGAAACAACAACAGTCACAAAAGGTGATATTGAAAAAAAATCAGATTCTTGCTTATATAATTTTTTTGAAAAACACAAAAAAGAAACTGACATCACAATAACATCTGGAGGAAAACCTGTTCCACAGAACAACATTGCTGAGTATTTAAAAACTATTCTATGCGAAAACTTGGATATCAATAGCAACATTGCTGAAAAAAAACTTCAAACACCTTTTATAGAAGAAGATATCAAGCTAGTATAAATAAGAATTCTTTATCTTTACACTTTTAAGAGGATGAGAAGGGGTAAATATTATTATAAAATGCTAACATGAGCTTAGTGGAAAATTTAATTAATCAAATATCAACACAAGGACTTGGGGGGATTACAAAACCGCAGGGCTTTGATTTGAACGATGATACATTTGCTAATCTTTTAGAAAAGCAAATGAATGCAGGTAACGAAATTACAACAACAAACTCTGTTGGACAAATGGGTGCTCCTGCTGGTTTAATTATTGAACCTCTAAATGCTACTGACGGCATAGAACATGCTGAAAAAGTTCAAGACCAAATGGAAGCTCTTGGAGAAAATTTATTCAAAGAAACTGGAATAAATTCAGCAATCGAAATTAAAGACATGGATTTTGGAGATTATTTCTCAAACTTATTAAAAACCCCGAATGATAATAATTCACAATTCATGAATTTTGCAAAAAAACAAGCTAGTAACGCTTATGATGTCTTCAGCCGAGGATATGTTGCAGATATGCAAGATTTTGTAGAAGACGTTACTTCTATGATTTAGGTTTATTTTTATTATCTGGTTCCCAAGCACATAATAATGCCACACCAACTAGCCCAATAGCTGCACCTAAAATAGCAAAGAATTTTTTAACCTTAGAATTTTTATTTTCCTCAAGATAAAGTTCTTCCGCACTAACTGTTCCTATAGAATCAAACTCTTTTATAATCTCTTCTGTAGTCATTGATTCAATACTCTTATTATTAGTTAAAGTCATATCAACAGTTTCAACTGCGTTTTTCGTTTCAAAAGAATCTTGATTTTGAGCTTTTGCAATAACCAATGGAGACAAAGCTAATGATGTAGCTAATATTGTTGTCTTTAAAATATTTTTATTTTTTATCATTGGTAATTGTTTTAATATTTTCATTTTTCACCTCTTTCTTGTATTAAAAAACACGTAAAAATATTTTTTGCATGTTTCCTTTTTTTGTTTGTAATATAATTAAAAGCAGGAGAAATAGCTTATTTTTTTGTATTTTATAAGGAGGTCCAAATGGGCAAAATAGAAATTACACATGAAATCGAAAATCAATGCTGTGTTCGCCGCGGTGTTAAAGGCGTTCCAGCTCCAATCCCTCAAGAAGGTGAATGGACAAAATGTAAAGAAATTAAAGACATTTCTGGTCTTACTCACGGTTGTGGATGTTGTGCACCTCAACAAGGTACTTGCAAATTGACACTTAACATTAAAGAAGGCGTTATTCAAGAAGCTCTTGTTGAAACAATCGGATGTTCAGGTATGACTCACTCAGCAGCTATGGCTGGTGAAATACTTCCTGGTAAAACAATTTTAGAAGCTCTTAACACAGACTTAGTTTGTGATGCTATTAACGTAGCTATGAGAGAATTATTCCTACAAATCGTTTACGGCAGAACTCAATCTGCTTTCTCTGAAAACGGTTTACCAATCGGAGCTGGTCTTGAAGACTTAGGTAAAGGCTTATGCTCTATGACTGGTACAATTCACTCAACCAAACAAAAAGGTGTTAGATACCTTTCATTAACTGAAGGTTATATCCTTAAACTTGGTTTAGATAAAAATGATGAAGTTATCGGTTACCAATTCGTGCACTTAGGAAAACTTATGGATGCAATTAAAAAAGGTGTTGATCCAAAAGAAGCTTACGAAAAGAATATAGGTACCTACGGCAGATTTGCTGATGCGGTTAAATATATTGACCCAAGAGAAGAATAGTGCTACGCACATAGAATTACAAAAATAAAGTAAAGGAAATAAAATTATGACAGTAAAATTTGAAGGACAAGATAGACGCGAAGCTACTCTTAAAAAAGTTTTACCTGAATATGGTTTCAAAAATTTAGAAGAAGCTCGTGATTTATGTCTATCAAAAGGCATCGATGTTGATGCTATTGTTAAAGGCATTCAGCCTATCGCTTTCGATAACGCATCTTGGGCATATACTTTAGGTGCAGCTATCGCTATTAAAAAAGGAATCAAAACAGCTGCTGAAGCTGCTGAAGCAATCGGTTTAGGCTTACAAGCTTTCGCTATTCCAGGTTCAGTTGGAGACAGACGTCAAGTTGGTATCGGTCACGGCAATTTAGCAGCTATGTTATTAAGAGAAGAAACTGAATGTTTCTGTTTCTTAGCTGGTCACGAATCTTTTGCAGCTGCTGAAGGTGCTATCGGTATTGCTAGAAACGCTAACAAAGTTAGAAAAAATCCTTTAAGAGTTATCTTAAATGGTCTTGGTAAAGATGCTGCTTACATCATCGCTAGAATCAATGGTTTCACAGCTGTTGAAACTGAATATGATTTCAAGACTGGCGAATTAAAAATCGTTAAAGAAACTCCGTTCTCTGATGGCGAAAGAGCAAAAGTTCGTTGCTATGGTGCTGACGACGTTTCAGAAGGTGTTGCAATCATGATTAAAGAAGGTGTTGACGTATCAATCACTGGTAACTCAACTAACCCAACTCGTTTCCAACACCCAGTTGCTGGTACTTACAAAAAATGGTGTTTCGAAAACGATAAGAAATACTTCTCTGTAGCATCAGGTGGTGGTACAGGTAGAACACTTCACCCAGATAACGTTGCTGCAGGCCCAGCTTCTTATGGTATGACAGATACTATGGGCAGAATGCACGGTGATGCTCAATTCGCTGGTTCATCTTCAGTTCCTGCTCACGTAGAAATGATGGGTGTAATCGGTATGGGTAACAACCCAATGGTAGGTGCTACTGTTGCAGTTGCAGTTGCTATCCAAAATGCTGGCTAGAGGGTAAAGGGGTAAATATATAATTTATCTTTTTCACTTACTCATAAAAATTAAAAAGCTCTAAGAAAAAACTTAGAGCTTTTTAATTTTTTTTATATTTAAGAAGTCTTCTTAATTTCTAGGAAGCTTTCTATATGTTTTTCCCGCAACATCCGGAGCATACATCTTAATAAATTCTTCAGCTTTTTTAATACCATAGTCTTCAGCCACCGAATTTCCCCTTGCTAAATTTTCAATAGCACTTGACATTGTTTCCGGATTCACTTCATTTCCATCAATAAATCTTGTTATTGTTCCAACATTTACTAAAAATTTATTATTATCTAAAGCTGCAATTCTAACAGGCTTACCATAAAACTGAGCTTTATTAATAGCCTTCTCTTTTATTTCAGGAAGTATTACTTCTTTATAGTGCTTAGAAAATTTACTTCTTTCTGTAATTTCTTTAAAAAATCTTCTATCATTCCAGCCTCTAAACGTCTGTTGTGATGAATTACAATTATTAATAGCATTTATATTCATAAATATTCTCCTTTACAAGTATTATAAAACAGGTAAAAAATAAATTTGCTAGGCAAAATTAATTAATTTCAATAAAAGTATTCTTTAAAATCTCATAGCCTTTTAATATTGTATCATAGTCAACTTTTTCTTCAGCTGAATGCATATTATAAATATCAGCTAACCCCAGCAAGAATGGAGCAAAAGTTTCACCACTTTTATTTTGTTTTTGACAATAAATATGAGTTTCAGCTCCTGCGTGGAAAGAAGATATTTCAAAATCTACTCCGACTTTCTCTGCAGCAGAAGCAAAAGCTTTCTCCACTCTATCATCTTCAACTCTTTCAAAAGGTAATAAATGAACTTCAAACTCAATTTCAGCTTGAGCTAAGCCTACGTATTTTTTATTAAATTTATCTACGATTGATACCATTAAAGCTTTAAGCTCTTCTTCTTTCGCAAAAGACGCGCTTCTTATTGAGTATGATGCCTTACCTAAAACGTTAATTATATTTGTAGAAGTCTTTTTCATTATTTCAGTAATATAATCATTTGTTTTAACACCTTTTTCAACAATTGAAGCTACTGAATTTTGAATTCCACCAGCAACTAATGCACCAAGGTTGCAAGAAGTAATCACACCCGTTTCATCTTTATAATAAGCTCCTTGTGGAAATTCAGCTAATAATTCTGTAATTAATTTAGCTGCATTTAATCTTGTTTCATCTCCAATATCAATACCTGAGTGTCCACCTTTAAAACTTTTTACAGTGATATTAGCGTTTGTATAGCTTGCTCCAGAAACTTGTAATTGTCCTAACCTATCAGCGTCACAAACTAAAATATATTTAGATTGCATTTTATCAAATTCTAAATTTTCAGCTCCACTCATGCCAGTTTCTTCGTCACGAGTAAAAGTAACTTCTAGTAAACCATGTGGTTCTGATACTTTTGAGATTTCTTTAGCTAACATTAACCCACAAGCCACACCAACTTTATCATCTGCACCTAAAGTTCTTCCATTTGCTTTAATAAATTGTCCATCAAATTGTAATTCAATTGGGCTATCATCACCAACTACATCCATGTGAGCTGATATCATAATTGGTTCTTTTGTATCATCAGTAGCTGGCACAGAAATGTAAATATTTCCATAATCATCTTTGCGCACATTAATATTATTTTTATTACAAAATTCTAAAATCCATTCAGCAACTTTTTCTTCTTTCAGGGATGGTGATGGAATTTGAACTAATTCACAAAAAATATCTAAAACTTCATTTTCTTTTCTTAAATCATTTAAATTCATATTTTCTCCCTCTGTTTTAATAAGCTTAAGCTACTTGAACAGTATATCCAAGTTCTTTGATTATTTTTAATGCTGTAGATAATTGAGGTTGTTGCTCTCCGTTAAAAATTGCGTAAAGATTACTTCTTGAAATCCCTGTCTTTTTAGAAATACCTAAAATAGAATCTTTAGCTCTTACTGCATATTCTAATGCTTTCACAAACGCATTTAGGTCATTATCTTGTAAAAACTCTTGGAATCCAATATTAATCCATTCTTTAATATCTTCATCAGTTTTTAAATCGTTTAAAATATATTCGTTAAAAGATTTTGATTTAGTCATTTTTAATTCTCCATTGTTCAAGAAATTCATGTGCTTTTTCGATATCTTTTGATTGTTTTGATTTATCTCCACCGTTAATTAATAAAATGATTTTATTATTTTCTTCAGTGTAATAAATTCTATATCCTTTACCAAAGGAAAAACGTAATTCGGAAATGTCTTCTGATAGTTTTTTGTAATCTCCGAAGTTACCATCTTCAATTCTAAGTATTCTTTGGTTAATACGTTTTCTTGTAATACTGTCTAAAGAATTTAACCATTCAATAATTGGAGCCTTGCCGTTTGGTAAAATTAGATATTCAATTTCGTAATTATTCATATTAGCATTGTACTGTATGCAGTACATAAAGTCAATTGTTTGTAATAAAATATAGATTTTGTTCACTTGAAGATAAATTGGGAATTTCAACAGTTTATTATGATGACGGTGTGCATTATACCCAAAAATGGTATGATGATTCTGGAAAGTTCTTATCAAAACCCAAAACTGAATATTATGACGCATTAGGTAATAGAATAGAAAAGTCTTAGGGAGGCTTATAGTAATGGCTACCTGATGTGTATAAACGCACTATGCGATTATGATATTTACCCCCTTATCTTTACCCCTAACTACCTCTAAAAAATCTCTGATTAGTACCTTCTTCACCAACCCTAGCTCTAACTGAACGTAGGCAACGAGGACACCTTCCAACATAAGCAGTACTTTCTTTATTTTTATAAATACGACCATATACTCCGCAACAGTCAAACCAAATTCCTAAAAACGGCCTAGGTTCTCTTTTATTTTCGTTTTCTTCTTCCACTTTTTTTCTCTTTCTTTTTATCATCTTTGATTTGTTGTTAAGTCGGAGGCCAAGCGGTCTTAGGAAGACAAATA
>JAZRSL010000012.1:0-17572 GCA_045651505.1 Candidatus Gastranaerophilaceae bacterium | reverse complement strand
TAAGTTCTCTTACCACCTGTAGCAAACTTCGCAACAGCACCTGTAGGTGTTGATTTAGAAGCTTGACCACCAGTGTTAGAGTAAACTTCTGTATCAAGAACTAAGATGTTAACGTTTTGACCTTGAGCAAGTACGTGGTCAATACCGCCATAACCGATGTCGTTAGCCCAACCGTCACCACCTATAATCCATACAGATTTATCTGTGAAGTAGTCTTGAAGCTCTCTTACTTTAGCTAAATCAGTGCAATCTTTGTCTGCGTATTTAGCAAGAACTTCTTTAGCTTTGTTTTGAGCAGCAACTGCTTCTTCTGTTTTTGAGTTATCGAAGTGAGCTATAGCACCTTCTAAAGCTTCTTTCAAATCAGCAGGAGCTTCTTCACAAGCTAAAACTTTTTCTACATAAGTTTTTAAAGTATCTCTGTTTTGATCTACTGCTAATCTCATACCGAAACCGAATTCAGCGTTGTCTTCGAATAATGAGTTAGCCCAAGCTGGACCTCTACCATCCTTGTTAGTTGTGTAAGGAATTGTAGGGAAAGTACCAGAGTAGATTGATGAACAACCTGTTGCGTTAGCAACGATTGCATTTTCACCAAATAATTGAGAAACTAATTTAACATAAGGAGTTTCACCACAACCAGCACAAGCGCCAGAGAACTCGAATAAAGGAGTTCTTAACATAGCACCTTTAATAGTTTTAGTTGTATTTTTACCCATTACGTTATCTGGTAATTCACCAAAGAATTTTTCGTTTTCTTTTTCACCAGCTTCTTTTTCAGCTTCGATAGTTGACCAAGTTAAAGCTTCTTTGCCAGGGATTTTGTTCATCGGACATTGGTCAAGACAAACACCGCAACCTGTACAGTCATCACAATAAACTTGAACTTTGAATTTTTCACCATGATCGTTTGGTTTAGCATCAACCATTGTGAATGATGCTGGAGCTTTTTCAGCGTCTGCTGGTTCAACTAATTTAGTTCTTATTGCTGCGTGTGGACATGCAGAAGCACAAACACCACATTGAGCACAAGTTTCAGAATTCCATTTTGGAACACGAGGAGCGATACCACGTTTTTCTAATTTAGCTGTACCAGTTGGGATCACACCGTCAACTGACATCGCTGAAACAGGGATATCATCACCTTTTTGTCTCATTGATGGTTCAATGATCGATTTAGCAAATTTATCAGCATCAGCTGGAATCATTTCAACGTAATCAGCATGAGCAACGCCGTCAAGAGAAGCTGGAATAACAACTTCTTCAGTAGCATTAATTGCAGCATCGATAAGTGCTAAGTTCATGTTAACAACGTCATCACCTTTTTTCTTAAAGGTTTTTATTGTCATTTCTTTCATACCTTCGTATGCTTGTTCAAATGGAATGATACCTGATACTTTGAAGTATGCAACCATCATAACTGTGTTAGCACCTTTACCACGAAGACCTGGTTGTTCTTTTACTAATTTTTCGGCATCAACATTATAGAATTTAATCTTTTTGTTGATGATAGTTTCTTGCATATCTCTTGTTAAGTGAGAGAAAGCCTCTTCTTTTGACCAAGGAGAGTTAAGAAGGAATGTTCCACCTTCTTTAATACCTTTAAGTAGGTCATATTTTCCGATATAAGCGTGAGCTGAGCAAGAAACAAAATCAGGTGCAGTAATTAAGTAAGTTGACTTAATTTGTTTGTCACCAAATCTTAAGTGAGAAACAGTTACACCGAAAGATTTTTTAGAGTCATAAGCAAAGTATGCTTGAGCATCTTTGTCTGTATATTGACCGATAATCTTGATTGAGTTTTTGTTAGCACCAACTGTACCGTCAGAACCAAGACCCCAGAACATACAGTTAGTTGTACCAGCAGGTTCAGTAACGATAGTTTCTTCAACTTTTAAAGATTTGTTAGTTACGTCATCGTTGATACCAACTGTAAATCCGTGGAAGCCATTAGCTTCTGAATGTTTGAATATAGCAAGAATCATTGATGGTGTAAATTCTTTAGAAGATAGACCATAACGACCGCCAATTACTCTAATTTCTTTATTTTCTAAAGCTGCAACTACATCTAGGTATAGAGGTTCGCCGATTGAACCAGGTTCTTTTGTTCTATCAAGAACAGCGATTCTCTTAACTGATTTAGGAAGAGCTTCATTAAATCTCTTAACGTCAAACGGTCTGTATAATCTAACTTTAACCAAACCATATTTTTTGCCTTGAACTGAGTTCAAGTATTCGATAGTTTCTTCAATAGCTTCACAGCCAGAACCCATAGCAACAATTACGTCTGTAGCATCAGGTGCACCAACGTAATCGAATGGGTGGTATTGTCTGCCAGTAACTTGAGCAACTTTATCCATGTATTCTTGAACAATATCAGGAACAGCTTCGTAGTATTTGTTAGAAGTTTCACGACCTTGGAAGTATACGTCGCCGTTTTGAGCACCAACTTTACAAATAGGAGCTTCCGGACGTAATGCTCTAGCTTTGAATTCTTCGATATATTTTGGTTCTACTAATTTAGCAATATCTTCGTAAGAAATTTCTTCGATTTTGTGAATTTCGTGAGAAGTTCTGAAACCATCAAAGAATTGTAAGAATGGAACTTTAGCTTTATAAGTAGATAAGTGAGCTACAAGAGCTAAATCCATTTCTTCTTGAACTGAGTTAGCAGCTAACATAGCGTAACCTGTGTTACGACAAGCCATGACGTCTGTGTGGTCACCAAAGATTGCTAATGATTGTGCTGCTAACGCACGAGCTGAAACGTGAATTACGTGAGGAAGCATTTCCCCAGCAGCTTTGTGCATTACAGGAATCATCAATAGTAAACCTTGTGATGCAGTGTAAGTTGAAGTCAACGCACCTGCAGCAAGTGAACCGTGTACAGCACCTGCAGCACCAGCTTCAGATTGCATTTCAGCAACTCTTACTTCTTTGCCCCAGATGTTTTTTCTGTGTTGTGATGCCCATTCATCAACCCATTCTCCCATTGTAGAAGATGGAGTGATAGGGTAGATTGCGGATACTTCGCTTAATGCATACGCGATATGCGCTGCAGCGTAGTTGCCGTCAACTGTAATTGTTTTTTTTGTCATACGAGTATCTCCCTTTCATTTCTACTCTCCCGAGCTTAAGAAAATTATAACGCAAACATAGAAAAGAAAACATTTTTTAATCTTTTCTTAATTTGATTAAAATTTTTATTTATTACATAATTAAAAAAGACAAGAGGGAATAAAATGTACGATAAAAAATCATTGAAAGCAGAAGAATTTATTTCTCATGATGAGATTCTTAAAACACTTGATTACGCTGAAAAAAACAAAGATAATTTGGATTTAATAAATAAATTTTTAGAAAAAGCTCGTCCTGTAAAAACAGGCAACGAAACTAATTGCGCTGGACTTACGCACGAAGAAGCAAGTGTTCTTTTAGCGAATGATAATCCTGAAATTACTAAAAAAATCTTTGCTTTAGCAGAAGAAATTAAAGAAGCTTTCTATGGTGATAGAATCGTAATTTTCGCACCACTTTATCTTTCAAACTATTGTGTGAATGGTTGTGTGTATTGTCCATATCACAAACAGAATACAACTATTCCAAGAAAAAAACTTACTCAAGAAGAAGTGAAAGCTGAAGTTATTGCACTTCAAGACATGGGACATAAACGCTTAGCTATCGAAGCTGGCGAAGATCCTGTAAATAACCCGATTGAATACATCTTGGAATGCATAAATACAATTTATTCTGTTAAACACAAAAACGGCGCAATTCGACGTGTTAACGTGAATATCGCTGCAACAAGTGTTGAAAACTATAAAAAATTACACGATGCAGGAATTGGAACTTATATTTTATTTCAAGAAACTTATCATAAAGAATCTTATGAGAAACTTCACCCAACAGGGCCGAAACATAATTATGCTTATCATACAGAAGCTATGGACAGGGCTATGGAAGGCGGAATTGATGATGTTGGCTTAGGCGTGCTTTTTGGTCTTGAAAGATACAAATATGAGTTTGCTGGACTTTTAATGCATGCTGAACACTTAGAAGCTGTTCACGGAGTAGGGCCTCATACAATTTCTGTTCCAAGAATTAAAAACGCTGATGGCATTGATTCAAAACAATTTGATAACGGAATTGATGACGATACATTTGCAAAACTTGTTGCACTTATCCGTATCGCAGTTCCTTATACAGGACTTATTGTTTCAACTCGTGAGTCAGAAGAAGTAAGAGCAAGGTTGCTTCAACTTGGGGTTTCACAAGTGTCAGGTGCATCAAGAACTTCTGTTGGTGGATATACTGAAGACGAAAGACCAGTAGATACAGAGCAATTTGACGTATCAGACCAAAGAACTTTAGATGAAGTTATCCGTTGGCTAATGCAATTAGGAAAAATTCCATCATTCTGTACAGCTTGTTATCGTGAGGGTAGAACTGGCGATAGATTTATGTCACTTTGCAAAACTGGACTTATCCAAAACTGTTGTCAGCCAAATGCTTTAATTACATTGAAAGAGTTTTTGGTAGACTATGCAAGTCCTGAAACTAAGAAAATTGGCGAAGAATTTATTCAAAAAGAGTTAAATAAAATTACAAATGAAGCTCTAAAAAACTCAATCGCTAAAAATTTAATTGAAATCGAAAAAGGAAACAGAGATTTTAGATATTAGGGAATATAATAGAAATATAGGTTGAGTTACAAATTTAATAAAAATTTAGTTTTTGTCAGCTTTACCAAGTTAACATCTTTAGCTAAATAATACGAATTTCGTTCATTGTTGTTTGAATATTTTTAGCAAGTGTTCCTATATCTTTTCCATCTTTTTGTTTGGTTATTTCTTCTAACATAAAATTAGTCAATTGTTCTAAAGAATTGTTGTTTCCAGATGTTGCATGTACCATAACAGAATCTTTTATATTAAAAAGTCCAAATAATTTAGATTTAATAGGATTTATAAAATCTAAGCGAATATAACTTGATAAAATATTCTTACCTTGTTTTTCAGCACCGATAGATACATCAACATCATAGGTCTTACAAAAATCCATAGCTATTTTATTATTCATAAAAGCTTGTTTTAATTTTTTAGCTTGTTCAGTATTTTTCTTATATAAACCTTTATATTTTAAACTTTTAAGAGCTTGAAAATTTGGTTGATTTTGTTGAATTTTATTAATTTCCATAAATACATACTCCTTTTTTGGTTTATGTTTAATTAAAACATAAAAATATTTTTTTTTTGCTAGTTATAGGGTAGACTTTTAGCCTATTGTTATTTTAAAATATCATTATGCAATTACAAAAATCTGAACGTCCGCATATAGCTTTCTTTGGTTGTACAAATAGTGGTAAATCATCTCTAGTTAACGCTATTACTAACCAAAAACTTTCAATTGTATCTGATGTTAAAGGTACAACAACTGACTCAGTTTCTAAATCTATGGAGCTTTTGCCTTTAGGGCCTGTTGTTATAATTGATACTGCGGGGATTGATGACGGGGGTAAATTAGGTGATTTAAGAGTTGAAAAAACAAAACAAGTTCTTGATAAAACCGATATTGCAGTTTTAGTAATTGATTCAACTGTTGGCGAAAATGAGTTTGATAAAAATCTGATAAGTGAATTTGAGAAAAGAAAAATTCCTTATTTAATTGTTTATAATAAAATTGATTTATTAATTTCCCCGCCCCTTGAGGGAGGGGGTAGGGGGTGGGGTAAAACCGCATCTCACAAAATTAGTAAAGAGATACAAAATAATGCAATAGAATTACGAAATAATGCTACAAAACAAGAAAAAAAATTATGGCAATATTTGAATAAATCACAATTAGGCTATAAGTTTAGAAGACAACAACCGATAGATAGATATATTGTTGACTTTTTCTGTTCTGAACTAAGGCTAATTATAGAGCTTGATGGTGGTCACCATAACGAAGAAAAAAATAAAGATTATGATAAAGAACGAACAAAATTTCTTAATAAATTGGGATATAAAGTTATAAGAATTTGGAATAACGATATTGATAAAAATATTGAAGGGGTTATTGAATACATAAAAAGGAATTTAACCCCACCCCCTAGCTCCGCACTTATAACTCGCAATGACAATACAATTATAGAAAATTCTTACGTGCGTAGCACCCCCCTCCCTCAAGGGGCGGGGGTATTTCAAGTCTCTGCCTTAACAGGTGATGGTGTAAATGAACTAAAGGAAAAAATTGGTCATTTAATAAACGACAATAAAAAAGAAAAATTTATTATAAAAGACCGCCTTCAAGTAGGCGATATTGTAATAATGGTGATTCCGATTGATGAATCTGCACCAAAAGGAAGAATAATTTTACCTCAACAAAACACGCTTAGAGAAATCTTAGACGCTCACGCAACTGCAATTTGCTGTGGAGTAAACGAGCTAGATGATATTCTAAAAAAAGTTACACCAAAATACGTTATTACCGACTCTCAGGCTTTTAATGAAGTCAAAAAGATTGTACCTGAAAATATTATCCTTACATCTTTTTCAATTTTAATGGCGAATTATAAAGGAGAATTAGATATTTTAATAAATGGCGCTAAAAAGATTTCTGAATTAAAAGATGGTGATAAAGTATTAATTTCAGAAGGTTGCACACATCATAGACAATGTAATGATATTGGAACAGTTAAGCTTCCAAATTGGATAAAAAAATATACTGACAAAGGTTTAGAATTTGAATTCACACAAGGTGGTGAATTTCCACAAGATTTATCTAAATATGCTTTAATTGTTCACTGTGGTGGGTGTATGCTTAATGAAACAGAAATGAAATCACGACTAAAAAAAGCAAATGAACAAAATATTCCAATCGTAAATTATGGTATGGCAATTGCGTATATGAATGGGATTTTAGAAAGGTCTTTAGAAATTTTTGGATAATTATAAATTGTCATCCTGAATTTATTTCAGGATCTTATTAGAATATAGTAATCACATTAAACTTGTAAGATGCTGAAACAAGTTCAGCATGACACAAAAAGGGAAAATATGAATAAACAAGAAATCATTGATATTTTATCTAACAACACTAAAAACGATTGGCTTTTTAAAGAAGCTGATAGAGTTCGTCGTGAAAATGTTGGTGATGAAATTCATTTAAGAGCTTTAATTGAATTTTCTAATATCTGCAAGCGCCAGTGTCTATATTGTGGACTTCGTTCACCTAACAAAGAAGTAGAAAGATATCGACTTTCTAAAGATGAAATTCTTCTTTCAACAAAAAAAGCTGTTAATTTAGGCTATCGCACAATAGTTCTTCAATCTGGTGAAGATGATAATTATTATTCTGATAAATTATGCGATATTATTCGTAGTATAAAAGAGTTTGATGTTGCTGTAACTCTTAGCTTGGGAGAAAAAAGTTTTGATGAATACAAAGCTTACAGAGAAGCTGGTGCAGATAGATATTTAATAAGAATAGAAACTACTGATAAAAAGCTTTATGAGGCAATGCACCCAAACGCTAGTTTTGAGAACAGAATCCATTGTCTTGAAGATTTAAAAACTCTTGGCTACGAAGTCGGAACAGGATGTCTTGTTGGACTTCCTAATCAGACAATAAAATCTTTAGCTAATGACATTTTATTCTTTAAAGAAATTGATGCAGATATGATAGGTATTGGGCCATTTATTCCACATAATCAAACACCTCTTAAAGATGAAAAACAAGGTGATTTTTGGCTTGCTCTAAAAGTTATGGCACTTACTAGAATAAATTTACCTACTGTAAATATTCCTGCAACAACAGCGATGGAGACAATAATTCCAAATGGTCGTTTAATCGCGCTTCAAAGTGGCGCAAATGTTGTTATGCCTAATGTTTCTGATGTTTGTAATCGTAAAAAATATGAAATTTATCCTAACAAAGCTGGTATAAATGATAATGAATTTCAAGTACGACAACAGCTTGAAGAAAAGTTTGCAACTATTGGAAGAACAATTTCAAAAGAAAAAGGTTTTAGGAAGAAATAAAAAAGGGGCGAAGCCTAATGGCTTCGCGCCTTTTTTATTAAAAACTATTCAACAACGATAGCTGAAACAGGGCAAGCAGCTGCTGCTTCTTGAACAGCATCAGCATTAGCTTCTACAGCTCCTGCATTAACTACAGCTTTATCTTCGATTGAAAATACAGCGTCGCAAATTGATTCGCAAGCACCGCAAGCAATACATGAATCTTCTACAATAACGTTCATTTCTTTCTCCTTTTTATTTTAATATTTTGTCTCTTCCTATAGAGAACACTTTCATGATACATGTAAAAGATTTTTTTTCAATAGCTACAAAATCTTGCTATATGAATTAACACAATAAAAAAGGCTTCTTACGAAGCCTTTTAATTATTCTCAAAAACTCTATTAATTCATTCTAAAATCTTGAACATATTCAGCTCTTTGGTTTGTATAATTGCCAGAAACTTGACCATCAGATTCTGATCTACGTCTTTCTAACTGTAATTGTCCGTTTTTTACAATTTCTTGTAATTGATTTAAATTTTGTTCTAAGCTAACAAGAACTTGTTCTGCATATACTGAAGCACCATCTTTTGTTCTTAAGGCTTCATCAATAGCTTGATTGCGAACTGCATCTGCTTCTTCAAGAGATTTACGTTTTATATCTTCACAATCAGTAATCACCTGTTCTTTTATTTTTTCAGCTTCTCTCTGAACTGCTCTTAATAAATCAGATTCACTTAGAAGTCTATTTGCTTCTGCTTGAGCATCAGCAACAACTTTTTCAGCTCTTTGTTGAGCTTCATATTGAAGTTCATCTCTTCTTCTTAAAAGAGCTCTTGCTTCTTTAATCTCATCAGGCAAAGCTGCATATAATCTATCTAAAATGCTTGTCACAGTATCTTTTTTAACAACCGTAAAATGATAACCTAATAAAGGAAACCCTTTATCCAAAGCTTCTTCTAGCTCATTCATTAGTCCGTAAATTATATCTTGCTGTGAATTCATTTTCTACTCCATTATATTCTTTATGATAGTTACCAAAATTTTACAATAAACAAAAGATAAAAGTCAATTAAAAGTTATCATATTGACTTCTATAAATATTTTTCATATCAGAATCAATTGATTGTAATAACTGACTTATCGCTAGTTGAGCTTCTGAATACCTAATTAAATATACAGAATTATTCATAAAAAATTTATTTGTGATTACATCTTTTAGGTGCCTAAGATTTTTAGTACTTTTAACTCTACTTGTTGAATATTTTGAAATATAATTTTTGTAATCCTCTGGCCAACTTGCTTCTAAACAACATAGCAAATCATCAATTCTATTTTTATCCAAAAATCTAGTATCAAACCAAGTAAATATAGCTTCACTATCAATTAAAGTTAAGATTTTCTTTAAATATTTTTTAAAATCTAATAGTTCTTCTTCTGGATTAATCAAAATTTTTCTCCTTTTCACCAGTCAATAATATTATAATTTTGATGAAATAACAAGCCTATTCAACTTTAAAAAAAGCTGTGATAAAATAAAAAAGCAAAGGAGCAAGTATGAATCAAATAATAATCTCTCCATCAATTTTATCAGCAGATTTTATGAAACTTGATATGGAAATAGAAGCAGTTAAAACTTCTGGAGCTGATTGGATACATATCGATGTTATGGATGGACATTTTGTTCCAAATATTTCTATTGGAATCCCTGTAATTAAATCTATACGAAAAAAAACAGATATGTTTTTAGATGTGCATCTTATGATTGAAAACCCTGAAAAATACATTGAAGCCTTTGCAAAAGCTGGTGCAGATTTAATAACATTTCATTATGAAGCTTGCCCTGATAAAATAGAACAAGTTATTTCACTTATAAAATCTTTTAATAAAAAAGTTGGAATATCAATCAAACCAAAAACTGATCCTTCAGTAATTTATCCTTACATAGATGAAATAGATTTGGTACTAATAATGACAGTTGAGCCAGGTTTTGGGGGACAAGAATTTATGCACGAATGTGCTATGAAAATACCTTCTATTAAAGAAAAAGCTCAAAATAATTTAATAATTCAAGTTGACGGTGGCATTAACAACCTCACCGCAAAAATTTGTACATCTTTAGGTGCAAATTCTCTTGTAGCTGGAAGTTATATCTATAACTCGAATGATTATCAAAAAGCTATTGCTTCTTTAAAATAACTAAAAGAGTAAGTGATTTATAAAAATAAAATGATTATAATACATTTATGAATACAATATTAGAAATAAAAAATTTAGACTTATTTTTTAAAGGTGAAACGCAAATTTCCCAAGCTCTTTATAATATTAATTTGAATTATGAAAGAGGAAAAATGCATGCAATTGTTGGCGAATCTGGTTGTGGAAAAACAATGACTGCAATGTCCATTATAAAACTCCTCCCTAAAAATTCTTTTATTAAAAATGGCGAAATATTTTTCAACAATGAAAATATTTTAAATTATAAAGAAACACAAATGCGCAACCTAAGAGGGAATAAAATAGCACTTATCCCTCAAGATCCTATGACTTCGCTTAACCCTCTATATACAATAGGCGACCAATTAGTTGAATCGATTCAAGCTCATTCTAAAGTAACAAAACGACAAGCTCTTAGAAAAGCACGAGAAGTAATGGATATGGTTAAAATTTCTGAAATAGATAAAAAATTAGATTTCTATCCACACGAGTTTTCTGGAGGAATGAAGCAAAGAATTATTATTGCCATGGCACTCGCTTGCAATGCAGAACTTATAATAGCAGATGAGCCTACAACAGCACTAGATGTAACCATCCAAAAACAAATTATGGATATTTTAGATAACATCAAAAAAGAACTAAATACAACTATCATTCTAATATCACACGACTTAGCTCTAGTTAGTAATTATGCTGATACAGTTACTGTTATGTACTCGGGTCATATTGTCGAACAAGCAGAGGTAAAAGAATTTTTCAAAAACCCAATTCATCCATACTCTATTGCTCTTCTAAATTCTTTACCAAATACAAACCCAGCCCTAAAACTTAAAACAATACAAGGCGCTCCTCCAAGCATTGATGAAATAATATTAGGTTGTAAATTTCATCCAAGATGTGATTTCTTCGAACAAGGACTTTGCGATAATAATTCACCTAATTTAGAATTAAAGCAAAACAACCATTTATGTGCTTGTTTCAAATTTTAAGCATACATTATTAGCAAATAATTTTTTTATGTGTTTTAATACTTATATGAATATTCAACAAATCCAATCATCATATCAAACATTTAAAAAACAACCTAATCAGCAAACCAAAAAACCAGAATTGATTGACAGGTTAATGAACGTTGTTCAAAACCAAAGCGACGTAAATGATTGTATTGCCGTTCCTAGAGGAATTTTTAAAGCTTACCTATGGATAATGGGAGGTTTTGGTTTAATAGGTATTGCAAGCGCTTTACCTCAAAAATTTGCCCGCACAAAATCTACACTGGCTGTAGTTGGAAATATATGTAACATCATTAGCGCTTTCTTCTTTGCTAAACCTTTTGCTTTTAAAGGCGTATCGCCAACAGTTAACATGAAAGAAATGAACAAATAACTAAGCTACAAACTCTGAATCTGCAGAAACTGCTATTCCTTCCATAATTGTATAAAAATCTTCTTTAGGTAAAGTTGACATAGTCTTCATTGCATAAGAAAGTAAACTAACTTTATCATACCAACGACGAGAATTAGATAGCTTATATAAACCTAGAACTCTATCTATACCCAAACTTACATCAGACTCTTCATCTTCTTCATGAAGTTCTTTAATTTGTTTAACAACAGTAGTCAAATCTCTTGCTATAGCTCTTCTTTGAGCATCATCCATATCTTTCAAAATTTCAAAAGCTCTTGTTGTATGTTCATGTGAATCGTACCAACGTCTATCGTACATTATTCAATTCTCCCCGAGATAACAATAAATTAACCTACCTACCATTATGATTATATGTAAATTTGAAACAGCTTCAATCATCCGTTTAGTTGAATAATTTTGCACATAATTGTAAAGTTTTGTAAAGCGGATATAAAAAAATAAGCAAATATGCGATTTATAAATACTTTATATATATAACATTATTGAATAAAGGAGAGAACACCATTATGTGGGGCTTTTTTGGCAGATGTTTTTCACAAAGTAACTATGATATGTTAAGCGGAAGCTCATGCGGTTCGTTTAGATTATTCTTTAACCAAGCTTTTATGCACGCATCAGTATATCCAGCATTATTTGATTTTAATATGCCTAATTTTAATTTTAATACATATTCTCAAGCCTCAGGTATGGATTTTATGTTAAATCCAGCTTTGGCTCTTTATAGTACAAATCGAGCAATGGGATTAAATAGTGGTATACAACTTGGGTGTCTAAGTTCTGGTATGACAACTATTCCATTAACAAATACAAATGGTAATGGTGGTGGTAGCATCAGAGCAGGTAACTCAGTTAAAGAAGACCAATATAATGAACTAAAGAGTTTAGCACAAGCACTTATAAGCAACGGCTCTTTGGGTGGTAGAGCAACAGAGCTTAACAACGAAATAAATAAAGGTGAAACACTTGACGAAAAAGTTAGAAACCTTAAAAAAGCTCTAAATGAATATAAAGATGAAATTAAAGATCTTCTAAAAGATGGAAATAACAATATAAAAATTAATGGTAAAACTATACCAGAATTATTAAGACAAGCTGGTATTGGAAGTAATATTGAAAAAGCTACTGTCGATCAAGTTTTTGAAGGATTAAAATCAGCAGAAAATGAACAAGAATTTATTTCTGGTGAGTTAGATAAATATGATATCCTTGAAATTGTAAGTTGTTACCAATCAAGTAGCACCAATATACTTCAAGCAATAAGCGAATTAGATCATGATTACAAAAATAATATTACAACTTATATTTGCACTAGATTAATCAATAAAGCTGAGAATCTTGCAAACAGTAATGAACTTTCTAATACTAGTAAAGAGCACCTTGAAAGCTTAATTTCTGATTTCAGATCAAAAATTAGATCTGGAAATGAAATTGATGATGCAATGATTGAATCATTTAACAAACTATATCAACAAACAAAATTAGCAGCTGCTAGAATTGTTGATTATGGTCTACAAAATACATATGGTGATGTTCTTGACGGAATTGTACCAGAAGATATGTACTACCAAGAAGCAGTTTCTCAATTAACTTCTGATTATGGTTCTAATCTAGATAGTACAAAAATGACATTAGATGAAACTAAGGTTAATCGAATCAAAGACTTTAACACTAGAAACAAAATAGATACAACCGTTCAAGCAAATACTGAAGATACCGTTACTGAAGGAAATTCATAAATTTTCTTTAGCATAGCTTCTCATAATTGCTGGCATAGAGTTTGAAAACTTATCTAAAAACTTTATCAAAGTTTGAGTATCTTTTTTACCAATTTCTCTAAGCATCCAACCCGCAGCTTTATGCATCAAATGATGAGGATGATTAATGAATTTTTCTGCAAACTCTAAAGCTAAATCAAAATCACCTTTTTTAATAAAATATATCGTTGATACCATAGCAACACGATTAGCCCATAAATAACTACTATTGGATAAATTTCTTAAAACAGATTTATCAACATTTGGTGCAACAATATGTGGAGCAGAATAGTCAATCAAATCCCAATTATTAATATGCTCCAAATTTTCCAAGTATAAATTACATATTTTTATAGGCTCTTTTTTTACTTTTATAAGCATTATAAATATAGCCAACGCACGAGCTTCATGAATATTACTTTTAATCAAAGTTTTCAAAACATTAAGTTCAATATCTTTATATTCTTTAGCAAGTTTTCTTAATTTAGGAGTTCTTATACCAAGTAAAATTTCATTCGGATAATTTGTAATATTTAAAAAAGGACCAAGCCATTTTGCAAAACTTGGCTCAGCTAATAACTCTAAGTCTTTTATAATTCTATCAACACTCATAACAAAATTATATAATATAAAAAAGAGATGGTGTTACCCATCTCTTTTTTATAACTGACTCTATTTATCCTATTTAATATTAGAATAGGTCCAAGCGTCAAATGTTGGTGTTTCTGAAATATTCATTTCTTTTTTCTTTTCACCAGCAGAACAATCATCGTGAGCGATTGGTGCATATAATCTGTTATAATATTCAACAACCATTCTATCAGAATTGAAGTAAGCTTCAGATGTTCTAATAGCTTGTCTCATCAATCTAGCCCATTCTTGCTTGTTATTATAATATGTAGGGATAATTTGATTTTCGATAATATCCATTACACATTCGTGGTCTTTCCAGTGTCTTTCTTCCCATGGCATATCATCATCAAGTCCTTCATACTCAACAGTATAACCGTTGATACCATTGAATGTACCTTCTACAGTCCATCCATCGAAGATTGATAAGTGTAATGCACCGTTCATATTAGCTGACATGCCAGAAGTACCAGATGCTTCAAAAGGTCTTAATGGTGTATTTAACCAAATATCAGAACCGCGTTTTAGCATTCCTGAAAGTTGTAATTCATAACCAGGAAGTACAACAACGTTTTTCAAAGAGTGAGATCTGTTTAACAATTTATTAAACATTTCTTTACCCATAACATCATCTGGGTGGAATTTACCAGCAAAAATAATTTGAACTTTATTTTCATCCAATAATTTTTGAATTCTTTCTTTATCCATTAAGATTAGCCAAGCACGTTTGTAATCAGCAAATCTTCTTGCCCAAGTAATTGTTAATACGTCAGGATTAAATCTCTTACCAGCAACGTTAGCAATGTATTTGAATAATTCTTCTTTCATTTCACGTTTTGCAACAAGCAATTCATCAAAAGATTTAACACCATTCATACGTTCATCTTGCCAATAGTTCAAGTTAACAGCATTTGTGATTGCTCTAATTGGGCATCTATCTTCAACCCATTCCCACATCTTATTTGCAACTAAGCCATGTAATTGTGATACAGCATTTGCAATTCTAGACATTCTCAAAGCTGCAACAGTTAATGAGAAGTTTTCTCCACCAAGTTGAATAGCTGTTTCTCTGCTTGCTCCAGCAAAGAATCCACCTTGTAGAAGTGTATCAACCCAGTGAACTTCATTACCAGCAGCAACTGGAGTGTGAGTTGTAAATACTGTTTTTGATCTTACTTCTTGTAAATTTCCGTTATATTGTCTTAACAATTCAAATGCAGCTGGAAGTGCGTGACCTTCGTTCATATGAACAACATCAAAATTGTATCCAGCAGCTTGAAGAACTCTAATACCAGCAATACCGAGAACTGTTTCTTGTGCAATTCTGATTTTTTCGTTTCCATCATAAAGTTTATGAGAAATACTCTTAGCCCAATCACTATTTCCTTCAATATCAGTTGTCAAAAGATATACAGGACAAGTTCCAAACAATTCTGGATTTACTTTGAAAGCTTTTACTTTAACTTTTTCACCAAAAGTATCAACTTCAACTGTAATACCAGTGTCTTCTAAGTAATCATAATACTTTCTTATATAAGCTACTTCAACATTGCCTGAGTGGTCGATACGTTGATCATAATAACCATATGACCATAGCATAGTTACACCCACCATAGGCATTTGTAAGTAACCAGCTGATAACATGTGAGAACCTGCAAGGAATCCTAAACCACCCGAATAAGTACTTAATGACTGATCCATTGCAATTTCCATTGAAAAATACGCTACATTTGGTAATGTCATAATTTTAAACTGTCTTTTTCTTGTGTACTACTAAAGGACTAGATAAGTCCAATTAAAACTATACCAAGAAATTATATTTTAGGCAATATTTTTTTCATTTCTATATCAAAACAGAAAACGAAAAGCGACCGAAACAGTTTACCTACAAGATTTTAAGCTTGTAAAGAGTTGTTGCAAAAAATAATACTTTAGAATTAGTAACATTTAACTATGTTAATATTATAATGTTATTTATATCCTAACAGATAAAATGTGTGTATCATAGAAAAGAAGGTTTATTATGAGAATATCGCCAATTAACAATATCAATATTTACAAGAAGGAAATTAAAACAAAAAACATTGGACAAAACAAAAACGTATCATTCAAAGCATCATATATAGAAGAATTTAAAAACTTATATACTTGCCAACCCCATAATGGTGATGCAGTAATTAATCAACTTAGACACCTTTTAAATGCAGTTCATAATGACAAGGGTATTTACATTAAAAACAATTTTTTTAGAAACTTACCTTATGTTTACAGTAACATCCGTTCCATTACTGATATTTTAAGTAAAATATACTCGGAGGGTGATTCTATAGCAGAAAAATACGGTACTTCAATTGTTTATATGAACAACGAAAGAGCACTAAATTTTCGCCATCCTAATGAATCAAAAATAGTCACAATCGGAATTACCGATAAGAAAGACCCTAAATTATACCTAGAACAATGGAGCGAACACGCATATGATTATTATGAATTCTATAACAACCATATGTTTTACCCAATTCGCAAATACGAACACGTATCTGGCAACGGCCTAGGTGCAGTTTCTACTACCACAAGATACAATCCTGATGGCAGTGAAAAGTCTATTTTTGATATTTTTGATCGATTTTTTGGATAAAATAAACATTTTTATGTGACAAAGTCCCCTTCTTATGCTATAATTCATTCATATATAAGAAAATATTATAGTTTATTTGAAGAGGGTTTTAAATGCTTATTGAAAAATACTTAGAGGTTATTGTAAAACAGAGAGGCTCTGACCTACACATTTCTGCAGGTTTACCACCAGTTGCACGTATAGATGGTATTCTACAAAGAATGGATGTTCCACCATTAAAACCTGAAGAAGTTGAGCTATTACTTTTCCCTATGCTAAACAAAGAGCAGAGAAGAAAGTTAGAACAAGATTGGGAATTAGATTTTTCATATAGTGTTCAAGAACTTGGACGTTTTAGGGTTAACATTTACAAAGACAGAGGA
This sequence comes from Candidatus Gastranaerophilaceae bacterium, assembly GCA_045651505.1. Classification (GTDB taxonomy): domain Bacteria; phylum Cyanobacteriota; class Vampirovibrionia; order Gastranaerophilales; family Gastranaerophilaceae; genus CAG-196. Next base: position 541 of record JAZRSL010000012.1, on the reverse strand, counting down.
AATTATGCTGCTGCATTTCGTGTAATTGCATCAAAGATTCCAACATTTAAAGAATTAGGATTGTCTGATACTGTTAGGAAAATTGCTGAAAAACCTAGAGGATTAGTACTTGTAACAGGACCTACTGGCTCTGGTAAATCAACAACTTTAGCAGCAATGATTAATTACATCAACGAAACACGTTCAGAACATATTTTAACAATTGAAGACCCAATTGAATTTATTCACCCTTCAAAACGTTCAATTGTCCACCAAAGAGAATTAGGACAAGACACAAGAAGCTTTGCAAATGCTCTTAAATCAGCACTTCGTGAAGACCCAGACGTTATTCTAGTTGGTGAGATGCGTGACTTAGAAACCACTCGTCTTGCTTTAACCGCAGCAGAAACAGGTCACTTAGTTTTAGGAACTCTTCACACCTCGTCAGCTGCTCAAACAATTGACCGTATTGTTGATATCTTCCCTGAAGCTCAACAACAACAAGTACGTCTGCAACTTTCAATTTCTTTAGTTGCAGTATTTGCTCAATGTTTGCTTCCAA
>JAZRSL010000011.1:0-16557 GCA_045651505.1 Candidatus Gastranaerophilaceae bacterium | reverse complement strand
AGCAATAATTTCACCTTTTTTAGTATCTTTGATGAATTTTGATAAAGCTTTAGCAGGTGCAACTTGATCACCGAAACCGAACGCAATAGCGATAGGTCCTTTGAAAGTTTCAGTTAAAACTTCGTAAGGAGTATCCTTAACAGCAAGTTTTGCCAAAGTGTTTTTAGTAACCATATAATCGCCATCTTCTTTTTGAAGAGCACGTCTAAGGTTAGTAATTTCTTCTACTGAATATCCTTTGTATTCGGTAACAATTGCAACTTGAGCCTTATCGATGTTCTCTTTAATTTGAGAAACTTTGTCTTGTTTAAAAGCTTTTGTTGACATTTTTTGCTCCTTTTTTATATATACGTTTAAATATGATTTCGACCTGTTTCATACTTTGTATTTACATACTAAAAAGATTTTGCAATCTTCTTTAATCGCAAAACCTTACACTAACATAATCTTAAGCTATTTATATTTATAAGATTGGGTCACACCCTGTGTAATCTCGGCTAGCTCTAGTGATTTAAATCCTAACAAGAGGATACTAACTGTCTGCGATTAGGATTAAATATTAACAAAAGCAAATATTATTGTCAAGCAAATTGTAAAGTTTTATTATAAAAAAAGAAACCGCTTAATAGCGGCTAAAGATAAGGAAAAAGGAAATAGGTTCAGTATGTATAGGGTAAAAACCCTAAATTTTCTTACATCTATGAGAATATTCCGAATGCAGTTTCAGAATTTTTCTTAATAACTTCTTTTATTGATTGCATTTGCTTATCAATTGCAGATCTCTCTGTTTCAAGCTTACTCAATTCAGTATCAAATTTTTTATCTTTTCGATTAATAATTTCTAATTCGTGCTCATACTCAGCCTCAGCTTTTTTTAAGTCAGTTTCATCCTGAACTTCTTTTAAATAGCCTTTATTCGTACTTGTAGCAACACTGGTTTCTTTCCAAGTATCACTATTATTGTTATATTCGTGAATTGAAACAAGACCTGCCTCAACAGAGTTATTAAACCAAGTGCAACCTTCCTCACCTTTTTCGTATTGAGGTTCAATTACTTGGCATCCACCACAATCATTAATAAATTCCCAAAGATTTATATAATAATTAAATTCCTTCGAAATATCTTGCCACTCACGGTCTTGATATAAAACTTCTTCTCCATTTTCAGAAGTACCATCCTGACGATTGATGTTGTGAGCTTCAAACAATTGGTTCGCATATTTACTATAAAAATAATCTCTAAACTCTGTTAATGCTTTTTGTTTTTCTGCAGTGGTTTCACCTTCTTTTATCGCATCTAATTTTGCTTTTAAAACGCCATCATCTGCTCCAACAACATCATTATATACAGCCAGTTCTGCAGGTGTCATAAATAATGCATTACCATCACGAAAATCATCTGGGATTTCTTTATATAAAAGATCATATTCAGCTGCTTGTCCTAATTGAGAGTTATTAAAATAGCCAACACACATAGCAGAACATCTCATATCGCCATATTTTGCATAGTCAAATTGTTCATGATCTAACATTGCCCAAGCAAATGCATACTTATCATTTGCATATGCAGTATAATTCGTTTCTACTTTAGATGATACTATCGCCAAGCCACTTCTATTGTCTTGTAACATATAAGTGCCATAACGATTTTCAGAATAATTACAAACTGTATCAAAATTAGCATCAATCATGTACTGAGATTTATCATCATTGTAGAATGCTACTTGTATTTTAGTAGCGTCTAAAGCGGCACAATAACGCTCATACACCTCATCTTTCTGAGTTGCAAGAGTTATCTTTTGTGCCTGAATGTTCTGAGCTTTTCCTTCGATATCAGTCATTCGACACGTCAAAGATAATAATCTAGCTTGTGACGCTGCCATTCCCATTGTTACAATTTCCTTTTTTTTTGTTTCCTTAATAATCTTTACGGCACATTTAAATTAAAACTTTAATGTTTTTATGAAAATTGTTACAAATGTTTACATTTTGTTTAAAATAGGAACAGAATCTAATAGCTTCTTGGTATAATCTTCCTTTGGATAGCGAAATAGCGTATTGGTGAAATTTTCTTCAATCAACTCACCAAAATACATTATACCAACCCTATCAGCTAAATATTTTATAACATTCATATCATGTGATATAAACAATATCGTTAAATCGTGTTTTTGTTTCAGTTCTTTTAACAAATTAATAATTTGAGCCTGAATGCTTGCATCCAATGCACTGACAGGTTCATCTGCGATCAAAAGCTCTGGTTTTAAAATAAGAGCTCTAGCAATTGTTATCCTTTGTCTCTGTCCCCCAGAAAATTCATGAGGATAAAGTTCAAGACAAGATTGTTGCAGCCCAACATCTGACAAAATCTCTAAAACAACTTCTTGTTTTTCTTGCTTAGATAAATTCGTATTAATATCCAAAGGTTCTTTCAAAATTTCTTTAATCTTCATTTTTGGATTCAGACTCGAATAAGGATTCTGAAATACCATTTGTACTTTTGTGCAGTATCTTTTTTGCTCGGCTTTAGTTTGTTCTAATATAGAACACCCCTTGAAAATAATATCGCCACTTACAGGTTTGACCTGTTTTACTATTGCTTTAGCTAAAGTGGATTTACCACACCCTGATTCACCTGCTAGAGCATATATTTCGCCTTTGTGTATTTTTAATGAGACGTTCTTTAAAGCTTTAACAGTAGATTCCTCTTTTTTAAATCTAGCTTCATTAATGCTCTTGTATTCAATAGATAAGTTTTTTGTTTCTAATAAAATTGTCATAGATACATTTTAACATATTTTATGCTAAAATCGACATAGGAGGAGTAGATTATGTTTGAAAATATTTTCTCAAAATATATTAATGCAAAAAATATAGTATTCTTTATTATAGCGATACTTTTTTTAATATTCATTACTAAAATTAAAGACATTGCAATATTATTTTTTGCTTCATACGTAATTGCATGTTCTCTAAATCCACTTGTTAACAAACTTCAAAAATATATTAATAGGGGCTTAGCTTCTGCTATAGTACTTTTAACAACTGTCACATTGATATCAGCAGTATTTGTTCCTTTAATAGCTATGGCTGGACACGAAATAAAATCATTTCTTGATAACTTTCCTCAATATATTGGGGTAATCAAAGATTTTATAGCAACAACACCATTAATAAATAAATCTCAAATTGCTCAAATTGACTTAGCAGATTTCATATCTTCTACTTCAAATTTCACATCAAAATTCTTAAATCAATCTATAAATTTAAGTTTAAATGTTGCTACAACAATTATATATTTAATAGCTGCCCTTATAATAATATTTTACTTTATGGCTGATAAAGAAATTGTTAAGCAAGGATATTTAAGCCTATTTCCAGAACAAATAAAACCAAGAGCAGAAGAAATATTAGAAACAATATCTAAGAAAATTGGTGGATATGTAATTGCACAACTTACAACAGTTTCTAGCGTTGGAATAATTATGACAATTGGACTTCTTCTAATTGGGGTTGATTATGCTATTTTATTAGGTTTAATAACAGCTGTTTTAGACATAATTCCAATTATAGGACCATTCTTAGCATTGATTATATGTTTAATTACAGCATATAAAGCTGGCCCACTAATTTTAGTTTTAATCTTTGTAGTTTTTGCAATAGCTCAAATTGCTGAAAACAATTTAGTTAGACCTTACGTTTTTGGTAAGTTTTTAGATTTACATCCTCTTATTATATATCTAGCATTACTAATAACAGCACAGTATTTAGGAGTAGTTGGAGTAATATTTGCACCTGCTATTGCTGCCACTGTTTGCGTACTAATTGATGAGTTATATATTAAAAATATTAATTAATAATGGAAACCTATCTTTACACACAAAATAATAATACTGACGGTTATAAGCTTTGGATGGCATATCCAGCTTGTGAATCTTTTGCTTTAGCATCTCTTGGTTATCTGTGGCTTTCAAAAATTGCAGACGAAAATCCACAAATATATACAGAAAAGGTTTTCACAGATTCTGACTCAACAAAATTTAATCCAAAAGAGATTGGAGCAATAGCTTTTTCAATATCATTTGATTTTGATTTTATGGGTGTTTTTGAAATATTAGAGAAGAATAATATCCCTTTTTTATCTAAAGATAGAACAGAATCTCATCCCCTCATTTTTGCAGGTGGACCTGTTATTACAACAAACCCAGAACCTTATAAAAATTTTTATGATTTTATGATAATTGGAGATGGAGAAACAGTTTTTACAGAAGTTTTAGAAATTCTCAACGAACAAAAAAACAAAATTGAAACTCTGAAAAAATTAGCTCAAATTGATGGAGTCTACGTCCCAAACATAAATAGCAAAGTAAAGAAAGATACTGTCGAACTTAATAATGTAATCTTCACTCCAATACTTAGCAATAAAAGTTATTTTAAAGATACATTTATTATTGAAATAGCACGGGGATGCATGAATAGATGTGCTTTTTGTACAGCTTCATATACAAATTTACCTTTTAGGAATTACGAATACACAAAAATTATAGAAGCTATTGACTTAGGCCTAAAACATACCAATAAAATTGCTTTACTTGGAGCTCAAATAAGTGCCCATCCAATGTTCAAATCCATTATGAAATATATGGAAAATAAAATTGATAATGGAGCAAAAATTGAACTTGGAATTTCATCCTTGCGAACAGATGCTATTACTCCAGAATTAATAAAAATATTAGTTAAAGGCGGACAAAGAACTTCAACAATTGCAATAGAAGCAGCAAGTGAACGACTAAGAAGAGTTATTAACAAAAATTTAAAACAAGAGCAAATAATAAACGCAGTTAAATTAATGAGAGAAAACGGGCTAAAAGGGGTTAAAATATATTCAATGATCGGCATCCCTTCTGAGACCCAAGAAGATATCAATGAGTTTATTCAACTCGCAAAAGCTTTAAAAATAGAAAATAAAGGCTTTGATATTACATTTTCTTTTTCGAGCTTTGTTCCAAAGCCACAAACTCCTTTCCAATGGGAAAGAAGAGAGGATACTAAATCTTTAGAAAACAAACAAAAATATATAGAAAAAGAATTAGGTAAAATGGGAATTTCGTCAAAGTTTTCAAGTATAAAATGGGATTACTGGCAAACAGCACTCTCTAGAGGAGATTCCTCTTTAACAGAATTTTTAATAAACGTATACAAAAAAGGTGGTAAAATAGGTGCATATAAATCTACATCAAAAGAATTGAAGCTAAATATTGAAAAATTTATACAAAAATATGATTTCAACGAAAAATTACCTTGGGATTTTATAGAAAATTATCCTGAAAAACAATTATTAATAAACGAATATAATAGATTATATAAATTTATGTAAATTTTTTTAAAGTTTTTTACTTTTTTAGTCAAAAAAATAAAACAAATTGTTTTATACTTATTGGGTAGAAGTGTTATGAATATACAGCCGATATCAAATAGCGTTTCAATGCAAGGTGGTATGTGGCCTAAAAGACCACAAAAAGCCTCAGATATTATAGCTCGATGCAAACAAACTGCACTCGATCTATTTGGTAATGTTGATTTTAAAGATAACCGAGAATTAATAGATAAAATCAAAGATAGAACAATTGATTTAACAAACCCTGCGATAAACAGAGCTATTATGGGAGCTACGGCTTTAGCACTTCAACCAGCAATAGACTATTCAAACAAGGCTGTAGATAAAGAAACACGAAGAATTTCTGTATGTCGAACTCTAGCAAAAATAATTGCAGGATCTGCTGTAGGGATATTAGTTAGAGGCTCTGCTCATAAATTAATAGGAAGAATGACCAATATAGACTCAAAGGCAAAATTGAGCCATGCCTTAATACCTAAAAACTTCATTGATAAATTTAAAAAAGATAACACTCTACTAAATAATTATAGAAGCGCACTTTCTACTGGCATGGCAATTTTAGCCATGTGTATAACAAACTTTGTTATCGATGCACCTCTTACCGTATATTTAACAAATAAATTTAAAACTTGGTCAGAGACGTCAAAAGAAAAAAATGGCAACAGGAATGCAACACAAGATTTGGAGGTGAAACATGAGTAACCTACTAAATCATGCTCTTGAGTGGATAGCTAAAAGCTTCAGCAAGGATGCTTCTAAAATGCTTATTGTTACAGGTGTTGCTGGATGGACACTTTCTTCCATCGCACAAGTTGGTGCAATACTATTTAACCCTAACATTTCAAAAGAACAAAAAAGTTACCTTATTCCTCAAGAATTAGCAGATGCTGTCGTTAACATTGGCTCATTCTTCCTTATAACACAAGTAACAAAAGCTACAGTATCAAAACTATTTTCTACCGGAAAATTTGCATCTACAAAGGTTAGAGAGTTTTTGAATCAAAATAAACACCTTTATAAAGACAAAATCGGCAAAATAAACTTTGATTTAGATGAAATCAGAAAAATTCATGCAAAATTCCCTACAAAAGAATATTGGGCTACTAAAAACTATTATACCGCACTAGCAACAGTTGGAGCTGGAGTTGTTTCTTCAAACATTGTTACTCCAATTCTCAGAAATAAAATGGCTGCGAAAATGCATAAAAACTACGTTGATATGAAAAAATCCGAAGTTGAACAACAACCTCAGCAACCAACATTTAAGTCAACATATTCATTATATAGAAATTCAGGAATCAAAATTTAATTGATTTATTATGCAAAATAAGATACCATAGTGAGTATTAAGGGAGGTTTATATGGATTATGATTTTGGCGTAATTGGCGGTGGTCCTGCAGGATACACAGTTGCAATGAACCTTGCAAAACAGGGTAAAAAAGTTGTTCTTTTTGAAAAAGACAAACTAGGAGGTACCTGCCTAAATAGAGGTTGTATACCTACAAAATCATTACTTCACTCTTCAAAAATATATGCAGAGGTTAAAAACGCACAAAATATTGGCTTAGATATTGAAATTAAAAATTTTGATTTTACCAAAATAGTTGACTATAAAAATAACATTATTGAAAAAATTAGAAAAGGGCTCGAACTTGCAGTCAAAAATTCTGGAGTAAATATAATTTATTCAGAAGCAATAGTCCAAGATAAAAATACTATTGTTGCTAATGGTGAAGAATACAAAATTAGCGAAATCATTCTCGCAACAGGTGCAAAACCTCGTGAGCTTAAGAATCTTCAAAGAGATGGTGAATTCATTTTAAATTCAGATGACATTCTCAATTTAGAGAAGCTTCCTAAATCAATTTTAATAATTGGCTCAGGAGCTATTGGAATTGAATGGGCAAGAATATTCAATAATTTCGGCGTAGAAGTAACAATTTTAGAAAAAGCAGAGCACCTTGTACCTTTAGCAGATATAGAGGTTTCAAAACGAATCGAAAGAATTTTAAAGCAACAAAAAGTCAAATTTTTCACAAATAATTCTGTAGAAAAAATAGAAAATAGGAGCGTTACTTTATCTAACGGAGAGGTTATTGAACCTGAAATAATACTATCAGCAGTAGGACGCAAGCCTTTAACACTAGACAAAACTCTAACTAAAGTTATTGGCGATGCAAGAGGAGAAATTCAGCTTGCACATTATGCAATACATCAAGGAATCAGATTAGCATCAGATAATACTTTAGAACTTGAAAAAAATCTGGTACCTTCTGTAATTTATGGTGAACCAGAAATTGCTTGGATTGGATTAAGAGAACAAGATTGCGATGATTCATATAATAAAGTTTTATTACCTATAACAGCTTTAGGAAAATCTTGGTGCGACAATGCTACTGATGGGTTTATAAAATTAATTACAAAGGATAATCTTATTGTCGGAGCCCATATCGTTTCAAACGAAGCTTCTGCATTAATTCACCAAATCTTAATCGCTATGCAGCATAATATTACAATAGATGAGCTAAAGAATGTTTGTTTTGCGCACCCAACATATTCAGAAGGAATTTTTGAAGCTATTTGCAGATTATAAAAGAAAAAAAAACCTTTCTAAATGAAAGGTTTGGAATCTTTTTCATTAATTCCTCATGTGTAGAAGGTTAGTGTGTAGGTTGTATGAAAGGTTGTGTTATGTGTTTCGAATTAATGTAAACACTTCAGCTTAATTTTTAATATCACTCGGTGCTTACATATATATAAAGTATTTTTAAAAGAGATAATTTCACAAAAACATAATTATTGTTACAAATCTTTACAACCCACTTAAAATATCAATTTAGAACCATGACAGACAATGTAAAATTAATAAGTAAAATACTTATCAAAATCTACATCTTCAAAATTACACAATAAATGAAATATTTCGTCATCGTCATCTAAACGATGAAAGTTATATTCATCAAACTTCCAGCACTTTGGATTTATCCCTTTAACTCTTGCTATATTCTTATCTTTTAAAATATTTAATTTCTTTTTAACAACCTCAACAGGCAAATTAACTAATTTGGCCAGCTCAACAGCAGTAATACCATCAGCATTACTACATTTTTCTGGGGTAAGGAACATGAGCTCCAGACCGACCATCTTTAATTCTATGTCATCAAATTCCGAACTCATAACATTATTATAACTCATTTTTTATGTTTTTTATCGTTTTTTTATATGAATTGATATATAATTTTGTTGGAGGAGAAATGATAAAAACTTTAGATAATGGCAAGAAAGCAATTATATGGCTTAGCCTAGCTCATTTTATATGTGACACATATAGTGGTTTTTTAAATCCATTAATGCCTTTCATTGCAGATAAAATAGGTTTTTCTATGGCAATTGCAACTGTACTAATGGCAATTACTCAAATTTGCTCTAATATGCTTCAACCAATATTTGGTTTTTTTGCTGATAATATATTAAAACGCTTTTTTATTTTTTGGGGAGTAATATTAGCATCCGTATTTATCCCTTTAGCCTCCTCAGCCCCAAACTTATTAGTTTTAGCTTTATTTATGATTCTTGGTTGTTTAGGTGGTAGCTTCTTTCACCCACAAGCAATGGGATTTATTAACCAATTTTCAGGTAAAGATTGTTCAAACAATATGGGATTTTTTATAAGTATGGGGTCGTTAGGATTTGCCTTAGGGCCACTTTTAGCAGCTTTTATAACTCAGATGGCAGGGCTAGACAAAGTTTTTTATACTTCTTTTTTAGGCATAGTCCTTGCTCTATTAATGTTTAAGTTTGTACCAAAACTTTCTTTAACAGAACAAAAACCAAAACAAAAACAATTCTTTAAATCATTCAAAACAATATTATCTAATAATCAAATGAAACTTTTAATGTTAATCGCAATGATGAAATCTCTTGTTACAAACAGTGCTTGCGTTTTGCTACCTTTTCTATGGAAAGATTTAGGCTATACACCTTTTTACATAGGCTTTGCGTTATTTTTCTTTGTTTTTGCAGGTTCAATAGGCTCTTTTTTAAGCCCAAGATTAGAAAAAAAGTTTGGCACAAAATTAGTTATTTACTTTTCACTATGGGGAACGTTCCCAACAATGTTAGGTTTTGCTTTGACATACAAAACAATGCCAATACCTTCAATGATTCTATTTGCCCTAATCGGATTTACTACAATGCTTGCACAACCTATTGTACTAATTAAAGCTCAAAAAATACTCCCTGAGTTTAAAAGCGTCGTTTCTGGATTTGTCAATGGCTTTTGTTGGGGAACAGTAGCTCTAATGCTATCTGGCTTAGGAATTATTGCACAAAACTTTGGAATTATAAATGTACTATTAGCCTTAACTGCAATACCAGCTCTCGCATCAATTAGTGTCAAACATTTAAAAGATTAATAATGTTTTACAAAAAACAAAAAATAATGTATAATTGATTTGTCTTTTAATTAGTGTTGCAGGAGGTTATTATGAAAGAAGAGTTTAGTACAAATGCCAGAAGATGGTACGATAGAGATCCAGTTTTATCTTCTGCAATGAAAACATTAGAAGAAACAGATGACGAAACTCAAATAAAAATAGCTCTTAACTTAATTAAAATTATTACAGAGCACCATATATCAAGTTCAGAATATGAGTCTGTAGAAGATATCGTATCAGCAACTGAAGACATTCTGGAAAATACCCAAAAAGGTCGTTGGTATGATTTAGACAGCACGTTAAGAACGGCCATTACACTTTTACAGAATTGTCCAGATTCAACTAAAAGTATAATAGCAAAAGAAATGGCAAAAAATGTCATTGAAATCATAAAAAAAGAAGACGAAGATGACGAAGAAGAAAATATTGAAGAATAAAAACAAAAAAAAGAGGTTATTTAAATAACCTCTTTTTTTTGTTTACATTAATCAATATCTATAGGACTTCTTTGGATCATTTCGATAGCTTCGCGAGCTGTAAATACAAGAGCTTCTGGAACATTTGATATCGTACAGAATTGACGTAAAACGTCAACAACACGTTTAAAGCTTCTTACTATATCACCTTCACCCATATCCACTTCATCTATTATTGAATCCCATTCTGCCCCATTTACCCACATTTCAATAAGTGGTGAATAAAATCCATTAACATACATTGGATCTTCAACATCGTGATTTTTTTGTTTTTTATCAACATCGCGTTTTATATCTTTAATCTTATTCAAAGTCTTACGAACTGTAGGCGAAAATGGTAATTGTGAATACAAATCTGCTCTCATATCTTCTGTTGTAATCGCGCAAATAACAGAAGCTAATTCTGCTGGAGTAAGATTTTCTAATACACCAGAGAAAATGATTCTAGCTAAGAATAATTCATTTTCAGAACGTAGTTGTGAAATTGTAATACCTTGTTCTGTTGGATAATCATTTTGGATATATCCATAGTCAAGCAAAACTGCTCTATGAGCTAAGAACTTATTCCAAAAAATATCTTTTTGTTTTTCTATTTCTTTATCAAGCGCTTTCTGTTTTTGTAAATAGCGCATAAGAACATCAATTGATTTCATGTGTTTTTTAAATAATTTACAAGTGTCACACTCATATGAATGCATTTTATTTAAAAGATCTTTTGTTTTATTGCTGAATTCAATAACTTCAGGACTTAATGGTCTATTCTTTTTCTTTTCTTGTTTTTGAATAACTTTTAAAGTCTTACGATTTTGAACATACATATCACGAACCTTATTGTATTCTAACAAGTCTTCGTTTGTACGTTTACACCAACAAGTAAAAGAATTACATTCATCAATTTTTTCTTGATTGAATTCTTTGAGCATTAATAATGGCTCAATTCTTGAATTAGAAGAGAAGTATCCAAAACTCTTAAGTACAAGCTCTTTTGCTTCTTCTAAAGAAAATCTTTGCAGTAGGTTTAATACCATTGAGTAACTTGGTGAAAACTTACTTTCTAAATCGTTAGCTGGACTTAGTACAAGTTCTGCAACTTCTTCTGGAGTTTGAAAAGCTGAGCCAATAATTGTCACATAGCCAATTTCATCCATTCCTCGACGTCCAGCACGACCTGACATTTGTAAGAATTCACTTGGAGTAAGGATTCGATGTCCACTATCAGTTCGTTTGCTGATAGAACTTATAACAGTTGAACGAGCAGGCATGTTAATCCCAGCCGCAAGCGTTTCGGTTGCAAAAACTACTTTGATAAGACCTTTTTGGAATAATTTCTCTACAAGTACTTTCCAACCAGGGAGTAGGCCTGCGTGGTGAGAAGCTACACCTTGCAACAAATATTCAATATGCTTGTTCTTATAAAGGTAATAGTTTTCAGCAATGTATTCATCAATAATTTCGCGAATTTGGTCTTGCTCTTGTTTTGTAACCAAACAAAGTTCTGCACATCTTTCCATTTGTTCATCACATTTCTTACGAGAAAAAGTGAAATAAATTGCTGGAAGCATATCTCTTTCATGAAGATTACGCACAACATCTTTCACTACAGATTTCTTTTGAACAACTTTACCACGTTTAAATTCTTTTTTCTCAGGCTTAATTTTTTTATTCAAAGTTCCATTTGGTGTAAGTAATGGTAAAAGATTGTGTGGCTGAGATGAATCAAAATAAAAATATCTTAATGGAACAGGTCTAAAATCAGTGTTAATAAGTTCGGTTTTTGAATGGACAGTATTAATCCATTCTGTTAACTTATCAGCATTAGCAACTGTTGCTGAAAGAGCAACAATTTGAACATTTGTTGGGCAATAAATAATACTTTCTTCCCAAACTGTACCTCGCTGTTCGTCGTTCATGTAGTGAACTTCGTCCAAAATAACGTAACCTACGTCTTTTAAGTTGTCGCTAACTGAGCCGAAGTTTGTTCCGTAAAGCATATTTCTAAAGACTTCTGTAGTCATAACAACAATTTGTGCGCCTCTATTGTGAGAAGTGTCACCAGTTAAGAGACCGACATTATCAGCACCGTATTTTTCGGAAAAATCGTTAAATTTTTGGTTTGAAAGAGCTTTTAAAGGAGTTGTATAAAAAACCTTTTTTCCCTCTTTTAAAGCACAGTGAATTGCGTGCTGTGCGATAACTGTTTTGCCAGCGCCTGTTGGCGCACAAACTACAACACTTTTTTTATTAGAAATACACTCACAAGCTTCTTTTTGAAAATCATCAAGCTCAAACGGGAAATTGTACATTAAAAAACCTCTTTCAATACTCTGTACTTCTATTATTACATATATTTTCATATAAGTGAATAGAGTTTTCCCTGATTTACATAATATTTATTATCGGTACCTAATCTCTTTGTGATTAAATGAGAGTTTATTGTTCCGATGAAAATAAGGAAATAGGGCAATAAGAGGTTTTAAAATGCATAAGTGGACAAGTTTATTGAGGTTGCCATAGCCACGCAAATAAAGCCTCTCTCCTCGGGGGAGAAAAAGATTTCTTAACGAAGCAAAGCTGAGTTTAGAAATCTAAGAGGGGATTAGATTAATATGCACAATTTATTCTTTAGATTGCTTCAATGCGTTCGCAATAACGATTTTGTGAAGCTTTAGCCAAACTTATTCTCTTATTCTCTTATTCTCTTATTACCTTATTGCTTAATATTAATTATTAAGTTTTGTAACAATTTCCGTAATTTTATTAAAGTTTATAAAAATAATGCCGTTAATCATTAGGTACCGATAACAAATATTATGTAAATCGTCATAGAAGATTAGTAAAAGTAAAGAAAGGAGTTTAACAATGGTAGACAATGTAAACAACGATTTAAGCGCTAGACGCGCACTAGCACGAGAGATTGCCCAACAACTTAACACAAAAGATGGAAACAGTAGAGACAACCGTATTGATGCTAGCATTTGGAACGAATTTGTAGGAGACAAAGGTGGTAAAACAGTCACATATGGTATCACTCTAGAAAACGCTGAAAAATCCATTTCAACATACCTTGCAAGAAATGCGGCTAGCGGAGATAAAACAGTAGCAGAGCTAGGTGCCGCTTGGAAAGCTAATCTTCCTGAAACAAAGCAAGCTCAGGTAGGTCAGCAACCTGTAGTAGGACAGCAACCTCCAGCGGGACAAGAACAAGATGTTGTCACAACAGAGCCTAGATCTCAATCGCTGATTGGTAGCATTGAAGAGAAGTATAAAAATGCAGAAGCAAAATTATTTGCACTTAAAAATCAAAATAATGGCGCTGATCACAACGTATATTGGAGTGTTCCTTCTATTCTACCCTCATTAAAAGCAGAAGAAATTGCATATATGCTAAAACTGGAACCGAATTTCTTCGAAAATTTCGTAAAACAGAATTTTAGCCCAGCCGAACTAAAAAAACAATTAGCAGAACTTGCAAGAGGACTTGGTTTTCAAACAGATTCAGAAAATGTTGATGATTTAATAAGACTTATTAAACAAAAAGCGCAAGAAATCAGAGTTTTAGAAAGGCCGAGTGATAAAGAAAAAGCGCAAAGAAAAGAAATAGATGAACAAAAAAGAATAGCTACTGCGGTACAAGCAGACAAAGGCAATAGATTAACAATGCAAAGCATACCAAAAGAAAAAATGAAAACAAAAGAAGAACTAACAAAATATTTTAATACAAATAAATTCGCTACTAGCACCGTAGAGCAGATTAATAATTTAAAATTAGCAATTGCTAGCGGTAACGTCGATATCACAGATAAATTAACGGATTTAACTACTGCAGAAAAACGAAGAATCTTAAGAGCCTTTATCGGTAACGAAAAAGCGGATGCTATTGATACTACCCAATTAACAAACGAAATTATCAAAGCTTCAAAAGCATATCAAACTAAAGCCAAGACAGAAATGGATGCAAAAAATGAACAAATTAATGTTGCCAATAATTTAAGGTTAGTAGTTGCAGAAGTAGCAGCAAGACTAAAACTAGACCAGAAAAATGTAAAACAATATATAGCAACAGATGACAGCAGAATGATTTACGACGAAAAATCTAAGAATGGCCTCAGAATCTTTGCTGATGGCAGTTATACAGTATATAGAAATTTCGACTGCAGTACTGGTAAGGGCGACTGTCTTGCAAAAATTTACTCAGACGGCACTATTTGGTTTGACACAGTTGATGGTGGTAAGTATGATGTAAAGACAAATGATTCTAAATATTACTCTACATTCAAACAATATGCTAATGAAATAGTCACAGAACTTAATAAAAAAGAGAATAAGTAGCGAAATAGCAAAAAGTAAAGTGCGCCCAAAAGGCGCACTTTTTGTATTTTTATAAAAAAGCTAATTAAATATTTTACTCTAAACTGTTTAACAGGCCCTCAAGTGCTAAAATATAGCTTTCATCTCCAAAGCCAGCAACAATAGCTTTGCATACGCCAGAGAGAAGTGAGGTGTGTCTAAAATCTTCTCTGGCATGAATATTTGTCATATGAACTTCTATTGTTGGAATTTTTACAGCAGCTATTGCATCACGAATCACAACACTTGTATGAGTATAGCCACCTGCATTGATAATAATTCCATCATAAACACCGAGGGCTTGTTGAATTCTTTCAACAATTTCTCCCTCAATGTTGCTTTGATATACATCGACTTCAGCATCAAGTTCTTTACCTTTATTTATAACAGCTTGTTCAATATCAGCTAAAGTTTTCGCCCCGTATTTTTCAGGTTCTCTTATACCTAGCATATTTAAATTTGCACCATTTATTAATAAAATTTTCATATAAACCTCTTTGCTATTTGTCCCTTTTATTATACAATATTTTTAAATATAAATAAACAAAAGAAATGCGAGGAAGAGATGGTTAACAAACGTTGGTATGATAGTGATCCTATTTTAAAAGAAGCTTTAGAGTTATTAAGATTACAACCTGATGAAACAAAATCAGAAGCTAAAGACTTTTTACTACAACTTCAAGAACAGGTTGCTAGTGAAGTTATTGACCACGTTTATGAAATTATTAATACATATCAAGGTAAAGGTAACCGTTGGTATGATAACGATCCGATGATGCTAAAAGGCGTTGAACTTCTTAGAAATGCACCTGCAAGCATTCAAAGAGTTGCAGCACTTAAGCTTTTAGTAGCTCTTGAGCAAAAAAGCTTTGAGGGAGTAGAAATCTAGTGAAAGATGTTCAAAACCAAAGCGATAATCGTGGTGTAGAAATTCAAAAAGTTGGGATAAAAGACTTTGAATTGCCGATAGTAATCCAAAGAAAAGATGCTGAGGATAAGGTTATTTATGCTTCTGCAACTTGTGGTGTTACATTGCCAGCTCACTATAAAGGCACTCACATGTCTCGTTTTGTCGAGGTTTTAAACGAATGGCGAGGCAAAAAAACTCTTGATATAAAAAACTGTGTTGAATCAATGGTAGAAAAGCTTGATGCAAAGTCTGCTTATTTAAAATTTGATTTTAAATACTTTATTGATAAAAAATCTCCAGTAACAGGAATATCTGCTCCAATGTGCTATGATTGCACTTTTGAAGGAATTTTAGATAACTGGCAAGAAGAAGATGAAGAATATAGATTTTTCTTAGGCGTAAAAGTACCAGTAACTACACTTTGCCCTTGTTCAAAAGAAATTTCAAGTTACGGAGCTCATAACCAACGTGCAATAGTTTCAGTTAAAGTAACCTACCCCGAAGAAGAACATGTTTGGATTGAAGATTTAGTGTCTAAAATTGAAAAAACAGCTTCTTCAGAGCTATACCCTCTTCTAAAACGTGAAGATGAAAAGTATGTTACAGAGCACGCATACGATAATCCAAAATTTGTTGAAGATGTTCTTCGTGATGTTGTTTTGATGCTTAGAAATAATGATAAGATTGATTCCTTTGAAGTTGAATGTGAATCTTTAGAAAGTATTCATAATCATTCAGCTTGGGCATGTCAAGTAGAAGGTTAATGTACTTTTGACGCCTCAAACTAATAATCCACTTCTTGCAAATTAGATATTTTTGTAGTACTTTTGACTATGTATTGAGGCAAATGCCTCTGAACTATTACAAAGAAGGAGAACTCAAATGAGTGAAAGAAAATTAGTTGGAACACAAGAAATGTTCGCAAAAGCTCTTGCTGGCGGTTACGCTATCGGTGCTTACAATGTTAACAACATGGAAATTTTACAAGC
>JAZRSL010000010.1:0-9958 GCA_045651505.1 Candidatus Gastranaerophilaceae bacterium | reverse complement strand
GCTCACGGTATTGATATGTCTAAAACTCAGACAGAACAAAAACGTGCTGTTGAAGCTGGTTACTTCCCATTATACAGATATAATCCTGATAATGAAGTACCATTCACTTGGGATGCTAAAGACCCTAAAGGTAGCTACCAAGACTTCATCAGATCTGAAGGTAGATATAAATCATTGCTTAAAACAAACCCAGAAGCAGCTGAAAATTTATACCAACAAGCAGAAAAAGACGCAGCTCAAAGAATGTCTGTTTACAAGGCAGTTGGCGAGTTGATGAGATAAGTGAAAGCTTAAAGCTTAAACAAAAAGGCCTCGTGATTTTCGCGAGGTCTTTTTTTTATTAATTATTTTTCAAAGCTTTACTTCGTAAGTCTCGATGGAAAGTTATTGCAAATCTATGTGCTTCATCTCGAATTCTTTGGATTAAATATAAAGCATTGCTTTCTCTAGGAAGCATAATTGATTTTGACTGATTTGGAAGAAAGACTTCTTCTTCACGTTTTGCAAGCGATACAAAATCAATATCAGTAATTCCGAATTCCTCTACAATTTGCATAACGCTTGATAATTGACCTTTACCACCATCAATAATAATTAAATCAGGTTTTTCCCATTTAGGTTGACCTAGCTTATTGAGTCGACGAGTTAAAACCTCTTTCATTGACATAAAATCATCTGGTTTTCCTTCTGTAGATTTAACTTTAAATTTACGATATGCAGTTTTTTTAGGTAATCCGTTTTGAAATACAACCATAGATGCAACTGTATTTGTACCTTGAATATGCGAAATATCATAGCATTCAATACGGTTAGGAAAGTTTTGTAGCTTTAATTTTTCAGCTAAATATGAACCAACTTCATTAAAATCATCTCTAATCTGTGCCATTTTCTTTAATTTAGCATTTTCAAGAAGATTAGTGGCATTCTTTAGAGCAAGCTCATAAAGTTCATTATATTTTCCCCTTGAAGCATAATTTATTTGCACTTTTTTATTCGAAAGAATTCTAAGCCAATCTTCGTAAAGCTCTTTTTGCCCAATCTCTGCTAAATCTTTAGAGACGATTTTATCAGGAAATTCTAGTTTTAAATTTGTATAATAATCTCTAAAAAATGTTTCAAAATATTCGGTTTTATCAATATTATCAACAAAATAAGAAAAATCTTTTTTATCAATTAAACGACCTTCGCGAATCATCATAATAACAATTGCAAGAATTCCATCTTCATATAAAACAGCAAGCACGTCTTCATTAAGCTTAGTGTTTTCGTATACAACTTTCTGACGTTCAAGTGTTTTTTGCAAATCTAAAAAGCTATCGCGCATTTTTGCAGCTTTTTCAAACTGTTCTTCTTCTGCATATTTTTGCATTTGAGTCTGAATCTGCTTTAATAATTCAGATTGTTTACCACTTAAAAAAAGTTCTACTTGTTTGATTAGTTTTTGATACTCTTTTGGTGTAACTTTACCCTGACAAGGAGCAAGACATTTGCCAATATGGTAATAAAGACAAGGACGATTTGAAAATTTTGGTGTTTTACATTGTTTTAAAGGAAACAATTTTTTTAAGAAATCCAAAGTAGCATACATTGCACCAACATCTGTATATGGACCATAAAAACGACCTTTATCAGGATTTAAATTCTTTTTGCGAACGACCTGAATCCGAGGAAAATCTTCATCAGTAATTAAAAAATACGGATATTTTTTATCATCTTTTAAAAGTATATTATATTTTGGCTTATGTTGTTTGATTAAATGTGATTCTAAAATAAGCGACTCTGCTTCAGAATCAGTTATAATATATTCTAATTTTTCAATTTGAGAAACTAAAACTGTTGTTTTTGCATTATCGTGTTGTTTATGAAAATAGCTATAAACACGTCTTTTAAGATTTTTTGCCTTGCCAACATATATTATTTGTCCCTCTTTATCGTAATAAAGATAACACCCCGGCTGTTCAGGAACAAGTTTTATCGATTCTTTTAGAATATCGTTCATCTATTTACCTTCAAAAAACGGTTTTAAATACTGACCTGTATATGATTTTGGATTTTTAGAAACTTCTTCTGGAGTACCACAAGCAATCACTTCGCCACCAAAGTCTCCACCTTCTGGACCTAAATCAATAACATAATCAGCAATTTTTATCAAATCTAGATTGTGTTCGATAATCAAAATAGTATTTCCATTATCTGCAAGTTGTTGAAGAATTTTTATTAACTTGTCTAAATCGTGCCAGTGTAAGCCAACTGACGGTTCATCAAGAAGATAAAGAGTCTTACCTGTTGCACGTTTATTTAGTTCAGATGCTAATTTTATCCTTTGAGCTTCTCCACCTGAAAGTGTTGTTGCGCTTTGACCTAATTTAATATAATCCAAACCAACATCTACAAGAGTTTTCAATTTATTTGCAATCTGCGGAATATTTTCAAAGAATTCATAAGCTTCTTTTACACTCATTTCGAGCACATCAGCAATAGATTTTCCTTTGTATTTAACTTCCAAAGTTTCATTATTATATCTTTGACCTTTGCAGACATCACATTTTACATAGACGTCTGATAAGAAGTTCATCTCGATTTTTAGAACACCATCGCCTGCACAAGCCTCACAACGTCCCCCTTTTACATTAAAGCTGAAGCGTCCAGGCTTATAACCGCGCATTTTTGCCGCATTTGTTTTTGCGTATAATTCACGTATAGGAGTAAATACATCTGTGTAAGTCGCAGGGTTTGAACGAGGAGTTCTACCAATTGGAGATTGGTCAATATCAATAATTTTATCAAAGTTTTCAAAACCTAAAATCTCGTCTACACCTTGCGGTTTTGGTTTGTTTTTTCTCAATTTATGAATTGCATATTCATAGATTAAATCTTGCATTAAAGTTGATTTTCCTGAGCCTGAAACACCTGTTAAAGCAACAATTTTACCTGTTGGGATGTCTAAATCAATATTCTTTAAATTATTTAAATGAGCATTTCTAATTTGAAGATAATTTCCATTACCTTCTCTAATTTTTTCCGGAATTGGAATTGAATACTCACCGCTCAAATATTTCCCAGTAATTGAGTCTTTAGATTTGACAATTTCATTTACCCCCTCGCCTTGAGCAACGATTTCACCGCCATTTATTCCTGCTTTAGGGCCAATATCTACAATATAATCAGCATTTCTGATTGTATCCTCATCGTGTTCTACAACGATTAAAGAATTTCCTATATTTCTTAACTTAATAAGAGTTTTAATTAATCTATCATTATCTCTTTGATGCAGACCAATTGACGGTTCATCTAGCACATAAAGTACTCCTGAAAGCCCACTGCCAATCTGAGTTGCAAGTCGAATTCTTTGAGCTTCACCTCCTGAAAGCGTACCTGCTGTTCTTGCGAGGTTTAAATATGATAAACCGACATCGAGCAAGAATTTTAATCTAGCACGTATTTCATCTAGAATTTGTTTTCCAATTTTCATCTGAAAATCTGAAAGCACCAAATATAAATCTGTTATAAATTCATAAGCTTTATCAATTGGCATTAAACAAAACTCGTGAATATTTACTCCATTTATGCGAACTGCAAGTGGAAAAGGCTTTAGCCTTGCTCCTCCACAAACTGTGCAAGGAGTGGTTACCATATATTTTTCAATTTCGGCCTTCCAATATTCGCTTTCAACATTGTAATGTTTCATCAAAAATGGAATTACACCTACAAACTTTTGTAAAGTATTTCTATAACGATGTGAGCCAAATTCTCTTATACGCATTGGAATACGTTCTTTTGAGCCATATAAAATTATTTCTTGATGCTCTGGAGGTAAATCCTGAAAAGGTTTGTCGTTATCTATGCCATATTCAAGACTTACCGCTTTTATTACATCATCATAATATGATGTTGAAGATTTAGACCAAGGGTAAATAGCACCTTCTTTGATAGACTTTGTTTTATCAGGTACAACCAAGTCTGGATCAATTTTAAAATCAACTCCAATTCCACCGCATTTTTCACAAGCTCCATAAGGCGCGTTGAAAGAAAAAATACGAGGTGATAATTCTTCGTAGCTCAAGTTACAATCAGGACAAGCAAGTTTTTCGCTATAAATTAGTTCTTCACCATCAAGCTTATCAATATGACAAACTCCATCAGCTTTTTGCAGTGCAATTTGAACGCTATCAGCGATTCTTGACTTAGCTTCAGGTTT
This sequence comes from Candidatus Gastranaerophilaceae bacterium, assembly GCA_045651505.1. Lineage (GTDB taxonomy): Bacteria > Cyanobacteriota > Vampirovibrionia > Gastranaerophilales > Gastranaerophilaceae > CAG-196. The sequence continues at coordinate 5,760 of JAZRSL010000010.1, read as the reverse complement.
TACAACAACACGGTCTACAACTACCGAAATATTATGTACTTTTGTTTTAGCTAGTTTTATTTCGTCTTCATCAAGGTTGTAAACTTCTCCGTCAACTTTTACACGAACAAAACCTTCTTGTTTTAGTTCTTCAAAAAGTGATTGATACTCGCCTTTTTTACCTTTAACAAGCGGAGCAAGAATTTGGATTTTTGATCCTTCAGGAAGTGTTAGAATACTTGTAACTATTTCATCAATCGTTTGTGGTCGGATTGGTTTTCCGCATTTAGGGCAGAATGGTGTTCCAACTCTTGCATAAAGAAGTCTTAAATAATCATAGATCTCTGTAACTGTTCCAACAGTTGAACGAGGATTGTTACTGGTTGATTTTTGATCAATAGAAATTGCTGGAGTTAGTCCGTCAATGTAATCCACATCAGGTTTATCCATTTGACCTAAAAACTGACGAGCGTATGTTGAAAGACTTTCAATATAGCGTCTTTGGCCTTCAGCAAAAATCGTATCAAAAGCTAACGAACTTTTACCTGAACCAGAAACCCCTGTAAACACAACAAGCTGATTCCTTGGAATCTCCAAAGATACATTTTTGAGGTTATGCTCCCTCGCTCCTTTTATTGTAATTTTATCTGTTGCCATAGTGAAATTATAGCATTAATTGTTTTTATTTGACCAGTTTTTATATAAACTGCAAAATTCCTCCTCCTTTGAGAAAGAATAATAACTTTAAAACCTAAACCAAAAATCAAAAAATGATTTTATTTTCTCTTTTAATGGTAAATCATCATAGTTTTGGGTTTGGGTGTTTTGTGGTATCACAAATTCCTTTTTGGATGTAAGTGCTTCTAATCTTGCAATCTGTTCGTTTTTATCTTCCCAAAACAGTTTTGCATTGTCGCCTTGTAGCTCTGTTAAGTTTTCTACTAGCTGTGATAAATCTTCATCGAACTGAGGAGTACCAACCCATATAGCTACATCATTCTGATTGTTTCGAACTTGGTAGTAACGAACACTTGTTTTATAAAACTTATCAAACTCATAATGTCTAAGCTTTTCAACAACATCTTTACCTATTATTTCCAACTCGTGATTAGGACAACGCTCTTTAAAACCAACCATTGCTTTTTCAAGTCTTTTCAGATCCTTAGTTTTTTTATACAAATCCATAAATCGCCCAGCACTATCTTGTTTAAAATAGGCTTTGAAACTTGTATTATTTTGTTGAATTGGGCTGATTTGCATTTTAACCTACTTTACTTGATTTTTATAAATCTCTCTAATATCATTACGTATCCAAACCGGTTCAGGAGAATGCAATACCATTTTTGCCTCTACTCCATGAAAATCAACTTTTTCTAAACTGTCTGCTAAATCTGTGAGTATATCTACATTTTCTTCTATAGATACATTTGCTATTTTATATCCTTCAGCTCTAAAAACTTCATTATTAAAATCATCACATTTTTCAGCAAATTTAAAATTCAAATGTTCTACATATTCAGAGTATTTATTTTTTAATACTACTTCTTTAACTTCATTTCCTTGAGTTTCTAATGTTGTAGCAAAGTTGAGATTACGCACTCGGTCATTTATAGATTCAAAAGCTTTCATGAATTTATCCATCAAACGAGCAGTTTTTGTTGGAGAAAATTCTTTTGCTTTGAATTTATCTTGAATCATTACAGGAGTTTTAGTCATAAGGTCTTTTATAGCTTCTGACTTAATAATCCCTTTAAAACTAGACTTGTTTTGTTGATAGTTATTAGTATTTATCGCTTGTACTTTCATTTTTTACTCCTTATTTTCTTTTTGTGGATTAAAGTCCACCCGACATTACTACGAATTAGTCAACTAATCTAAAATATCATAAACATCAATCTGTTTTCTGAAACAATCATTGTATGCTTTATCACTTACGCTAGGAAAAATTTTAGGGTTTTCTCTATATAAAATATTAATTTGATCCCAAATAGGAGAAATATGTTTTTCCCACCAAGCATCATATTTCCTAGAATGTTCTAAGCCCATTAATAGATTGAACATATTTTTGTTTTCTGGATCTAAAATTCTTCTTATAACACCTAATTCTCCTGCTATAGAATCATCTCTAACTGGTTCCGAATCAGTAAAACAAGCTTTTGAAGAGCTTATAGATTCCCTTTCACCCCATAGTGGATATTGGAATTTATGAAATCGGTTTATATTAAGAGTTTCTCCAGAAGGGTGTTCATTAAAAGCTTTTTCAATTAAATTAAAAAGTTGCAATTCAACTTTTGTATTAGCATATGGTGGTTGTAGGTCTCTACATTTTTCCATATAAGAACAAGCTAGTCTCATAGCTGGCGTATTTTTGTTGATTTTTGCTGTAAAACTTGTATTATTTTGTTGAATTGGGCTGATTTGCATTTTTGTTTTTTCCTTTTCGGATTTGTCATGCTGAACTTGTTTCAGCATCTTATCATTTTGGCGTTTCTATTTAATTTTGGTAAGATCCTGAAATAAATTCAGGATGACTTGTTTCTTTTGGTGGACTGAAGTCCACCCAACTTTGTACATTTATCCTTTATATTCATTCATTGCTTTAATATACATTTCATCTAAAGGTTCGCCTGTTGTGAGTGTATTATATAATGCCTCGTCACTTCCAAGTAGTTCGCCTTTAAAGAAAGCTGTATTTTCTTTTTCTACAATACCTTCCATTAATCTAGTTAGAGGTGCTTGAGAAGGTTCTAAACGAATATTTACAGTTCTTTTTGTCTCATGGTTTAAAACAATGCATTCAAATACATCCATAATATTATCTTCAACTTGTGTAATTTTGGTATACTCTTTTACAAATTCTTGATTTATTTTATTTATTTTTAATATTTCAAGGCAATGTTTAGGTAATTCACTAAACTTTTTTACTAAAAAAGGGAGAAGAACTCCAAAATTAGCATCAAACAATCTTCTTTGTGTTTCTGCCATAAAGTTTGCTTCTTTGCCATAAAGAATATGGAAATTAGCATTAGGCTTAATATATGCCTTAAAACTAGGCTTGTTTTGTTGATAATTATTAGTATTTATCGCTTGTACTTTCATTTTGCTTATCCTTATAATACTTTCTTTTCTAACAAACTAAGTTCAGGACAATTCTCTGACATGAAGTTTTTAATTTCTTGTTGAACAGGATATTCTGTAGGGTCTAGAAAAACTTTTTTATTCAATTTACCTTCTCTGTTTCTTCCATGCCAAAATATTTCAGACTCAGCTTCGATTCCTCTATTAGTCATTTTGCGATGAAACTGTCTAATAGCTTTTGCTTTCCCATTTTCAAAGCTTGATTTAAAGTGGTCCCTACCTTGATAAAAGCTTTTAGAAACTTCCTTTGCTACTACTTGGCCATTATTGGCATCTCTTGCAGTTACAATTTTTGTTCCGTTGAAATTAAGTGTATCGGTTATTACAAAATTGTCTTTCTTAATATTTCTAACCCAGTTAATAAGTTTTCTACCTTTGTCATCTTTAAGGGCTACTTTCTTTCCTGTTGCCTTATCAATGCCTTTGACAACAACAGGTTTATATCCGTCAATAATATTCCAAACAGCGTCTCCAAGTCTTTGCATACGAGACCACTCCTTAGGTTGTCTAAATACTTGCCCATTGATTGCTCTAATGTTTGAGTTTAGAGTTCTTGTGGAAAAACCAATTCTTGTAATCATACTCATAATACACCACTCCTTTATCTAGTGAATAAATTATACTACAAAAGTAATTCATCAGCTTAGACATGCTTAACATTGTTAAGATTTAGGCAAATTTTGATATTTACGGGTTTTATAGTTGATAACTAGTTAAATTAAGGAAGTGTGTAATGGACATCGAAAGATTGCAACAAGTTGCTTCAGACTATTGTCGTTATGTCAGAAACGGCGATGAAAGAGCTATAAATTCAGTTTCAGAATTCTATAAATTAGGTAAAGAATCACCTTCTACGGCAAGAGTTATACTTTTGGATGAACAAAGAAAATCAATGCAATATTTAGAAAGTCGTCTTGAGCCTGATACATTGGAATTAGGTGGTAAACAAGCATTTGAAAATTATAGTAAAGCAATTGATAACATAACAGAGTTTAGTCGTAAAGTTGATCGAGATAAATCCGTAAAAACTTTGCTCGGAGAATATGCAAAAAGTTTTAGAGAAAAATATCCTCTTACACATCAATTGCGAATGAAACTTATTGACAATGGTCGTGTTAGAATGGATGAAGTAATGCCTAAAATGGGTTTTTGGGAAAAGTTCAAAAATTGGCGAGGAGCTGTACCAAAAGAATTTTCTCAAATGCTAAAAAAAGCTATTAAGTAGGAATAAATTATGGCAGTAAAATTAGAAGTTGTAAAACCATTAGAGAATAATCGAACTGAAATAAAAGCATATTATAATAATCTTGGCGAAGCAGGTGCAAGAAGTTTTAGTGTACCAACTGATAAAAAAGATGAATTCATTTCAGCATATAAAAAAGACAGGAATAAAATCACAGCCTTTAGCACAATAGCATTTATGCTATTAGCAGGACTTGGCGGTATCGCTGGTGGTAAATTATTTAATAAAACAAAAACTTCAAGGCTTCTTGGGATATTGGGAGTTGGTCTTGCAGGAGCAGGATTGTCGACAATGGTTACATATAAACCGATTGTTGCTATGGAGCAAGAATGCTTGAATAAATACAATGTAATCGAAACAACACCAAAACCATTACAGTAAAAAATTTAATGTTTTACATAATTAATTAAAGAGGTTAAATGAACTTTAACCCGACTTTTTGGTTTATAATACTTCTATGATAAAAAAAGTTCTTTCGATTTTATTTTCGTTTGTTTTTTTGCAGTTGGTTTGTTTTGCTGAATTTGCAAAACAGCCTGATGAGTTTACTTGTGCGCCAACCAGTTCATATAATCTAATAAAAACGATATGTCCTGAGTGTAAAACATCTATTCAAGAGCTTGCAGTTATTCAAAAAACTGACAAAAACGGAACAACAACTTTTAACCTCTGTCGAGGATTTGAAAAATATTTTAAATCTCAAAACAAAAAAGTTGACATTGAATATTACGGAATAAAAAAAGTGCGTAAGTTCAAAGGAAGTTCAAATATTGATTTAACCCTTTTGAAAAAGCACTTGGAAAATAATGGACAGGCGATAATAAATATCGGAATCTATACAAAAGATTCTGATGGCATATTCACTCGTAAATGGGGGCATTATGCAAATGTCGTTGCAGTTGAAAACAATTCTCTAAAAGTTTTAGACCCATACGATAAAGAAAATGAAATCTCAACTTGGTTAGGGATTAGAAAAAATAAAAACATTGCCCTAAAAAACATCAACGACAATGAAAAATACATAAAAACAAACGAGGCTTATTTTATAAACGCCGGAATAAACTATTTAGAACCAACAGAGTTTGCAGTCATAAATGGAATTGTATTTATAAAATAAAACAGGCAAAACCGAGATGGCTTGCCTGTTTTTTATTTCAAAGATTATAATTGACTATTTAACAGCTTCTTTGAATTTTTTGCCTGCTGAGAATGCAGGAACTGTTTTAGCAGCAATTTTTAATTCTTTGCCTGTTTGTGGATTTCTGCCGATTCTAGCTGCTCTTTTTCTAGATTCAAATGTACCGAAACCAACTAGAGTAACTTTTTCGCCTTTTTTAACAGCAGATTGAATTGCATCAATTGTAGCTGATAAAACTTCTGAAGCTTCTTTCTTAGTCACT
>JAZRSL010000009.1:0-60504 GCA_045651505.1 Candidatus Gastranaerophilaceae bacterium | reverse complement strand
AGTTCACGTTTTATATCATCATGACGAACATAAGGAGTTAAATCCAAACATAATTTCTTAGACTGCTCCGTCTTTGATTGAACCGCTAATTCTGCTAGGATTTTATCATACTCTAAAGCTGTTTGTGATTTTTGGATAATTGACATATATTTGATTATAAATAATCAAAATATATGTGCAAGCAATATAAAACAAAGAGGTTGTTTTCTTTAGAAAACAACCTCTTTAAAAGTTCTTTCAAATTATAAATTATAATTTAGAAGCAACCATTTTTGTAGTTTCAGCTAATCTAGTAGAATAACCCATTTCGTTATCGTACCAAGAAACAACTTTAACCATGTTTTCACCCATTGTCATTGTTAATGCAGCGTCAACAGTTGAAGATTGAGAAGAACCGATGAAGTCAGAAGATACTAATGGTTCTTCTGAATAGCATAATACGTGTCCATCAGCTGCTTCTTTAAGAGCTGCGTTAACTGCTTCAACAGTTACAGGTTTTTCAGTTTCAAATACAACGTCTACAACAGATACGTCTGGAGTAGGAACTCTCATAGCGAAACCATTTAATTTTCCTTTTAATTCAGGAAGAACTAAAGCAACTGCTTTAGCAGCACCTGTTGTAGTAGGAGCGATGTTAAGAGCACCAGCTCTAGCACGACGTGGGTCTTTGTGACCAGCATCAAGAATTCTTTGATCACCAGTATATGAGTGAACAGTTGTCATTAAACCTTTTACAACGCCAAATTTTTCAGCAATAACTTTAGCTACAGGAGCTAAGCAGTTAGTTGTACAAGAAGCCATTGAAATTACATGATGATTAGCTGGATCATATTCATGTTCATTTACACCAAGAACGATTGTTTTATCTTCGTTTTTAGCAGGAGCAGAAATAATAACTTTCTTAGCACCAGCTGCGATATGAGCTTTTGCTTTTTCTGCATCTGTATAGAAACCAGTTGATTCAACAACTACTTCAACGCCTAATTTAGCCCAAGGAAGAGCTGCTGGGTCTTTTTCAGCAAAGAATAAAATTTTCTTACCGTTAATAATTAAACCATCTTCAGCAACTTCTACTGTACCATCAAATTTACCCATTACTGAGTCATATTTGAACACATGTGCAGCATTTGCAGGTGTTAAACCTGGATCATTAATAGCTACATAATCGATTTCATTGTAGATACCTTCTCTGATAGCTGCTCTTAAAGTGTTACGTCCGATTCTTCCGAATCCGTTAATTGCTACTTTTACCATAAATTTTCACTCCTTCTTATAAAGTAAAATATTTCTCTTAACAGATTAATACTAAAACAAACAAATCAACTAATCAAGGTGGTAATTGTTAAAAAATAATTAAATATTACAAGGGACGATTTTTCTTTTAGAAAAATCCGCCCTTGTTACTTTAAACTATTAGCTTCAATAGAGGTGAAATAAATATTTACCCCTTTACCCATTTACCCCTTTTCTACTGGTATTCTCATCGCATAGAATGAGCGTACTACATAAACTAGAGCTAATACTAAGAACACCCAACCAGCAGTCTTAGCATATTGTTGGAATGCTGGGTTAATTGCGATTTCCATAGCTAACAAACCGAACAATGTAGTGAACTTAATAATTGGGTTCATAGCTACTGACGAAGTGTCTTTGAATGGGTCACCAACTGTATCACCAACAACTGTTGCTGCGTGTAAGTCAGTTCCTTTTTCAGCCATATCAACTTCAACAATTTTCTTAGCGTTATCCCAGCATCCGCCAGCATTGGCCATAAATACAGCTTGGAATAGACCGAATACTGCAATTGCTAATAAGTAGCTTACGAAGAATGATACTGGAGCTGAGTCAGCACCATTTGGTGAAGATAGACAAGCAAGCGCTAAAGCGAATGCAAATAATGCGATAAAGATATTATACATACCTTTTTGAGCATATTGAGTACAAATCTTAACAACTTCCTTTGAGTTAGAAAGATTTGCAGACTTGTCATCAGCTTCGCCTAACTTAATATTGTGTTTGATAAATTCAGTAGCTGAATATGCACCTGTAGTAACAGCTTGCATAGAAGCACCTGAGAACCAGTAAATAACTGCACCGCCAGCAATAAAGCCAAGAAGTGTGTATGGATTTAATAGGTTCAAAATCATTTCTGGCTGAATACCAAGAGTTTCCTTAATTACAAGAATCAATGAGAAAATCATAGTAGTAGCACCAACTACAGCTGTACCAATTAGAACAGGCTTTGATGTAGCTTTAAATGTGTTACCTGCACCGTCATTTTCTTCTAAATATCTCTTAGCATTTTCGAAATCAGGTTTGAAACCGTAGTATTTTTCGATACCTTCAGCGACATTAGGAATTTCTTCAATTAATGATAATTCATAAACTGATTGAGCGTTGTCTGTTACAGGCCCATAAGAGTCTACAGCGATTGTAACAGGTCCCATTCCTAAGAAACCGAAAGCAACTAAACCAAATGCGAATACTGATGGATAAATCATTGTTTCAGCAGGAATATATAAGCTTGCAAAGTAAGCCAATCCCATTAGAAGAACAACAATAGCTCCAATCCAGAAACCAGAGAAGTTACCAGCAACAATACCAGAAAGGATTGTTAATGATGCACCACCTTCTTTAGAAGCAGTAACAACTTCTGCAGTGTGTTTTGCTTTTGGAGATGTGAATACTTTTGTAGCTTCTGGAATCAAAGCAGCACCTAAAGTACCACAAGAAATAATTACAGAAAGTGTTAACCATAAGTTATTTGGTAAATCAGCTAATAAAGTATGGCTCACACCAAATGTCATAATTATTGAAAGAATTGAAGTAATCCAAACAAGAGATGTTAATGGAGCTTCAAAATCAAATTTCTTCATTCTTGGAGCAAAGAATTTAGTCAAAGCCCCATTTACCCAGTATGCAACTACTGAGGTAATAATCATTAAGAATCTCATTACGAAAATCCAAGCAAGTAGTTGAACTTGGTTTTCTGCACCTGCAACAGCAAGTAAAATAAAGCTTACTAATGCTACGCCAGTTACACCGTAAGTTTCAAACCCATCAGCAGTAGGTCCAATTGAGTCACCAGCGTTGTCACCAGTACAATCTGCAATTACACCAGGGTTACGAGGGTCATCTTCTTTAATACCGAATTGGATTTTCATCAAATCTGAACCGATATCAGCAATTTTTGTAAAGATACCACCTGCAACACGAAGAGCTGAAGCACCTAAAGATTCACCAATTGCAAAACCGATGAAACAAGCACCTGCTAATTCGCCAGGAACGAATAAAAGAATTACAAGCATCATGATTAATTCAATTGATACAAGTAAAACCCCAATACTCATACCAGCTTTTAGAGGTATGTTCATTATATTAAGCGGGTTACCTTTAAGTGCGGTAAATGCAGTTCTTGAGTTTGCTAGTGTATTCATTCTGATACCAAACCAAGCAACTAGGTATGAACCTAAAATACCTAGCACAGACCAACCTAAGATAGTAAATACTGCACTAAGTTCCATGCCTTGTAAGTACCAGAAGTAGAACGCAATACACAAACCAATTAGAACTTCTAAAGCAAGCAAGAATTTACCTTGTTGTACAAGGTAAGTCTTACAAGTTTCGAAAATTGTGTTACCGACTTCTGCCATTGCTGCGTGTACTTCAACTTTTTTAACCTTGAAGAACTCAATAAGTCCAAATATTACACCGATGATTGAAACAGCTAAACCTATCATTAATAGATTGTAGCTATCTAAACTAATCGATTTAATATCAGGAACTACAAGAGAAGCTTCGCCAGCAAAAACTGGAGCACACATCATTGCAAACAATGAAGCAATAAATGTTTTTTTCATAAATTTCTCTCTCCTTTTAAAAAGTGCATTCCCATTTAAACACTAAACTTGATTATAATTATAACTAAGAGTTAAACTTAATACAAGTGTTAAATAAAAAACCTTTGACAATAAAAAATGTTCTTGCTATATTAGTTTGTGTTCCGTTACAGAAACAATCAAAACTTGGGCATGTGGTGGAATGGTAGACACGCTAGTCTTAGGAACTAGTGCGAAAGCGTGGGAGTTCGAGTCTCTTCATGCCCAAATTTAAAGAAGAACTAGGTTTTAGCCTAGTTCTTTCTTTTTGTAGATTTTCCCCTCTCCAATGGGAGAGGATAGAAATTTTGTTTGAGCTTGCGAAAACTTAAATTTCTTGGTGAGGGTTGATGTTATAATAAAAGGATGAGCAACAAAACATTTCTTGCAAGAAACTTAAGAAAAAATGCTACAATTCAAGAACGAAGATTATGGAATTTATTAAAAAATAGGCAATTTTATAATCTAAAATTCAAACGTCAACAACCAATCGGTGATTACATTGTTGATTTTATTTGCAAAGAAGCTAAAATAATTATTGAAGTTGACGGAGGACAACATAACGAGCCTGAGAATATTGAATATGATAAAACAAGAACTGAATATCTAAATAATTTAGGATATAAAGTTGTACGATTTTGGAATAATGAAATTTATGAAAATATTGAAGGTGTGGTCTTGCGATTAAAAGAAGAGATTAACCCTCACCAAGAACACTAACGCCTCGTAAACTCGGATAGTGTTCTAACCTCTCCCGTTGGAGAGGGGAAGAATTTCAAGACAGTCTCTTCATGCCCAAATTTAAAGAAGAACTAGGTTTTAACCTAGTTCTTTTTTATTTTAAAAATTATTCTATGAAATATTAATATTTTTTTCTAAAAATTCAGTTAGATTAATTTCTTTGCCTTGCATATTTTTATCAATATTTTTGAATGTTTCCAAATTTTCTTTTATTACATTAATCGGAGTTTTGCTTTTTAGAATCTGAAAAGCATCAATATCACAGAGAGCTTTGGCTTTTTCTGCAATCTTACAAATATCATTTAGCAAAGTTAATTTTTCCAAAGGAACAGTTGGGGTAATAAAATTACTTATTGCATTTACAAAATTCTTTTCTCTTGAATAATCCATTGTATATCCACCACTTAAAGTTGCTTCAGCTATATCTGATACAAACGGTATTGTTGCCTCAATATGTTTTGCTGCGTTTTTGTTTTCATATAATGGACTTATTGCTGCAAGTGCATATTTTGCACCTATTGAATCAGTATTATTAATTATTTCTTGTGACAACTCAATAGCTGCAGGATTTTCTTTTGAAGCAACAGGTAATTTTTCCATTAAAAACTGAAATAAGCTTTTTCCATTTGAATTAATTTTTCTAATATCTATCGCCGTGTTAATCATTTCATGTCTTGTTGCCAATTCACAAACATCCGAAACCAAACCAAGATATTTTGGGTTCATAGATTTTAAACCCTCCTTAAATTGAGCAACTTCTGGGCAACACTTTGCAAAATAATCTATGTTCTCCAAAAGTTGTTCCGTTGTTCTTGTATCAATACCTCTCTTAATATGTCCCATAGCTTCCCAACTACCAGTAAATAATCTTTTTGTCAGCTGGGGTTCTTTTCTTTCTAGAATTGTTGCCGTTTTTTTTAAAATATTCATTATGCCTCCTTCATGCATATTTATTCTATATACCTAAACGAAATCTCCTAAAAAAAAATTTTGCTATATTTTTTACGAAACTGTTACAAATCAACAATCATAAGCAATAGCAATAGAAAACTATTTTAATGGAGCATCAAGTGTATCAATATGAATTTCTAGTTTATTAGGAAAAACTTGTTTCAAATTATTAATCAAATCACTACTAGAACGAACCCAGAACATAGAAGACGTCATGATTCTCGGGTTATAACCATTTACAGCAGGCAATTTAATCATAACAGGGTCGTCACCATGATATTTTGCTAAAATATTTTTTATACCACAAAGCTCTTCGTATTTAATCTCTTCGAAAAGTTCTATTGTAACCATATTAGAATTATCTACAGATTTAACATTATCAATAACCAAACTAATTTGTTCTTCTCCACGATGTTGAACTTTTCCAGTAACCACAAGTTTACAGTCAACTTGTAAAATATCAGCATATTCTAGAAGTTTTTTATGAAAACAAACAGCATCAACTTTTCCTGTTAAATCTTCTATAGTTACAAATCTCAAAAATTTGGTTGGATCTTTTTTAGTTGGTATTTGTCTTGTTGCAGTAACTAAACCACAAATAGATACAACGCCTTCTTCAGGAACTTCATTTAGTTCGCTTACTTTGTGAGTTATCAAAAAGTTTAACTTATCTCTTATTGAAAATAGTGGATGTGATGTAATATAAAAGCCTAAGAACTCTTTTTCAAAAAGCTGTAATTCTTTATCTGTATACTCTGCATCACTACCGACTAACTGATATTGCACACCTGAAAAATCTTCACCGCTATCACCTAATGATGCAAACAAGCTTACTTGCCCCATTGCCCTATCTTTAGCTTCTTTTGAAGTTACATCAAGAATATGTTCAATATTTTCGAAAAGCTGTTTTCTACTTTTTTCTATATTAGCGAAAGCACCAGCTTTGATTAAGCCTTCAAGAGATTTTTTATTAACATATTTTGCATCTACTCGTTTGCAGAAATCAAATATACTCTTAAATACTCCATTTTCTTCACGTTCTTTAATAATAGCTTCAACAACAGGTTCTCCAACTTGTTTAATTGCAGCCATACCAAAACGAATATTTTTACCATCAGGTGCATATTCTAAAACTGATTTATTGATATCTGGTGGAAGTACCTTAATACCATAACGATTAGCTTCTTCAATATAAAGCTGGGTTTGATCTTTATCGTTAGAGACACTTGATAGCAATGCTGATAAATATTCTACTGGATAATGACATTTTAAATAGGCTGTTTGGTAAGCTACAAAAGCGTAAGCTGCAGAATGCGAACGGTTGAAGCAGTATGATGCGAATGCTTCAATTTGTTCAAATAAAGTTGTTGCATCTTCTGGTTTCATATCATGACGAGTCGATGCAAGCTCAATAAACTTACCCTTTTGTTGTTGCATCTCTTCGATTTTCTTTTTACCCATCATTCTTCGAACAATGTCAGCTTGTCCAAGAGAATAATCCGCAAGTGTTTGGAAGACTTGCATAATTTGTTCCTGATAAACAATTGTACCGTAAGTGTCTTTCAAGATAGGCTCTAAAAGAGGGTGCGCATATGTAACTTCTTTAATCCCGTGTTTACGATCAACAAACTCGTCTACCATGCCAGAGCCAAGTGGACCAGGACGGAATAGAGCAACCAAAGCACCTAAATCTTCAAATACGTCTGGTTTAAGACGTTTTACAAGGTTCATCATCCCTTGAGATTCTAGCTGAAATACACCAATTGTTTCACCACGAACAAGCATTTTATATGTTTCAGGATCATCAAGTGGAATGTTATTAATATCAACATCAATTCCTTGATATTTTTTCACCATATCAACAGTTTTATAAATCATTGTAAGGTTTCTTAAACCTAAAAAGTCCATTTTAAGAAGAGAAAGGACCTCTGTTGTTTCGTGTGGTGGATATCCCGTTTGTACAATACCTTCTTTTGAAGGCTGAACTGGGATTATTGTATCAAGAGGTGCGTACGAAATAATTACACCTGCTGCGTGTGTACCCGTACCACATTTCAAGCCTTCAATTGCACAAGCCATGTCAATAATTTTTTTGTAACTTACTGTTCTATGTGGTTCATCATCTGTTGGACAAGGTATTTGATAATCCTCATCATAAAGCCGTTTTAATTCTGAACCATCAACTTTTAGAGCGTCTTTAATCCATTTTGCTTTTGGATTTTCTGTTGTTGCTAAATCAATTGCGGGCTCAATTAAACCTGTTAATCTGTTTGATTCCGCAAAAGGTACTTTCATGATTCTAGCAATACCTTTGAACGCAGCCTTTGGAGCATAGGTTGAAAATGTAATAATCTGACAAACTTTATCTTCACCATATTTCTCTACAACGTAGTCAATAACTTGCCTACGTTTTTCAATACAGAAGTCGATATCGACGTCGGGCATAGTAAAGCGTTCTTCGTTTAAAAATCTTTCAAACAACAGATTGTGTTTTATTGGGTCTAAGTCTGTAATTTCAAGAGCATAAGCAACCAAACTCCCTGCAGCTGAACCTCGACCAGGGCCTACTGGTATATTATGAGTTTTTGCATAATGAATAAAATCCCAAGTAATCAAGAAGTACGCTGGAAACCCCATTTTGTTAATTACGCCTAACTCATAGTCCGCACGTTTTTTTAACTCTGGAGTAATTTCTCCATAGCGTTTTTTCATTCCTTCGTATACAACGTGTTCCAAGTAGGTTTCATTAGTATAACCTTCTGGTACATCGTAGTGAGGAAGCGGTGCATTACCTAGTTCAATTTCAATATTACATTTTGATGCTAATTCTTCTGTGTTTGCACAACATTCTTCAAAAGTCGCTTCATCCATCCATGAGAAAGCCTGACGCATTTCTTCTTTGGATTTAATGTAAAACTCATTATTTGGAAAGTGGAAGCGATTTGGATCAGCTTTATCTGCGTTGGTATTTAAGCATAATAAGCTGTCCTGAGCATCAGCATCTTCTTTTCTTAAATAGTGAGAGTCATTTGTAATAATCATTTTGATACCAAGCTCTTTTGCGATTCTTATTAAATCTGGATTGGTTCGCTTCTGATCATCTAAATCGTGGTCTTGAAGTTCAATATAATAATCATCACCAAAAAGCTCTTTATATTTAAGAGCAGATTCTTTAGCTTTTTCTTTTTCACCAACTAATAGATATTGTAAAACTTCTCCCCCCAAACAAGCAGATGAACAAACTAAGCCTTCGCTGTATTGTTTTAAAATTTCAAAATTGATACGAGGTTTGTAGTAAAAACCATCACACCAAGCTGTTGATACTAATTTAATAAGATTTTTGTACCCTTGTGAATTTTTTGCAATTAAAATCAAGTGCCATAATGGGTTGTTTGAAGGGTCTTTTTCAGAAATATCTCCATTATGCACATAGAATTCACAACCAATAAGCGGATTAATCCCAGCTTCTTTTGCTTTTTCGTAAAATTCAATCGCTGAATACATAACCCCGTGGTCTGTAATCGCAATTGCAGGCAATTCATTTTCAACAGCATACTTAACAAGGTCTCCTACCCTTATCATACCGTCCAATAAAGAATATTCCGTGTGAATGTGAAGTGGAATTAATTTCGCCATAAAAACATACTATCACAGAAGTTTATTAAGGTTTGTAAAAGTTGATTTAATAATTTTTAGACTAGTCTTTGCATTTTGGATAATTTTCTTCCTTCAGATGATTTAATAAGAACAAAGGTGGTGTGGTATGTTTGCCTCTAATAAGAATAATCTGAACTCATGTAATAAATCCTAAAACATTTATCTTACCCCATGTATTACTGCATTTTTCTTGTAAGACTTTAGGTTTTAAGAAGATTTTGTTACAAAAGAAAACTAAATTTAAGCTAATTTCAAAACATCAATCACAAAATCTAGCGCACCTTGTTGTTCAGTGAAAACTTTTTCGCAAGAAGCAACGGTTTTTGAATAATAAGCGTTATCTGTTAATAAATTATTGGCCGTCTCATAAAACTCTTTTTCATCTTTAACTACAAAACCAGCTTCAGCATTTTTTATAATTGCATAAATATCTTTAAAATTATGAATCGATGGGCCAGAAATTACTGGAACATTAAATACTATTGATTCAAGAGGGTTATGCCCACCAGTTTTGTTAAAACTTCCTCCTATAAAGGACAAGTCTGCGTGCTCATACATTTTCCCTAGTTCACCTAACGTATCCAGGATTAAAATGTCAATTTCATCAAGAGATTTCCGATTATTAGAACGTAAGTCATATTTGAAACCAAATTTCTCAATTAAGCCTTTGACTTCATCCACCCTCGTTAAATGTCTTGGTGCGAGAATCATTTTTAAATTCAAATGTTTTTCTTTTAAGTTTTTAAATACTTTTAAAGCTATTTCATCTTCACCTGAGTGTGTAGAACCAACTAAGAAAACTCTTGAATCACCTTTATTAAAATCAAGACCTTCAGGGCGCTTTACATCAAATTTTAAATTATTCATTCTTTTGGTAGTGTCTGGATTTGCACCTAGCTTTAAGAATTTTTGATTATCTTCATTACTTTGCGTGAAAATTCCAGAATACAACCTTAAAAATGGTTTAAAAACAAACCTAAACATATCATAAGTTTTAAAAGTATTATCAGAAATTCTACCATTAATTACATATAATTTTATATTACGTTTTTTGCACTCCATGGCAAACATAGGCCAAATTTCAGTTTCTGCAATAAGAACCACATCAGGGTTAACTTTATCTAGAAACTTTTCAACTATTTTGGGAAAATCTGCAGGAAAATATGTAATTAAATCCGTATACTCGCCTAACTTTTTCTTTGCTAGTTCTTGCCCAGTCCAAGTTCCTGTTGTATATACAAGTTTTGAACCTGTAAACTCTTTTCTTACAGTCTTAACAAGATTTTCTAAAGCATTTGTTTCTCCAACAGAAACTCCGTGAATCATTATTACATGTTCATCTTTTGAAAAACCTTCTTCTTCAATAATTGCACATTTACGATTAATTGCATCCTGTGGATAATTCCCTTTTTCTAAAACTTTAACCGCTATTGGCTTAATCAAATCAAAGAAAAAATTACTTATAATTTTATACATTTAAAAAACCTTTCAAAACTATTTTCTAAAAATTGTCTGTTCTCTATCAGGACCAACAGATATAATTCCAACTGGAGCACCTATTAAGTCTTCAACTTTAGCAATGTAATCCTTAGCTTTTTCTGGCAAGGAATCATAATCTCTAATTGAACTTAAATCTTGTTTCCATCCTGGCATTACTTCATAAACAGGTTCTAAATACTTATGAATAAATACGTCTGTTGGATAAGAAGTATAAATCTTATCATTTCTACAATCTTTATACGCAACACAAATCTTTATCTCATCAAAAGTATCAAAAACATCCATTTTAGTAAGAGCTACATTCGTAATACCACCTACTAAAACTGCATATTTCATAATTACAGCATCAAACCAACCACATCTTCTTGGACGACCAGTTGTAACCCCAAACTCATGTCCAATTTTTTGTATTTTTTCACCTATATCATCTGTTAATTCAGTAACAAATGGACCTTCCCCAACTCTAGTAACATAAGCTTTTGAAACCCCAACAACTTCTTTTATCATAGTTGGCCCATAGCCACTACCTGTTGCAGCTCCACCGCCAATAGGATTAGAGCTAGTTACAAATGGATAAGTTCCATAATCAATATCAAGCATAACACCTTGAGCGCCCTCAAAAAGAACAGTCTTTTCCTTAAAACGATTAAGCATATCTTGCCACTCGAAACATACATACGGTCTAAATAATTCTGCATATTTTTCACAAAGTGATAATATGCAATCTTTTGTATAAGACTCAATACCATACACTTTTTCAAGCGTTTTATTTTTTATTGGTAATATCATATCAATCTTTTCATTTAAAGCATCTAAAGAATATAAATCCTGTACTTTAAAAGCTATTCTTGACATTTTGTCCGTATAAGTTGGGCCGATTCCTCTTTTAGTTGTTCCTATTTTTCCTTTCCCAGAATTAGCTTCTGACCATCCATCTACTTCTATATGATATGGCATTGTAATTGTAGCTAATGGAGAAACTTTAAGATTATCAAACTTAACACCTTGTTGTGATAGTTCATTTATTTCCCTTTCAAAAGATTCTGGATGTATAACCGTTCCAGCACCAATAAAACATATGGTATTCTTATACAAAATACCTGATGGAATCAAATGGAATTTATAAGTTTTACCATTCGCAACAACTGTATGCCCAGCATTACATCCACCTTGATAACGTATAATTAAGTCCGCATTTTCTGCTAATAAATCCGTTATTTTAGCCTTGCCTTCATCTCCCCACTGTGCACCAATAACTACAGTATTTTCCATGTTTTCTCCTTAAAAATTATAAAGTCGGATAGTATCCGACTTCATTTAATTACCTTTTGCTGCCTTTTGTTTTGCCTGTACATCAAGCATAGAATTGTGAGCAATCATGTAAATCGAACAAATTTTATAATTTTTCAAATACCACGCACAATTTTCTTGCATGCATACAATTTCTACCTGTGACCCTACACTCATTAATGGACATAATGGTATTGCTTTATCTTGTTGTGCCACTTATCAATTCTCCTTTTACTTCGCTAATTTAAGTAAGTTACAATTTTCACTACGTTTTCTTTCTTCAGCTTTATATATTTTAGATCGATTCATAACTTCATCAAAATCAATTAAATGAGCATTGAAATCTGGACCATCTACACAAGCAAACTTTGTTTCCCCTCCGACAGTAACCCTGCAAGCACCGCACATGCCCGTTCCGTCAACCATAATAGGGTTCATACTTGCTTCTGTGTAAATTTCTTTATCACGTGTTAAATCTGCTACAGCACGCATCATTGGTAGAGGACCTACAGCAATAGCATAGTCAACCTTTTCTTCCTTTATAATTCGGTCTAAAACTTGAGTTACAAATCCTTTTTCTCCTAAAGAACCATCATCTGTAGTTATATATAATTCAGAACAAGCATCCTTCATTTTATCTTGCCAAAAAATAAGTTCTTTTGTTCTTGCACCCATAATCATATATACCTTATTACCAGCTTCTTTAAAAGCTTTAGCTATAAGATAACACGGTGCCGCACCATAACCACCAGCAAGACAAATTACAGTGCCATATTTTTTTATATGAGTTGGCTGACCCAACGGTCCTACAAGGTCAAGGATTTCATCTCCAACATTTAGTTTTGCTAATTGTTTTGTTGAATACCCTACCGCCATAAAAACTATCGTTAGCGCTCCAGTATTTTTATCAACATCCGCAATCGTTAATGGTACTCTTTCACCATTTTCTTCAGTTCTAAAAATAATAAACTGGCCAGCCTGTGCATTTCTAACAACATAAGGAGCGTCAATAACCAACTCAAACTGATTTGGACAAAGTTCTTTTTTTGAAAGTATTCTATAACCCATTTCTCACTCCTTAATCGCTTTATAATAATATCATAGTATTTTTTTTTTGTATATATTTATTTTGCAAATTCACATCCACAATAATTTTGACGATATAAATTTAACTCTTTTGATAAATTATTTGTTTTTAAAAAACCATCTTTTTTCTTAAAATCAATGGCTACATAACCATCTCCTAGATTTTTTCCAATTTGAGATATTTTATCAAAATTTTTATGAGGACTTATTACCAAAGAAGTCGTAAAGCATTCAATACCAAGTTCTTTAGCTTTCAAGAAAGTTTTAACTAAACGAAGTTCAATACACTTATCACAACGCATTCCCCTTTCAGGTTCCATTTCTAATCCTTCAATGTATTGTTTATACTCCATACTATTATAAGGTTCAACAATGAGTTCAACATTAAAATACTTACAAAGTTTTTTTTGTGCTTCTAAACGACGGTTAAATTCCCCCTCCGTATCTATATTAGGATTACAAAAATAAACTACAGGACTATATCCTAAATCTTTTAACAAAGATATCGGATAGCCTGAACAAATCGCACAACAAGCGTGTAATAATATTTTCTTATTTTTTTGCGCCATGTCTTTCCAAAATTTTCTTTAATTCATAATAAGGTTTAACCCCTACAATTTGTTCCCCATTAATTATCATCGTAGGAGTTGCATCAATATTCAAATCATTAGCCATATTTATTTCTTTTTTTAGTTCTTGTAAAGTTTCTTCAGATTTAATATCTTGAACAAATTGCTCAGAATCAAACTCTAATTGATTCGCTAAAGTTAGCATTTTTTCAAGATTATTTGGTCTATTTTCATATAACAAAGAGCTCATTCCCCAATAGTTATTTTGTTTTTTTGAAGCAATAGCTGCTTTTGCCATAAAACAAGCATTTGGGTGAATATTAATAGTCATATAAGAATTACATGTTTTATCAAAAGGATAATTATGATGAACGATTTTTATATTTTTATATTCTTTAATAGCTTTATGCAACATTATGTTTTGAGCCCTACATAACGCACATACATAATCAGAATAAATTTCTATAACTACATCTCCATCTTGATTACCTAAAATATTACCATTTATAGCAAATGGATTTTTTTTCATTGTTAAATATTTTGCAATATGCTTACGCTTTTTTATATGAGGCACAAAATTTAATGTCACACCAGAATATGTTAAAAAAGTAGCTACTAAAATTAGTAAAACAATAAAAATTCTAAAATATTTTCTTGCACCATCAATAAAATCTAATACAGTAGTTTTAAAAGACTTAACAATATTTTTAAACATACCATCAGTCGCGACCAATGCGATTACAAAATCAAGTATATATGTTGCAATACATAGAATACAAATTTTGTTTATACTAAATAAACTTATTCCTGCCAAAATCATTGATATCAAGAAGGCTATCGTTCCTAAAGATCCAATATATGCCATTGGATTTTTAAAAACTTCTAAAAATTTGAATATTTTTATATTTTTAAGTTTATTAACAAAAGTTAAAAACAGTATTATTAAATAAAAGAATATTCCCCAATACGCAAGCGGTATTCCTAAAAACTGGGCTGTATTAGTTCTTGCGGCGCCATCACAATCAACAAAATCATTAATAGAACAAAAACTTGATAAAGCATATTCATCATAATTGGCTACATAATAAATAAAAGCTAATTTAATGGTTAAGCCCAATCCTATAAGAGCTAAGATTT
Organism: Candidatus Gastranaerophilaceae bacterium; assembly: GCA_045651505.1. Lineage (GTDB taxonomy): Bacteria > Cyanobacteriota > Vampirovibrionia > Gastranaerophilales > Gastranaerophilaceae > CAG-196. Next base: position 45,695 of record JAZRSL010000009.1, on the reverse strand, counting down.
GGATTGATATATTTTTTTTATCTAGATTCATAAAAACTCCCTAACAATATTAGTCTATAAGACAATTCTAATATATAACAATATTTATTCAATAATAAAAATACTAAATTTAAATAATTATTTTAGACTAGGACTTTTTTCTTGATAAAAAGATAGAATTATTAAGCATTTCTTAATAAATAGTTGATTTTAATCTTTTTTTATAATATTTTTGTTACTGTGAAGTGCATAATGCCGAATGTGCACTGTGTAGCGTCCTCATAAAGGTAAATTTTTGAGGAAAAATAGAAAAGGATAAAATTATGAATTTAAAAAACAAACAAGAACTTATTGAAAAGTTCGGTGCAAACGCAAAAGACACTGGTTCAGCTGAAGTTCAAATTGCAATGTTAACAAAAAAGATTTCTGAATTAACTGAACACATGAAATCTAACAAAAAAGATTTCTCAACAAAACGTGGTCTATTAATGATGGTTGGTAAGAGAAAAAGATTACTTTCTTACTTAAAAGACAAAAACCTTGATGGATACAGAAAACTTATCAAAGATTTGGGTATCAGAGGTTAATCAAAATAAAAACAAAAAAGCTTCTAGGAATTTTCTAGAAGCTTTTTGTTTTGTATATTCAAACCAATAATTAATCCCAAATTTTTATGAATTTCTTATCTTCTGGCAAATTTTCTTCATTTACATTATTGATAATAACATTTTCACCTGAATCAACCAGCTCTTCGTTTTCATCTTCATCAGCATCACTAATTTCTTCAGAATCTTCTTCATCAGTATTATCATCCAAAATATCCACTTGTAAGACATTAGCTTTATCAGGATTTTCTTGTGGAATATATCTATATGCATTTGAGACTAACAAAACAAATAACAAAAACAATATTAGTGTTAGCCAAAAATATTTAGAGTATTTCATTATATCAAAGCTTTTTCTATCCATATATTAATTATTCTCCAAATCAACTCCAAAAGCAAACATTGCGAAATCATATTTTATCGGATCTTCTGGTGAAAATTTTCTTAAGTTATTAGTAAGCTCAATTACAGCTTTGAAATCATTACTCTTTCTTGCAAGCAAACCCATCTCTCGGGAAACTCGCGCGACATGAACATCCAGTGGGATTAACAAATCTTTAGGTTGCATAAACCCCCATATGCCCAAATCAACAGGGCCTTTTCTTACCATCCAACGCAAAAACATATTCATACGTTTCATTGCACCACCGTTTTGTGGATTAGGTATCATATGATAAAACCCTTGGGCAACAGTTTTAGGTGCGTTAGCATAAAAATAATCTACGATAGTCTGTAGAAAGAATTGTTCCCTCTCCAAGGGGAAGGGTAGAAGTGGGGACTGAATCCAACCATATTCAAACAATTCTTCTAACCCTTTAGATTCATTATAAAGTTTTGATAGAATTTCAAAAATCGGAATAATATCGATTTCTTTTGAGAACCTATACTCAACACCTTTTAGCGCAGAAAAATCAGCGTTTATAATAAAACCTAATAAATCCCCCTCAGCTTTTGCAAATATCTCATCAAGCTTTTTTATAAAAAGTTTTCTATTCCCATAAGCAAAAAGCGAAGCTATAAAACCATATAATTCAATTTCCTCCTTACATTTACCCCTATGAGGAAATTGAATTGGATCATCTTTTATAAAATCTATTGTTTCATATTTTTCAACAAGCTTATCGAGTTCTATTTTTGTTATCAAGATTAGCCCCCACACTGGTCTCCTCCTATAAATGGAGGGTATTTTTTATTTCCGTATCCTTGCAAAAAATTCTTCTAATATTTTATTACATTCATCTTCCATTATTCCACCATAAACTCTAAGATTTGGATTAAGTGGTAATCTTATAGATGTTCCCATTGCCCCATATTGCTGATTATAACTACCAAAATACACAGTAGAAATTCCGCTCATTGAAATAGCCCAAGCACACATTGGACAAGGTTCTAATGTAACATACAGCTCACAGCCTTTAAGGCGGGATGTACCTAAAACTTTTTGCGCCTCTTTTATTGCAAGAAATTCGGCATGAGCTGTCACATCATCATCTAATTCTCTACGATTATGTGCAGATGCAATTATTTGGCCGTCTTTTTTTATAACACAACCAATAGGAACGTCTTTAAGACATTTTTTAGCTTGTTCTATTGCATTCAGCATAAGCAATTAATCCTAAACTTTAGAGCCTTCACCCCAAATTTCATCATCATAATAGCCAAGTTCTAAGTGACCACAAATTACAGTATCTCCATTTTTAAGACCGTAATCATGGAGAACATCAAATACACCCATTGATTTAAGAATATTTTGGAAACGAACAACTTGTTCAGTATTCCTTAAGTCAGTTACTTTTGCTAAGCGATTAACTTTTCCACCAGAAATTACATAAGCATCTTTCGCAATTTTTATTACTTCAAATTCGCTATCATCATTGTTATATGCATCTAAATCTTCTTCTACAATTAAGTCAAATTCTGGTTTTGGAATTTCATCAACTTTAGCTGATAAGAAGTGAAGTAACGGTTGTAAATTTTCTTTTGTTACAGCAGAAATCAAAAAGACATCTTTTGCAAGCTTTTTGAACTCTTTTTCAAAATTATCACGTTCTTCTTCTAATACAGAGTCTATTTTATTAAGCACAACAACTTGATATAGATTAGCAAGTTGCTCTGAGTGTTTGTGCAATTCTTCGTTTATGACTTTATAATTTTTAATAGGATCTTCTGCCGTTAAATCAACAATATGGATTAAGAAACGACACCTTTCAACATGGCGTAAGAATTCATGACCAAGGCCAACGCCTTCTGATGCACCCTCAATAAGCCCAGGTATATCAGCTACGACATAAGAGCCACCGTCATCTTTTTTAACAACACCTAAATTAGGAACAAGCGTTGTAAATGGATAATCCGCAATTTTTGGTCTAGCAGAGCTCACAGAGCTTATATAAGTTGATTTACCAGCATTTGGCATTCCTAATAAACCAACATCAGCAATAAGTTTAAGTTCTAATTCTAGGATTCTTTCGATACCAGGTTCTCCTGGTTCACAAAATTGTGGAGCTCGTTTTTGAGCCGTTGCAAATCTGGCATTGCCACGACCGCCACGACCACCTTTTGCTATAAGAACAGTCTGCTCATTTTCTGTAATATCAGCTATAATTTTCCCTGTTTTTGTATCTCTTACAACTGTTCCTAAAGGTACTCTAATGTAAGTATCTTTAGCACAAGCACCGTGCATGCCTTTGATACCACCATTTTCACCGGATTGAGCTTTATAAACTGATTTTATTTTGAAGTCCAAAAGAGTTGACATATTTTCATCTGCAACAAAATAGATATCGCCACCTCGACCACCGTCACCACCAGCAGGGCCACCTTTATCAACATATTTTTCTCTGCGCCAAGCGACCATGCCATTACCGCCATGACCTGATACAACTCTAATTTTAGCCTTATCCAAAAACTTCATATTTTTCAACCTTTGGGCGGAACACATCCCGTCTTTATTACTAATCTTATTTACCCATCCAAGTGTTCCTTTGGAGCGGATTACCAGTTGGTTCGTGCTGGTTGGATTTTAATAATTTATTTTGTATTATAATACTACTATGAACAAGATAAAAAACACATTATTTAGTAACAAACCTGTTACAATTGACGAGAATTCTTTAATTATGGCAATTGAATCAAGCTGTGATGAAACAGCTTGTGCTATCGTTAAAGGAGGAAGAGAAGTTTTAGCCAATGTTGTAGCTTCACAAATAAAAATTCACGAAGAATATGGAGGAGTTATACCAGAAATTGCAGCACGTGAACACTTAGAGGCTGTAAACGTTGTAGTTGAAGAGACCTTTAAACAAGCTGGAGTTAAACCTGAAGATATTACAGCTTTTGCTGGCACAGTTGGCCCTGGACTTGTAGGCTGTCTTTTAGTAGGTTTAAATGCTACAAAATCTCTAGCTTTAGCTTACGACAAACCTTTCATAGGCATAAATCATTTGAATGCTCATATTAGTGCTAACTTTATTGATACAAATTTAGAACCACCATTCATCGCTCTTTTAGTAAGTGGGGGACATACTCAGATTATTGACGTAAAATCTTATTCAGAATTAGAGATCATCGGGGAAACCATTGATGACGCAGTAGGTGAAGCTTATGATAAAGTAGCACGTTTAATTGGGTTACCATATCCAGGTGGGCCAAAGCTAGACAAATTAGCTCAAGAAGGTAATCCACAAGCATTTAAATTACCTGAAGCAAAAGTTGACGGATATAATTTTAGTTTTAGCGGTTTAAAAACTGCAGTGCTAAGACTTGTAAAATCCTTTGAAGGCCAAGAATTACCTACCGCAAATATCTGTGCAAGCTTTCAAGAATGCGTATCTTCAACTTTACTAAAAAAAGTAAAACGAGCTGCTGAAGAAAGAGGATACAAACAAGTTGTTCTTGCGGGAGGAGTTGCAGCAAATTCTGAAATACGAAAGAAGATTTTTGACTTAAAAGAAGAAGGTTATAGTGTTTACGCCCCTATAATGAAATATTGTACAGATAATGCGTCTATGGTCGCATCGGCAGCATTCTTCTTTGATAAAACTTTTGATGAAATTGACGTTGAAGTTTTTTCTAGAGTTAAATAATTTCAGTCATGCTAGTACAACTTTGTTTTTGATATACTAGTATATAGTGTGGAGTATATGTGTACAGTAAAAACACCTGTCACAAGTTCATTTACAACTAATGTTAAAAAATGTAAATACATTTATTTTAACTAGCAAAAAATAAACTTCACCGATTTTTCCACTAATGTGTACCAATAGGGGTTGATATGATACATCCAATAAATTTAGCTAAATTTAATACAACCTTTAAATCAGAAGCAATAGAAGAAGATAAACAAAAGGTTAATAAGAATATCACACACCTTTCTGACAAAAAAGTGTCAACGAGGCTTAATAGTGGTGCACAAAAGGTTATGGGAGCTTTAATTGACTATCCCGTAAGAGGGTTGATGGGAGATATCAATACTGACTTTTATGAATTTTTAACAATGGGAATTATTCCATATTTAGCTGGCAGCGCAATGTTTATGTATGTTTTTAATATCACAAAACATTTAAGTCCTAGAGGAAAGTCTGTAGCAGGCAACTTTGGTAAAAAAATGGGACTTGGCGTTGTTCTTTACGGACTAATGAAAACCATTTCTAAGAATTTAGTTACAAAGCCTGTAAAACATTTTACCGGTGTAGATACAGAAATGGCTTATGAAAATAAAGTTTGCAATTTACCAAAAGGGGTGGAAGAAGACGCGGAAGTCTCTGTAAAATGGCAACAAAGAAAGGTTTATGACAGTAAAGAATTTTACAGAAAAGACTTATTAAATAAAAAATATTATGAAGAAATTGCTAAAAAACTAGGACTTGGAGAAAATCTTAACGATCCAGTTACTGAAACATCACCTATAATACAAAATATTGTTTCATCTTCTAACCTAGCAAAAAGTTTATCTTCCTATTGTTGGGCAGGAATTGGAGTAGGACTAGCGGTTCAAGACTCTTGGTTAGATTTCTTTGGAACAATAAAAAATAGAAACAAATTTAAATACAATTCAAATCAGAACTTCATAAAAAATATTTTTGATATGACTAAAAAAACACTAAATAACACTTTAAAAATATCAAAATCTTTTATTAAGTCTTTTGGAAAATCTTTTGTTCAACTTTGGCAAGGTAAACCTTCAAAAGAAGGGTTTGCTAAAAATGCGGGCAAATACTTTATATTATTTACTACTGCACTAACAGCCTTACTAACTGCAAATACTATTTTGCGAGCAAAATCACTTGCACGTAGCACTAATAAAAATACAATCGATAAAAACAAAGAAAGTGTAGAAATATAGACATGGCTATTACTCCTATACAAGTTAATATACTAGATAAAAAAGTTTCTTTCAAAAACAAGAAATCTACTAATTATCTTGAAAAAAATGAACTGATTGAAACTTCTAAAAATGTGAAACCATTACCACCAAAAGGATACCTAATTAAAGATAACATAGGAAATTCCATAAAATATTTCTTCAAAGATATGGGGTATGATATAAAAGCTGTTAAAGATGCTTTTCAAGGTAAAGCTAATGACCATCAAGCAGGAAGATTAAACGATTTAGGGCTAAAAGTTGGAGGCGTTGGTATTGCAACTTACTTAGCATCACAAACAACAAATCCTAAAGCAAGACTTATGGAATACATCGGATTAGGAATCTTTTTAACTTCAATGTCAATTTATCCAAAAATTGCAATAAATGGTCCTGCAAGATTAAAATACGGCTTTGACATTGACAAGGAATATATTGATGACCAAGGTCGCAAAAAATCAGTATTCCAAGATAACAACTATGTTCCATTTGACATGTACTTAAATAGGTTTAAAGACGAAGATTTAGCTATTATTGGAGATAAACTAGGCATACCTAAAGATATTAAAGATAGAAACAATGTTGTAAAAGAACAAATGAGGAAAGTTGCAACACAAAATAACACTTTGTGGATGTTAACAGCAGGATTTGCAACTCCGATTATGACAGCATTACTCTGTTGCGGACTTGAAAACTATGTTGTAGCCCCTGCAATAGAAAAAAGTAGAACAAATAAATTTAATTCACTTATTAAAGAAACACTTGAACGCACAACAAATATGAAAACAAATATTGCTACTGAAAACGAATTAAGTAAATCTGTTAGTGAAATACTTTCTAAACATAAAGGACAAGAACTTACTCAAGAAGCATTTGATGACATTTATGAAATGTTAACAAAACATCTTGATTCAAACATCTCTAAAGGTGTAAAAGAAGATTTATTAAACATTCTTAAAAATAATACTAAAGAAGGAACTGAACTATTAAGACTTGATAGTCAATCTATTAAAAACTTTATCGAGGCAAGTAAAGATGCAATAACAGGCAGAAATTATGATGAAGTTGAAAAAGCTCTTATTCCAACAGAAGAAGAACTTGCAAGCATATTGAAAAAATTTGCAAAAGATGAAAATTTAAATAATGGATATACTTCTATAAATAATATTTCAGAAATACGTTTACAATTAAAAGAATTTTTTGATAAAAAACTTAAATCTGCAAATATATCTGAAAAACGCTTAAAAGCATTTGAAAACCAAAGAGATAATATCATTGAAGCAATCACAGAATCTTTAAAAAAAGATAAAGTTAAAGTCTCAACAGAAGAATCTATCGAACAAATTACTAGTTTAGCAAAAATTTTAGGAGAATTTAAAACTAATCAAAATATTTTAGCGAAATGCAAATCATTCAAATTTGAACAGGCTCCAGAAACTACAATTGCTAGAACATATGAAAAATTTGAAAAAGCATTTATAAAAGAACTCGGTTTTTCTTTTAAAGAACTAAAAAACATGAGAGAATCAAGCGATTACGCATCAAAAATTCTCGATAAAAAGCTAATAGAATTATGTAAAGATGAAGTAAGATACCAAAAAGCTATGGAAAAACTTGGTAGCATTATTGCAGAAATGGAAATAAACCTTCACGGCATAAATGAACAGGAATCTTTTGTTAAAGATTTAATTAGCGCTATAGAAAATAATTATAACAATACAGCTATAAGATTAAATGAAGTAAATGCTAATAGCTTTAGGCAGACTATCAAAAGGCTCGTTAATCAAGATGTATCTGCACTTCAAAACTCTTTAGCAACAAGAGAAGAAGCTCTTGATTTCCTTGATGGAATTATAAGACATAAACATACAAAAGATACTAAAGAATATATCGAATATCGTATAAATGGAGTTGGTTCTTCTAAAAATCACGAAATTATGAGAATAGTTGAGCGCTATCAAGGTTCTAAAAACTCTTTAAACCGAATATTACACGCTTTTGACGTATACAAACGTTCACTTAATCCAGAGACTTTCGCAGAAGCCCTAAATGGTAAAAGTTCTGCATATAAAACTTCTATTATAGAAAAATCTAGAGATGTTATACTAAAAGCTAACGCTGCAGATCACACTTTAAAACTACATTCAAAGAATAGCCCTCATTATTATAAAGATTTAATCAGGTCAATATGGGCACCAGTAACTGATGCCGAATATGGGGTAAAACAAAGGGGTGCACTATCTGAAAGTACACAAGAAGGTCTATCTAGAGCTAAAAATGCTAAGCCTTCTAGACTTGTGGAACGTTTTCAATATTATATTTCAAAATTTAGACACATTATCGGCAATAATGCAACAGACTTTACAAAACCTTACCATATTAGTGATAAAACTATAGCATCCAAATTTGCCCCAGATTCAATCATAGATTCAGCATTCTATAACCTTGTAGGACAATCTCCTGTTGAATTTATAAAAGGAGCTGCGGATAGAAGATATAGCACATTAAAATGGATGAGAAAAGTTGGCACAGTCGCTGGTGCAACTTTTGGCATTGCTCTATTAGCGCAAATTGGTTTTGGAAAATTATCACACAAAGAAAATTTACAAAAGAAGGCAAAAAATGAAAATATTTAATAATATTTATATAAAACCTAATACAGTTATCTCCATACCATTCCGTTCAAAGGAAGAACAGACTGTTGTAACTTCAACAGAGCTTAAAAATACAAGTATAAATAATTATCTACAAAATGAAGCTGTAATAAACTCTATTATGGTTCAAAAAGTTAAAAAAAATAATGAAACACCTCTAAATTATCAAAATAATTTACGCACAATGATTCAAAATAATGAATCAGTTATGTTAGCAATTGCACCAAGAACATTCACAGCTGAAGATACAAATAAAGATGAAAAAATTTCTTTGGCACTTGGAGAAAAACCTGGAACATTACTAAGCGCAATCTCAAGGCTCGATGAGCTAAAAGATTTAGGTATAAATACATTGCATATTCTACCCATTCACCCACCTGGACTAAAAAATGCAATGGGAACGGCTGGATCTATATACTCACCAGCAAGATTTATAGAAGAAGATGGTTCTTTAGCTATAGATCCTGTGATTATAGAAAAAGATGACCCTCGCTCTCCATCAGAACAATTTAAAACCTTTATTGATGAGTGTCACAAACGAGACATTAAGGTTATGCTCGATATTCCGAGTTGTGCTTCTGTTTCTTGGTTTGAAGCAGAACCTGAGTTAATGGCTTTTGGAAGAAATGGGGAAGAAAAAACACCACAAGGTTGGGAAGATATTCGTATGTTTCAGCCTTGGGATGACGAAACAGAAAGAACATTAAACCCTAAATTATTAGAATTACACAAGCAGTATGTCGATGCTTGTATTGACCTCGGTATTGATGGTATTAGAGCTGACGTTGCTAGGGCAAAACCAACAGAATTTTGGGATATATTAATTCCTTATTCTAGAGAAAAAGATCCTGAATTCGCTTGGTTAGCAGAATCTTACACTTATGAATGTGCGTCACCTCAAGTTAATATGCCCTATGATAGACCTGAAGACATGTTAAGAGCTGGTTTTGATGATTTTTATGGCCAGTATCATATTTTTCACGAATGGAATGGAAATAAGGACTTTAATGACTATATTAAATTAAACTTGGAACTCTCACACAGACTACCTGCAGGTAAAAGTTGTATCGGTTCATTTGCTACACACGATGACACATCACCAATGACACACGGTGGCGAAAATTACTGTAATATGACAACAATAATACAATCTACAATTCCAATGTGTAACCCATACTTTGTAGATGGTTTCCAAAGTGGCGATTACTACAATTATAGATACTCTCATAAAGATAATACTGAAACAGTTACATACAAAATCATTCATGTTGATAATTTTGACGAAAACAAAATAAAAGGTGAATTCCAGACTGATGGTTATTATAGTTACCAGTATTCAGCTAAAGATTACGACAAAGATTATAAAATGAGAGCGCCATACTTTGAAATGGATCACCACAAAAATAAACTAGACATCTTCAACCTATCTAGAAAACCAGAAGGTAACAACCCTGATATTGCTCGTGTAATGTCTGAATCTCTAAAAATGAGAACCGAAAATAAGGATTTATTTAGCAATAGAAACAGTAGTTTTATAACTCTTGAAAAAAAAGCTGATAAAAAAGACCAAATTATTGCATACGCTAGACATAACAACGGTAGAACAGCTATAGTTATTGCAAATAAAAACCCTAATAGAAACATGTCTGGAACAATAAAAATTCCGGGCTTATCTGAAAATCAAATACTAAAAAACATTGCGCCATGCTACGGAGAAAAGAGTAAATTTCAAGTTGCTCAAGGTGAACTTAGAGTTGACTTATCTCCAGCAAGTGCTTATGTTTTTGAAATAGATACACCAAATATTGAAAAAGATTGCAAGGGGAATGTATTTAAACAAAAAGTTTAAACTCCCAAATATTAAAAGCAAACATTGAATAAAGACGAAAAAAGAACCGGCTAAGCCGGTTCTTTTTTAACATACATTTGGATGAGTAAAAATACCACCAGGTAAATTCGCATTACTCAAAGGATTGTCATCTTTTTTAAGTTTTAAAAGATCATCATCAGATATATTTTTACTTAAATATGCACCTCCAGTACCACCAAAAGCATAATCTGGAATTGAAAATTGTCCTTCTGTAGACATAGATTTCTCCTTTTCTTATTCAAAATATATACCAAGTATATATATAAAGTTTTTTTCACTTTATGAATTTCAAGAAATCTAAAAAAATTTACAAATATTTACATTTCAACTTATTGAGAATACAAATATAATCTATTTGAAATACAAGAATTATCAAGAATACAATCTTTTTTTACAAATCTAAAAAGCTTACCACTATCTTTTAAAATTAAAACATATGGTAAATCTGGATAAATATTATATTTAGCGTTAAAAGTTTTGGTATCAGGAGTCGCAATATCAAGTTCAACAAAATTATATTTATTAACAAACCTAGATTGACTCTGCCTAAATGCATTTACACAATCCTGATATTTATCAGCCCATTGAGCATATACTAAAACAGCAATTGGCTTTGTATCGACCTCTTTATAAGCTTCTGTAAAAGTCATGGCTTCTGTTTTAGTTGAAAATAACATCACTAATATAAATATAATAAATATGCCCAATATTTTTTTCATAATAATCCTAAATTTATGCGGGTTTAGCAATAGCTAAACCCGCACACATAAATTTTACACTTCCATACCTTTACAAATATAATCCATTTCTTCAATAGAAGCATATACCGAATGGCAACCACAATCTACATACAAGATTTGTCCAGATGTACCTGAAGATAAATCTGAAGCTAGATATAGACCTGCTTTACCAACATCTTCTAAAGAAACATTTCTGCCCAAAGGCGCTTTTGCTGTAGCAGCTTTAAGCATTTTTCCAAAACCACCAATACCACTTGCAGCAAGTGTTTTAACAGCACCTGCAGAAATACAGTTAACTCGAACACCTTTTTTACCTAAATCTGCAGCAAGATATCTCATAGAAGCTTCAAGAGCGGCTTTAGCAACACCCATTACATTGTAGTTTGCAACAACATATTCAGAGCCTAGGTAGGTTAGAGCAAATACTGAAGCACCTTCATTCAAAATTGGTTCTGCTTGTTTACAAATTGAAACTAACGAATATGCACTCACTCCTAAAGCTGTATCCCAACCTGCTTTTGAAGTATCTATAAATCTACCCATTAAATCTTCACGAGTAGCAAATGCAACAGCATGAACTACGAAGTCTAATTTACCATAAATCTTTTCACATTCTTCAAATACAGCTTTTACTTCATCTTCTTTAGTTACATCACAAGACATAATTAATTTTGCATTCATACCTTCAGCTAGCGGTCTCACACGTTTTTCCATAACCTCACCAGCGTAAGTAAATGCAATATCAGCTCCTTCATTAAATAGTTGTTGAGCAATTGCATACGCAATACCATGTGTGTTAGACACACCAAAAATTATACCTTTTTTACCAGTCATTAATCCCATGATTAAAACTCCTCTTTCTGTGTATACAAGTTTATTTTAGCAAAAACAAAAATAGATGTAAAGATTTTATAAAGACAAATTAATATACATAAAATAAAGGGATTGAATGAATTCAATCCCACATATAAGTACATATCCCAATCAACAACAAATTAAAATTTATACACCTTATATCAAGTTCAAGGCAACACTTGGCAACTGGTTCGCAGTTGATAACAACGTTGCTGAAGCTTGCTGTAAAATTTGAGCTTGAATAAAGCTTGAAGATTCTTCTGCTATATCGGTATCTCTAAGAGTCGACAAAGAAGAAGTTAAATTTTGTGATTGCACATCAAGTGCAGAAATTGCAGATGCAACTCTGTTTTGTGCAGCACCAATATTTGTAACTCTATTTGAAATTTCATTAATACCAGCATCAAGATAAGCTAGCATTTCTCTTGCTCCAAAACCTTCTGCACCATCGTTTAAAGCAAGACTATCTTCATCTACATCATATGTCATACCACAACAAGCAGCTGCAAACGATTGTAACGCTGCTAACTTGTCATCAGCAGTTGTAGAACCCAAATCAGATATGTCGTCAAGACCAGCTTTTTCTAATAAAGCATCTAGCTCTTGAGCACTACCATCTTGTTTTTCCATAGCTGCAAATAACCCATTAATACTAGCATCTGCAAACAATGAAGAATCTAGATTAATTGTACTGTATTCGTTTGCATATAAACCTACTTGCAAGTTTAAACCATCTTCTCTAATCCCACTACCGTCACCAGCTGCTGTAAATGCCATTAATTTAATACCATTAAACTCTGAATTAGCAGCAATACGATCTACTTCTTGTAATCTAGCAAGGATTTCAGCTTGTATTGCTCTTAAAGATGCTGATCCAAATGTTCCGTTAGCAGCTTGTTCAGTCAAATCTCTAACACGTTGCAAGTGGCCAGTTAAAAGCCCATAAGTTTCTTCTGCTGTAGATAACATATCAGCACCAGTCGCAGCATTATCAGAAGCTACATCTAGGGATCCTAACTGAGTCACCCACATATTTGAAATAGAATAACCTGCTGCGTTATCAGAAGCATGGTTAATTTTATAACCTGTAGTCATTCTTTCAATAGATAAATTTAATGCATTAGTTGCAGAATCAAAGTTTCTTTGCGCAATCAATGACGAAATGTTTGTGTTAATTGTTAAAGCCATAATCCTTTAAAACCTTTCCGAGCAAGTCCAACTTGCTTACATAATCCCTTAATCTTTTAATAAAACACTCTTAGATATGCGAACACACCAATGCTCTCTCTTTTTGGCTTATATATAAATCACATACCCTTGTATACAATCATTATAGATTAACTGTATAAAATGTACACCATGAACCTTAGATTTTTTTACAATTGTTTACAAATATAAAACAACATTTATAATAATATATTAATATAGGAGGCCTTCTCATGCCAAAAGTTATTACTATTGGAAGCGCAACAATGGATGTTTTTGTTGAGTGCGATGAAGCTAACATTGTTTCAGTTTGCTCAAAAGATAAAAATTCAGATTTTATGAGCTATCCTTATGGTTCAAAAATTGATATATCTAACTTTGCCTCTAATGTTGGTGGCGGCGGAGTAAATACAGCTTGTAATTTTGGCAATTTGGGCTTTGAAACTTCTGCAATTTTTAAAGTTGGAAGAGATATTTATTCAGAAGGAATATTTAATTTTTTTAAAACGCAAAATGTCAATTTAGATTCTTCTATACAAGATGAAACAATCTCAACTGGTTTTTCAATTATATTAGTAAGTTTTCAAGGTGATAGAACAGTATTAGCACATAGAGGTGCTAATGCTCTTATAAACAAAAATGATATAGATTTTAATGCCATAAAAAATAGTGATTTAATTTATATTGCACCACTTAATGGTGAATCCAATAAGGTATTAGAGCCTATCGTAGACTTTGCTCATAAAAATGACGTCAAAATATGTTTTAACGCAGGTACTACAAGTATAAAAAAAGGTTTTGAACATCTCAAAAAAATTCTTGAATCAGCACATATTGTTGTTATGAATAAAGAAGAAGCTACGATGACTACTGGAATAAATGTAAGACCAGATACCAAAATTGAAAAATTCTCGCATGAACTTATACATACAGACATAAAGCAAATGCTTAAAGCACTGAAGATTAAAGATTACCAAGTAGTAGTAATCACGGATGGAAATAAAGGAGCTTATGCATATGAAGGTAAAAACTTCTATTATTGTCCTATCTTTCCTTCAGAAGTAATTTCTACACTTGGTGCAGGAGACGCATTCGCATCTACTTTCTGCGCCACATTGTTTAAGAATAATAAAAATATCGGCAACGCATTAATGTATGGTTCTGTTAATTCTTCGTCTGTAGTATCAAAATTTGGAGCAACAGAAGGTTTGTTAACCCTTGAAGAAATAGAAGAAATACTTAGTAAAAATCCTGAGTACACATATTTAATAGGTTAATTATGTTTAAACTTTTTTCACCTAACATGCTTAAAACTTTTGAACTTTGTCCTAAAAAGTTCTTCTTTAGATATGTTAAAAACATTTCAATGCCAACAAACGATGAGATTTTCGAGCTAGGCAAAAATATTCATGCTATAGCTTCTTATTACTTAAAAAAAGAAAATATCGATAAAATGGAAAAAAGTTTGTCTAAACAAGAAATGTTAATCTGGAATTATTTAAAAAGCTGTCGATATTTTTCATATGATGTTATAAATACCGAGTATAATTTATCATTCAAATTAGGAGATTCTTTCTTTGGTGGGCGTCTAGATGCCCTCGTAAAAAAAGATGATGTTTTTTTTATTTTAGATTATAAAACTGGCTCTGTACCCAAAAATGCAGAATATGATTTTCAAACAATGATATATATACTTGCTGTTAAGGAATTTTTTAACACAAACAATATTTGTTTCGTGTATTTAGATTTGAAAAACAAAACAGAAACTAAAATAGAACTAACTGAAAATTTGGCAAGTGAATATGAAGAAAAACTTGAACAAATTACCTCCAAAATCCACTCATCTGATTTTGTGGCAAAAATTAATGATTGCAAGTGTGAATATAAAACTATTTGTTATTAGCGTGATATAATTCTATTTATGAAAGATTATTTAATAGATACACACGCACACTTAGACATGATGACCGAATTAGATATTAAAGGTGTTGGCAAGGTTATTGTACCTGCAGTAGAACTTGCAACTTTAGATAAAGTTGTTTCTTTAAGTGAAATAGATAACGTGTATTCAATGGTGGGAATCTACCCTAGTGAAGCCAAAACTTACTCTGAAGATGTTGAGCAAAAAATAATAGAGCTTGCTAAAAACAACAAAGTTGTAGCTATTGGAGAAATAGGACTTGATTATTATTGGGATAAATCTTTTATTGAGCTACAAAAAGAAGTTTTTATTAAACAAATAAAACTTGCAAACAGTTTAAATTTACCAATAGTTGTGCACGACAGAGAAGCTCATAAAGATTGTTTTGATATTGTAAAAGAGTATAACAATAATTCAAAGGTTTTATTTCACTGCTTTTCAGGCAGTGTTGAATTCATGAGAGAATGTGTAAAACAAGGCTGGTATATAGCTTTAGGTGGAGTGGTTACTTTTAAAAATGCTATAAAAATGAAAGAGGTTGCAAAAGAAGTTCCCCTCAATAAACTTGTACTTGAAACGGATTCTCCATATCTAACACCAGTTCCCTTTAGAGGTAAAGAAAATAAACCAGCTTATACATACTACGTAGCAGAAGAAATCGCTAAGCTACGAGGTATGGATATTACTGAAATCATTAATATAACAACAAAAAATGCTGAGGAGTTTTTCAATATATAATATGGCAAAAAAAGAACGTTTAGATAAAATTTTAGTAGATCTTGGATACTTTGAGAATAAAAGCAAAGCTTCTTCTGCTATACTTGCAGGTAACGTCATGCTCGGTACTGAAGTTATAACTAAAGCGGGGTATCAATTGGATCCTAACAAGGATTATGAATTTAAAGTAAAATCTATGCCTTATGTTTCAAGAGGAGGATTTAAGCTTCAAAAAGCCCTAGAGACTTTTGACATTGATGTAAAAAATAGAATTTGCCTTGACGCAGGTGCTTCTACAGGAGGTTTTACCGATTGTTTATTACAACACGGTGCAAATTTTATATACGCAGCAGATGTAGGATATGGGCAGTTAGACTGGAAAATAAGAAGTTCAAAACAAGTAAAAACAATCGAAAAAACTAATTTAAGAACTTGCTCTTTCGAAGATATCTACTCTCAAGGAGAAACAGTTGCAGACTTACTTGTTTCAGATTTATCATTTATATCTTTAGAAAAAATTTTACCAAATCTAAAAAAATTAATGAACCCAGATTTTCATGAAATGATATGTTTAATAAAACCTCAATTTGAAGCAGGGAAAGAACTTATTGAAAAAGGTGGAGTAGTAAAAGATAAAAATACACACGAAAACGTTATAAAAAATGTAATAGATTGTATAAAAAGTTTAGACTACACAATAAAAGGTTTAACATACTCATCTATTAAAGGACCTGCTGGTAATATAGAATATCTTGTTTGGTTTACGACAGAAAAAGCTAATGAATATTTACCAACAATTAGAGATATCGTAGAAAGCGCACATCAAAATCTATAATTGATAAAAGACAAAAAAAACCACCTGGTGTGTGTCAGGTGGGTTTTGTTTTCTGCATCCTAATGGTCTTTTTTAGTGTTTATTATCTAGGAGTTTATATGATTTTTGGGGTTTATTGTTTTTGCTATTTAGTGTTTCGACTACACTTAAAGTGTGTATTATTATTATGTACCATAATAAAATAATGTCAAGAAAAACTTTCAAATAAACATTAACAATTCTTAACAATTGTCTAAAACGCAGTATTTAAAACTGTTTTGTATTTTTTACACTAAAATCTATGTAATATATAAAAAGGGTATTAATTGTATTTAATACCCTTTTTATTTTTATAACAGCTTTTTTAAGTTATTAGTCTTCTAGAGAAGCATTGCCTGCAACATGGCTTCTTAAAACAACACCTCTTTTAGAAGATTCAACAAATGAAATCATATTTTCAATATATTCATTCATAGGAATTTCAGCTCTAATTTTTTCTATTGCTTGAGATGTATTATACTCACCAGAAATTAACAATTTAAATGCTCTATTAATTGCAGTTCTAGCTTCTAAATCAACACCCCTTCTTTTAAGAGCAATGACATTTATACCTCTTGGCGCAGCAGGTCTTCCATCACATTTTGAATAAGGAAGAATATCCTGTCTTGAAGCAGAAAATCCGCTAACAATTGCCATACTTCCAATTCTAATATTTTGATGAAATACACTCATACCACCAATAAACGCACCAAAGCCAACATGAACATGGCCACCTAACGTAGCCAAGTTGGCTAAAATTGCTTGGTCTTCGATAACACAGTTATGAGCAATGTGAGAACCTACCATTAATAAACATTTGTTGCCAACTCTAGTTGTAAAATCTCCACAAGCAGCACCTCTGTGAATTGTAACGTTTTCTTTTATAATTGTTTCATTACCAATAACAACTTTTGTTTTCTCACCTTTATAACCTAAATCTTGAGGTTCAGAACCAATTGTTGAAAAAGGAGAAATTGTACAATTTTCACCTATTTCAGCAAACTCAATATAAGCATTAGCAATAACTCTTGTACCATTACCAATTTTTACATCTTCACCTATCACAACATTAGGACCAATAAAAACGCCTTCACCAATTTGAGCTGAGGGATGAATAACAGCTGATGGGTGAATTGATGTCTTTTCTAAAACCATATTTGTCATATTATTTCTCCAATTAAAATAAACTACCTCTAAAGTATATTATAAAAATTAAAAAAACAGAGAAATCCTTATAAAATCTTTATACGATTATTAAGCGTTCTTAACTAGCCCAGGCTCAGCATCTGAACCTGTTACAAGTTTTCTTAGATAAAAAGTTAACTTAGGTAAACAAATTGCTAATAAAATACTACTAATAACAACATTCGCTATTATATTACCAGATTTTACAAAAAGAGCTTTTTTACCAAATTTTTTCACATTTCCTGTTTCTTTTGCTTTTTTGGCAAAATTCTCTATTTCATTTTTAAAATTAGCTATTTTCTTTTCATCAACATAAGATCTTGGATCCCGAACTCCATTTTCCAAATATTTAACGCCACAAAATTCTTCTGTTAACTTAGAAAACTGAGCATTAGGCTTTTTATCAAGAAACTCGATTATTTTATCATTAGCTGGCATTACTATAGTTCCCGATTCAACAGCAGATAAAAACTCTTTACGATTTAATAGTTTTGGATCTAGATTTACATTAGTATTAAACAACTTATTAGATAAAGAATCAAAACCTTTAGCAATCCATTTTGGCGCAACAAAGTTTAAAAACATCATACCGAGCATTTTAAATCCAAGTTCTAATCGTTCATTTGTATTTCTACCGGTAGAAACTCTTCCAACCGTAAGACCACCGTCAGTAACAGCCATTTTGTTAACAGTAGACATATTCGCCAAAGTTGCTACGAAATTTCCTTTAAAGGACAGATTTGTATTTGTATTTTCAGAAATAGCTATTGGCTTATTACTTCCTGTTGTCTTTGGATTTTTAGTTTGTTTCCTTAGTTTATCTGTTAATGCGAAATTCATTTTAGGCAAGCAATATCCCATCAAAAATACCGGAATTGCAGTAGAAAGAACAAATTTTCCAGCTTGCAAGCGTTCATATGTTTTTTTATTTTTTGCGACTTTCTCAATTTCAGCAATCTCCTTTTGAGCCAAGTTTCTAAATTTTTCAATATTTTTATTAAGCCCCTGTTTTGAAGTTTCGTTAAAAAGCTTCATATCAATATCAGGATTATAACCTAATTTTCGAATCCCCCAATCACAGATTTTGTCCATTATTGGAATTCCACCTAACCAAATACCAGAACAAATATACTCATCAATTGTTCTTTCACGCAAAGCGTTATTGGCCATATCTTTTGAATCTTTAAGATTCTGCTTATAAGTCAAGCCAATTTTTATAGGGTTTTCTATACCACAATCTCTCACGAGAAGTGGCCATTGTGATGAATTATTACCGATTGCTGATATTATACTTACTAGTGCCATAACTTAAATTTCTCCTTTTTTAAATTCTACTCTATCGTTCTCTATGTATATCCCGAAAGAGCCGATCAAGGAGTTGGTTTAGAGAGACAACACAACATCAAGCCCTTTCGGGTTTAGATGTGAATGATGTAATTGTCTTACTCTAATGTTTTTCATAATTTTCCCTTTAGTAGATGTAATTGTAACATAGATATCTTTTTTAGCCAAATATATTTATAAAATTTTTAAATATATTATAGACATTATTTCTGTGAATATCGGCTTCTTGACTTCCAGCAAAGATTTTATCCCAATGCCTTTCACATTCCGTCCAAGATGCAGAATCAACTTTTTGAATTGGTTTTAATAATAAATCGTGAGTGTTAAGGTCCGAAGCAAGGGGCATTAAATCATGTACCTGCATAAAACTAGGAAGTTTATTTTTTACTTGATTAAAACCAAAAAGACAGTTATTTAATCGATTTAATCTTGATTGATAATCAAGCAATCCCGAATCATTATCATTTGAGACTTCAACCCCAGCTGCATATTCTTTTGAAAAAGCTTGTCGTTCGCTATCCCATTTTACGCTATCAATATTGTCTGGGTTGCTCCAATTTGTACCAGCTGTGAAACCCATTTCTTTATATATTTGCCTATCATCACATTTCTCACCAACAAACGAAATATCATTTCCGCCCGTTAGTTCGCGTATTTTATATAAAACATAAGCCATCTGATCTTTATTAGGCAACTCACCAACACCACAATAGCCATTTCTATCAATTATATGTTTTGCGCTATCAAAATAAATCGAATCAAACCCTAATTCAATCCCCCATACACAAGCGTCAATATAAGCTTTTTCATGCTTTTGCCAGCTAAAAGGCTCACCATTAACACTTATTTGACCAGATGGTAAAAGCATTCTAAATCCTGTCTTAAAGCCAAGAGCATGTGCGAGATCATTAAAAGCTTTTACTTGCTCATCGGCACCTATTTTGTATTCTAAACCTTCAGAGGTTAAGTTTTTACTAATTCCATTGTGTAAATTCATTGTATAAAGAGAGACTGAGTTTTTTGTTCCATCTCCATACATAGTAGGATAAAGTTGAGACAAAACTATACAGTTTGCAAAAGAGTTTGGAGAAGTTGGAATAGCAGGAAGTATTTTTATAGCCTGCAAAAGTCCATCGGTAATTTTTCCGTTTTCATACTTAGCAATAGCTCTTGGGTTTATTTCAATATAGTTAGCATTTCGCCCCCAATTATCACCAAAATCTGGAGTTTGAATAAAAGAAGGTATCTCAGGATATTGATTTTCAGACTTAATTAAAGTGCAAATTGACTGAATAGCTTGTTCTGGGGTCCTTTTAAGTAATTCAGCTGGATGGGCATTAATCCATCTTTTTAAACCAGCCTGAAATAGGTGACTTTTTGTCCAGTTATCCTCATACACAGTACTTTTGCCAGATACAATATAAAAAAGTTTTTTTGCGGGTTGTAAATCACCGTAATAGCCTCTAAAAGATAAGTTTTGTCTACTAATTTTTGGCATCAGGCATTGATACATTTCAATATTTTCACAATTTCGCCTTTTCATAACAATAGAAGAAGCTTTTGACTGCTTCTGTTGTTTACGATTATTTATCACGAAGGATGATATAGTATCAACTAATATTTTCATAATAATTAGTTAATATAAAACTTATAAAAATATTATTTGCTAGTTATTCTCAGAAACATACCCAAAATTTTTCAAAAGATTTTCTTTTTTACGCCAGTCTTTTTCTACTTTGACCTCAAGTGCTAAAAAGACTTTTTTATCAACAATCTTCTCTAATTCTATCCTTGCATCAGTCCCAATTTTTTTAAGTAAACTTCCACCTTTTCCAATCAGAATCCCTTTTTGGCTCTTTTGTTCACAATATATTGTTGCGTATATTCTATCAATTTCATCAGACTCTTGATATTTATCAACAGTTATAGCAACAGAATGAGGAATTTCATCTTGCGTATTTAGCAAGATTTTTTCTCGGATTATTTCTTCTGTAACAGAACGCATACTTTCTTCTGTTACAACATCTTCTGGATATAGTAAATCTCCCTCTGGAAGTTTTTTATAAATATTTGATAATAAAGTGTCTTTATTGCGCCCAGTTTTCGCCGAAATTCTTATTACAGGTATATTTTCATTAAATAACAATTTATATGATACTAAATTTTCTTCTATTTTTTGTTGATTTTTTACCTTATCAACTTTATTCATAACTAAAATTACAGGGATCTTAGAAGCATTCAACAAATTTTCAACAATCCATTTATCACCTTTACCAGCAGGTTCAGTTCCATCTACCAAAAACAAAACTAAATCCGCATCTGGGATTGCAATCTTCGCTTCATCCAAAAGAAATTCACCTAACTTATTAAGAGGTCTATGAATTCCAGGGGTATCAATAAAAATAATTTGCCCTTCTTTTTCCGTCAGAATGCCTTTAATTCTTTTCCTTGTAGTTTGAGCTTTATCCGTAGCAATAACGATCTTTTGTCCAAGTATTTGGTTCAAAAGAGTTGATTTTCCTACATTAGGACGTCCTATAATTGTTACAAAACCACATTTCATAGTTTTATTATAGCACAGCTACAAGTTTTTTTTTAAAGTTTTGATATTTAGCATTTAAAGTTTTGTAAACAAATGTTAAGCAAAAAAGCAATTTAATAACACAAAATAACTTTATACATATGTAAAGATATTATGGGGGATAAGAATAATATGAACGGGATTTATGATTTCGGTATGCCACCGATGATATCCGGTACTATGAGTACTGTGGCACCATCGTTCAATATGGCACCAACTATGAACACATCAATATGGAGTTTGCCTCCGGCTACTTCAACAACTCCAGCTCCAGCACCTCAGCCTACGCCTGAAGAAATAGCTGCAGCTGAAAAAGAAAGAAAAGCTATTGAAGAAATGAATGCTAGTGGTTTAGGACTAACTAACGAAGAAATGGAAATTCTTAAAGGAATTATTGATAAAAAGTCTAAAGCTACTCCTGGCGTACGCGAGTATGTAATGACAGATGGCATGCCGATGCTTTCAACAGGTATGTTTATGCCTATGGTTGCAGGAGCAGGTAAAAGTTTCGGGCTTCATCACATTGTGGAGTATGACGGTATTCAAAGAACAGGAAGTTTTATAAAGAAATACTCAGGCTACGAGTATATATCAAATACTAAAGCTGGACAAATTACAGGCAAAGTTATGAATTATGGCGTAGATAAAAGTCAAGCTGCCGCACGCTTTGCAAATATTCATTGGGGTAAAGAAGGTGCTACTTGGACTCAAAAACTAGCAAAAGGAATAACTAATGGTTCAAATGGCTTGACACAAGGAATAATTAAATATGGTGGCTGGACAGCAGCAGCAACAACAGTTATTGGTGATGTTGGAAAATTAAAAACAGCCTATAAAAAAGATGCGAAGACCGGACTTATACAAACTGGCCAAACTGCAGTTAAAGCAGCAGGTTCTGGAGTTGGAACTTGGGCAGGTGCAAAATTGGGAGCTGCTGGCGGAGCTAAAGTTGGTGGACTTATTGGAACTTGCTTTGGACCAGCAGGAACAGCAATCGGTGCGGCAATTGGTGGTGCCATAGGAGCTATAGGCGGTGCTATTTTTGGCGGTTGGGCTGGTAAAAAAGCTGCGAAGGCTGTTGTTGGAAAAGACGTTGCTGATAAAGTTCAACAAGAAAATGTAGCAAAAGCTGGCGAAATGACTACAGATGAAAACGGAGTTAAATATGCACAAGCAAGCGAAGAACAAATGGCTATTATTCAAGATGTTGTAGCTTGGTCTCAAACTCA
This sequence comes from Candidatus Gastranaerophilaceae bacterium, assembly GCA_045651505.1. GTDB lineage: Bacteria > Cyanobacteriota > Vampirovibrionia > Gastranaerophilales > Gastranaerophilaceae > CAG-196. The sequence continues at coordinate 22,594 of JAZRSL010000009.1, read as the reverse complement.
GCCAGAAGGAACATTAAATGAACAAGAAATGGCTGTTCTTCAAAAACTAATGGGAGGCGCTGCTTAATAGAACTTTCATCTCACATTTAGCGCAATCAAAATGCAAAGGATATACTTTTCCAAACTCATCTCGCAAAACGAGGTGAGTTTGACTTTTACACATATTAAGAGCGTATTTAATACAATGCTTGCAACGCATTAGCTCAATATGTCTATCAGGAAGCTTACTCTCTAATGAAGGTTCAATAACAGTCGCACCACAGTGTTTTTCGTAGAATTCTTTAGCAGTTTTATTATGTATATTAGCTTTGTAATTAAGTTCATCTTTAAAATAATTCACATATTTTAATATTTTTTGTTTTTCTTTATTTTTGTTATAGTACTTAATCCTTTCTTGAATAAGTTCTTCTAATAGCTCTCTACGAAGTTGATTTATTGTACTTACTTGCATGAAAGGAAGTTCACATTCTATATTTAAATCAGTAATATAAAAATCGCTATCACCAGTTTTTGAGAATTGTTTTATAAAAGTTTCTTTCATTTTTTCTGGAGATTTAGCCTGTTCGCCCAGTGGAATTTCTTTTGTTATGCTAATACCGTCTTCATCAGTAATAATTATCTTGTCTCCAACTTTTACGTCCAAACTAATTTGTCTTTTTGTAGGTTTAAGCAATTCTTTTTCAAACTCGGAATCAAAATTACGCCAAAGCTCGTCACCCATTTGGAGATTAATCATTTTATTAGGATAAATTTTGTTGTCTTCAACTTTATTTACAGCAAAACCATCACCTTTAAAATAAATTCCATCTTGAGAGTTAATTTTTTTATTAGTTTTGATTCTAAACCATTTTTTACCAATTTCTGTTACTTCACCAAGGTATTCACCTTTTGACTTTGGGGATTCCTGGTTAAAGCATTTTGTCCTTCCCTTTAAGAAATATTCAGTAAAACCTCTGTTAAAACTTTTTTCTGGATTTGGAGCGAAGGAGTAAATAGATTTGCCAGAAGAGGTTCCTTTGCCTAATTTCTGACGATAGTATGCTACTATGTTTTTTACGTAGCCAATATCTTTTAGCCTTCCTTCAATTTTGAAAGAGTATACACCAGCATCTTTTAACTCTTCAAGACAATTTGAAGCATTAAAATCTTTAAGACAAAGCGCATAAAAATCTTTTTTTATAATTTCACCATCAGCAGTTTCAACAGAATATTTTTTACGGCAAGGCTGAGCGCATTCTCCTCTATTGGCAGAACGTCCACCTATGTATTGACTTAAGTAACATTGTCCGCTCATTGAAACACAAAGAGCTCCATGTACGAAAAATTCAAGTTCTAAACTAGGATTTTCGTTATGAATTTCTTTTATTTGTTCAATAGAAAGCTCTCTTGCAAGAACTACTCTTGATACTCCCATTTCGTTAAAAAAATTAACTTTTTCTGGTAAATAATTATCACATTGTGTACTCATATGTAGAGGGATTTTGTAATTTATATCGATTAGCCTTTTTAGTAGTCCCATATCTTGAATAATTAAGGCGTCAACTCCGATTTTTTCTAGTTCAAGTGCTAACTTAACAGCTTCATCTAACTCCGAATCAGTTAAAATGGTATTCATTGTTATAAAAACTTTTGCCCAAAATTTATGAGCGTAGTCTATAACAACTTTAATATCTTCGAGAGAATTTGATGCCTTTTTACGTGCACCAAAACTACTTGCACCGATATATATAGCATCAGCCCCGCAATCTATTGCTGCTATTGCGGTCGCCTTGTCTTTAGCTGGAGCTAGCAGTTCTACTGACATAATTTTTACCTCTAGCCCATTCTTTTCCCGAAAATTGACTTAAAAAAGCTTGCAAAACCTCCCCCATTTTCAGCTCGATCTTTATAAACTTCATAATTATCTGTTATAAATTGACTGCGAGGGTTTACTGCTTTAAGCTGTTCAATATATTCAAATGCGCCTTTATAATCCCCAATTGAATCTCTAAATATAGCAAGCTTTTCAAGAGCGTTTGAATTTTTAGGTTCCAGTTCTATAAGCCTTTCATAGAATTCACAAGCTTTTGTTTGATCTTTTAGCGTTTCTAATAAACTTGCTATAGTCTCTATTAATTCAATATTTTTGTTCTCAAACTGGTAAGCTGTCATATATTCATTAAGTGCGACTTCTTTATCCCCTTTAAGAATATTAAATTTCCCCCAATTAACATGTTCATTAAAAGTGTCACCTTTTGCTTCATATATTAAAGCTCGCATTTGATATATTAAAGGAGAGTTTGGCTCTATTTTTGCATATTCATCAATTTCATTAAAAGCTTCTTCATGTAATTCTTTTTGGAAATAATATTGAGCTAACAACGAATGAATAAGCGCTTGGCCTTTGTAGTTATCCTTTACTTTGTTCAATATTTCAAAAGCTTCTTCATTTCTATTCAAATCCATTAAAGCTCGAGCTTTTGTCAATTCATTCTTTGTTAGATTAACAGCTTTTTCAGGTTGAGAATTTCTAATATAATAACCAGCTAAAATTTCTTCAAAATCCTTAAACCCATTTTCTTTCATACCTCGTTCAAGAATCTCTATAGCAGCAATAATACCTTCGGTTTTTTCATAAAGCTCTGCCAATTTTAAAAACACTACAGGATTTTTCTCATCATAATCCGAAATTCTTAGATATTCATCTATAGCTTCTTGATATTTTCCTTGTTGTTCAGCTAAACCTGCATATAAATATCTTGCAGGCAAAGATTCTTCTTGATCTTTTGCATTATCAATTGCTTTTTTGTAATCTGATTTTGCATAACTAAATTGTTGTTGCAAAGAATGCAAATTTCCTCTAAACAAATAGTATTTAAACTTATCTTCATGCACAAATAAATCAATTAACTGCTCATGCGCTAAAATATTAGCAGGATCAACTTCTAGAATCTTTCCATAATATATCTTTGCATCATCTTTCTTTTCCAAAATCAAAGCTATATGCGCTAATTTTGTCAGTAGCTCAATATCTCCACTTTTATGAGATAATTCTTTTTTATATTCAACATAAGCTTCATCATATTTTTCATTCGTTTCTAGTTGTTCTGCTAATTTCATCTTCATCTCCTAATTATAACGATTTTGAGCTATTGCAATACCTTCTTTGAAATAACAAGCAAGAGCATCTTTTGCTTTAGAAAGAACCGGTTTAAGCAATTCTAGTTCCTCCTTACTAAAATTTTGTAACACAAACACTTCTGACGGTATATTAGGCTGTGGACCAATACCAATTTTAAGTCGAGCAATATCCTTAGTTCCAAGATGCTTAATAATTGATTTTATACCATTATGTCCTCCATCCGATCCATTAGCTCGAAAGCGTAATTTACCAAGTTCTAAACTCAAATCGTCATATACTATTAAAACATCCTCAACAGATATTTTATAATAATCAACAACTGCTCGAACAGCTTCACCTGATAGATTCATAAATGTTGTGGGTTTAATTATTAAATAATCATCTACTCCATTTCGTAAATTTGTCATTAAACACTTTAATCGAGAATTTTCTCTAAAAGTCAAATTATTATTAACTGCAATACTATCCGCAAGCATAAATCCTACATTATGTCTTGTAAAAGTATATTTTTGACCAATATTGCCTAAGCCTACTATGAGTTTCACTTAAATCTCCTCATATTTTTACGCATCTGTTGCATAGCTAGCATGCCTGAACCCTGTTGACCCAATTTTGTCCCCATTTTGCCGAACATATTTTTCATATCTGACATCCCTTTCATCATTTTGCGCATTTGCTCAAACTGATTAATGTAGATATTAATATCATGCATTGGTATTCCTGAACCTTGAGATATTCTTTTTTTACGAGATGAATTCATTAATTGAGGATTATCTCTTTCTTCAGGAGTCATAGATTGAATGAAAACTTCAATTTTCTTCATTTGTTTTTCGCCTTCATGAGAAATCATTTGCCTGTCATCTTTAGACATTTTTAAACCAGGAATCATACCTAGTAACTGATCCATTGAGCCAAACATTTTCATTTGTGACTGCATTTTAAGAAAATCATTGAAAGTAAATTCCGCTTTCGCCATTTTCTTTTCCATTTCACGAGCTGTTTTTTCATCAAAAACTTCTTGTGCACGCTCAACAAGCGAAACAATGTCACCCATACCAAGGATTCTATCTGCCATACGTTCCGGATAGAAGTCTTCCAATGCATTTAGCTTCTCACCCGTACCTGTTAATTTTATTGGTTTACCAGTACAAAAAACAATACTTAATGCAGCACCTCCTCTAGAATCACCGTCTAATTTTGTTAAAACAAGCCCCGTAATTTCTAATTGTGCATCAAAGTTTTCTGCAACATTAACGGCTTCTTGACCAGTCATAGAGTCAATCACTAAAAGTTTTTCATTTGGATGAAATACTCTATCAATCAATAACAACTCAGCCATCATATCAGTGTCAATTTGAAGACGACCAGCTGTATCAAGAATTACTGTATTAAATCCATTCTCTTTTGCATAATTTATTGCATTTTGTACAATATTTTGAACATTAGTTGAAGTCTCTTCACTGTAAACCTCAACACCAGACTCTATACCTAAAGTTTTTAACTGAGTTATAGCAGCTGGTCTATAGACGTCACAAGCTACTAGAAGTGGTCTTCGACCTTCTTTTTTTAACTTAATAGCTAACTTCGCAGAAGAAGTTGTTTTACCAGAGCCTTGAAGTCCGAGCATCATAATAACATTTGGATGTCCAGATAAATCAAGAGGTTTAGCTTCCTTTTCAAGTATTTCTATAAGCTCATCATGAACAATTTTAACTAATTGCTGAGATGGATTTACTCCTCGCAATACATCTTCACCCTCAGCTTTATCTTTAATATTAGAAATAAAGGCTTTTACTACACGCAAATTAACATCTGCTTCCAAAAGAGCTCGTCTAATTTCTCTTAAAGCATCTTGCATATTCTCTTGTGTCAACTCTTTTTGACCAGAGGTCTTTGCTATTATATCCTGTAATTTATCCGATAACGATTCAAACATCTGTACCCCTCTATATATATTGATAGAGTAGCACAAACATAAACATTAAGCACTGAATTCCATTGTTCTCTCAATATTTTTATTAGCAACTTCTTTCATTTGTTCTAACATCGTTTTAACAGCACTGAGTTCAGTATTTAAAGTATTCATTCTAGTGTCAATTTCAGATTCTTTTCTTGAAATAATAGATTTTTTATACTCATATTCAGCTAGAGCTTCTTGAGTAGCTTCACTATCATTAACTAGGAATAATTTACCAAAGTTTCCTGCAAAAGAAGTATCATATTTATTTTTATACTCACAAGTTCTTTCTTCATCATTATGCTCAGCTTTTCTATCAACTGTTGTAATTGTATAAACATTGTTTAACAACATTTGTTCCACATAGTCTCCGTCTTGAACACTTGGATTGTAAGTCCATCCTTTTTCTGCAATTGAAGAAAAAATTGCATCGTAAAAATCTATAAGTGTTTCATCTTCACCCGCAAATAATTCATTAAATTCTTTTACAGCATTGTCATAAGCTTCTTGTGCTGGTTTTAAATCATTAGCTTCCCAATCTGTATATAAGTCATTGTATTCATCATACTTACCTGGTTCCCAATAATAATACTTATCGTGATTACAATTTGTATCATCACTAGCATATTCACCAACAAAAGCCATTAAATCATCAATCAAACCTTTAACATTTACAATATATTCAGATTTAGTATTCAGACTCAAAGCATTTGAATTCACTCCAGCTGTTGGCTGACTAGCCGTAAGATAAGTATTTTCTATATCATCTAGTTCGTCTTTTTTCTCAGGAAATATTTTGGCAAACTCTTGCATTAAATTATTAACGATATATTCAAAATCTATATAATTTTCTCCAATATTAATTGTTGCTTCTTTTTGATAAGCTTCTAGCCAACTACTACCTTCAGAGAAATTTTGATCACTATTTCTAGGGTTCACAGTTGTGCCCCCACCCAATGATGTATTAGCAAGTATACCCTCAATAGAATCTTTTTCCATATATTCATACTTATCAGGTTTTCTGCTTTTTGCAGCATTTAAAACTTCTTCCTTAGCATATATATCAGCTTCTAATTCTGCTTGTTTAGCCAAATCAGCGTCACTTACACCAGTAAGTTCCGCTAATATTTTATCTCTATTACCATACCAGTCACCACCTGCTGCACCATCAGGAGAAATCATTTCTGCATATTTTTTATATTCAGAATCAACTACAACTCTATCATGCAAATCTGTTAATAAATAAGGTTTTTTCAGGTTCATTGCACTCGGTTTCATCATATTGTTATAACTCAAATCAACATAAGAAGCGCCAGAATTATTAGACCATTTATAAGTTTTTTGAGTAAGGGCACTTTGATATTCTAAAGAAACCTTCTCCATGTCACGAGTAAGCTGAGATTTATCCATAGATAATTTAGACAAATCGAGCTCAATGTCGCTTTTGCGATTTATAAACAAAAACATATTGAATGCTGAACCGCTTAATCCCATGATTTACCGCTTTTCCTTATAGTTTTCCTTTTATTAATATGTATTACGGTATTTTTTACTTAAAACTTTAGATTTTTCTAATAAATTGTTACAAAAGTTTACATGATTCAAAAACAAAAATATAAACTATTCGGATGATTTATTCAAAAACCGACTAAAGATTATTTTTTCTAATCCGATTAGGCAAATATACGTTTAACAGAATGTAAAAGACTCGGAGAATATATGGCAGAACAGATTATTACCCCAATACTTACCTCAGCTTCAAGCTGTGATAGTAAACTTGAAGAAGCGAGAATTGCACACGAGCGTTATTTGATAAAACAACAAGATTCTGATTTAGAAAAAGCAGTTGAATGTTATGTTGATGCAATAAAAAATAATCCAACACTACCAGAATCTTATTATAGACTCGCAAGCTTATTGCTAATCAAAGGGCAAATTTCTGTCGATGGAGCATTAGAACAATGCAAAACCGCATTAAGCCTTGAGCCAAATAACCCAAATGCTCATATATATACGGGCTATTTTCAATGTTTGAATGGTGATTTTGAAGAAGCAGAGAGGGAATTCTCTTTAGCAATATCAGGTTCTGGCTTAAACTCAGCTCGTCCACGTTTATTTTTATCAAAAGTTTTGTTAAATAGAATGAAGTCCCAAAAATCGGTTAAGAGCATGGTTAAATTTCTTTATTACTTCTTATCCGGTAGCATGATGATTATGTGGGACTGCCCATCGCTAAAAATGTTTTACAAGTTTTTAGCTAACGATTTTTCAGTATTTTCTTACAAAGCATTAGGTGAAACCTTTGAAAAAATGAAGTTATTCCCTTCTGCGTTAGAAGCGTATTCTAAAGGACTAGAAAAAACTTCTCAAGGAAATCTGTTCTATCAAAAAATGGGAGACTTATCGCTTGAATGTAATGACATTACCTCAAGTATTGAATGTTACAAAAAAGCTCTTGAAGAAAATCCTACTGATAGAGAAGTTTTAATTAAACTTGCAACAATCACACAGACTTACTGCCCTGAAAAAGTTGAGATGACAATTGATTACTACAACAAACTTCTCGAGTTCGGTATCGATTTAGACAAAATTTATTACGAATTAGGTCATTTATACCTAAAAAAATCTGACAAAATCCATGCCGTATCTGCTTTTAAATTAGCAGAAGAAATGAATCCTGAAAATCCATACTATAACAATTCATTAGCATACGCTTACGTAAAAGCTGAGCTATACGATGACGCAATTGAATATTATCAGCGAGCGATCAAGCTTAATCCAGATTCAGAGTGGACATCAATAGTTTGTCACGCATTGGGAGCAATTTATGCAGAAATAAAAGAAAACTTCCAAGCTGCAGAAGCAACATTTAATGCTGGAATGATTCTTGACCCTAAAAATGTTGACATTCAATTATCCTTAGGGGATTTATTCATGTCTCAAAATGATTTAGATAAAGCTATTAAAATCTATTGTGATGCAATATCAGTTGATCCGCTAAACTTCTTAACTTATGCAAAAACAGGACTAGCTTTGTGGGAAAAAGATTATTTAGAGGAATCTGTAGTTGCATTCCACAAATCGATCGAAATAAATCCTGATTTTGAAATTGCGCAAAACAACTTAGGTGTTGTTTATTTGGATGGATATGGTGATCCCAAGCAATCACTTGAATATTTCCAAAATGCAATAAGAATTAATCCAAACTACACTCTAGCTTATTTTAATCTGGCAAGAGCATATCAAGCTATCGGAGATAAATCTAGAGCGGCTGAATACTATCAAATGACAATGGATTTAAATAAAATCACAGAGGAATTATCAGAAAAAGATATTCGTAAACGCATTTTCGATCTTTTTGAATAAAATTATTGCAGTATAATTATCTTATGCTTAGCTTAATTAGTTTAATTTTAGTAAGGATTTTTTCAAACTCTTACTTAAATGTTTTTCAAAAAATACTTACAAAAAATAATGAATCAGCTTCAACTGTAAACTTTTTCAGTTATTTAGGATTAACATTCCTTGGATTAATTTTTTGTAAAAGTCTTACCTTTGAGATGAGCTTTATCCCATACATCTTTACAATGGGTTTTTTAGGAGCATTAGGTAATTACTTTATTATAAAAGCCCTTTCCATTGGAGAATTATCAACACTTGCACCAATAAACTCATACAAACCTATTGTTGCCCTAATTATTGGATACTTTTTCTTAAAAGAAAGTCCTGAATATATACAAATATTTGGTATACTGTTAATAATTTTAGGAACTTTATTGCTAGGTGGTTCTAAAATATTTTTTAACAAAGCAACCTTATACAGATTTATTGCACTGATTTTGCTCGGCACAGAAGCTCTTTTTATTAAAAAAGTTGTTTTATTATCAAATGTTAACTCAGCGTTTTTATTCTGGGTAATTACTGGGCTTATTTTTTCACTGCTATTTACATTATTTTCGAAAAATAAAATTAAAATAAAGAGAAAAAATATTAAATACCAAATTACTTTAATCATCATGATTGCACTAATGCAATACACTACAACACTAATTTTTTCAAAAATGAATGTTGCATATGCACTAGCATTATTTCAACTCTCGACTCTTATAAGTGTCTATCTTGGAGTAAATATCTTTAAAGAATCAGACTATATCAAAAAACTCATAGCTTCAATTATAATGTTAATCGGAGCAATTATCATTATTCTCGCTTAAAGGAAACTCATCTAAAATAAAACTACCTAAACGACCATCTCTAAAGTCTTTAAGAATATATTTAGCAGTACGTTCCGTATCTAAAGAGTCTGATTTTAAAACCCAATTCCTACTTTGAGCAATTGCTTCTAAAGTTAATGTGTCTGTTTTATAAAAATCAACGACACTTTGTCTATACTTACCCTCTGAAAGCATCTTTAATAAGGCCTGAGCCACAGGCTCTGGAGAATAAGCATTTTCAGAAACAGAACTAACAAAAGCAAGTTTTACTGCTTGTAATTGATCATCTTGTTTTGTTGGTATAATACCAGGAGTGTCCAATAACTCTAACTTCGGATTAATTCTTACCCATTGTTGTTGTCTTGTTACCCCAGCTTTCGCTCCAATTTTTGTTTTAGAAGATTTAGTAAGTTTGTTAATTACACTTGATTTACCAACATTAGGCATGCCAACAACCATAGCTCTTGCCGCTCTACGCAACAGTCCTTTTGCCATTAACGCCTGTATCTTCGGTTCTGCTAAATCTACAGCAAAACGAACGACTTGAGCTAAATCCTTAGCACCTTTTGCATCCGTTACCACAACAGGGCAGTCTGTTGTATTTTTAAGATACTTGACCCATTCCCTAAGTTCATCTTTATCAACTAAATCTGCCTTATTCAACAAAAGAAGCCTTGGTTTTTCTCCCAAGAGCTTCTTAATGTTAGTATAACTACTACTTAAAGGTATTCTTGCATCACGTACCTCTATCACAACATCAACTAAATTTAGTTTTTCTTTAAGTTGTCGTTCCGCTTTTGCGATATGACCTGGGTACCAGTGAATATGCAAGGTCATTTAATTACCTCTATCTTTTTTCAATTTTTTCCTTAATACGAGTTGCTTTACCAGAACGTTCTCTTAAGTAGTACAATTTAGCACGTCTTACATCACCTTTTCTAAGAACTTGGATTTTGTCGATACGTGGAGAGTGTACTAAGAATACACGTTCAACACCAACACCTTGGAATACTTTTCTAACTGTAATAGTTTTGTTTATTCCAGAACCGTGTTGAGCAATGATAGCACCTTCGTATGCTTGGATTCTTTCTTTGTTACCTTCAACGATTTTACAGAAAACTTTAACTGTATCACCAGTATTCATTTCTGGTAATTCTCTTGTTGTATATTCTGCTTCTAAATTTTTAATAATAGGATTCATTTTGCTATTCCTTATATTTTGACTACGTATACATTTAGCTCAATGATAATTTAAACAAAATTTCTTTGCAAGTAAATTTATAAAAAAAAGTAATATTGTAAAGATTTTTTTACTTTTGTAACAATTTAATATATTATAGTCAAATAAATTTTTTCACACACATTATCATTACTAGTCGAGAATCTAATTGAAAGGTACAGTGTTGAGTCTCAATATACCTAAAATCATAACAAGTTTAACATTACCAGATGCTAAAGCTCCTATTGTTGCTTTAGAAACTACCGTTACTGGCGGAAGAACTATTCAAGCAAAAAAACGTGGTGGTAAAAACGAAGCAAGAGAACGTTTAATCGAAGAAGCTAGCGGTGCTGTTTTTTGGCTTTGGGGGGTTTCTACTATTAATAATTATATAGGGGACCCTATACTAGAGAAACTTTTTGGCGGAAAATTTGATGTAGGCACCGATAAAGTTTTAAGAACACCTTTTGAGAACTTCATGAGAAAAAATCCTCCAAAAGGATTCAGTGCAAAGCAAGTAGCTTTAATAAAAGCTATAAAAGTTTTAGCTAGTGTTGTTATTGCTGATTCTTTTATCGGACTTGTAGTTCCTCCTCTTAATCAAAAATTGACTAGAACTTTAATAAACAAAGAAAAGAGTCAAAAAGATATTGATAATACACAAGACAAATTAAAACTTTCGACAACCGAAGATAAAAAGGAACAGACACAATCTACTCCATCATTTAAAGGTGCAATCAGCGCTATTAATGTATTTACAAATGCCATTGAAAATACTAATACAGGGAAATTACTATCAACAGACGTTGGCTTAACTGGTGGTAGAATCTATAGTGCTCGTAACAATGATGAAAGAAGAGAAATTGCCTTCAGAGATATCGTCTCAATTTATTTTTACATGTGGGCACAGGGACACGTTGGAAACATACTCAACCTAATTCTTACAGGCAAAGCTGACAGAATCAATCCTAATTCAACAGCTAACGTACATGAACATTTATATAAATTTTTAGAAGCTCAAGGTGGGGAAATGGATGTTCAGGCATTTAAAAAAGCTGTTTTAGGGAAAAAATCTTCTGATATTAAACTTCCAGAAGGCATTAAATTTGCAACTGGTGATCTCTCAGCATTCACAAAATTTATGAACAAATTCCGTTCTGTAAAAACAGAGCCTCTCCAAGTCGCAAATGTTGAAGATTTAAAAGGCCTATTTAGTGATGAAATTTTTGCAAGAATACAAGAAATGTCAAAAATTCAGCCAAAAAGACAGGGAGTTTCTGTAATTACTAAACAACAAATAATTGATGCGATCAATATTGCAGAAATTAATGACCCTAAATTCCTTGACAGATTATTTAGCGATTTTACTGGCGGTCATTATGAAGATAAGAGTAGAACTTTCTCTGAAAAAGTTAAAGACTTCTTTACTGGCAAAACTTGTAAAACAGGTAAATATATTGAGGGTGCAAGCAAAGATGAATTCAGATTTGTATCAAATGAAAAACTTTATAATTTAAAACAACAAGTCGAAGATTACATAAATCTTATGTGTAAAGACGCGAAAGACGGCAAAATAACTCTTAAGACTTTAGAACAAGCTAAAAAGAAAAATATCGTAGGTTCAGGTTTTAATTTCGTAGTAGGTTTCGCAACAGCAGCAGTATTCTTATCTACAATAATACCAAAAATTCAATACTGGATAACAAGAGTTAAAACTGGTAAAAATGAGTTCCCTGGAACCTATGAATTTAATGAAAACAAAGAAATTGCAAAAGCATAATTACATAATTGTAAACAAATGTAACGAAAAAAAAGAGGTCTGAAATCACCCTCTTTTTTTTTACTTTATATATATGTAAACACAATGTAAGGATTAAAAAACATGCTAACATTCGCTGGTACAGAAGAAAAACAAAGTTCATTTATTTTTATAGGAAACAATTCAAAAGGTAGTTCTGTTAGTTTAATTACAGACAATTCTTCTTTAATAAGTTCTTCATTACTTTCAAATGATAATGATTGTTCAGATATTTGCAGTTTTTATTCTGGACCAAGCGATTCAACAATCATTGCTTTTGGAGAAAGCCAAGAATCTTGCGGAAGCATCGCATACTCAGCAGGCTCTGAATCATTTGGTTATACTGGTAGTGGAGAATCTTGTGGTTCAATCGCTTCTTCTTGCAGTTCTTCTGATTCAAGTTTTAGCGGAAGCTGCTGCAGCTATAGTTGTTAATTGATAAAGGTCATTGTAAAGAAAAGAACAAAATCCTGATAGAAATCAGGATTTTTTGTTACATTATTGCCAAAAAAAAATCAAAATGATAACATCATAATTGATATATTTTATTTTTTGAGGAGATTATGGGAGATTTTAATATTATAAACTTTTTAAAAAGCGCAGTCGTTACTGGAGCTTCTGATGAGCACTTAAAAGTAGGACACTCACCTTATTTAAGATTAAATGGTTTTATAAAAAAAACTAATTTACCTAAATTAACATTAGAAGATATCGAAAATGCTATAAAAGAAATAATACCAGCAAATTTAAAAGATGTCTTCAATTCAAAATGCGACCTCGATTTCATGTATGAAATCGAAAAATGTTCTAGATTTAGGGTAAATTATAATCGACAAATAGGGAAACCTGCCCTAGTAATAAGAAATGTTCCGTATAAAATTCCTACATTTGAAGAACTTAACCTTCCTAGTATTTTAACAGATCTAACAAAACATCAAAGTGGTATTATATTTGTAACAGGGCCTACAGGTTGTGGTAAGTCAACAACTCTTGCTGCTATGATCAATCAAATTTGTCAAAAATATTCAAAACATGTAATTACAATTGAAGATCCAATAGAATACATCTTTAACACCTCTAAAAGCATAATTTCTCAAAGATTGATAGGCATTGATACTGAAACTTTTTCTAACGGTATTAAATATGCATTACGACAAGATCCGGATGTAATTTTCATAGGTGAAATTAGAGACAGAGAGACTTTAGAAGCAGCTCTTAAGGCAGCAGAAACTGGCCATTTAGTTCTTACAACACTACACACCAATGATGCAATACAGACTATAAACAGAATTGTTAACATGTTTGAAGAATCAAATAGACTTCTAGTCAGAAAGCAACTTGCTGAAACGTTAAGAGCAACGATAGCACAAAAGCTTATCTATTCAGAAGAAAACAATAAAAGATTTCCAGCTTGTGAAATCCTTGTTTCAACTCCAACAATAAAAGATTATATCATTAAAGACAACGCAGAAGCTATTTACGAACTTATTAAAGAAAATACTCTTGAGAACATGATTACAATGAATGCCTCTCTTTTAAACTTAGTTAATAATAACCTCATAAGCAAAGAAGAAGCTCTTGAAAATTCAAATGAAAGAGAAGAACTCGAAAGAATTTTCAGAGGAATACACCAAGGAACAAAAGCTTATTATGAATAATTACGTTACAGAAGCAATCAATTTAAAATCATATAATCTAAACGAAGCCGATAGAATTATAGTTATGTACTCTAAAGATAACGGACTAATTAAAGGTGTTGCAAAAGGTATTAAAAAACCTAAAAGTAAGCTTGGTGCAAGAATGGATTTGCTTGTCGCAAATTCACTACAACTATTAAAAGGTCGTTCTATGGATACGATTTTACAAGCGCAAACGGTCAACAACTTCAGAAAAACTCGAGAAGATATTGATAAATTAATGTATTCATCATACATTTCAGAACTTGTCGTTAATTTAGGTGAAGGTACTGAATCTATATCAAAAGACATCTACGATTTGCTCTATAAAGCTCTTAATAGGATTTCAAGCGCTGAATCAAAAAAAGATGCAATGATTGCAGTAATAAAATTTCAATTAAAAATATTGTTATTCATGGGCTTTTGTGTAGAATTAGACACTTGCCTTTGCTGCAGAGAGCGAGTTCTTGACGAAGAAATGTATTTTTCATCTCAAATGGGAGGAATAGTTTGTATAGAATGCAATAAGCACCTTGGTGTTAATTTAAAAATGCATCATAAAATAAGAGATTTTTTAGAAGCGATGTTGCAATTTGATTTTGACTATGAAAGCGACTATGATAAAAAAGCAACAGAAAAAATTTGCCAAGTTTGTTTTAACTTGCTTGACGATTATATTAAAATTCATACCAACAAAAAAACAAAATCTTCAAAAGTTTTACAAGAATTAACTGTTTAAATTATTTAAAAACTTTTAGACTCCATATCGCCTGTTTCTTCTATTGAATTCAACAATACATTCAGCTAATTTAGTCTTATCAAACTCAGGCCAGAACTCTGATACCACGATAAGTTCAGAATAAGCAATTTGCCAAAGCAAATAATTTGAAACTCTCATTTCTCCACCAGTTCTAATCAATAAATCTGGATCTGGAATGTTTGATGTGTAAAGATGCTTTGAAATAATATCTTCAGAAATCTCTTTTATACCAGAATCGATAATTTTTTGTACTGCTGTAATAATTTCAGCACGTGCTCCATAATTGAATGCTATCTGAAGATTTACTCCTGTGTTACTTTTTGTTGTTTCAACAGCATTAACTAAGATTTTTTGTAAATTATCTGACAACTTTGTAGTATCACCAATAAAAGAAATCACGACGTTATTTTCATGCATTTCTTTCAATTCATTTTTTAATGTTTGTCCTAGTAAATCCATTAAGAATTTAACTTCATCAGGTTTTCTATTCCAATTTTCTGTAGAAAATGCATATACTGTAAGATACTTTACTCCAAAATCGTCACATGCTCGCATAATATTTTTAAGAGCATCAACACCTTTCTTATGCCCCATTGCTGATGGTAAACCCTTCTCTTTAGCCCATCTTCTATTACCATCCATAATAATCGCAATGTGCCTTAAAGAATTTTTTTCTACAAGCTCTTTTATATTTCTCATATTTATACACCTTCTAACATTTCAAAAATCTTAAAAACTGGTTGTACCAATTCTACAACATCGACTTCTTCATCAAGTTCTAACGTAATAGTCGGGAATTTACGTTCCACTCCAGCCCACGTTCCAAAACTACCTGGTGTTGGATACCCTATTGACGACTCTACTGGGTACTTAATTATATCAGAAATTTTTTTTGCATATTCTTCAGCAGGACCATCATAATTAACAACTTTATACGGAGCGTGAAGTGTTAGAATAATTTTAGGCTGATATTTTTGAATTGTTTCTATTAAAAAATTTGTCTCTTCTTCAGAAGCCGGTTCTAAACCTCCAAAAAATTCATTTACTTCAGTTAATTGCCAATTTTTTGTTGGAAAATTTCTATTTAAATCTACTCCATTTTTATTAACTCTCGTACTAGATGAATTTAAACGAGGAAGAAATAAAATATTTGTATTTTTATATTTTTCCAAATATTTGTTTATTAAAAACTCTCCTTGAGGTTCATCACCATGAAAGCACCCAATAACAAAAGCCCTAGGGTTTTCTAGATTACCAAATAACTCCATACCCACTCCTAAGGTTTTAATACCGCTAATATTGAATCTTCTGTAAAATATTTATTAGCACATTCTTTCAGTTCTTCTGCAGTAACTTCTCTCAGTTTTTCAATTATTTGTTTTTGGTAATTAAATTCTCTATCTGTAATTGAATAATAAGCCATTAAATTTGCTTGCTGTGCATTAGTTTCGGTAATAAATTGTTGTTTTCCAATAATATTATTTTTTGCATTATTCAATTCTTCTTCAGGAACTAAAATTGTTTTAATTTTCTTAATTTCTTCTTTAAAGCCATCTATTGATGTTTGGATATTAGAAGGTTCTGTTCCAATATAAATACTAAACGTTGCAGATTTTTTGTAAGTTTCATAAGAGCTTCTAACTGTATATGCTAAGCCTTTCTTTTCTCTTAATTCTAAAAATAATCTTGAAGAAAGTCCACTAGCACCTAGTATAACATTCAACAGCAATAATCGTGGATAGTCTTCTGTATTAATTGTTGGAACTCTCCAACCTTGAACAATTTGAGCCTGTTGAGCATCATCTTTAATAATTTCTACATATTCTTGAGTTACTGAAGCAGGTTCTTCTATATTAGATACCACGTCAACAGATTTTGGTATATCTCCTAGTTTTTCATTTAATAATGTCTCAACATATTCGGAATCAAAGTCTCCAACTAACGCTAGTGTTTTTTTAGATGAAATTAAAATATTAGAATATGCCTTTTTAACATCTTCTAAAGATACATTATCTATTTGATCCAGAATAGTTGTGTAGCTATGTCCATAAAAATGATTTTTATATATTGTTTTTGTAAATAAATCAGAAACCTTTACTTTTGCAGAATCAAGCTCTGCCAGGATTTCTCCTTTTAGTTTAACCCTTTCTTTTTCAAATTCTTCAAATGTAGAATTCAAAATTATGTCAGAAATAATAGTTAATGCCAATTCTAAGTCTTCATTTAAAGCCACGAACCTGAAGCGTAAATAATCAGATTTCATCTCCGTAAACAAGTCTATTGCATTCTCATCCAAAATGGTTGAAAGTTCCTCAGAAGTATGTTTTTTAGTCCCCTTTAGCAACAATCGATTTATCAATAAATATTGCCCTGCATATTTTTCTGGTTCTATTATTGAAAAATTCATAGAAAAAGCTACTCTAGGAGTATTAGCATTACGTTTTATACAAGTTAAAATTCCATTATTTAAATTTAATTCTCTCATCATACTTAAAATTAAAGCATAAAAAAGGGTTTTCTTCAATTAAAAAATTATTAGTTTCAAATTGTAAATATTTTATAATAAATAAACATTGTTTATGCTAAAATTTACTCTAGAGGTTTTATAATGAGAATTTTAGAAGTAAGAGATGGTTTTATTAAGCTTGAAACAAGCGAGAAGATGACATTGTCGTCTTTTTTGGAAATAAATGATAAAGGCAAGAAATACATAGCACAAGTTATTCAGTGTAAAAATTTTAACAATGCTTTTATTGCTTTTGCGAAAGTTCTTTTCATATATGACGGAACTTTTAATAAACTCGATGATTCTATGCCAGAATGTTCAGCTATTGTAAAAGAATTCTCTTTTGACATTCTTAATCAATATTTTAAAACAGAATCTCCAATTGAAATAGGAACTTTTGCAGAAAGTGAAGTCAAAACATATATTGATAGAGATTCTTTTAACAGAAAGATGCTCGTTAGCATTGATAATCCTTTAAATTTAAATAAACTACTTACAAATTTAGGACAAGAATTTTCAAAAGAAAACAAGGTTCTTGTTATTGATATGCTAGGTATCGTAGATTCATCGGCAAAATTTAAAGCGGCGATTGATTTTAAATTACCACTAAACACTGAATCATTAGAATTTATATACGAGGACTGCCTAAGTGATGCAACCTCAGATAGTAAAGATTTAGTCAAAGAAATTTTTGCAGACTTGGCAGAGTACTCTAAAACAGTTAGCTTTCTACCATTTAAAACCTTGAAATCAATTATTGACGATATGGTTGAAAAATCTCATATATTTAAACTTTTGGTGTTAAAAAACAAGCTAACAAAGTTTGATAAAGCTGGCTATTTTGCAACTTATGAAGACCAAGCTTTAGTATTAAACAGATTTCTAAATAACAAAACTTCTGTTATAGACCTGTCAAAACTTGAC
Organism: Candidatus Gastranaerophilaceae bacterium; assembly: GCA_045651505.1. Taxonomy (GTDB): domain Bacteria; phylum Cyanobacteriota; class Vampirovibrionia; order Gastranaerophilales; family Gastranaerophilaceae; genus CAG-196. The sequence goes on along the minus strand of JAZRSL010000009.1, from coordinate 4,419 downwards.
AATTTATTTCAAAATAGATATTTGAGTACCATATATAACCAATTAGTTGAATCTAAGTATAATGGGCAAGTATTCGTTATTGCATCTAATGCAATTAACAAAAAAAATATACGAACAATATTAAGCTCACCACAAGTTGCTTCAACTTTTATAACTCATTCTAGATTCAAGTATCTAAGCGAATTCAAATCATTATTTACTAATTATTTACTTGAAGCTAATTTCAGCAATAATGAAATTTTTAAAACATACTCGACGTTCTTAAATAAAATGGACAAAGATAGCTATTTACTAGTCGGTGATAGTACTAAATTTATTCCTGTTATTATAGAATTTAAAACTTTAACAGAAATCTCACCTTTTGATGATGTAATAAATTTAGAAGAGGACTCTGATAATACAGAAGCTTTAGCAAACACTTCTCTAGAAAGCTTACTAGAAAATTCTGAAGCAACAGATCCTCAAGTTGAAGCTATAGAAAAAAAATCTCAAGATTTAGTTGAAAAGATTTCTATAGAAGATTCTACTGGTAACAACAAAATTTTAGATATTTTTGAAGAAGAAAAAGATGACAATTTGGAATCTCAACTTGAAGAAGAAATTATCGCTACTGAAGATAATATAACAGGAAGCTTTGAAGAAGAAGCTGATTTTCATACTCAAATAGATAGTTTTAAAGCAACAGACATAAATACAGAATCAACTGATGAAATTGTAGAAACTGAAATAATCAGTATTGAGCTTGAAGATTCTGGAACCGAAGAACTAGAAAATGAAATCAGTGAGTCTCCTATTAATTCGGAAGAAGTTATAGAAAATCAAGAAGATATTATAGAAATTCCAGAAGATATTGAAATTATAGATGATAATCTCCGGTCAGAAGATAACACTGTTCCTCTTGAAACAGAAGAAAACGAACAAATAGTTGAAACTGTTGAAAATTCAATTGAAGATACTATCGAAGAGTACATTGAAACAGAAGTCATACCTCTAAATAATGATTCTGAAGTTATTGATGAAATTATCGAGCTAAATGAATCTGACATAACAGAAGATGCTATTATTGTAGATATAGAAGATCCCGAAGAAAAAGCTCTTAATGACGAAATTAAAGAAGATGTTGACAAAGTGTTCACAACAATAAAAGAAGAAACTCTTTCTGATACAGATTTAGATTTTATTGATGAACTCAATAATGAAAATAATAATATTGAAGAAGTTTTATTAAACGAACCTTCTATAGAAGAAGATATTATGACAAGCGAAGATTTGGAAAGCACTGATATTGAAACTTTTGAAGAACTAGAAGAATATCCTTCTGGAGATAACAGTGAAGAAGATTTTATAGAACCACTTGAAGAATATAATAATAATGATAGCGATTTAATTTTCGAAGAGAACCCTTCTGAAATTTTAGAGACCAAAACAGCTACAACACCAATTGTACCTGTATATAGCGCTGAAATACCTCAAGAAGATTTAGTAATGTCAGATGAACTTGAACAAGGTGATAGCGTTATACACGCAAAATATGGAACAGGTGTTGTTGAAAAAATGATAAAATACGGTTCAAAAACTCTATTCTCAATTAATTTTGATAATGTTGGTCGTCGTTTGCTTGATCCAACATTAACAGAGATTAAGAAAGCTTAAGAAACCTCTTTACAAGAAGTTTTTTTACTTATAAAATAATTATACTCACAATCCTCATGTGATAGATTGATGTAAGGAAGTCATTAAGCCGAAGCGTCAATCACAAACGAAAGGAAATATAAAATGGCAAACATTAAGTCAGCAAAAAAAAGAGTTCTTATTGCAGAAGCTAACAGACAAAGAAACGTAGCTTTCAAATCTTCTATCAAAACTGCAGTTAAAAAAGCATTAGCTTTAGCTGTAGAATCTGATAAAGAAGCTTTAGCAGCAGCTATTTCAAACGTTTACAAACTTTGTGACAAAGCTGTTTCTAAAGGAGTTTTGCACAAAAACACAGCTGCAAGAAAGAAATCAAGACTTGTTCTTGCTATCAAAAAACTTGAAAAATAGTTTTTAAGAGTAAATTAATATGGGCGATTTTCTTAAAGAAAATCGCCCATATTTTTGTCTGATATTTATAAATTAGATTTTTGCTGTTATTTCCTTAACTTTAGAAGCAATAATTGAAGCTACAATTAAACAACCCGCACCAATTAGGAATGTATATTCCCAGTGGAAATTAATCCCAACTTCTGTTGCAAAAGAACACTTATTAATAATCCAAGAAACTAGAGTGCAGACAAAAACTTGTGGTCCTGCGATAAAAATATTGAAAATACCCATTACAGAACCTTCTGTTCCAGGTTTAATATATTGAGAAAGCATTGCAAAAGGTAAAGCACAAATACTTGCCCAGCCGATGCCAGAAAGCCCCATAAGAACAGCGACCAATTTTGGATTTGTTGTAATTGCCATACCTAAGAAAGCTATAGCCATTGATAACATTGAAATAATATGAATCTTTTTATTACCAAATTTTACAGAAAGAACACCAATTGGTATTGCAACCAAAAAACAAACTAAGTTAAATATCGCAAAACAAATTGATGAGAAATTTGTTCCATTTAGAATTGCAGTTTCGAAAGTTGATTTAACTGCCTCTGAAACACCTGACAAATCTGGTACCCCAAATACAGTATGTACAGCATACTGTGTAAAGTAAATCATCATACACATATTACCAATCCAAGTAAAGAATTGCATCCAACAGATTTTTCCAACTTCAGGTGATAACGCAAAGAAGTCTTTTAAAGATTGAATAAAATCAAACTTTTCATCTTCTTTATCTTCAAATTTAGCTATTTGTCTTTCTTTTATCACAGTACAAGTCCAAATCATACCAAGAGCAAAAGCAAGCGCAGCCATAATAAATTGAGCATTAATAGGCATTTGATAATTAAACGCCCATTTTAAGAAAGGTGCTGTTCCTGCTGCAACAACAGAACCAAGCCCGATTGCTAAACTTATATATGAATTTGCTAATGAATGTTGCTCTTGAGGCACAACATCAGGTACAAGCGCTCTATAAGGACCTTGTGCTATATTAACACAAGCATCTAATACCCATATCATAATCGCAGCAAATAGAAGTGCCGCCCAAGGTGCAAAGTCAAGGTGAGTAATTGAACTTAGCCAATTTGTTATATTTGCAGAATTAGGAAAGGCCCAAAGTGCAAGAGCTGATAGTAAAGCTCCACCTAAAAGGTATGGTCTTCTACGCCCAAGAGGAGTTCTTGTTTTATCAGACAGAGCTCCTATTAGAGGCTGTACAACCATTCCAGTAAATGGTCCAGCTAACCAAATCAAACCAAAGATAAAAGGTGATGCACCTAATTCTTCAGTAACAGGTCCAGATAGTATAATTCTCATTTGCCAAGCGAATTGTAACCCAAAGAACCCGATTGCAAAGCTAATAAACTTTGCAGGAGTAAATTTTTTTAATACACTCTCTTCCATTTATATCTCCTCACTCAATTATGTATTAAGTCTAGTACAAGCTTATAATTTTATCAATACCAGCTTTTGCAGTATTAAATAAATCTATCATTCTTTCAAACTCATAAGGTTCACCCTCAGAAGTTGTTTGGAAATCAACAATTTTGCCAGATTTAGTCAATATTACATTTGAATCAACTTGTGCGTGTGAATCTTCTTCATAATTCAAATCTAGCTTAATTTCGCCATCGACTATCCCAATTGAAATAGCAGCAATTGGCTCAATAATAGGGCTTTCAGTTAAATGTCCTGAAGCAATTAATTTATTAACTGCATCTTTTAATGCAAGATATCCACCGCAAATACTTGCAGTCCTTGTTCCTCCGTCAGCTTGTATCACATCTGCATCAATTGTTATTGTCATCTTAGGCATTTTTTCTAAATCGACACAAGCACGAAGGCTTCTTCCAATAAGCCTTTGTATTTCATGTGTTCTACCTGAAACTTTTTCACGTTCTCTTTTACAACGAGTATTAGTCGCAGATGGAAGCAATGAGTATTCAGCAGTAACCCATCCTCTTTCATCATCGTCAGCCATCCATTTTGGTTTTTTTAAATCTACTGAAGCTGTGCAAATAACTTTTGTATCACCAAATTCAACTAAAACTGAGCCTAATGCGTGTTTTGTAAAATCGTGCGTAAATTTAATATTACGCAACTCATCATTATTTCTCCCATCATTTCTCATAATAAATACTCCTCACTATGTATTTATTATAGCACAAAGTCGAGATATTAATACTAGTTTAACTATGTACCGAGGAAGGTACTAAACTGTTCTTGCATTTTTGAAATCATCATATCCATATACTGGAATTTTTGCTCTAATCTAGAACGATAATTTGCTACGGCTAGATTTGCTTTTTCTATCTTGTCATCTAGTCTTGAAAT
>JAZRSL010000008.1:0-67867 GCA_045651505.1 Candidatus Gastranaerophilaceae bacterium | reverse complement strand
AATTATTTTGAATATAAATTAAAAGAAGATTATGAAGTTGATTTAAATGAATTAGAAAATTTATTAAATGATGTTTATGAAAAATCAAAAAATTTAACAGACAAAGAAAATGAAATTGCTCAAAAATATAATTCTTATATTCCAAAAATAAATGGAAAAGAAACAACAAAAGCAGAAATTAATAAAATATTAGAAAAAGAAAAAAATCAAGAATTAAGATTAAAAGCTTATAAAGCAAATATAGAAGGTGGAGATTTAATAGCAGAAGATTTACGAGATTTTGCAAAAATGCGTAATGTTTATGCAAAAACAAAAGGTTTTTCTAATTATTTTGAATATAAATTAAAAGAAACTTATAAAGTAGATTTAAAAGAATTAGAAGATTTATTAGATAATGTATATAATCAATCAAAAAAGTTAATAAAAACAAAATTATCAGAAACAAAAAAAGAATTATCAGAATTTTTTGGTATTTCAGAAGAAGATTTAAAATCATATCATTATGGTTTTTTAACTGAAAATAATCCAGAAAAAAAAGTTAATGATTATATAAAAACAAAAGAAGATGTTGTAGAAATAGCAAAAAATACATATTTAGGAATGGGATATAATCTAGATATTTTAGAAAAAGAAGGTAAATTAACTTTAGATTTATTCCCAAGGAAAAATAAAAATACGCATGGTTTTTGTTTTGGTATTGAATCAGGAAAAGATGCAAGAATTCTTGCTAATTTAACAAATAATTCAAGAAGTTTAGAAACATTAAATCACGAACTAGGACATTGTATTTATACACTAAGTCATTCAGAAGACTTACCGTATTTTGATAAAGAAGAATATCCAGCTATGACAGAAGCAATAGCAATGATGATGCAAGACTTAGCTAAAAGAGAAAATATTTTAAATAATATAGTAAGTGAAGAAATATTGAATGAATATAAAAATACTTTTATAGATGATGAAGTTAAATTTATAACAAAAGCTTTGACTATTATTAATTTTGAAAAAGAAATGTATAAAAACCCTGATCAAGATTTAAAAAAACTTTGGCATGATATGAAAGTTAAATATCAAATGCGAAGTGAAAATGAGGAAAATGATAATGGTTGGGCTACTATACCACATTACTTATCTCATCCTGCTTATTATCAAAATTATTTTAGAGCTACTATAATAAAAGCTCAAATATATAACTATTTAAAAGAGAAATTAGGTAATTTAACAGAAAATCCAAAAACTGCGGAAGTGTTAAAAGAAGAATTATTAAAATTTGGTATAAGTATGGAAGAAAATGAGTTAATAGAAAAAATGACAGGTAAAATTTTATCAGTGGATGATTTTATAAAAATATTAAAATATTAGAAAAGAGGTGTGTATGGATTTAAAGAAAATTCTTTATGCAGAAGCAACAACAAAAGAAATAGCAACAATGACAAGTGCTGCAATGAAAAGGTCTAAGAATTTATCAAACGTTATATATAATATGAATTTAGTTAATACAAAAAAAACAAAATTAGGAAGAGAAATTGTAAGAGATTTTTATGAAACATCTCATTGTTATGATGAAAAAGGCAATGTTACAAAAGAAGGTAAGAAAATTTTAGAAAAAAGTTTAGAAGAAATAGGTTTATCTAAAAAAGCAACATTATTAAATGTTATGTGGGAAATTATAAAAAAATACAAATAAAGTGTTGTAAAATATTGTTACAAAAGCTGGAAATAAAACTTTTTATTAACTAGAATATAGATTGTACTGGAGTATAAGAGGGGAAATTTTTTGATGAATGCAAATCAAGATAAAATACTTTTACCTAATGATGTAAGAAAATTATTAAATATTGATAATAAAGAGATTGTTGAACTTTGTAAAAAAACATCAGTTAATCCTAAAAAAAATAGCAAAGGTCAAATATATTTTTCAGTTGATGAAGTAAGAAAATTAAAAAATGCTAAATCTTCTATGAATAGTGAAAAAACAGCTTTATCTTTAGTTTCTAAACCACAATCACAAATGGTTGTTAACAATTTATTAGAAACATTAAGTAATATGGAAAATAATATAACTGAATCTATGTCAAAATTAATAGATGAAAAATTAGAAGGCATGGATGATGTTGTATTAGAACTTGTAAGATGTAAAACTGAAAACGAAAATCTTAAAAATAAAGTTAATGAATTAAATAAAGAAAATTTTAAACTAAAAAATATTCTTAATAGCTTCAAACCATTAATGTGTGGTTTTTATGTAAAAAAAGAAGAAGAAAATAATATTTTATTATAGTCTAACCAGATTAAATATCTGGTAGTCAGTTCCAAAGGAGCACTTGGAATTATAAAAAAACAAGTAACAAAAAAGGAATGTGCTCCGCCCAGATGTTATAAAAAGGGGAGTATTGTATTATGGCAAATGAAGTAACTTCTCCATCAGAAGAAAGAATTAAAGCTTTAAAATTAGCTATAGATAAAATAGAAAAAGATTTTGGTAAAGGCGCTATAATGAAGCTTGGTGATAAACCAGCTGTTAGTGTTGAAACAATACCTACAGGAGCTTTAGCTCTTGATGTTGCTTTGGGTGTAGGTGGTATACCAAGAGGAAGAATTATTGAAGTATATGGTCCAGAATCTTCTGGTAAAACAACTCTTGCTCAACATATCGTAGCTGAATGTCAAAAAAAAGGTGGTATTGCAGCTTTCGTAGATGCAGAGCATGCTCTTGATCCAGAATATGCAAGAAACCTTGGTGTAAATATTGATGAATTATTAATCTCTCAACCAGATACAGGTGAGCAAGCATTAGATATTACAGAAGAACTTGTTCGTTCAGGCGCAGTTGATATTATTGTTGTAGACTCTGTTGCAGCACTTGTTCCTAAAGCTGAAATAGAAGGTTCTATGGAAGATCAGCAAATGGGGCTTCAAGCTAGATTAATGTCAAAAGCATTAAGAAAATTAACTGGTATTATTGGTAAAACTAATACAACAGTAATTTTTATTAACCAATTAAGACAAAAAATCGGTGTTATGTATGGTAATCCAGAAACAACAACTGGTGGTAATGCTCTTAAATACTATGCTTCAGTGCGTATGGAAATTAAACGTGTTGAAGGACTTAAAGGTGATGGTGAAGATGTTGGTAACCATGTTCGTGTAAGAATATTAAAAAACAAAGTAGCTCCACCTTTTAGAACAGCAGAATTTGATATTATCTTTGGTAAAGGTATTTGTAAAATTGGTAATATCTTGGATGTAGCTGTTGATTTGGATATTGTGAAAAAAGCTGGCTCTTGGTTTAGTTTTAATGATGAAAAACTTGGTCAAGGTCGTGATAAATCAAAAGAATTTTTAGCTAATAATCCTGAAATTCTTAATACTGTGGAAACACTTGTAAGAGAAAAATTAGCTCAGAATGTGTAAAATTTATTTGACCTATAAAGGATTAAATAAATAAAATAATTTTTGGGAAGAAAAAGGGGATAATTATATTATAAGTTGGGTAAATTTACCTAATGAATAATATAAAAAAATCCACTAAAAATACTACTTGACTTTACATAGCTAAGTATGGTATAAAATTAGTGGGGTAAATGTATATTTTTGAGTCTTGCACATTCTGCAAGACTTTCTTTTTTTGTAAATAAATGTAAAAAAATATTGTATAAATAGCAAAAAACTTAAAAAAAATATTTTATAATAAATGAAAAGTTGTGAAAAGGGATTATTATGCTTAATGTATCTGGAATAAATAATAGACAAGAATACAGAGTAAATCCTGTTTTTATGCAGTATGCTAAAAATTATAAGAATGCATGTAGTGAATATACTGCATTAAATAATAAAATAAGTAAAGCTCAAAAACCAAAAGAAGCAGATTTTGAAAAAAGACGTCAATTAGATATAAAAATAAAAAAATTAGAAAGTTTATGTCAAATAACACCGAAAACACTGCAAGGTGGCAGTTCAACAAAAGAACAAGCAACGAATGAAGCAGGAAGTATCTATAAATTAGATTATTATTGTTAATAAAAAAACTCTGAAATATTCAGAGTTTTTTTATTTTATTAACAATCAAGAAATTTTCCCATTGCTCGGAATTTTGAATATCTTCTTTCTCGTAGTTTTTCAACTGAAAGTTTAGATAATTCTTTAATAGCGTTCATTATTGATTTTTTCATATTATCAGCAGTTTCTTGATAATTAGTATGAGCACCACCTAAAGGTTCAGGAATTTCTTCATCAATAATATCGAATTCTAATAAATCTTTAGCTGTTATTTTAAGAGCTTCTGCTGCATCAGCAAATTTAGCTGCATCTCTCCAAAGAATAGAAGCACAACCTTCAGGAGAAATAACTGTATAATAAGCATGCTCAAGCATCATAACACTATCAGCAACACCCAAACCAAGCGCGCCACCACTACATCCTTCACCAGTAATAATAGCAACAATAGGAACGTTAAGTTTAGACATTTCTCTAAGGTTAACAGCAATTGCAGCACCTTGTCCTGTTTCTTCAGCTTTGATACCAGGATAAGCTCCAGGAGTATCAATTAAAGTTATAATAGGCAAATTAAACTTATTAGCATGTTTCATAAGTCTAAGAGCTTTTCTATAACCTTGTGGTTGTGGCATCCCGAAATTATATTCTAAATTTTCTTTAGTATTTCTACCTTTTTGGATACCAATAATCATAACAGGTTTTCCGTCAATTTTAGCAAGTCCGCCAATAATAGCTCTATCATCCATACCTTCTCTATCACCATGAAGTTCAACAAAATCTTCGCAGATTAAATCAACATAGTCTAAGAATTTAGGTCTTTCAGGATGTCTTGCTATTTGTAATTTTTGTGAAGGTTTCAATTTTGAATACAACTCCTTTTTATAATTTTCTGCTTGCTTCTCGAAAGTTTGAATTTGACTATTCATATCAAGCCCAGAAGCTTCACTCATTTTCTTAAGTTCATCTATTTTATTTTGTATATCTATAATTGGTTTTTCAAAATCTAAAACTACTGCCATCTCATACTCCATGCATTTCTAAAATGTTTGCTAGTGTTTTTCTTAAATGTTTACGTTTTGATACGATATCAACTTGACCGTATTTAAGTAAATATTCTGCTGTTTGGAAGTCAGAAGGTAGTTTTTGGCGAATAGTTTGTTCAATAACTCTTCTACCAGCAAAACCTATTCTAGCGCCTTGTTCAGCAATAATAATATCACCTAAAGTACCAAAACTAGCTGTAATACCACCGAAAGTAGGTTCAGTTAATAAATTTATATATAAAAGTCCAGCTTCATCAAGCTTACCAACAGCACAAGAAGTTTTAGCCATTTGCATTAAACTCAAAGCGCTTTCTTGCATTCTTGCCCCACCAGAAGAAGTAATAACAAGCGTAGGAAGTTTTAATTCAAGAGCTTTTTCCATAATTCTTGTAACTTTTTCTCCAACAACAGAACCCATAGAACCACCCATATAATCAAAATCCATAACAGCAACTGCTAATTTATGACCTTTAATATTAGCTAGACCAGTAATTACAGCTTCATCTAAACCTGTTTTAGCATTTGCCTTTTTGATTCTATCTGCATAAGATTCAGTATCAAAAAACTTCAAAGGGTCAGTAGGTTTAACTCCTTTGAAAAGTTCCTCAAAAGAATCTTCATCAAATAATTGTGCAATTCTAGTTCTTGCATTTATTCTAAAATGATAGTCGCAATGAGGACACACCATTAAATTATCTTCTAGTTCAGATTTTAGTATTTGAGATTCACAGTGGACACATTTTACCCAAAGCCCTGGATTTGAATCTTCTAGTCCTCTCATATCTTTAGCACGTCTTTCGATTTGTGCTTCTTTACGTTTATCAAACCATTCTTGTATTGACATATTTTCTCTTTTCCGGCAAAAGCCGTCCTTTACTCCTTTTGAGATATATTTTATCTCATGATACCCTACTATTTTAACTCAAACATAGCTAATCTGAACTAATTGTTAAGATATGTTAGATTTTTTATAATTTTTGAATTTAAAACATAAGTTACTAAATAGTATTAAACAAACAGTCATAACAGCAAGAATAAGTGCATACCAAAAACCTGCTAAATTGAGTTTAAAATGTATTGCTAATAAAGAACCGAGAGGAATTGCAATTAGCCAAAAAGCTATAAAATTAGCAATCATAATCATTTCTGTATTTTTTAAACCTCTAAAAATACCTGCCAGTGAAGCTTGTAGTCCATCAAAAACTTGAAAAAAGCAAAGTATATAAATTATTGGAACACAAACTTTTATGAGTTCAATATCCGAAGTAAACAGACTAGTAATAAAATTTGGTGCAATAGCTATTATTAAAGCTGAGCAAGCCATAAAACTTGCAGATAGAATAAGTGCAGTATAAGCATATTTTTTAAGGTTTTCAAATTGTTTTGCACCGTTAGCAAATCCAACTTTAACCCCAGCTGCGTTACCTATTGCTAAAGGAACCATAAATGCAATTGAGGTTATTGTACAAATAATATTTTGTGCAGCTGCATATATTCCAGAAATTCTTCCCATAATAACAGTTATGCTATTAAACGCTACAAATTCTATCATAATAGCTAGAGAAGAAGGGATTCCGACTTTTAATAAATCTGCGTAGTAAGTTTTATCTTTGTGGTATTTTATTTTTACTTTTTTAAAGCAGTAAACGAATAGAACTAAACCCATAAAATATCTAACAATTAAGCTTGCAATTGCCAAACCTTTTGCTCCCATTTCAGGAATAAATCCGTATCCAAAAGCAAAAATTATATTTAAAACAAGGTTTAGAAATATACAAAAAACTGTTAAAAGATTTGGGAAAAGAACTATTTCAAATGCTTGTAAAAATTCTTTAGACATACAATGTAAGTATGCACCAAAGACAGAAAAAGCTGTTACGAAGAAATAATCTTTTATTAGAGGGTTTAAGTGAGCTTCAAAACCAAGTTTGTCTATAAAAGGAATTAATCCTAAAATAGTAAAACTTATAATAATTGAAAGCAAGAATGTAAATTTTAATGATGGGTAGAAATATTTTTCAGGTTCTTTTTTTGCGCCTCTGTAGTTTGATAAAATTGGCGAAATACTACCAAGAATCCCAATACCCATAATTGTGATGCAGTTTATTATAGCGGTAGCAAGACTAACTGCAGCGAGTGTATCTGTAGAATGTCTACCTGCAATAATAACATCCCCAACGCTTATCATAATAAAACCAAGATTGCCGAGGATTATAGGAAAGGCAATTTTTAATAAATCTTGAGTGTAATTTTTGAAACTTTTCAGCATAATAAGTATTTTACTTTAAAAACAGAAAAAGTGTTGGATTCAGCTAGTCATTTTCCCCCTTATATTTACCCCCACCCTCTTGACCTTCTTGTGAAAAACGCTAAAATGAAAGTATGGAAGTCTTATATGATAAATATTCCCTCATTATTGACGGGAAACGTGTGTTTATTAAAAGCGGAGCTTTTCATTATTTCAGAACCCCTGGTGAAGAGATGGCTCGAGATCGTTTCATGAAAATCAAAGCTGGTGGATACAATACTGTTGATATCTATTTCAACTGGAACTATCATAGCCCAAGACAAGGTGAATACGATTTTTCTGGGATAAAAGATGTTCGCAAAGTTCTTAAGGCTGCGCAAGACGTTGGACTTTTTGTAATCGCTCGTCCTGGGCCGTTTATTAACGCTGAAGTTAACGCTGGTGGGCTACCGTTTTGGCTTCTAAAAATGGAAGATGTTATTCCTCGTAATCGTAAGAGTACAGAATATCATTATTCTCCAAAATATATGGAATATATTCGTGAATGGTATGACCATATAATCCCTATTATTAAAGAATTTGATAATATAATTCTTTTTCAAATTGAAAATGAATATGCAACTGATACTATGGAAGAAGACTACATGCGCGAGCTTTATTCTATGGCTCGAGAGCGTGGTATAACTTGTCCTATTTTCCATAATGATGCTTATTTTGCTGGACTTTGGGCGGATTGTGTTGACATTTATGCACTAGATTTGTACCCATATATAAATCCTAATCAGAACTGGAAACAGGATAATTTTTGTTTTGATACTTTAGACAATGTGGAAGATATTTTCCGTTGTGCCAAAGAAAATTCTCCTCCTTTTATAGCTGAAATGCAGTCAGGCTGGTTTGATAAGTGGGATGGATCTGGCTATAAATTTATGCGTGAAGCCTTGGGTGATGAACATATTAATATAATGACCAAAACTGCTCTATCTCAAGGTGTGACCTTATTTAATCATTATATGATAGCTGGGGGCACAAACTGGGCTGATTTAGCTTGTGATGAAGTCTATACAAGTTATGAATTTTGCGCTCCGATTGATGAATTTGGTGTTCCGCAGGCTAATTATTTTAAAGCAAAAGAATTAAACTATTTTTTAGATTCATTTGATTTAACTTGTACTGAGCCTAAAGATTTTGATTTTAGCCAAGATAATATTTATGCAAAAATTCGTCACGATAATATAAACAATTGCGACTGGTTGTTTATACGTAATATGAATTCAGAGTTAACTGAAATAAATCTTCCTAATGGTAAAACAGTTAAGCTTAAGCCTTACGATATGAAGATTTGTCCTATGAATCTAGAACTTAAGGGATGTGAAATAGAGTTTTCGGATTTGGAAATTTTTGCAAGATTACAGAATGAAAAAGAAGAAACTATTTTCTTGCTTGCAGATGAAAATGCTAATATTTACATAAAAGATTACGAAGTTTTATCAGGCAATAGAAAAAATTACGATAATTTTAATCTAGTTAAAGATGGTAAAAAGACTCAGTTTGTATTCTTAAATAAAGAGCTTGCGGATAAAACATGGCTTCTAGGCGATAAGATGATTTTTAATGCAGACTATGTGCTTCCTAATCGCGCTATTGCAGTGGAAAAAAATACTGAAGTCGCTTATTATGATTTGGAAAATAAATTTTCTTCAAGAACCTGTCTTGTAGGTGAATTTTGGGATTTTGCAAGAGTAAGGACTTTGGATATTTCTAAAGTTGAATATTGCGCGCCAGAAATTGATATTGATTATGATTATTCAAATTGGAAAAAGATTTCTGGAAAAACTGATTCTCTGTCTTGTGATTTATATGATGAGTTTGTTTGGTATAAGACCAAAATACCTAATAATCTTACAGAATTGACGCTCAGCGCAAGACATCTTTTTGCTGTTTACGTTAATGGCAAAGAAATCTTGAATAGAAACAGTTATAAAATAGAAAAGCTTCAAGAAGTGCCTGAGACAATTTGTATTCCTTTATGTGAAAGAGTTTTGACCAAAGAAGAAAATGAATTAACAATTCTTGTTCAGAATTTGGGTTTTGATAAAGGTTTTTCTGGAGATACAAACAACCCTCGTGGGCTTGTAATTTGTGAGACAACCCCACAAATACCTCTAGAATTTAGTGTTTGCGAAAAACTTTCGTTAGAAAGGCGTGATTGGAGAGAAAGTGAAAACCCATATCTAGCAAAGATTACAGCGCATTTTGATGTGGATTTTAAGGATAATGAGTTTTTTGCAAAATATATTTCTTTTGAAGATTTCAAATGCCGTCGTGCGACAATTTTCTTGAATGGTGTAAAAATAGGCAGATATATTAAACGTACCCATGTTCAAGACAAGTTCTACTTGATAAACGAGTTTTTGAAACCGCATAATACATTAGAAATAGTAGTTTGGGCAAAAGATAGAAATACAAAATCGCTCTGGGGCTTTAAATTTGACCTAAAAAATGTTAAAATAAAGTTAGGCACATTCAAAAAATATCAACTATTTAAATAAAAAAAGAAGAGGTATTCAAAATGGTCGTAGTTCCAGAATTTTTGATTAAAAGAATCTATCAAAAAGGTTCTTTAAAGAAGCTTGAAGATGGCGCAAGTGTTGTGCTTAAAAATGTGCTTGGACCAGGGTTTATTAGTGGTTTTACAAGTGTTAAAATTAATGATGTTGTCTATGAGCCAAAAGATGTTAAATTTGTAACTAATGGTCAAGAATTGTTAGGAACAGATGTTTCAGAAGCTAATCCTATTGCGTTTAGATTAGGCCAAAGCGGAACACTTATTATGAGTGGGAAATCTTGTTTAGTTGAAGGGTTAAATAAAATAGTTATAGAAGCTCAAAACCCAGAAGCTGGTAAAGTTACGCTTTCTGTAGAAGATACTGTTTAACAGTTAAATATTAAATTTTGTAACAAAACAATAAAAAACCTTAAAGTTTTTCAAAAAGATGCCGTTATACAAAATGTAAGTTGTAATACAAGATGGAGTATAAAATTATGGCAGGTTTTAATTTTGAAGAATTTAAATTAGCATTACAAAGGAAAAGGGAAGAAAACTACAAAAAATTATTGGAAGAAATTAGAGTTCTTAAAGCAAATATAGAGCATTTTCTAACACTATTTTTTGAAAGCACGACAAGTCAAACTCAAACAACGTATACAAATTTACAAATGCACTAATTTAAAAGACCTCGGTTGAAATAATCGAGGTCTTTTTTATTTTTAGTTTTTAATTAACAAGCTGGTTTTTTCTTTTCATTCTTCCATAGCATTATACAAATTGTAATGCATATTACAGCTGATACAATCCAGAAAGTTAAAGCTCCGTTCCAGCCGAATTTATCAACCATATAACCAGTTCCTGTAGCTGAAAGAACAGCACCAACGTAGCCAAAAGTACCCGTGAATCCAGTTGCTGCTGAAGCTACTTTTTTAGAACTGCTTTCTACTGCACAAAGTCCACCAATCATCATTTGAGGGCCATAAGTGAATGCACCTAAAAGTCCGATTAGTACAAAATCTAGGTTGCTAATTGTGTTTATTTTTAGTAATACAAGACAAACAACAACGCCGATTAGATAAATTAGGTTAACAGGTGCACGTTTACCCTTGAAGATTTTATCAGAGAAAACACCCGCACAAACTGTTCCTGCGATACCAACAAGTGGTAATGAGCTTAATTTAAGTGAAGCTAATTCTAGAGAGTTTCCTTTAGCTTCGCTTAAATATTTAATCATCCAGTCTTCTGCACCAAATCTAATTACGTATACAAATACATAAGCGATTGCAAGTAGCCAAATAGTTTTGTTGAATAAAATATCATCCATAAATACTTGGCCATAGCTTCTTGTATCAGCTTCACAAGCTTTTACTTCTTTAGTAGAAACTTCTTCTCTGTATGATTCAATGTCAGGTAAACCCAATGATTGAGGCTTATCTCTTAATCTATTGAACAACCAAATTGCTGCTAAAATTGCGATTGAGCCAGGAACAAAGAATGCCATTCTCCATCCAAAATGAGCTACAAGATAACCAGAAATAATTACGCTTAAGAAAGTTCCCATTTGGTGAGAGCATGACCATAATGACCACTTAGTACCACGTTCAGAATTTGAATACCAGTAAGTTAAACTTTTTGCTACAGCTGGAAAACCTGCCGATTGAAACCAACCGCTAGCGCCCCAGAAAAATACGAATAACCATAAAAGAATAGTATTTGTAGGAAGTCCAAAGAATGAAACTTCACCTGGAGTTATAAATACAGCAGATAAAGCAAAACATAAGTTTGCGATTGCTGTCATTATTAACGCTGTTGGTAAAAATTTTCTAACGTCTGAACCATCTGCGAGAACGCCATTTACAAATTTACCAATGCCATAAGTTAAGTATAAAGAACTTCCTAAAAGACCTAACTCTGTATTAGTGAAACCAAATTCTTCACTAAGACCTGGTAGTGCAACTGCAATATTTTTTTTACATAAATAAAATATTGTGTAACCAATAAAGCAAGAATAAAAAATTCTCATTCTCCAATGAGAATACATGCTATCAACTTTTTCTTTATCTTGAATAGGTTCAATTGCAGGAGGTTCTTTAAAAAAACTTCTAAAACTATTTAAAATACTCATACTTCCAACGCTCCTTTACTTTTCTCAATTGTAACATCAAGAAAAAAAACTTTGCAAATAAATGTTTGAATTAAAATTTGCTTGTTATATAATAAAACATGTATTTATATTATAGGGATTTCCGAATATAACAATAGCTTAAAAGTATTGCAAATCAACATGGCTTAACAAAACTTAATATTAAGCAAATTTTTGTCAAAATATTTTTTGTTCAATTGTTTATATATATAGGAAGGTTTATTGGAAGTATGAATGTAGATAAAATTCAAAGTTACAACGGAACTCAAAGAACTGTTAAAAAACAGTCAACCGTTAGATTTCAAGGAAAAGGTGACTTAGCGTCACGTATTACAGACTCTTTGCATCATAAAAGAGCTATTAAATGGTTAGAAAGCCTAGATTGGTTAAAGGGTGAAGCTGGTGGTATTGCAATTACAGCTTTAGGAACAGGTGCTGTTGCTCCATTTCCTATAGCATATAACCCTTTTGTAAAAGCAAAACCAGGTGCTACTCCTGAAGAAATCGAAGAGGTTAAAAAGACAAAAAAATATACAGCAATGAGACAACCTATTTCCGCTGTTTTAGCTATTTTATTCCAGTTAAGTGCATTAAAACCAATTGATATAATTTGTGATAAATTCTTTAACGAAGAGAGATTCTCAAAACATTTATCTGTTCACGTTGACCAATCTGCTATCAATAAAAAATCTTATGTAGAGAGATTGGTTAAAGGTGAAATGAAAAAAGAAGGGGTTAAAAAACCTTCTTTCTTGAGCATTTTCTCTAAAGGATATTCAAAATATAAAGAAGAAAAAGCTGCTTTTGAAACTTTATTTAAAGAAAGAGTTAGTGCTTTCCAAGACAGTCAACTTGCGAAGGTTGCTTCTAAATTCCAAGAAACTGGCAAAATTCATGTTGGAAGCAGAGTTTTAGATGAACAAACTGTTGCTAAATTAATAAATGATCAAATTGATGATTATATTGACGACGCTACAAAATTAAAAATAGAACCAAAAGGTCTAGCGTTCTACACAGATAGAGGTGAAACTTTAGTTAAGAATGAAAATTACCTGAGAGAATTGTTTAAAGATGTTTCTAAAAAGAATGCTAGTGAATTAGACGACTATTTGAGAAATTTAATTGATCAAGAAGGTAATCCAAAAATTAAGAAGATTTTAGAAGAAATTGTAGAAAGACCTGATGATTTAAGACGTAATCATATTACTAGAACTCTAGAGAGAATTGATAAAATTAAAGCATTATGCGGAGAAGAAGGTTTTAGCTTCAAAAAATATTTCAATATTTTAGAAGAAAGAAACGTTGAGCTAGATAAAACAATAACACGTTTAACAAATGCAAAAATACAAAATGTTGAAGCTGTTACTCAAGATAAGATTGATGAAGTTATTGCAGAAGTTGTTAAGAGATGTCATTATGACGAAGCAGATGCTCTTAAAAAATCAATCTTGCACGATACATCAACATTTAGAACAAACAAAGATGAATTAGCTAAAAAGATTCATAAAGACATTACAAAACGTTATAAAAAGTTTGTTGAAAATACATATAAAGGAAGAAACCAATTAATTAAAGTATTTATCGGGGTTTGTGTTACATTACCAATCACATGTAATATCTTGAACTGGATATATCCAAGATTTATGGATAAATTCTTCCCAGATTTGGCAGGTGCTAAAAAAGCATCAAAAGCAAAGGAGGGTAAATAATGGCTGGTATTAATAGACTCTCAGGAGCAATGTCAAAACTAAATCCTATTAAATTTATAGATAAAGCTTTCCAAAAAGATCCAGAAAAAGCTTTAGCATATATGACAGTAGGTTCAATTGTTGCAAAAGACGGTATTGGATGTTATAAATACGTTACACAATCTTTAAAAAATAAAGAAATTCCTGAAGAAAGAAGAAATTTCGTAGCAGCATTAGACCTTACGAACGGTGTTTTAATGATTGCAGCGCAGATTGGTATGTTTTTCTTGATGAGAAGATTTAGTGAACCAATTTTTGATAGAATTTTTAAAAGTTCATTTGGCGAAAAAGCTACTAAATTCTTGGCTGAAAGAGTTCGTATGTTACAAAAAAGTGATGGTGTAAATTCAGCAAGAAAACTTGAAATCTCAAAAGAACTTCAGAAAAAAGTAAGAAAAGATGCTTTAGATGCGTTTAAGTTTGTATCTGAAATTGCAGCGGCAACGATTGTAGGTAAACGTATTATCGTTCCTTTCGTCGCAACTCCTCTTGCAAACGTTGTAAAAGGAAAAATGGAAGAACGTAATGCAAAAAAAGCTGCAGAAGAATTAGAAGACGTAAATGAAGTAGATGACGACGATTAGATTTTAATCAAATAAGCCAATAAGACTACACGGAAAAACTTCTGTGTAGTCTTATTTTTTAGTAATTTACTGTGTTTATTGTATAATTTTCTTAAGAGATATTAATTTTGGAGAAATATAAATATGAGCAAATACTTATTAGAAATTGGTGTAGAAGAATTACCTTATAAGTTTATTCCAATGGCAATTTCGCAATTGGAAATTGGTTTTAAAAACTTTTTAGATTCGAATAATGTAAAATATGAAGATATCAAAGTCATGGCAACACCTCGTCGTTTAGCGGTTTTGATTGCAGGGTTAGCAAACTCTCAACCAGATGTTGAAAAAGTTGTTAAGGGACCTATTGCAACTGTTGCTTATGATGAAAATAAAAACTTCACGCCTGCAGGCATGGGTTTTGCTAAGAAAAACGGTGTTGAACCAAAAGATTTGTATGTAGAAGACAATTATTTATATGCAAAAATTTCAATTAAAGGTAAAAATACAAAAGAACTTTTACAAGAAAATGTACCTCAGATTTTTGCAAAACTTCAAGGTCCTCACTTTATGAGATGGGGAAATAATGATGTTAAATTTTCTCGTCCAATTCGTTGGGTACTATCAATTTTAGATGGCGAAGAAGTTAAAATAACAATTATTGATAAAGAATCTTCTAATAAAACAAATGGACATAGATTTTCTACTCAAGATATAGTTATCTCAAATCCAGACGAATTTGTTTCAAAACTTCGTGAGGCGCATGTTTTTGTTGATCAGGAAGAAAGAAAACAACGCATAATTGAATTAACAAATAAAGAAGCAGAAAAATTAAATGCTATTACAAAAATATCTGAAGATTTGCTCGAAGAAGTAACTTATTTAACAGAATATCCTGTAGCGGTTACTTGTGATTTTGATACAGCTTATTTGACTATTCCGCAAGAAGTAGCTGTAACAGTAATGGAAACTCATCAAAGATACTTTGCGCTTTATACAAAAGAAGGTAAATTAACTAATAAATTTGTGACAATTACAAATTATATTGGTGAAGAATATGAAAATATTAAAGCAGGTAACTTACGTGTAATCAAAGCTCGTTTAGATGATGCTGTATTCTTCTTTAATGAAGATACTAAGAAACCTCTTGAGGCATATAGAGAAAATCTTAAGGGCATGACTTTCCAAAAAGGAATGGGCTCAGTTTATGATAAAACAGAGAGAATTGTTAAACTTGCAGAAAAAATGAATCCTAAGGCAACTGTAAGACGTGTAGCAGAACTTTGTAAAGCAGACCTTGCAACTAACTTAGTTTTCGAATTTACTGAATTACAAGGGTTCATCGGTGCGGATTATGCTCGAGTTTCAGGCGAAGCTAAAGAAGTTCAAGATGGTATCAGAGAACATTACTTCCCACTTAATGCAGATAGTGAAACCGCAAAGTCTGTAGAAGGACAAGTTGTAGGTATTGCTGATAAAATTGATACAATTAGTGCAGTGTTTGCTGCTGGTAAAAAGCCGACAGGTTCTTCAGATCCTCTTGGAGTAAGACGTGCAGCTTTAGGTATTATTAAAACAATTTTAGAGCATGATTTAAAAATAGATTTATCAAAACTTATTGACGAAGCTTTAGAATTATTACCAATTAAGTCAGATTGCAAAGCTGATATTGAAGAATTCTTTACACAAAGATTAATTATTTTCTTGGCAAATGATTATAAAAAAGAAGTTTTAGAAGCATGCTCTGCTAAAAATCCTTGTGTTGATTTGGTAGATTATCTTGCAAGAGTTAAAGCTGTTTCAACACTTAACGATTCAAAATTAGTAGAAAATGCTAATAGAGTTCTTAGAATTTTAAAAGAAGAAGTTAATAATAATGTTGATGAAAATCTTTTTGCAATTGAAGCAGAAAAAGATTTATATAATGCAGTTAAAAAAGTTGAATTTACTGGAGATTATTCTAAATATTTACTAGATTTAATCAATATAAATCCTACAGTTACAAAATTCTTTGACGATGTTTTGGTTATGGATAAAGATGAAAAAATTAAAAATAACCGCTTGGCATTGTTGAATATTCTTAAAAATAAGTATATAATGTTAACAGATTTTTCTAAACTAAATTAGAAAAGAGAGTTTTGTAAATATTTGTAAAATGTTGTTAAAATTTAGTCAATTTTTAAATTTATGCGACTTTATAAATATGTAAGTGTAGATAACAAAAGAAGGTGCATTATGTTTAACCTTAAGTTTTTAAAATCTCTTAAAGATGCTTTTAACCCAAAGGTAAATCTATTGACTTTTTCAGAAGGTCAAAGGCTTGCTAATGAGGAATATATAAAGTCTCTGTCAAGTACAGAACTTAAAATCAAAGCTGACGAACAAAGGCTAGAAGCAATGGTCAGACAACAATTGAAGGAAGAATTCCCTAATATTGAGAAAAGTCCTTCATATGACTTATTGGTTGATGCAGTCATCCATAATTACAAGTCAAAACAGCTCCAAGCCATCGATGAGTCTGTAAGTGCAGAATAATAAAAACTCATCTTATTTATCTTAAAAAAGACCACCAGTAGGTGGTTTTTTTATTTTGAAAAAAAGTTGTAAATACAACAGAAAATAAAAAAAACATATGATATAATAAATTCAAAAGTTAAAAACTTAAAAATACTCGTTTGAAAAAGAAAGGAATTAATTATGACAAAATTTGTATGTACAGTATGTGGTTACACAGCAGAAAATGAAGCTCCAGAAGCATGCCCAGTATGTAAAGCTGCAAAAAGCGCTTTCAAAGCTTTAGATGAAAATAATAAAAACTACGCAGATGAGCATAGAATTGGCGTGGCTAAAGATGTTGATGCTCAAATTCTTGAAGGTTTAAGAGCTAATTTTATGGGTGAATGTACAGAAGTTGGTATGTATTTAGCTATGGCTAGACAAGCTGACAGAGAAGGCTATCCTGAAATTGCAGAAGCATTCAAAAGATATGCTTTTGAAGAAGCAGATCACGCTTCTAGATTCGCTGAGTTATTAGGTGAAGTTGTTACTGATTCTACAAAACGTAACTTAGAATTAAGAGCTGAAGCAGAATTTGGTGCTTGTGATGGAAAAATGATGATTGCAAAAAGAGCTAAAGAATTAGGCCTTGATGCGATTCATGATACAGTTCACGAAATGGCTAAAGATGAAGCTCGTCATGGACGTGGTTTTGATGGCCTTTTAGCTAGATACTTTGGCTAAGAGTAATGAGTATGCTTGTTGTACAACTACTAGTTTGATGAGATGTATGTTAAAGCAGCTTAAAAAAGACTCTTTCAAACGAGGGGCGGTGGAAATCTTGATTTCCACCGCCCCTTTCTTTATACTTAAACTATGCTTGAAGAAAAAATGGTACTTAGAAATTATGCACATATTGGTGACGCCGTTTGGGAAGTGTTTGTAAGAGATTACACTATTCTCAAGACTTCTAACGCTAAACTTTTGCATAAGTTAACAACTGACAGAGTTAATGCGAATTTTCAAAAAGACATGTTGGTCTTTATTTCTGATATGTTAACTGAAGATGAAAATGAACTTGCAAGACGTGCAAGGAATTTACCTATCCCTGTTGGTAGAAGACATATTCAAGCTGTCTATAGGCAATCAACAGCTTTTGAAGTTCTTATTGGATATTGGTATTTGCATGACAAAATAAGGCTAGAGCAGGTTTATAATAAAATTAAAGAAACAGTTTTTTTTGATTAAATTTTCAGCTCATTATCAATCATTCTAAGATAATTTTTGACAATATCATCTTCTGGCATTTCTTCAGCCAGCTTTTCAAATTCTTTTTTAGAAATGGCGTGATAGCCAGAGCCAAAAAGAATAATAGCTTTTAATAGACGAGATTCATAAGAGTTATCTTGTATTTCTTCATAAGCACGTTTATAATTTTTTTCCGCATAATATAAGTTTGCGAGAGCTAAGTGATATTTAGCTTGATTTGGATTTTTTGACATAGCTAAATTGTAATACTTTTTAGCTTGTTCAAAATCTTCCATTTTAAAATAAGTGCTTCCGCAGTTATAATAGCATTCGTCTTTATTTTCTGTTGTTTTTAGACAATTTTTAAAACACTCGATGGATTTTTTATATTCACCACATCTTTGATAAACATTCCCAAAAAAGTTTAATACTTCATAGTTTTCGGTGTCATAATTAATTTCTTTTAAAATTTCATATGCTTCTTTGTCAGAATTATTTTCTAATAAAATTTTACCTTTAAGAATTAAATATTTTTCATTTTTTATATCAAAATCCAGAGCTTTATTTATGTAATAAAAAGCTTTTTTCAAATTTTTTACTGAAAAATATGCAAAAGCTATTTCATAAAATAAATCAGGATTTTCTTGAGGGTAATTGTAGTTGAAAATTTCTTCATGTTTTCTCTGTATATTTAAATATTTGAAAATTTCAATCAAGTCTTGAACATCGTTTGTAATTGTATATATATTTTTTGCAGTTTGTTCAGCTTCATTCCAAGCTTGTTTTTTTATAAAAATTTCTTTTAGTAGTTTTAAACTTTCAGTGTGAATTGGGTTTTGTTCTAAGATTTGTTCAACATAATTAAGAGCTCTTTCTTCGTTATTCATCAAAAAATAACAATGAGCAATTTCATGTAAAAGCTCTAGGCTAGTATTTTCAGAATCAATAGCTTTATAGAATTTTTCTATTGCGTGTTTATAAAAACCTTTTGTTTTGAGTAAAAAGGCTTCTTGCAAAATTTCTTTAATCATTTTTCATAAAACCCATTTTTTTCGGTTTTTCTTTTTTTTCTTCTTTCTGGGTGTTAATTATAACAAGAACTTCGTCTTCAGAAGACATTTTTAAATTATTTCTTGCAATAGCTTCAAGCCCAGTAGCATTTGAAAAATTTTTAACATTTTCTTTTAGTTGTTCATTGAGAGACATTGCTGCATCACGAGTTTTAGTGATTTGTAAAATTTTTGCTCTATATGATATAACTTTTGAAACATTTAAAACGGCACTAATGGTAATTTGTACTAAACATAGTAACAAAATAATTGTTAAGAAAGAATAGTAATAACCGCCAGAAGAAGGTTTTTTTGGTTTGTCTTTTGCTGGCTTGCTCTCTTTTTTGTTTATAACTCTTTTTGAAATTTTTCTTTCGTTTTTATTGTTTGCCATAAGTTTAATTATATATAATTTAAATTTTTATTACAACTTAAAGCCAGTAGAAAATTGTACGGCATTTCTTTGTTTTCCGCTTTGATAATAATATTGAGCAACACCTAATTCGAATTTAAGTGACTCTGCGTATTTTTTCAAGGCTGGGGTGTAGACAAGTTTTATTTCATTTTTATTCATAGGACGTCCCATATAGCTTGTAAAAGAATCTTTAAGAGTTAGTCTATCTGTTATATGCCATTCTGGTGCCAAACGGAAAATGTTATACTGTGTTCCCATGTCTTGCATTGTCGCTTGTCTTATTGATGTTGTAAAAGAAAAAAGTTTTGGCGTGTCGTATCTAAGGAAAAATGCTGTTGTATGTTCCATTTGGGCATAATTTGACATTTCTTGTTCCCAAGTTTGCCCATAAGAAAAACCATAACCAACATCTTCTGTAACGTTACCGCTTAAAGGTAAAATATCTTTTAAACTATTTCTGTTAACAGATGCACGAGCCAATGCACTTCTATTGGTATTTGTGTTTGAAGTGATATTTAGAACACCAACAGGTAATGTTAATGAACGCTTTGGAATGTTAACTTGCGGTTTTGTAATATTTTCATCTAGATAAATAGTATCTATTTCGTTATCGTCATACTCAATTAAACCTTGAAGTCTATATGTTTCTCTTATTAAATCATTTTTATTAGCAATAACATTTTCTTCTGCTAAAACAGAAGCTATTATTGATAAAAATATTAGAAAAGATAAAAGAAAATTTTTCATACTCATATTTTAGTTTAATTATTTTCTTATTTCAATCATCCATATGCTATAAGAAATAAGCTAACTGCGTAATTGTTTTTTTGTTAGAAAAAATTTAAAACATTAAAAAGAGAGGAGTTAAATATGAAAAAAATATTAGTTTTATCAATTATTATTTTAAGTGCTAGTTCTGTTTTTGCGGAAGAGAAAATTGCAGTTGTTGACTTGCAACAAATTGTTGCTAATTCGGCTCAGGTAAAACAATTAAAACAAGAACATTCAAAGAAAATTGCTGATTTAGATAAAATTATTATTAATGCAAGAGGAGAAATTTCAAACGAAAAAGACCCTGCAAAGGTTTTACTTTTAGAAGACAAATATATGAAAGAATTTAATACAAAAAAAGAATCTTTGGAGCGTGATTATAATAATAGGCTAGGCGTTATTGAAAAAAATATTAAAAATGAAATAACGAAAAAGGCTCAAAAAGATGGCTATGATTACGTTTTTGCTAAAAGTGTTGTTTTGTATGGTGGAAAAGATATTACAAATGAATTGTCAACATCTATTAAGTAATAATGCAAATTTATTTTTCTTTGGGTTTATATTATAATATCAAGTATATAAGTTAAAAACCCAAGGAGAATAAATATGAAAAAAGTTTCTTTATTCCTAGGAATTGCACTAAGTATTTCAGTATTTTCAAATATTGTTTTTGCAGAAGTTCAAAGTCCAATATACACAGACGATATAGGAAGAAGCCACTTTTTAGGTAAAGGTGGATATTCAACAGTTCGTCAAATTAATATGCAAGGTATGGAAGCTAATGCCGTTAATGACGCAATCAATTATCACACTAATAAAATGACAAAAGAAGTTGAAAGTGTAGAGAATGAAGTTGTAAGAGACATGCAAGAAGTAAAAAAATCTCTTGATACGGACATAACTAATGTTATTAAAGAAAGATCGACAGTCCCAGTGTCCTCACAGAGAGCAACATATAGCTCTGAAAGACGTAAAATGGATGCATCTGCACCTTTTGGTTATGGAATGACAAATCTAGATTCTGGTGTAAATGAATCAAAAACCCTTTATAAAGATGATATTGGAAGATTACATTTCTTTGGTAGAGCAAACCAAATAAGAGAATAATTAAACATTAAGTTTTGTAAAGTTAAATAGAATTGTTAAGATATTGCTTAACAATTCTATTTTTTTTGTCTGAAAATTGAACATTTAGTAAATATTTATTTCGTTTTGTAACAAACTCCGAAAAACGCCTAAAGAAAGGCGAAAACGTGCCGATAACACTAACATCGGAACTTTAAGGAGTATGTAGAATGAAAAAAGTGTTGGTTACATTATTCATATTTGTTTCATTAACAGTTAGTCAAGCTTTTGCTTATAACTTAAAAACATTTACAAGTGATTCTACAATCCTAGCAGCAATGGAATTACTTCAGCAAAATGGTGAGCATGAAGTGTTTGCTAACCTAAAGAAGAATGCGGTTAAAGTAAAATTCTATACACTTTCAATGAGTAATGTATATGCTGCTAATTCTTATGATAGCAATGGTAGAAGAGTTATATTAATAAATTCTATTTATAAAAATGCTCCTATTGAACAAATAGCTTGTTTAATAGCTCATGAAAGTTGTCACGTTGCAAGAAAAGCAACATTAGAAGAAGAAACAACAGCAACTTCAAAAGAAGCATCTTGTTGGGCAAAACTTAAAAAATCAGGTGTTGTTTATCCTCAAACAAAATTAACAAAAAGATTAAATAATTTAGCGGATTTGCATAATGATTCAATAGTAGACGGAAACAACTATATAGAAGATAAAATTGCAAGTAGTAGTTTTTACAGAGCTCAATTTAATCTTTAATTAAAAATTTAAACTTTCATTCACATACTTTTAAATACGAGCTAGGAGCTCGTTTTTTTTTATTTATTTTTGGTTTAAATACTGCTTGGTACTGATAAGAGATTTCTATCAAATTCATTAAAATTTTCTATAATACTATCTACCATTGGAATTTTTTTATAAAATTCTATTGGTTCAAGTGAGGCAATAGCTATTATTTTACCTATACCTGCGCTATAAGCTGATTTTATTCCTGCAATAGCATCTTCTATTACAATACAATCTTTAGGGTTTAGATTTATTTTTTTTGCAGCTATCTGAAAAATATCTGGTGCGGGTTTTCCTGGAATTGTTCCGTCGGAATAAACTATTTTATCAATGTCAAACCAGTTTTCAAGGTGAAATTCTTTTATGTAAAATTCAACATTATCCCATTCCGACATTGTAGCAATAGTTCTTGGAATGTTTTTTTCTTTGAGATAATTTAATAAATCAATGGCACCAGGTGCAAGTTTGAAGTTTTCAGGGTCTAATAAACAACGTTTTCTGTATAAAGATTCTTTTTCTTTTCCATACTTTTCAACCATTCTTATATCTGGTTTTTTTCCAATTGCATATTCAATGATATCTTCGTTTGTGTGTCCAAACATTTTATCGCGCATTTCTTCATCTGTAAATTCGTAACCGCGCAAGATTTTTGAATACTCCCTCCAAGCATCATAGTGGAGTTGAGAATCCCAATATAGTGTTCCGTTAAAATCAAAAATAATTCCCTTCATAAGTACATTTTAGCTTAAAAAAATAATGATGTATAATGAAAGAAAATATGGTAAAATATTTTAGAGATTAATTATGAAATTTAGTATTAAGTTAGAGCGTGTTAATTATATAAAAATTTTCTTGAATGATGAACAAGATGATTCAAGTGTTATTAAATGTGGTATACGTAAAATCGAAAACAAAGAAATAATAGCGTTTACCAAATCGAATGATAATTTAAAAGAACTTGTACAAAAACCTGTTAAGGTTATTTTTGTTTGTGACGATGGTGTGTATTCAGTAAAAACTAGAGTTAAAAAAATTGAAAAAGCGGAACCTTATTTAATTCTTATTATAGAAGAGCCTGAAGAAATGGATTTTGAACAGAAACGAGAATTTTTTAGAGTACAAACTTCTATTGATTGCGTTTGTGAAACATCTGTTGAAGGATATGGTGCAAAGTATTTAGGTAAAATTCTAAATTTGTCAGCCAATGGAGTTTCTGTTTTATTTGAAAATTATTTTATTGTGAATAAAACGTGTGAAATTAGCTTTACCTTAGAAAATAAAAGGTTTACTTTAAATGCATCTTATGTAAGAAGTGAAAATTATGAAGGTGGATATAAAATAGCGTTCTCTTTTATGAAAGTATCAGAATCGGATAAAGATTTTATATCAAGAGTGTGCCTTCAAAAACAGCTAGAAAACAAAAGAAAAAATTTGATGTAACAAAATCTTAACAAAAGAGCAATTTTTCAAGCAAAATTGTTTTTATAAACATGTAAGTGTAGTACGGAGGTTTGTTATGTTAAATGTTACCCCAATAAATTTTAAAGGTTCAGAAAGTGCAGGTTCAATTGCAAAAAGAAACGTGCCTACTGAAGAAAAAGATGCTTATAGAGCTTCTTTTAAAGGCGCAGAAAGTGCTGGTTCAATCGGCAATACATTGACTGGTCCAAAAACAGATACAGTGAACTTTAAAGGAGCTGCAGCTTCTTCTGGTACAAAATCTTCAGGCTGGTTTGGTAAAGCACTAGTTGTTCTTGCTGGAATTGTAGGAGGCTTGGGTCTTTTACACAAAAAAGGTGTTACTGCAAAAATGGGAAATAATAAAGCTTCTCAATTGTTCCAAACTGTAGCAGAAAAATGTTATGATGCTTGTCATTTTGTAAAATCAAAAATAACAGGCTTGTTTACTAAAAAAACAAATCCATAATTACTTTTCTTTTTGAAACCAATTAACAAATTTGTTGAAAAGGGTGTCTCTAGGGATATCCTTTTCTTTTAGTTCTATTTCGCATTCAAAATTATTGTTTGGAGAGTTTTCTTCAAATTCAAATAAGTCTTTCTCTTCTTTATCTTTGCGTTTTTTGTTTTGCCTCATATACATGCCACCGCCGCCCATGCCACCACCATCTTTATAGGCTGCTTGAGCTTTGAATTGGCTGATATTATTACTTCCAAAATCAAAAGACATAACCGTTGCCTCAGGATTTGTACATTGCATGTTTATTATAACTCTTTTTTGAAAAAAATCTAGTCCTAAAACCTTTATTTATGCTAGAATTATGATGTTAAGGGAGATTTTATGAACAAAATTTTAGGACTTTGTATAGCATTATTAATATCTTTCAATACCGCTTTTTGTGCGGATATGAGTTTTGTACAAGTTGATACTTTATGCTTATCTGCAAAGGATGAGCAATCTATTTTAAAAATGCAAAATATAATTGAGAAAATTAATAATCAAAAAAATATTGAATTTGTAGTTTTTACAGGAGATAACATAGAGAGCCCTAAAAAAGAAAATTTAGAGTGTTTTATAAAAAATGCCAAAAAATTAAAAAAACCATATTATGTTGTTTTGGGTAGTAAAGATATAAGTAAACAAAAACATTTAGGAAAAAAAGAGTATATAAACTTTTTAAAACAAAAATCCAAGTATCATAAGAAAATTTTAGGTCCAAATTTTGTAGTTGAGAAAAAAGACATAGCATTTATTTGTTTAGATGGCTCAAAAGATGTTATAACAACACCTATGGGTTATTATAGAGAAGCAACGTTGGATTGGTTGGAAAATCAATTGAGCTATTATTCAGATAAAAATATTGTAATTTTTCAACACTTTCCTTTGATTGCACCTAGCAGAAAAGAAACACGATACACTATTAAACCAGAAGCTTATTTGGATTTGTTAAAGCAATATGGTAATGTAAAAGCTATTTTTGCAGGAAATTTCAATGTAAATAGTGAAAAAGAGGTTGAAGGAGTTTTGCATGTTACAACAGCAGATGCTCCACAATATAGAGTTGTTGATATGATGGATTATGAAACTGAAAAACCTACATTTTGGTCTGTAATTAAGGAGTAAAATTTTTGAAAAAAGTTGCATTATTTTTAATCTTTATATATCAAAAATTTTCAAGTTTAACTCCGCCTCGTTGTAGGTTTTATCCAACCTGTTCGGAGTATACAAAACAAGCTATTATAAAATATGGGTTCATCAAAGGATGTTGGTTAGGTCTAAAACGTATTTGTAGATGTCATCCAATGAATGAAGGTGGCTACGATCCTGTGCCATAGGAGAAAAAATGATAATAATATTTTCAGGTAAACAATATTCAGGTAAAGATACTGCGGCAAAGATTTTAATGGAATTAATGCCTGATTTTAGACGTTGTGCAATGGGCGATATTATAAAACTTGAATATGGAAAAATACACGGTATTTCCTATGAGGAAATTGAGGCAAATAAACCTAAATATCGCCAAGGGTTAATTGATTTAGGTAATTGGGGAAGACTACAATCCTCTGATTATTGGCTTGAAAAAATTATTTCCCAAGAAGGAAATATTGTTGTTACAGATGTTCGGATAAAACATGAATATGAAGTTTTTAAAAAGGCAGGAGCAATTACTATTAGGGTTGAAGCCGAAAGAGAATTACGAAAAGCTCGTGGTGGAGAGCTAATTGGCGAAGACGATATTACTGAAATTGATTTAGATGATATTCAAGACTGGGATTATATAATTGACAATAACAAGGACTATGAAACATTAAGAAAAAGTGTTTTAGAACTAGTTCAAAAAATAAGTTAAGCATTTTTTGCCTCCATTGTCTTTTCTTCAATAGCTTTATTGTCTTCATCGTCGTTATTAAACACATATTTATTAATAACTCTACAAGAAACATCTGTAACACCACCGACAACAGCACCAGCTATTACTGATTTTGCTCCAGAAAGTAGTTTAGCAGAGAAAATTAAAGAAGACAGTAGACCTGTAATGATTGGTACGCCTGTAGTAAATAATTTTGACCAACGGTTTTCTTTTTCGGCATTAGCAACTGCGACCCCACAAAGAGCGACACCTCCTATCTGGGTTAAGATATCCGTTGGAGCACCTCCAATTACCAAATCTCGTTTTTTATCAAAATATTCAAAACATTCCGAAATGTTAGCTTTTTTAGTTGCGTTACGAGCTCTTTGTAAATCTCTTTCTACAATTTTTAGATGTTTTTCGTCTATAAATTCTTTTAAAAAATCTACAGTTTCGTCATATAAACCTTGTTTTTGTGGTGTACCAAAGAGTTTTTCTACATAAGCTTTGCCCTCTTTTTTTACTTGGTCTTTTTGAGGCTCAAGAATTTCTTTAACCCAAAAATCACATTTTCTATTAAACCAACCTTTTTCTTTGGTATAAATAATATCTGAAAATTCTTCTTTCAGATGAGCCATAAAATTTTCTTGTTTTTGAAGGCGTATTAATAGTTCTTCTTCGCTAAAGACTCTTTTAGCTTTTGCTATTTCTCTAAGCTTTTGTTCTAATATTTTTTGTTTTTCTTTTGGTAAGCTATCTTTTACTGATTTCAAAGTTATTTCTAACTTTGTCATATCTTCTAATGCTTTTTTGTATTTACTTTTAACGGTTTTTTTACTTATATTATCGAAAAATTCTGTTATTTTTTGGTGAGGTGTGCTGAAGATTTTTACACAAACATCATCTATTTTTTTAACAACTTTATAGATGAATTTATTTTTTTTCAAGAAATCTGGATATTCTTTTTTAGAATTTGTACAGATGCTATCAACGAACCAGTCTTTTCCTGAGTTTAAGTTGTAATAAAAGTTGCCAGCTTTTTCAAGTTTGTCTAGTGTGCCTTTGTATAGTTTTAAAAAAGAGTTTTTTATAGAATTTGAATTATTTTCCTTGATTCTTAGATTAATACTTTCTTTGATTTTATTAATACGATTGGTTAATTTCCCTGCATTTCTAGGGTTTAAAAGCATTGTTAAAGCTCCGACAACAAGAACTGTAGAACCTGCAGCTATTGCTTGCCTTCTTCTTTTCTTTTTTCTAATATCTTCATTTGGGTTGTTTATAATGGTGTCAACACCGCTCTCAATAACTGTTTGAACATTTTCTATAGGTCGAGTTAAAACACCTTTATTATTCTTTTTATTGGAACTAAAAGCGAGATGCACTTGATTATTTAAATTGTTATTAGTATTTTGGTAACCTAGAACCATACAACAACCCTATAAAATGTGACCTTCTTAAATATATAAAGTAAGAAAAAATAGAAAAATTGCTATTTAGAGAGATTTCTTTTAAGTTTTGTAACACTCGCCTAGTTTTGATTTCAATTGTTTTAATTCTTCTTTTGTAAGATAAGGTGCAAAACGTGAAAAAGCATATATAGCATCTTCATAAGAATATTGTCCACGTTCAACTTTTTGGATCCATTCCCTAACTTCTTTAGTTAACATAGTGTAAACCTCAAAGTGCCATTATTATCTATAACATCATTCCACATAGCTTTTGGACGAGTCCAGGTTGCTCCGTCTTTAATAGACTGATAAACAATCATATCTTCTAAAGTTTCGGAATGTTTTGCCAAAGCAATAATTTTATATAAATTACCTTTGTAATGTTTATAAGTTTTTCCAATAATTATTTCTTGCATAAGATAATTTTAGCATATTTATTCATATTTGGGCTATAATATTTTTAAGCAGAAGTGAATAGTGAAAAGGAAATAATTATGCTAAAAGGAAATGAAATAAGACAATTATTTTTAGATTTTTTCGAAAAAAAATATCAACATACAATTGTAGAAAGTTCTAGTCTTGTGCCAGATAATCCTACCGTTTTATTGACAACAGCTGGCATGTTACAATTTTTACCTATTTTTTTAGGAATTCAAAAATCTCCATATGATCCAGCTCGTGCAGCATCTTGCCAAAAATGTGCCCGTGCTGGTGGTAAGGATTCTGATATTGAAAATGTTGGTAGAACTCCTCGTCACCATACCTTCTTTGAAATGTTAGGAAACTTTTCTTTTGGCGATTATTATAAAAAAGAAATTATTGAATGGGCTTGGGAATTCGTAACAGAAGTTCTTAAGCTTGATAAAGATAGACTTTGGATTACTATTTTTGAAACAGATGACGAAGCTAATGAGCTTTGGCAAAAAGTTGGTGTTCCAGCTGATAGAATCAAAAGAAAAGGCAAAAAGGATAACTTCTGGGGCCCTCCAGGAGCTTCAGGATCTTGCGGTCCTTGCTCAGAAATCCACTATGACTTAGGTGAACAATATAAATGTTCTGACGATTGTGGTATTGATACTTGCGAATGCGACCGTTGGGTTGAAATCTGGAACTTAGTATTTACTGAACTTTATCAAGATGAAGAAGGTAATCAATCACCTTTAGAAAAGAAAAACGTTGATACAGGCATGGGTTTAGAACGTATTACTATGGTGTGCCAAGGTGTTGCGTCAACTTTTGAAACAGATTTATTAAGACCTATTTTAGATAAAGTATCTGAAATGAGTGGCGTTCCTTACAAAAAATCTGAAAAAACAGATATCTCACTAAGAATTATCACTGACCACGCAAGATGTGTATCATTCTTGATTTCAGATGGTGTAATCCCTGGTAACGAAGGAAGAAGTTATGTTTTAAGGATGATTCTTCGTCGTGCACTACGCCACGGTAAAATTTTGGGAATGGAACTTCCTTTCTTATATAAACTTGTTGATACAGTGATTGAACATTATGGAAAAGCTTATCCAGAATTAGTTCAAAACCAAGCTAAGATTAAAGATACTATTAAGAAAGAAGAAGAAAGATTTAATAAAACTCTTGATAGAGGATACAAAATGCTTGACGAATTCATCGCTGAAAAGAAAGATATTGACGGCGAAAGCGCATTCAAGCTATATGATACCTTCGGCTTCCCATTTGAACTAACTCGTGAAATCGCTGAAGAAAATGGCTTAGCAGTTGACGAAGCTGGCTATAAATTAGCTATGCAAGAGCAAAAAGAACGTGCAAAAGCTGCTACAGCTAAGATTTCTGTAACAGGTGATATTAAATATGCAAAAGTAGAAGAAGAAGTTGGTTCAACTGAGTTTTTAGGTTACGAAAAAACTACAACATCAGCTAAAATCCTTGCTCAAATTGAAGGCGAGGGTTATGTTGACGTTGTATTAGATAAAACTCCATTCTATGCAGAATGTGGTGGTCAAACTGGTGATAGTGGTGTTATTGAAAATGCAAACTTAAAACTAGAAGTTCTTACTACTTTCAAAGTAAACCAATTATTTGTTCATAGATGTCAAATTCTTAATGGTGAAATTGAAATTGGTGATGAAGTTACTGCAACTATTGATGTTGATAGAAGAAATGAAATTATGGTTCACCATACATCTGCTCACTTACTTCAAGCTGCATTGATTAATGTTGTTGGTGATGAAGTAAAACAAGCTGGTTCACAGGTTGAAGAAAATAGAATGAGATTCGACTTTACTTTTTCAAGAGCTATGACTCCAGCAGAAGTTGAAAAAACAGAAGCTCTTATGAATAAATGGATTTATGAAAAATTCCAAGTTAAAACTGATGTTATGGATATTGAACAAGCAAAACTTACTGGTGCAACAGCATTATTTGGTGAAAAATATGATGATGTTGTTAGAGTTGTATCAATTACAGATGGTGAAAACTGTATTTCAAAAGAATTCTGTGCAGGTACTCACGCTAAATCAACTAGCGATTTAAGATTAGTAAAAATTGTATCAGAAGGTGCAATTGCTGCCGGTACAAGACGTATTGAGCTAGTTGTTTCAAATGCTGCGGTTGAATATTTGAACAACAAAGCTAAAGTCTCAAGTGAGCTAGAAGCAAGATTCAAAGTTCATACAGAAGAAGTTCTTGAACGTGTTGAAAAACTTGCTGAAGAAAATCGTGAGCTACAAAAAGAACTTGCTCGTGTAAAAGAAGAACAAGCTAGAGGCAAATTTGCGACATTTATTTCTAGAGCTCAAGATATCGAGGGTGGTAAATTATTTATCTCTAAAATTGAGAACTTTGATGCAGATGCTGTTAAAGCTGGTGTTGAGCTTCTTGGAAACAAACTTGGCGAAAGTATAATTGTCCTAGCAAGCGAAAGAATGGTTTTTGCAAAAGTATCTGATAGTTTTGTTAAGAAAGGCATTAATGCTGGAAAAATTGTTGGCGAAATTGCAAGATTTACTGGAGCTAACGGTGGCGGACGTCCAAACTTTGCCCAAGGTGGGGTTAAAGACGTAAGTAAACTCGATGAAATTTTAGAAAAAATTGAGACAGAGATTAAAGGTTAAAAATAAAGGCGGGATTTAATCCCGCCTTTATTTTTTTATTTCTTTAAAGTTAGTTATTTAATAAATAATTTAATAAAGTTCTTACGCCAGCTCCTGAAGCCCCTTTACCTAATTCTTTTTGAGATTTTTCAAGGAAAGCAACACCAGCAATATCTATGTGAGCCCATTTAACATCTTTAACGAATTTTTGTAAGAACACGCCAGCAGTTTGAGCTCCGCCCCAGCGTGAGCCGGTGTTTTTCATATCTGCAACATCAGATTTTAAGCTATCTGCGTATTCTTCCCAAAGCGGAAGTTCCCAATATCTTTCTCCGTTTTTTTGAGCTGTTTCGATTAAGTTTTTAACCATTTCAGCATCGTTACCCATAATGCCAGCAGCTTGAGAGCCTAGAGCTACCATGCAAGCACCAGTAAGTGTTGCTATGTCAATAACTTCGTCAACACCAAGTTCACAAGCATAACATAATGCATCTGCAAGAGTTAATCTTCCTTCGGCATCTGTATTATCAACTTCAATTGTTTTACCGTTTTTAGCAGTTAAGATATCGCCAGGTTTGTAAGCAGAACATCCTGGCATATTTTCGCAAGCTGCGATGATACCGTGAACTTCAACTTGTGGAGCAAGTTCTTTAATTATACTCATAACGCCAAGTACACACGCAGCGCCAGACATGTCGTCTTTCATTGTAAGCATTGATGAAGCAGGTTTAATATCAAGTCCGCCTGAGTCGAAAGTAATACCTTTACCAACAAGCGCAATCTTTTTCTTAGGATTTTCGCAAGTGTATTTCATGTGAATGAATTTAGGTTCTTGAGAACTTCCTCTACCAACAGCTAAGAAAGCCCCCATTCCCATTTTTTCACACTCATCTTTTTCGTAGATTTTAGTTTCAAGGCCTAAATCACAAGCAATAGATGCAAGCTCAGTAGGAGTTGCAAATTGAGCAGGTTCGTTTGCCAAGTTTCTTGTGAAAGCCATAGCATCAGCAATTTTTTCGGCTCTACGAACTGTAGACTCATTTGCTTCAACAAAGATTTCTTTTACCCCTTTGTCTTTTTTCTCTGATTTATATTTATCAAATTTATAATCAGCAATTTTTGCACCCATTGTAAACTGTTCTGAATAATCAAATTCAACTCCTTCAAGTTTAAAAGCAACTGTTTTAGCTTCAATAGACATAGCTTTTTTAACAGCTTTAGCAATAGCTTCACGAAGCTTGTTTGGATTAAATTCTTCTTTTTTACCGAATCCGATTACTATAACTTTTCTATGTTTTTCTTGTCCGTATGTAGGAAGAACATAAGTTTCACTGAATTTACCTTCAAACTTATCTTCTTCAACAGCGTATTTATTAGCTAGTTCGCTTGTTGTATTTTCTCCTTCGAATTTGTTTACAACAAGGACATCGCATTCTTGATTATGCGTGTTTTCAATAACTCTAATTTCCATTATCTGACTCTCCTTATAGTTACCTTTCTTATAATTTATTATAGTATTTTAATCATTTTTTAAAATACGTTAGTTAGATTATTAAATGTAAAAAATACTTAATAAAATAGCAATTTTGCATAAAAAAATACCTTTAAGTAGAAGAAAGGTTCTTTCATGATTAATTCAATAAATAATATTTCTAATTATCAGATTCAACAAATTAAGAAGCAAGTTTCTGCTGAAAAAACTATTAAGTGTGAAAACAAGAATACACATTCAATTAGTTTTTGTTCTAATGAAAGTAGAAGTTTTATAGAAGAAAACATAAAAATAAGTGATTTAAATAATTTATTTAAAAAAATAGAAGACAAAAAAGGAAATGATTTCTTAGACTCAGCTTATCAAGAGCTTGTAAAATTAATGGATTTAGAGGGTATGGCTCCTAAGGAAATAACTTGGGAGAAAAATGAAGGACGGCCAATAGTTGGGGATTATCTTTTTTATAATAATAAAATAGTTTTTTATACTGATTATTTTAAAAAACTTGATAAAGCAACACAAATTGGTATAATGGCACACGAACTAACTCATTGTAAACAGTTATGTAATATGTTGAGAACAGAAGGTATTTCACTCGCAAAAATTGCGAATGCATATGCGGTTTCTGATATTAGAGCAATGATGGTTAATAATGAAAAATTTAAAAAGATGTACAATGAAGCAAAACGTAATGGAAAAGAAAACGAGTTTTTATCTTATATGACTGCAGTAGGAACAAGAAAAACTATGAAGGAGCTCGAGGTAGCACATAGTGAAACATTAAAAATGCCAAAACATTCATTGAACAGTAAAAAAGGCCAGAAAGCTCAACGTGATTTAGTTGCTCAATTTAACTACAACGGTGCGAATATGGAAGTTTATAACCAATGTCCACTAGAAAAAGAAGCTATGAGAGTTGAAAATATTGTAAAAAATGCATATAAGGCTTGTAGAAAATAAAATGTTTGACAATAATTTTTGTTTGGTTTACTATTAATCATGCCGAAGGGATAAATAAGCATTTATTCTAATGGCAAACCCTAGAAGGGCGCTTAGCTCAGTTGGTAGAGCGTCTCCCTTACAAGGAGAGGGTCAGAAGTTCGAGTCTTCTAGCGCCCACCATAAAAAACAGGATGACATCAGTTATCCTGTTTTTTATTTTGTCGTTTTGATGACTTGAGCTTCCAATTGCGCCAGCAATTTAAGAAGTTCGGCGGATTTGCGGACGGACGACGCACGAAGTGCTAGTCCGGATAGCGAACAGATTGAGCCCGTTGGGGCAAAGCCCCTTAGGCGAAACTCTGTGAGCGTGGAGCAAATCCAAGAGGAGTCTTCTAGCGCCCACCATTATAAACAAAGACCGAGTTCAAAATCGGTCTTTGTATGTTAATACTAGCCTTTAGACTTGTTAAAAGAGCTCGAAATGTTGCAATAAGCTATAACAACCTTGTCATGCTGAACTTGTTTCAGCATCTTACCAATGGAGTGTGCTGACTTCGGGCTTGTAAGACCCTGAAATAAATTCAGGGTGACAGAAAGATTAATATTTAGTTTAGCCAAAAGTAAAAAGATGAATTGTCATGCTGAACTCGTTTCTGCATCTTACCAACTGAGCATGATACAATAAGACTATGAAGAAAACCTACGCAGTTTATATTATGACAAATTATTCAGAAACATCTTTGTATATTGGTGTTACTAGCAATCTTCCTAAAAGAGTTTGGGAACATAAAAACAAAGCGGTTGAAGGTTTTACGGAAAAATACAATGTAGATAAGCTTGTCTACTTTGAAACAACTGACTCAATAGAATCAGCAATAAAAAGAGAAAAACAACTAAAAAATTGGCATAGACAATGGAAAATAAACCTAATAAAAGAAAAGAATCCTGATTTTAGAGATTTGTCCTTAGATTGGGAGTAAGTATTGTCATTCTGAATTTATTTCAGAATCTTATCAACTTGGTATCTTTACTATCAGTTTGTCAGATCCTGAAACAAGTTCAGGATGACAGAAAATATAATTGGTCTTTTGTTGTTAATACTAGCCTTTAGACTTGTTAAAAAGGCTAAAAATGATGCAATAAGCTAAAAAGTATGAAGGACTAAAGTCTATCCTATTTGCTAAAGTTACTTCATGATTTTATCTAGCATTTTTTTTGCAAATGATTTATTAAAAGATTCTGAAACTTTTACAGCGGTTTCTCTTAACACTGTTTCTATTTTTTCTGCTTTAGGAATGTTAGGGTTACTAAGATATTGTTCAAACTGAATTTTATCTAAAGCCTGATATAGCTTTTTAATTTCTTTACCACTTGGTTTACCTTTAAATGCTACTGTATTTTGTTGTTGAGCAACTGGACTAAAATTTACTGATATCATAATTTACCTCACACTTTTGCACACATTATATTCATGTTAAAACAAATCATAGCTCAAAGTTGCTTTTTTATTAAGAAATGTAAAATCACAATTTTGAGGATAAATTTTGTTTGGGATATTACTTCAAAAAATTGCGGTTTTCAGATAGGTCTAAAAGCTAGGCCAGATACCCATTTTGCGAATTTGTTGTGCGTTAGGGATTTTGACATAAAGTATCGCAAGTTTGACATTTTAGTCGGAAGTTTTTGTTTAATTCCAATTAAATTTACAGACTTTTCTATCTTCTAGCCATTTACCATCATTTTCTAGACAAGTTTGTTTATTTACAGTTATCTTTTTCCCCTCAATATTTAAAGGTAGTCCTTCTTTACAATATCCGACATCCATGCAACCATCCATTGGATCGAAAAAGTAGAAACAGAAAAAAAATATTGGAGATAGTATTACACCGTATCCTAAAATAACAATTAAAACTTCTAAAATTTTTGTAACTTTTTTCATAAATTTATTATAAATGAGTCATCATTTAGCTGGATACTTTTCACGCGGGAATTGACATCGAGTATATTTTTCTTCCCAGATTCCATTATGGTCAAAACAAGTTTTTTTACTCACAACAATTTTACCTTTTTCTGTGTTTAAGGTTAGCCCTTCTTTACAGTACCCTGTGTCAAGGCAGAAGTCCAAATCATCAAATAAATAATTTACAAAAAGAATAACTGGTATAGATAAAACAATTGCTATACCAATTATAAAAATCTTTAGAATTACTTTCTGAAATAGTTTCATAATCTAATTATACCATAATTAATAACCCGCAGGTAAAGTATCAGGTCTATAGATATCTACAAGCACCCGGCTATCCCAAGTCGGATATTTTTCTCCTTGTTCTCTTCCATAGACATTTGCTTCGTCATCTTCTTTTTTATCTCGTAGAGTTGCTTCAATAGTCATTCTTTTAACTGTAATATTTTTATATAAATCAGTAAATTCTCTCAAATCACTTATTACTTTTGCTACAATTTTACCATATTCGCCTCGTTGAGCACCTTCACAGTTTGATTTAGAATGATAATATTTATCAGCACCGTCTTTTTGTACTTCAACCATTTTTTTGTAGTTATTTATAAAATCACTAATTGTTCCAAAAAGTTGATCAATGGCATCTATGTAATTTTCAATAAGAGAATAATCTTTTGTACCAAGATTTCTAGTTACTAATAATTTTACAAAGTTATTTCTTTCTTTTTTGATTTCATTCGCTAAAAATTTTGCTTCAGCATCAAGTTCTCCCATTTGTGCTAAAAAATCTTTTATACAATCACAAATAGAATTATCTTCAACAACCTCAACATAGCATTTGCAATTTGGATGTGGCTTATCCGGAATTTCTTTTTCTGAATCATATTCAGTATTATTTAAAGCTTGGCATTTTTCACAAGAACCTTCACTTGAATGCCAACGATATTTTTTATTACTCATATTTACCTTCTTTCTTTAATTTTTGAGCCAAATCAATTAATTTGACAGTATCAATATTTTTCAAATTTTTAGTTTCAAAAACAAGATTACTTATTAAACCCTTGTTCAAATATTTTTCTATGGTTTCAATAGGATATTTTTCTTGTACATATTTTAAAAAATTCTGCCAGTTTTCATCAGTTAGATTAACTTTTTTTGAAAAAATATTAGATTTTTGTTTTAGAAATATATTTAATCCTGATTTTAAAGCTTCAATAACTCTTTCTTTGCCATAGTTTTTTGCATACATATCAAGCATTGAATAAATATCTGTTTTTCTATTTTCAATAACGGATATTTTTGAACTTAACTCATATTTATCAATTAAATTTTTGGTAAGGAAGAGTAACTGCTCCTTTTCATTTTTTACATCATCTGGCATATCAAAAGATTCAGATACAAATATATTCCCTAATAATAAATCAATGTCTTCTAAATCATTTAAAATATCACTAATAAACTTATGTGAAATTCTTGGTAATTCCGAATCATAATTGTATTCTTCTTTTACATAATTTACTAAAAAATTTATTTCTTTTTGAATTTTTATACGATGGGTTTTATCTAATTTTCTAGATAATTCTTCTAAAATTTTTAATAATTTATAACGACAAAATTTTGTGCTTATCATTTTTCCTCCTAATATTTTCAATACAATAACCATGCTTTTTAAATAAATAAAAAGCTTTATTTGGG
This sequence comes from Candidatus Gastranaerophilaceae bacterium, assembly GCA_045651505.1. Taxonomy (GTDB): domain Bacteria; phylum Cyanobacteriota; class Vampirovibrionia; order Gastranaerophilales; family Gastranaerophilaceae; genus CAG-196. The sequence continues at coordinate 31,311 of JAZRSL010000008.1, read as the reverse complement.
GATTAAAATTAAATATTTTTAATTATAATTTTTTTAAATTTTTACATAATGTTTGTTAAGCAAATTTTACATCTTAACCCAGAAGTCAATAGATACAATATACTGACATGATTTCGAACAGGTGAAGGCTTATTATTGTTGCAAGATTATAACCGAATTTATTTTGTAGACACAAAATGACACATTATGTATTAAAAACTTGATTTTACTTCAAAACAGAGTTAAGTTGTGTATGACAATTGAATAAAAACGTGTCAGAAGTTCGAGTCTCTTAACCTATACCATAAATACATGTCCACTTTTTCGGGTACAGTTGTTGTTTGTAGTGTATCAGGGATTTTGACATAAAGTATCGCAGATTTGACATCTAAGTCGGAAGCTAAAATCAAAGACATTTAACCTTTTATATTAAATCTTCTAGCATTCTATTAACTTCTTTTTCTGACATTTGTTCTAAGCTTTTACCTTTATAAAGCTTTTTAAGCAAGTCTTGGACTTTAATTTCATCATCAGAATAAATTCTCTTTATTTCACTCAATATTTTTTATATTTCTATAAATTCTAATTCTTTTTTTAGCTTAGTTGTTTTATTCCAACTTCCATAAATATCTAAATATATATCTGTAGCATTAATATCTCCTAGAAAATCTATTGTTTTTGTGCGACGGACACCATGTAAGCTTACATCGTTGAAAAATTTTCCCATATATATCGGCATTTCTTCTTTAGAGATTGATTTGCAAAAATTTGAAACGTAACTTTTAACACCTTCAAATATTTTCAAACTAGCTTCTTTTGAACCTTTGTAAGCATTATTAATTTCGATATTATCTATGACAAAACAAGTTTTTCCATTATCATCTACAAGAAAACAGAGGGCATTTCCAATTGTTCTTCCTGTTTGATTATCAACTATTTCTATCATATTGAAGGAAGTATTTAACAAATAATCCGGCATAACTTTTCCATTTACTCTATCTAAAGCTATACAGCAGGTTGAATAGTTACCTTGGAATAAATCCTTTTCAGGAATTCTATCCCACATTTTTATGGTTAAATCTAAAGTTTTATCTATTTCAATCCCTTGTAGTTTTGAAAGCGTGTTTTGAATTTCCTCGAAGTGTTCTTTTAAAGTTAGAGTTTTTGAGGCTTGTTCGTATATTGAAGGATCAAGGTTGTTTTTTTCCATGTTTTTTTTAGCTCTTTTCCAAGCTGGCTCAAGCTGGATTAATAAATTTTTTATAAAATTTTCTAGATTTTCGTTTGAACTAATAACATTAAGAGGTAATACAAATTTATCCTCTTTAATATATTCTGCAAATCTTTTATCGAAAAACTGTTTCACTGGAGAATTTCTTAAAATTTCAATATTTTCCAATAATTCATTTATACAATTTTCTATCTTTTTCTGGTTATTATCGACTATATTTAACCTTAAATCATTTTCTTTAGGAGCATTTAACCATTTGTCATAATTAATTCCTCTTTTTTCAAAGACTTCTTTTGTTTTTAGATTACATTTACCTATATTCTTTTTTGCATCATGGATATAATCCATAAAATTGCCCAAAAAGGCTGCTTTGAAAAACTCTGAGAAGCTTTCAATATTTCCATTTTTTGCTTGTATAATCATTGGCAAATACGTTATATCCCATTGTTTAAAATTTTTCTTATCTATAGAATCAATTTCGCCAGATGTAAATGATAAAGTTCTAAAGATTCTATAAAAATAATCTTTTTTGAAAGATTCTAAATCTACAACACCGTCAAAACACATGTCTTCTAGCTTTCGAAGTTCATTTTTTTCAAAGACAGAAACAATTCTTGCGAGATTTAATTTTTCAGTTGTAGTAAAGTTTTTTCCATTTGGAGCTTGGCATGAAGTCAAATCTTTTAATAAATCTAAGTTTCTTGGTATTACTGTCAAGGATTCTAAAAATGATATTACACTGTTTAATCTTTTACTAAATAGTTCATCAATAGTTTTGTCGTCATAAACATAAATAGCTTTGGCTAATTCGTTAGTGTAATAATTAAATAAGACTTCTATGCTAGAAAAAGAATCATTATTTACATATTTTTCAGGGTTTGATTCTATTTTTTTGCGTAAATCAATAATTTTTTCTAAAATCTCTCTTTTTTCACTATCATAACAATATCTTAAAGGGTCAATATAAGCTTTTGTTAAACTGATTATAAAATTACTGTCTTCATTATAAATTTGTTTATCGAGAAAAAATCTAAGATATCCTGCGCAATCAACATCTTCTTTTAAATTAAGATTGAGAAGGTTCTTTGTTCTAAAATCTTTAAGGTGACAATCTTTAGAGCATAAATACTTTACAATATCATCATTATGCATACCAATATTGTAAATAAAGGATTTTAGCATTATAGGATTTATTTTTTCACCATTTTCTTTTAGATACTTAGAAGTTTCTTGTATAAAAGCGCTATAGTCTTCTTTTAGCTGATAAGGGATTTTACCGATATTTATTAATCTTTTAGCATATTTTTCATAGACTTTAGAACGTAAATCTTTAATTTTTTCTTCAAGATTTTCAGGTTTATTTAAAATATTATTTAGCTCATATCCAAAATCATCCATAATGTAAGCTAGTTCCATTAGTTCGATTATTTGTATAAAATTATTTGTATCAATATCTTTTTTATTAAGCCTATTTAAGCGTTCAACTTGGATAACTGGATGAATTAAGTTTGGTTTATAGGTATTAAGTTGTTCTCTTGTTTTGACAATATCACCGTCAAAAAATTTGGTTAAATGTTTGGTAAGAGGTAAAACATTGGATTTTAACGAGCAAACAAAGTTAAATAATTCTTCATTTAATTCTGTTGTTTCAAAATTATTTGCTAGGAAATTTAAATATTCTATTCTTGCGGCGTAGTCCTTGTCTTCATTATCTACATTAAAATCTAAAGCCATGTAGTCTTTTATTATAGGTAAAGTCTTTGAATCTGAAAATTTGGCACAAGCTTCTATTATTGAAAAATTTTGAAAATTATCATGTGTAATACTTAATAGAAAATTTTTATTATCACCATTAATATTATTTATTGCAGATTTTAGCCTGTTTTCAGTTTCTTCTTTTATATCTAAATCGGAATAGAGTTTTTTAAATTTTTCAATTAATTTTATTTTAACGGAATCTAAGGTTATATTTTTTGTAAGAAAAATTTCGCGCAAAGCTTCCAAAGACACTGTTTTGTTCGTTGGTTGCAAAATAATTTTTGGAGCAGAGGCTTTAAACGTTGTTTTTTGCGTGTTATTTTGAAAAAGGTTTTGGCTAAATAAAACTTTCATGTTTAGTCAAAACCTTCTAAATATTTTTTTTGCTATTTAACAACTTTTAATATTGCTTCGGTAATATCGTCACCACCGTATAGTACTACGCCTTTTGTTAGGACTAAATCATATCCCATTAATTTAGCTTGTTGTGATATTGTATTAGAAATACTTTTATCTGCTGCTTCTAGCTTCATTTTATAATTTTGAGCGTTTATTTCTCTTTTTGTTTTTAGTTCTGCGTCATATTTTTTAGCTAAAGCTTTTTTCTTTGTATCATCAGGTTGTTTTTTTATTTCTTCACCTGCTTTTTTAATAAATTGCGCCATTTCTTTGTTTTTCTTATCTTGTTCTTTCTTTAAAGCTTGAACTTGTGCGGATTTATTAACAACCTTTTGTAAATCAACAATTGCAACTTTCTTTATTTCGGCTTGAGCTAAGTTGCAAGTTATAACACTAAAAACTAAAAATGAAAAAACTTTTTTTAACATAATAAAAAAACTCCTATTAAAATCTTTTCCTTTTTTCTATTATACTATTTATTGAGAGGTATAACAATGAGTGATTATAAATATTTTTTAGATAATGGTATTTTTAGTATTCAAGAAGGAAAGTTTACAGAAGCTATTGATTTAATAAATAAATCATTGGAATTAAAGAATGATTGGGAAATTCCATTTTTTTACAGAGCTGTTGCTAATCAAGCATTGGAATATTTTGACGATGCAATTTTAGATTATACAAAAGCTCTTCAGTTGAACCCAAAAATGACCGATGCATATTATAACCGAGCTAAAATTTTATTATCTAGAAAAGATATTGAATCTCCTGATGTAAATCGTGCAATATCAGATTTAGAAAAAGCTTTAGAGTTAGATCCAGATTTTATAGATGCATTGTATGCCATGGGAGCAGCTCAAAAGAAGGTCGGTGATTATCATAGAGCCTTAGTGTATTTGAACAGATTAATAGAGTTAGAACCTGAAGCTATTCATGCTAAGGCATTACAAAAACTAATATTGACAAAATACCTAAAAGAGCTCTAATTTATTGACAAATCGTTATTTCTAGCATACACTATTAGGGTAATTTGTATAAGAATTATATTATTTTGGAGTTAAGGTATGGGATTAAAAAAGAACAACGCTCTTCAATTTTTAGAAGACAGAACTAGTGATTATGCAGAAAGGGTTGCTTTGGGAATGAAAACCAGCTTGGGTTGGAACGAATTTACTTATAGCGGCCTAGGGATGCTTTCTAGAAAATTAGGACATTATTTGATAAATGATTTACAACTGCCTAAAGGAGAAAGACTAGCTATTTTATCAGAATCTATGCCTGAATATGGTGCAGGTGTTTTTGGTTCTGTGCTTGCAGGTTTAGTAACTGTTCCTTTGGATATAAAATTAACAGAATTTGAACTTCAATCAATTTTATCTGATTGTGAACCAACTGTTATGTTAGTTTCTAAATCTCTTGTAGCTAAAGCTAAAAAATTACAAGAAATGGTCCCTTCAATTAAAACTATTTTATTAATGGATGAACCTTCTTGTACAGATGAATATACAAGTATTCATATGTTGCCTGATAATTATTACTGCAAATGGAGACATAGAAGTTCTAAATCTACAGCATTAATTATTTATACATCAGGAACAACAGGCGCACCTAAAGGTGTTGAAATAACTTTCCAAAATATGTTTGCACAGCTTGAAGGTGTTGAAGATGCTTTAGATTCAATTTTGGGTGATAAAAAAGTTACAGTTCTTTCAATTCTTCCAATGAATCACTTATTCGAAATGACAGTAGGCTTCTCAATATTCTTGAGCAAAGGTTTCTCTGTATATTATGCAAAAAGTCTTAAACCAAAAGATATTTTGGGAATTATGAGAGAAAAAAGAGTTGAATTTATGATTGTTGTTCCAGCCTTTTTAAAATTATTAAAAGCTGGTATTGAATCTGAACTTTCAAATGCTCCAAAAATTGTACAAATGATTTTTAAATTAATGTTCAATGTAGCTAAATTTATTCCTTATTATTCAATGAAAAAGGCTATGTTTAAAAAGATTCACGATAAATTTGGTGGACACTTTATGGGATGTATTTCTGGCGGAGCTCCGCTTGATGTTGAAGTTGGTAAATTCTTTGAAACAATTGGTATTAAAGTATACCAAGGGTACGGACTTTCAGAAACAAGCCCTGTTGTATCTGTAAACTATGATAAACGTAATGACATAGCTTCAGTTGGTAGACCTCTTAAAGGTTTTGAGGCAAGAATAGATAAAGAGTCTGGTGAATTACTTCTTAGAGGTAAGTCAATAATGAAAGGCTACCATAACCAACCAGAAATGACTGCTGAAGTTATTGATGAAGACGGTTGGTTACATACTGGTGATATTGCTAAAATTACTAAAGATGGTCATATTTATATCACTGGTAGAATTAAGAATATGATTGTGCTTAATGGTGGTAAAAAAGTTTTCCCAGAAGAAGTAGAAGCTGTTTTAGAAAAGAGCCCATACTTTGCAGAAGTTTGTGTTCTTGGTGTAAAACGTAGTTTTGGTTCAAAAGATGGTACTGAAGAAGTTGCAGCAGTTGTTGTTCCAAAAGACGATGTTCTTGCAAAACATAGCGAAGAAGAACTTGATAAATTGGTAAGAGAAGAAGTTAAAAAACTTTCTCTCCAACTTACTCAATACAAGCGTCCAAGCAATATTACTATTCATAGAGAACCTTTACCAAAAACTACAACAAGAAAAGTTAAACGTAAAGATGTTAAAGAACTTGTAAAAGCATAAGAATAAATAAAAAAAAGAGGTTTGTATTCAAAATATACAAGCCTCTTTTTTTAATGAGTTGCAAAATAAAAATCTTTCAGTTATACTACCTACATCCAATCAACCAAGGGTGTAGGTGTATTATAATGATCATTCAATTTACCGCGCGAGAAAATCGTGTAAATCCAACTTTTTCCTCTCTGATGCTAAAGCCTCAAAGGGTATGCAGTGCAAATATTTCACATTTTTACAAAGCTTCTCAAAAAATTAATTCTATTAAAAATGTTTGTGAAGATATTTTTGCTTCAATTAAAATTGATGAAAACATTTTAGCTAAAGCAAATTCTTTATTGGAAAAAGCTAAGTTAACAGATTCTTCTATAACAATTTTGAATGAAAATGACGTGGCGATTAAATTTTCTCAGAATATATTAGAAAATAAAAAAATATTTATAATGGAATTTATTGAACAAGAACAACCAAAAGCCTCTTTAATCCTTGATCAATTTGGTGGATTAATAAAATCTAATGAACAACAAAAATTAGAATATTATACTACTGATGAAATTGATGCTGAATCGTTAGAAAAAATTGCAAAAAGTTTTTTTGAACTTTCTGATGAACCTTTGTTTAATTTAAGAATGTTTATAAGAAAAAACTGTGAAGTAAAACCTAATGTTTCAATAAGTATACAAAAAGAAGAAGTTCCAGATTTAGTTAAACCCGTTAATAAAGAAGAAGTGAAAGCTGATGAACTATTATCATATATGGAACAAAAGCGTGATTTGTTAAAAAAATTACCTATTTCTCAACGAGCTCATAACTATAGTTATCGTGAAGTTATTAAACATAATCAAAAAATAGAAACAGACTTAAAAAATAAAGGGTTGTATCAAGAGGAAGAAGTTGAAGCTCTTGGCGTTTTTAATGATTCAAAAAGGAGCAGTAAGTTTAAACAATTAAGACGAAATAAAAAAGCTAATAAAACTTCAACTTCAAGTGTTTTAAAAGAAGAAAAAGTTCAAACAAATGCAGAAAAAAAAGAAAAATCTGTTGAATTAAAAACTAGTGTAGAAGAGTTTGCTATTTCAAAAAAAGAAAAAAGGCCTAAAAAAACTAAAAAAATAAAAAAAGAGAAGAAAATAAATAAAGAAAGAAAAACTCCAGTAAAAATATTTAAAGAAAAGGTTGTTGAATTATTACCTAAAAGGAAACCCGGAAGGCCTAAAAAGGTAGTTGACCCTTCTATTGAAGCAATAAAGCCTAAAAAGGGAAAAGGTATAAGAGTCAAAGAAAATATTTTACCAGCTGGTATTGTTGATTCAAGTATTCAAGAACAGTTAAAGGATATTTTTGGTTTAAATTCTTTTATTGAAAAAACCATAAAAAGTGTTACAAGTCAAACTCGAGGTATTATTTATAATGCATATGGAAGAATTAATGCTAAAAAGAATGGTTTTCAATTAGATAATGTTGATATAAAATTTTTACGAAGGAAAACTTGGGATGAATCAAGGGCAATAAATATCGTAAATAAAGAAACTAATCAAGCAGTAAATATATTTGAATCGGGTAAAATTTTATCTAATCATATAGATTTAAAAAATTTAATTAGAACAGATAATAAACAATTTTTGACACAAGAAGAAATTAATAATCCAACTCAAGCAGAAGAAGTAAAATCTCTTTTATCTTGTGCAATAAAAAAAATGGAAGAATATAAAACATACTTAGAACGTAAAGGATGGAGAAGTGTAGAACGAAGACTTGCTTCTACAAATGAAGGTCAAGTAGATACACAAGTTTTGCAACGATTGAGAGATGTTACCGAAAAATATGTGAATCTAAAATCAAGATTATCGCATATGAATTCGGGCAAAGCTTGTTGTATAAAAAAAGACTACGGTATTGTTTCTATAAAAACTCCAAGACTAGAGTTTGTTAATGCATTTAATGATGGTTATAATTTAGTAATTAGCAAATTGACATCAAAATATGGTAATTTAACTTTAGTTTGCAGATATGATGGTGGAAAAATTTTAGAAGATGTGTTTGTTATATCTGAAGATGGTAAATTTGTGAAAAATTATAATAAAAATATTGGTTTAACATCAGTTATTAATCATAAATGTGATAAAGTTAAATATTTAAATGATGATTATATTGAAAAAGAACAATTATCTGCAAAATTAGATAATATATTAGGATTAATAGAAACTAAAATTGCTGATTGCGAAAAGTTTATCGATAATTATAACTATGTGAAAAAATAATAAAAACTTACCTTACTCCATTTGAATTTAATCGTTGGATTAAAGTATCAGTAATATCTATCCCACCAGAGAAAACACCTCGTGCATCTAGAAGAACATCAAGCTGTTTTTCAAGACGGATTTTTTCAGCTACTGCGTGAATTCTATTATAAACATCTTCCTCTTTCTTTTCTCTAAAAGCATTAAATGCGTTTTCTTTAGATTTCAACTCCGCTTGTACAGATTCTTGAAATTTCTTTTTTTGAAGGGGTGTTTCAAGTTTGTTAAACTCAGCTTCTTTAGTTCTTAAAAAGGTATCAATTTCACGCCCTTTTGCTTGAATTTCCATCATTGTATTTTTTGCAAAAGAATAGTTTGCTGCAACTTTTTCGTAGTTAATATAACCTACGCCTCCAGCAAAGCATGGAGCTGTAATTACTAACAAAGCTAATAAATATAATATCTTTTTCATACTAATATCCTTTCAAGAAATTTAATTTAGTAACCATAGACATTCATACCTCCAGAACCAAATGTAAAGTATCCATGTTCGGAGCCATAACTTCCAGGGTTAGTTAGAGGTAAGCCGTAGTCAACAGAAATTGGTCCAACACCAGGGATAAATACTCTTAAGCCTATACCTGCAGTGATTGCATGTTCAGGTCTATCGAATAATGTATTTGTAATTGTAGGGTCAAATACCTTACCTGCATCAACAAAGAATGTTAAACGCATTTTTTTAACAAAATCCCATTTTAATTTATCTACAAAAGGAAGAGGCGTAGCTAATTCTGCAGAACCCATTAAGAAAGATTCACCAGAACCAACACCGTTCATTCGATAACCTCTAATAGTATAAGGCCCACCAAGGCGATAAGCAAGAACTTCAGGCATCTCATCTCCGTGAACTTTTATACCACCTTTAGCTGTAAGAGAAAATGATGATTTTTTGAATACAGGGAAGAATTTTGTAATTGCACCGTTCAAGCGTCCATGTGTATGGTTAAAGTTGCTTACGCCAATAGCTTCATTAAATCTAGCTTGAGCTATTATACCTTCTCTTGGAATTTCTTCTGAGTCAAGAGAGCTATATCGAATTCCTGGTGCTAAGTTTAGAAAAAAACCGCTGCTAAGTTGTTTTGCTCTGTCTTTGATATCAAGTCCGTGTTGATTGTATAAAGAAGAGATTTTATTGAAATCACCTTCTTTTAATTTAATATGTTCAATTCCGGTTGTAAAAGTAGTAGCAAGCTTATCATTACCTTTTATTTTATGTTGAATTCCTACATTAGCACCAATTCTTCTTTCAACGGCTAATGGCACTGTCCAGCTACCCATTTCTCTGAAATACAGTTTTGACATTAATGAATTGTCTGCATTTAAGAAATATGGTTCAAAGAAACTTAATTCAGCTTGATAGTTCATATGGTTTTTAATCGAGGCATCACTCAATAATATACCAGAACCAATAATCCCACTTAGAGATATTTTTTGAGCTTTACCCATAAAATTATCTTCTCTAAGAGTTATTGAACCAAAAGCTCCGAGACCAGTATCAACACCACCGCCAAAACCTACGCTATTTGTAGTTTTTTCTTTTACCACAATACTTACATCATATGTGCCTAAATTTTCTTCACTAGGCTGGATATTTCTATCAACTTCATCAAAAATTTGTGTTGAAAAAACCTGTGCTAAATCTTTTTTTAATATTTCTTCGTTATAGATACTACCTGCTTTGGTAATAATATTTCTTTCGATAATATAATCTTTTGTTCGCTCATTACCAATGATATCAATTTTATTAATTAATCCTTCCTGTATAGTTATACAAAGCTTTCCATCAGTAGAATCATCAACGGAAGAAATGTTTGCAAGAATATAGCCTTTATCGTGATAATGTGTAGTAATATTATTAATTGAATGATTTATTTCTAAAAGATTTTGCGGCTTATTTTTGAGTTTTGAAACATAAGAATTTAATTCTTGGGTAGAAAAAACAGTGTTTCCTATTAATTCAACATTTTCTACAATAATATTTTCTTTTAAAACAAAAGTCAGGCTGATAGTTCCATCATCTTTTAATGTTGGCTCGACAGTCATCTCATCTGTAAAATACCCACTGGAATAAATTTTTTGTAAATCATTTTGTAATAGGTTGGGGTTGTATAGAGTTCCTTTTTGGGTACTAATAAGCGATGTGATGTAGTCAGAGTTTAAACTATCCAGCCCGACAAAGCTTATATTTGAAATAGTTTTACCTTCATATTCTGAAGTTAAAGCGCTATTTTCTTCATAATTTTCTGCAAAAACAGAATCCTCTATATATTTAAAAGGTTCTTTATCATTGTTTTCTTCTAAGCTTTCTTCTTTTACTGGTGCAAAAAAGTCTGTACTACCAACATAAGTGCTGGTTTCAGTTTTTTGAGATTCGTTATTCTCTGTAATAATAGTTTCTTCAGAAGGTTCTATAAAATCTTTTGGAGGTAAAGTTTGCCTTGAATATTGTGGTTCTTCAATTGTAGAAGTAAAATATTCTGACTCATTGAATTCTCTTAAATTGTAAGGGATTGATGTTTCGGATTGTTCTTTAGATTTTTCTTTTATTTTAGAAGTATCTAAATGAATAGGATTGTAGAGTTTTTGTGTATTTTTTTGAGCAATAAAATCAAAAAAGTTTTCGTTGGTGAAGCAGTCAGCAAAGGCAGTTGAGCAAGATAAAACCGTAGACAACAAAAAGATTGTTGCCAATTTGTTTTTCAAATTGCTGGTTTTAAAATCCTTTACTAACACTTCCCTAAAAAAACTGCTCCTTTCTATATGTCGGCTTCAGTAAGGGAAAGCGTTGCTTGGTAAAAACCTTTTGGGTCATTTGAGCCAAACGAGCTTTTTAACACTTGAGAGCCGATATTAACGGTTATATCTGTTTTACCGTTTTCAACATAAACTTCATACTTGCCACCATTATTTATATATTTAGTTTTAGCACCAAGTATTGATGCAATAGGATATGCAACAACACCAGGGCTTTCATTTGGTTGGCTTCCATACTTACAATTTGCTAGTGATTGTGAAGTTGGCTTGTTGTTCACGTTAGAAAAAGCAACATAAACTCTTCCATTGGCAGAGAAAATTGCGTTTTCATTTCCGAACTCTGTGATAGTGTTAGCTTTTAAATATAATGTTTTTGTATCTCCTGAGTTTGAGATAACTCTGAATTTACTAAATAGCGGAGAATAAAGATTTCCTGTTTTGTCAGTGATGTTTGCAATAAGTACTGGGCTTGTGAGTGTCTGAATTTCCATATAAGGGTCTACAGTTAATGAAAACTCAATGCTTGCGCTTTCTGCGAAAACCTTTAATGGCATTAAAACAAAAAGCATAAGCAAAAATATTAAATTTTTTATATTAAAATTTTTCACAAACAAATCCCTTGAATTACATTAATTTTAATAAAAATCAATGTAATTCCCCTTATGGATACTCTTCCCTATTACAGTATTAATAGTAATATAAAAAACTATATAAATCCAGTTGTAAAGAAATATTACTTAAAAACAGGAGGCGGTTGAATATAAAGAGGTTTTAAGTTACCCCATTCAGCATTTTTATTAGCTTCTAATTTTTCTAGAGCTATTTTAGCTAAAATTTCACCAAGAGAATATTCTTTTTCTTGGTAAGAAACAATGTTATTAGTATATTTGCTAAATCTTTCCAATAAGCTATTATCTGTTACTAATTGTTTGTTAGCAACAACCTTATCAACTTCTTCAAGCTCAATTGCGCCTTTTATCTCGTTATCAAATAAATATGCTTTATTTTTTCTAGCGTCAAGTGCAACAAGGCTTGGCGTATCTAAAATTCTAGATAGAATTTCTAATGAAGAAACTCCTATGACTTTTTTATTAAGTTGTTGAGCAAGCATTCTCGCTACTGTTACACAAGCTCTTATTCCAGTAAAACTACCAGGACCTATGTCTGTAGCAATACAGTTTAAATCTTTTGGTTCTAAATTTTCTTTTTTTAAAATTTCTACAATAGTCGATATTAAATATGCAGAATGATAGTTTTTATCATTCGAAACTATAACTTCATTTATAAATTTACCATCATTATAAAGAGTGACGTAAGTTTTATCTAGACAGGTATCAAAAGCTAATAATCTCAATTTTTAAGTCCTTCCAAAATGTAATTATTTTTTTCGCCAATTGATTTGAATTCATAGTTTCTACTATCATCGTCATCATAAGTTACGTTGATTTCGATCCTTTCAAAAGGCAACTCTCCTTGAGAAAATTCTGCCCACTCAACAAAAGTTATTTTTTTACCTTCAGAATATTCTCTCAATTCATCTGTAATTGTAGATATTCCAACGTGTTCCAATCGGTATAAATCAAAATGATAAACAGGAATAGAAGCGCTGTGATATTCATTTAAAATTACGAAACTAGGGCTTGTAACTTTTTCTATAACTCCAAGAGCTTCTGCGGTAAGCCTTACAAGAGCTGTTTTTCCAGCTCCTATTTCACCGTATAAATTAACAAAACAACCGTTATCTTTAACCAGTTTTGCAAATCTCTCAGCTAATCTTTGAGTATCTTCTAAGGTTTGACATTTAATAGTAATTTTTTCCATAAGCTTATTTTAACACAATGAGATGTTATAGCAAAATAATTAAGTTTATTTTATGCTGTTCTTACTTGATTTCTGCCATTCTTTTTAGCTTCATATAGTGCTTTATCAGCTCTTTCAAAAAGCATTTCACCTGTTTCGACTTTATTATATTCAGCTAATCCCATACTTATGGTGACATTAATTTGTTTTTCATCCACAGTGTCTTTATTGATAGTAATTGAAGTCTCTTCTACAGCTTTACGTAAACGTTCTCCAACAATTTTTGCTTCTGTAATGTGTGTATATGGTAAGAGAACAGCAAACTCTTCTCCGCCATATCTAGCAGGAATATCTGATTCACGGAGATGTTCTTTTATTATTGCAGCAACACTTCTTAAAACCTCATCTCCCGCAGCGTGTCCGTGCGTATCATTTACATTCTTGAAGAAATCAATATCAACCATCATTGCGCAAAGAGGATTGTTTTGACGTTTTGTAATTGAAATTTCTTGTCCCAATCGAGTTTCAAATTGACGTCTGTTATTTAAATTAGTCAACGCATCTAGAGTTGCATATTGTAATATGGTTGAGTATGTATTAGCACGATTAATAGTTGCAGCAGCTTGTCTAGTTAGTTGTTCAAGATAGTCAATATCACGTTTAGAAAGTTTTTCTATCATACTTCTTGCAACAATACAGCCAGTAATTTCGTCATCTGTTAAAAGAGGAAATGCTCCTATTTTATCGTCATTTGTTAATACATAATTAAAATCCGTATCAAGTTTTTTTATAGCTTCAAAAACTCTTTCATCATTACAAGATTTTGGCCAAACAAGATTAAAATCCTCTTCTTGTTTTAAAAATACATATATTAAATGGTCAGAAATAAATCTGTCTAACATTTCTCCTATTAAAGGTACAATGTAGTTAATTTCATATTGTGTTTCGATGAGTTTTGCAATGTTTTTCATTGAATCGTGAAATTCAACATTTATTTGTGACTGTTCATTTAAAACGATATTTTGAAGCTTTAATGAGATTTGCGCTCCAAAAATTTTCATTAAAAATAGAAAGCTCATATCAACAGAGGTATTTTCTTCAAAACTTAATTCAATTGTTCCAAAAACCATTCCATTTTTAACAATAGGCATAAAAAGAGATTCAATTTTTATGCTAATATCGCTTATTAATTGAGGTAATTTATATGCTTTGTCATTAAGAACAAAATCATTACCATGAATATTGTCATAAGCATTATAAATAGAGGTTTTTAAATCATATTGCATAACTTCATCAATAACACACCAATTTTGTGCGTAATTTCTGAGAGTTGAAGTGTTTGGATCAAAAACATATATATTTATATCTTTTAAATTTATATACGAGTTTAAAATTTCTTTTAGTTCATTTACTAAATCATAAGAATCTAATTCTTTAACTAAAATATCGGCTGTTTTTGCAAGAAAAAGAAGTTTGTTTTCCATTTATCCCTCTTTACCATTAAAATAATCAAATCCTGCACAAGTTTTAAAATTATTGTACATTGCCTTGTCAAATTCTTCGTCAGCTACAATTCTTCCGTTTATATAAGTATAACGGATACTGCCAACAGGCTCATCAGTTAGTTTTTGTGTGTAATACTCATCACCAGTTATAAATCTTCTTGTAACTTCGTTTAATAAATTAAAAATATAAGCAGTTTGTATGCTTGATGAACTTGGAGTTTCTGAAATTAGTAGCGCTGCTTTTTGAAGTTCTGCAATTGATTCTCTGTTGCGATTTATTCTGCGTAAAAGAACAGCTAAATTATAATGACCTTCAAATTTCATTGGGTGAATTTGTATTGCTTTGCAATAATCTTTACCAGCAGATTTGTATTCGCCTCTCAAGTGGTGTGCAACGCCTCTATTGTAATATGTATCATAATTTTCTTTTATATGTTTTAAAGATTCAGTATAAGCTTTTATAGCTTCTCCTAAATATTCGTAAACTAAATATTGTTTTTCGTAAGGCAAGTATAAAGCTTTTTGTCTATAAGCTACGCCTTTATTAAAGAAAGCAAGCCCTTTATTACCTTTAATACTTTTTACATTAGAATAAACATAAGGTATCCATAATTTAAATAAATCTATTTTAGTTACTTCGTCAAACTGTTTTATTGCTTCATCAAAGAAGCCTAAGTCTTCTGAATAAACTATACCAAGATTCATTTTAGCCATAACAAATCGAGGGTTTGCTTCAATAGCATGTTCATAAGCGTCTACTGCAGAGTAGTAATCTTCATGAACAGCATAAATATTTCCTAGGTTAAACCAAGCCTCATAATGTTTAGGGTAAAGCTCTAAACCTTTGTGGTAATATTCTAATGTTTTTCCCATATTATCTACAGAATAAGCTTGATCGCCTTTGTAAATATAATAAACACCTTGTGCGTGATGATATTGTTCTACAAACCAATCACGATAATAATACCCGGCTGCGAGTACGGCTAAAAATACCAAAAGTGAAAATAATCTTTTAAAGAAACGTTTCATAAAATAGATTATAACACATTTTCAGCAAAAATCACTTTAAATAAGCAAATTTTCACCTCTATGAAGGATATTATTGTTTAGTTATTTTATTTAAGTATTCAACAATTTTTTCTGTTGCATCAAATTTAGCTTCAAAAAAAGTATTTTGTTTTAAATAATCCATTTTTACTGGATTTTTTACTAAATTAAGGATAGTTTCTCTAAGAATATTTGGATCTAAACCTTTTTCTTCTAAGTATATGCAAGCCCCTTTCTCTAATAAACATTTTGCGTTTATTCTTTGGTGGTTTGCCGCAGCGTAAGGATACGGGATTAATATAGGAGCTATACTAGAAGCGCAAATTTCAGAAAGACTTAAAGAGCCAGCTCTAGATATTACAATATCAGAAGCCTTAAGTACAGATACCATATCTGAAAAATATGGTTTAATAATTAATCTATTTTCATTTTCCCAATTTGGATATATAAGTTTTAATTTTTCAATAACTTCATTGTAATTTCGTTTTCCTGTTTGAAAAATAACTTGGATATTATTTTCTTGTACAAGCTCTTTAAGAAGTTCTACAGCATTTGTATTTATTGCTTTTGCACCTTGTGAACCTCCCATAATGGATAAGGTTAATAAGCTATTTAGATTTAAATTTTCTCTAGCTTCTTCTTTTGTTAGGGTTTGGAACTCTTTTCTTATTGGATTACCTATAACAACGGTATTTTTGTTTGGTATATGTTTTTTTGCTTTGCTAAAAGCTAAGGATACATATTTAGCATTTTTGCAAAGTTTTCTAGTTACAAGCCCAGGCATTGCGTCGCAATCATGCATCATATATGGCGTCTTTGTTATAATACAAGCGAAAATCATAGGAGCTGAAACGTATCCGCCTGTTGCAAAAACTGCATTTGGTTTATATTTTTTGATATAAGCTATTGAATACAAAATAGCTCTTACTAATCTTACTCCCCAATAAAAGAATTTAGGGTTTAATTTCCTAGGCATTCCGGAAATTCCTACGTGCAAGAATTTATAGCCTTTTTCTATTGCAAGATTATGTTCCATGTTGCGTTTATTGCCAACATAATATACTTTATTATTTTCTTTTAATGCATCAGCGACAGCCATTGCTGGGTAAATATGTCCGCCTGTTCCGCCACCAGTGACGAAAAAGACTTTTTTAGAAATTTCTGACATTAGTGTAATTCCTTAATTTTTTTACGTTATCTTTTGATATATTTAATAAAATTCCAACCATCCATAATGATACCATAACCGAAGAACCACCGTAACTAATAAATGGCATTGGAACACCTGTAGCAGGAACGAAAGAGCTTGCTACCCACATATTTAAAAAACCTTGGAAGCAAATTGAAAAAGTGAGTCCTAATGCAAGAAGTTTACCATACATATCTTGGCATTTTACTGCGATAATAAAACCTCTTTGCAATATTGTCCAGAAAAGGCAGATTATTAATAAACAACCAATAAAGCCATGTTCTTCACCTATTACTGCATAAATAAAGTCTGTATGAGCTTCTGGAAGCCAAGCAAGTTTCTGTTTTGAGCTTCCGTAGCCTACGCCATAAAATCCTCCTGACGCAAAAGCAACAAGAGACTGTATTACGTTATAACCCGCTCCTAGTGGATCAGCTTCAGGATGAAGCCAAGTCATAATACGAGATGATTGATAACCTTTTAGGCCCTTTAATAATAAAAGTGGTATAAAACAAGCTCCACCAAATAATATTAATTGTAAAGAGCCTCCAGCACATATATATATTGCGACAGAAGTGATTAATAGCAATAAAAGCATACTCAAGTTCGGTTGCATAAAGATTAATGCAAGCATTATTAAAATTGGAATAAATGCGGTGACAATTTTATTATTATCCCAAATAATAGGATTTCTATAGAATACGCCAGCAAGAAGTAGTACGACCGCCGGTTTGGCAAATTCAGAAGGTTGCAAGCTCATCGGTCCGATATTAATCCATCTTTGAGCACCATTAACTGTAACCCCTGCTACTTTTACCATTACTAATAAAATAATTACTAAAAAGGCAAACGGTAAAGTATATGCCATTAATTTTTTGTAGTGAAAATTAGATAAAAACTTTAGACCAATTGCGCCTGCAACAACACCTAAAATTTGTTGGATTAAAAACCTTGCAGGATTAACTCCCATTTCAATACACTTTGGTGCGCTTGCTGAAAAAATAGACATTAAGCCTATTACAACAAGAAAAACTACTGCAATCAGTAATGCTCGGTCTGATTGCATATTTTGTGGATTTAAATTTTCAGATTGTGAATTATTTTGATAAGACATAATCTTTAAAAACTTCTCCTCTATGCTCGTAGCTCTTGAACATATCGAAACTTGCGCACGCTGGAGATAAAAGTACTACATCAGGTTTTAAGCTGATTGCTTTATCAATAGCCTTTTCCAAAGTTTCTTCTCTAATTATATTATTAAAACCATTTTTTTTCAGATTTTCTTCAAATCTTTCTGTTGCTTCGCCAATAAGAAAAACTGAAGTAATGTGTTTATTAATTGATTCACACATTTCTGTTAAATCAGTATTTTTATCTCGACCACCCAAGATAAGTGATACATTTACTCCGTTAAATGAATCAATTGCCACAATTGAAGCTTCAGGATTTGTCGCTTTAGAATCGTTATAAAAAGTGATTCCGTTTAATTCACGAACTTTTTCTAAACGATGTTCTGGAGCTTTGAATGACATAATTCCATCTTTAATATCTTCGTTTTCCATTCCACATAGTTTTGCACAAATTATTCCGCACATAATATTTTGATAGTTATGATGGCCTACTAGCGGAGAATCTTTTAAATCAATTATTTTTTCTTCAATTCCATCTTCTTT
This sequence comes from Candidatus Gastranaerophilaceae bacterium, assembly GCA_045651505.1. GTDB lineage: Bacteria > Cyanobacteriota > Vampirovibrionia > Gastranaerophilales > Gastranaerophilaceae > CAG-196. Next base: position 12,950 of record JAZRSL010000008.1, on the reverse strand, counting down.
ATACCAAATAGCATTTTCTTTTATGAAGGAAGAATTTGGGTAATCTTCTGTATCAAAAAGGAACACTTTTGATTTTTTGCTTTTTTTTGAAAATTCTAAAAGCTTTTCATCTTTTGCGTTCAAAATTGCATATTCAGGAGCTTGTTTGCCCAAAAAGATTTTAGCTTTAGCATTGAAATAATTTTCTAAACCTTCATGCCAATCAATATGATCTGGTGTAAAGTTTGTCCAGCAAGATATAAAAGGTTTAAAATCTTCTGTCATCTGCGCTTGATATGAGCTAATTTCACATACAAGGAAATCGTTTTCATCTTCAACTAAATCTGATGGAGGCAGTCCAATATTACCACAAGCAGGGGCATTAAAACCTTGGCTTAATAAATGTGAAACAAGTGCAGTTGTTGTAGTTTTTCCATTAGTACCTGTTATTGCAATAAATGGTGTATCAGAATTTAAATATGCAAATTCCACTTCTGAAATTATAGGAATATTTTCTTTTTGAATACGCTTAAAAATTTCAGATTTAGGAGGGATTCCGGGACTTGTGATTGCAAATTCTGCTCCTTTTATAAAAGCATCCGAATGTTTTCCATATTCAACATTTATGCCTAAATTTTGAAGTTCTTTTACTTGAAGTTCGTTTACTTCAGATTTACCTTCGGTTAGGTAAACATCATATCCAAGACTAACCCCTAATTTCGCCGCTGATATACCGCTTTTTGATAAGCCTAAAACTAAAACTTTTTCTGTCATTTTCAACTCTCCAGTGATTATAATTTTAACCCAAAATAGAGAAAAATGAAATTAAAAACCTAAATATAAGAATTTATAATTGCAACATGCGTAAAAAACACCCTACTGTTGTTGTGCAGGTCTGATTTATGAAAAAGAAAAGCAAAGAGTAGTCTGTATTGAAAACAGAGTTGTAATTTAGAAATTTTTAATTAATTTTTGTAAAAAATAATTAATAAATAGGCAATTTTTTTTTTCTATTTTTTTTATATTCATAGGAAGGTTTATTATGATAAAAGTTCTAGAACAAAGGTTAGCCACACCAGTTACTAGGCAAACAAAGAAAAATTTGTTGCCTATTGCAGAGCATGTAACTAAGAAAGTTAGTGAACGCGATATCTTTTTATTTAGGCAGTATTTATTTTCAAAAAAATTTGAATTAAAAATGGATCAAGATGAATTAAAAAAAATCTTTGAGCTTGATGGTGATGAATTTTTTAATGCTTCTTTTGATTTAATCTATAAAAAACTTGGGCTTCCTCAAGCTTTAAAACCAGAAGTTGTTAATATGCCTATGAATGAAGTTTCTGTAATGGCATACGAATGTTCTCAAAATTTTTTAATAAAAAATATTAATATGCCAAAATTATCAAAGATTCAAATATACTCATTTATTCGCCATGAATTACAACATATGTTACAAAATATTGAAGTTTATAGGCATAGAGAATTAGGTGAAAAAATTATAAAATTTTATGCAGAAGCAGTCGCAAAAGCTCAAGCTGAATTAGTTGATAAACAGGTACGTAATTTATCTATGGAAGAATTACAGCAATCAGGATTACCTAAAGAATTATTAGATTTCTATGTTATTTTAAAAGAATGCATTTCAAATAATAATGAAGAAGAATATTTAAAACATCTTAATGATTATAGAACAAGTGTTTTTGCTATAAGTATTGATAATAACCAAAAATTTAGAGAAATTATAATTAAAGAAATGGGATTTTTACCAAAGGGTTCTAAAGCCGAATCTCGTGCAGAAAAATTTTATGAAAATAAGATAAATCCATATACTGAAAATATTTTAGAAAGCATAAATAATGGAAAATACCTTAATGATGTTAGAGAAAGGGAAGCTATAATTGCGCAAGATGTTGCAATGCTCGATGTTATAAAACATTTACATGGGGCGAATCTTTGTTATATCAATTGTGTTAGGAAAACCGAAGAAAATTTTGACGAATATTTACAAAAAAATAAGGAGGAAGCTCTAGAATATAATAATGCTCTTGCTGAATTGAAAAAACAAAAGAATGTCAATTCTTTAAGAGATTTAGCAGATTATTTCTTTGATTAAAGTTGTAAATAATATCTTAAAAATCAAGCTGTAACTGTAGGGTGCGTTTATACGCACCTTAATGTTTAATATTATTTTTTTATAAAACTATAAACAAAATAACTGCAATTATTGCCATAATTAAAGATGCAATTGTAAACTCTTTTACTATTCTAACTTCTGAATGTCCACAAAGTTCAAAATGATGATGAATTGGAGACATCTTGAATATTCTTTTTCCTGTTAGTTTAAAGCTTGTTACCTGTAAGATTACAGATAAAGTTTCTGCAACAATTACACCAGCAAAAATGGCAAGTAATAATTCGCATCTACCTAAAACCGCTAAAGTTCCTAAAAGTCCACCCAAGGCAAGAGAACCAGTATCTCCCATAAACACTTCTGCTTTAGGCTTGTTGTATTTTAAGAAACCTAGTGATGCACCAATTACAGTTGCACAAATAATAGCTACAACTGTTTGCCCGCTTAAGAATGCAATTGTCCCACAAGCTAAAAAGGCTGGAATGCCTACAGAAGTTGCGAGTCCATCAAGGCCATCTGTTAAATTATAAGCATTTGATGCACCTGTTATTACAAAAATTGATAAAATAGGATATAAAAACCCAATGTCAAAAGTTTTAGAGCCAAAAGTTATGACGGTACCATATGCTTGCATAGCATATAAAGTAGGGATTAATGCAATTAGAATCTGTCTAAATAATTTTCCTCTTGGACTTAGTCCTCTATTTTCATGGCCTTTAATTTTTAAATAATCATCTTGAAAACCAGCAAGCGCCATAAAGAAAAGTGTAATTAAAATTATAAGCGCTTTTGTATCCATTTTTTCGGCCATTAAAAGAGTTATTATTGAAGCAATTATTATAGCTAGAATTATAAAAACACCACCAGTAGTAGGTGTGCCCGCTTTTTTAGCGTGAGCTTCTGGAGCTACATCAAGAATGTATTGTCCTATTGTTCTTTTTCTTAAAAAATCTATATATGGAACTCCAAAAAGTAGGCATAAAACCAAACTTAAGAGCAATGCTATTCCTATCATAATCATAAAGTCATCTCCTTTATTAATGAGATAATTTTACCTCAAAAGTCTTAGAAGTAAAAGCTTATTATTTTGTATTTTTTTAATTTTAAAAGAGTTGCTAATCTTGATTTCAGTTGGTTGGCATGATAATTTATAACTATGGACGAATTAGAAAAAACTGATTCATATTCAACTGAAATGCATTCTGATGAAATTGATACTATTTTCGATATAGAACACGAAGATATTGAAAATGTCGTTTGGGGAAATGCTGATTTCAAATTTGAGCTAAAAACTTATTTGAGGTTTTTGCGCAGAAAATTTTCTTCAAAAGTAAGAGAAAAAATGCAGAAAAATTTTACCAATATAGTTTTTCTAACTTTAGACTGTCCTACTTTTACTCCAAGCTCATTACGAGACGATAATCCATTAGAGTATATAGCTAAAATGCGTTCTCAATATCCCGATAACGATATTAGGGTCTTAATTCCTATTATTAATGTTGATGAGGATTTTAGGTCGTCAAAAAAACTTATTTTAAATATTGATAATAAATTAAAAACTTTGGAAAAAACTAATATAAAGTTTGAATTTTTTCTACAAAACAAAGTTCAAGAAGCGATTGTTTATAAATTTCCTAAAGATGATTCTAATATAGAAGTTTATGGAATTTATTCATCAGCTTTTTCGTATATAAAAAATATTAATTATATTTCAAGGTTGCAATATTTAGCCCCATTTGTTAAATCAGCAAGGATTGCGATAAAAAAACTTACTAAAGAAAAATTTCCAGTGGATATAGTTCACTGTGAAAACATACCTTTTTATTTAGGTGGTGAATTTGAAAATAGATTACCTTATCAAGCAAAAGTTTTACAAATGGTAAAGGATTTTACTCAAATTGATGTTGCAAAAATGGAGGCTTTTTGGGCTGCAATAAATTTGGCTGATAAAAAATCTATGAAACGTATTTGTAATGACAGCTTGATAAAAAAATATTTAGCAACGTTGTTTAATTTACATAATACAAAACGTTTTTATCAAATAAATGAATGTTTAAGCTTTATTTATAAAAACTATTACAAATTTAGAAAATTTGTAGAAAAAGGTGAAGATATTGAAGAAAATCTTATTTTTAATAGATTAAATTCTCGTATATTACAACTTTTTCCACAAATGGCATATGAAGAAGAGCTATATTTTCATCCAATGATTTTTTCTTTAAAGCGTTCTGATTATTGGGTAACTACTTCAAAAACTTATTACAAAGAGATTTTTGAAAATCCACAACTTTCTGGAAAAATGTTTAGGTATATTATGAAAAATAAGGACAAAAGTTCCTATGTTTCTTATGGAATCGACTCTGAAAAATATCCATTAGAAAATACAAGACAAGTATACCAAGATTTTAATAAGGATAATTTTAGAAATAATAGAAATAAGAATAAATCAGCTCTTATAAGAGAATTAAGCTCTGATAGAATTAAAACAGCTTTTATAGATCCAACTTTATTTAGGGGTAGCGATGTAAAAATATATGGAAATTTAGATTCTTTTTATGATGCCCCATTGTTCTTTGCTAATCCAACAAATGAAATTTTTGCGAATGGGGTGGATATCTTATTCAATACCATACTCAAATTATTTGAACTACATAAAAATATTCAGGTAATTATTTGTATAAAAGATGGCATGAAGGCTAATTTTATAAAAAATTGGGTAGAATTTTTAGGTAAAGATAAATATTTAAATGGACGTTGGGTTTTTATTGACGGTGAAATTAACTCCTCAAAATTCTTGTCTGCGGCGGATATGATATTATTGCCAAGACGTGCTAATATGACAAGTAATGAACATTTTCTTGCTATGCATTATGGTTGTGTTCCAATAGCATCTAAAAGTGGAATTTTGAATGATACAATTTCTGATATTTTTGATGATATTAATTTAGGTTGTGGCTTTAAAACTAAAACTAGCTTATTGGTAGAAGAAGATTCTAATGAAATTTTTCTTGTGCCAGTAATGAAAGCATTAAATATTTATCAGAATAACCCTTCTAGTTGGAATTTATTGATAAAAAATTGTCTAAAACACTCTAGTTCTTGGGATTTTAAGATTTTAGAAAAATATAATAAAATTTATAAAAATCTTGTATAAAATTTTGTTGATTTTTTATTAAATGTGATAAAATTGATACAGAGGAGAGCTAAATGAAAAGAATCTTAGTTTTATTTATAATCGCTTTATTTTTTATTAATATACAAAAATGTAACGCTGAAATTGAAGTTTTACCGACGATGCAAAGTAAATCAACTTTGCAAGATAGAGTTTGGGTAGGATCATTTCAACTTGTATGGAATGATTTTATTAATAGAGTAATCTTTAATCCAGTTCGTTTTAGAGAAGGTACTCCTGCAATAGTGTACGAATTAAATAAACAATTATTTACGATTGATGATTTAGATGAAGATAGTTATTATAAAATGGCAGGAAGAGTTACTAAAAGAACTCAAAAACAAATAGCAAAAGCTATAAAGAAAAAATTTAAAGAAACTAGTGATTTGTTAAGCAAACTTGATTTAACTCCGAGAAATGACATGTTTATAGTATATGCAATGTTAAAAAAAGAGTTTCAGTTTGTTCACGAATTTGATAAACTAGAAAAATCTTTATTTAATCAAAATCAACCAGCTGAATTTTTTGGTATTAATGGAACTTCTAAAAAAGCTTTAGATAGCGGAGTTAAAGTGTTATTTTATAATTCTTCAGAGGATTTTGCGGTTGTTTTATCGACAAAAGAAAATGAAGAGGTTTACTTATATAAAAATTCTGCAAATAAACCTTTTAACTATTTATATGCTGATATGTTGAAAAAAGAATTTGTTTATAAAGGTGACAAGAAGTTTCATAATATTGATGAGTTAAAAGTGCCAAATATCAAGTTTTTTGTAGAAAAATCTTTTGATGAGCTTTCAAACAAGCGCATAATGGGTACAAATTATGTTATTAATCAAGCGATGGAAACAGTTAAATTTAATATGGATAAATCTGGTGTTAAATTAAAGAGTGAGGCTGCTGTTACAATTATGACAATGTCATTACAGCCAGAAGCAACGCCAAGATTATTCTATTTTGATAGTACTTTTGTTATCTTCTTAAAAGAAAAAGATAAAAAGAATCCTTATTTTGCTCTTCGAGTAAATGATATAAGTAATTATCAATAAAAGATTTTTTTAAACTTGGTTTTGAGATGTAATTTTCTTTTAGAATTCGCTTTTCGGGAGAGAATATGTAATTTTTTATTACAGAATTTTTCTTTTGCATGATTCTATATTAGAATATTATTATATGAAAAGATTTTAGCCTAATGGGTAAGTAAAAGGATTATTTAATTGTTGGAAGAGATTTTAAAGAGAAGAAATAGAAGAAGAAGAGATTTATTTATTGTTATAATTTTAGCAATTTTTACAGCATCTTATTTTGGATATAACCATTTTTCTTCAGAAAATAGGGGGCTTAAAGCATATTCGGAGGCTCTTGTAAAGTATAAAGATGCTGATTATGAGCAAGCTTATCAAATTTTCGGTAAAGTCCCGTCTGGTTCAAATTTGAAAGAACCAGCTTTGTTTAGACAGGCAAGATGTGCAACAAATATGGGAAAAAAAGAACTTGCTATAAGAAAATATAATCGAATTGTACATTCTCATTCAAAATCAAGCATTGTGCCTATTAGTGAATATAATATGGCTAATTTATATTTTGATTTGAAAGATAAAAAAGCTAAAAAATATTTCAAAAATATTATAAAAAAACATCCGACAAGTGATTATGCTATTGCTTCGGAATATTATTTAGGATTAATTGAAATAGCTAGTTATCCAGAATCTCCAAAATTAAAACAAAAAGCAAAAGATAGAGCTTTTATTAATTTTAAAACATATATAGAAAAAGCTCCAGATGGTAGATTTGCCTTAAAGTGTGTTCAAGAAATTGAGAATTTAGAATTAAAACTAAATAATTATGATAATTTATTAATTTCTCAAGTTTACTATGCAAATGGTGAATTTGAAAAAGCTAGACAGTACTTAGATAAAACAACTCTTTCTGAGAGTTGGGTGGAATTTGCAAAAACAGAATTTAAGCTTAAGAACTATGAAAAAGCTCGTTATTATACAGATTACGGGTTAAAAGATTTTGCAGATACAGTCTCTCAAAAAGATATTTATCAAGTAATTGATAATTATATTGCAACATTTGATTCTAGAAAAGCGGGCATTAACTCCCTTGTTTCTAAGAATTATACTTCTGCTGGTGCTGATTATATTTCGTATTTAAACTGTAATGAAATTGTAGGAAAGGATTACAAAGAAGCTTGTTATAGAACTCTTTATGAAAAGTATCCAAATGGTCAGTTTTCTGGAGAAGTTTTACACAATTTATTTATTATTAAATACTTACAAAAAAAATATTATGATGCTCAAAGATTAGGCTTTTTACATCTGAAAAAATTCCCAGATGTAAACTCTTCTCCTGCAGTTACTTATTATATGGGTAAAATTGCGTTTAAACTAAAGCATTATGAAAGTGCGAATAATTATTACAAAAAAGTAATTGCGAATTATCCGGATTCTTATTATGCGTTTAGAGCGAATTATAATCTTTATAAGCCAGAAGGAATTCTGTCTTTTGAACGTCTAACTCCCAAAGCTGTTGTTTTTCCTTATAAAAAATCTTTGGATAATAATTTAGTAATCAAACTTGCATTATTAAAAGATTATGACTTGGTGGATGAATTATGCAAAAAAGACAAATTTATTCAAAGTTGGATAGCATATCAAAAAGGTAATTATACAATATCAGCGATACTTGCTCGCAATGCTATGTCTAATATGAAAACAAAACCACCTTTTGATGATTTAAGGTGGAGATTGATTTATCCATTACACTATTATGAAACTGTCGAACGCGTAAAAGGAAATAACAATCCAATAATTTTAGAATCAATTATAAAGGAAGAAAGTCATTTTAATGAGTTTGCCATTAGTTCTGTAGGTGCAAGTGGGCTTATGCAACTAATGCCTGCTACATTTAATGAGATAATTAAAAATACCAATATTAATAATGATATTTATAATTTTGAAAGTAATATAAAAACTGGAAGTATTTATTATGAAAGACTAAAGAAATCTTTAGGTAATAAAGATTTATATGCGATATCTGCATACAATGGTGGTATAGGGTCTGTATCTGGCTGGATGTCAAAACTTGTCTATAATGATACTGATGAATTTGTTGAGCAAATACCGTATCCTGAAACTAAGAATTATGTTAAAAAAGTTCTTAGAACATACTGGGTTTATGGTAATATTTATTAGTAAAGAGGTAGTTTATGTCAAAAGGCATGTTTATAACATTTGAAGGTGGAGATGGTTGTGGTAAAACTACTCAAATCAACCTTCTTGATGAATATTTAAGAAATAAAGGGTACAAAACCTTAATAACACGTGAGCCAGGCTCAAAAGGTTTGGGAGAAAGAATAAGGGAGATTTTACTAAATTATGATGGTGAAGTTTCTTCTCGTTGTGAATCTTTTTTATTTCTTGCAGATAGAGCGCAGAATATTGATTGTATAGTTAAGCCTGCTTTAAACAGGGGTGAATTCGTAATCTGTGATAGGCATACTGATTCTTCAGTAGCATATCAAGGTTATGGCCGTGGTTTGGATATAGAAGGCATAAAAGATTTAAACAATATTGCTACAGGCGGACTAAAACCTGATTTAACAATTGTTTTGGATGTCGATGTTGAAACCTCTCAAGCTCGTGTTGGTTCGCAAAAAGATAGAATGGAATCAGCTGGTATTGAGTTTTTTGAGCGAGTAAGAAAAGGTTATTTGGAAATTTCTAAACAAGAGCCTGACAGGGTAAAAGTTGTTGATTCAAAACAATCCATTGAAGAAATTCATAAACAAATTGTGGAGCTTATTGCCAGATGGGTTTAGAAGACTTAAAAGCACGAGTAGGAAAAAATACAAGCGGTTATGAAGTTTTAATTTCAGAATTGGAAAAATTAGAAGCTAAACTTCAAGAACCGTCAGTTTGGTCTAATCAGAAGTTAGCTACAGAAATAGGTCAACAGATTAGAGAAATCAAGGATAAAATAGCTCTTTTTGAAAATTGGAAATCGATTTTGGAAGATGCTTTGACTGCTCAAGAGATTGGAGATGAAGAGCTTATTAAAGAAAGTGAAAATTCTTTGTTAGAGCTTGAAAAGCAACTTGATAAATACGATATTCAACAAATGCTTTCAGGGGAATATGATAATGCAGATGCGTTTTTATCAATAAATGCTGGAGCTGGAGGTACTGATGCTCAAGATTGGGCTAATATGTTGCTTCGAATGTATATTCGCTGGGCGGAATCAAGAGGTTGGAAAGCGGAGTTAGTTGATAAGTCTGATGGAGAAGAAGCTGGTATTAAATCTGCGACAATAAAAATTGTTGGGAAGTACGCCTATGGATACGCTAAAGCAGAAAAAGGTGTGCATAGGCTTGTAAGAATTTCTCCTTTTAATGCTAATGGAAAAAGACAAACAAGTTTTGCTTCTTGTGAGGTTTCACCAATAATTGAAGATTATGAAAAAACGATTGTTATTCCTCCAGAAGATTTAGAGGTTGATACAATGCGTTCTGGTGGTGCTGGTGGACAAAATGTTAATAAAGTTGAAACAGCGGTAAGAATTTTGCATAAACCTACAGGGATTGTAGTTAAATGTCAGCAAGAACGTTCTCAATTGCAAAATAAGGAAAATGCAATGCAAATGTTAGCATCAAAGCTTTTAGAAATACGTCAGCGTGAGCATGAGAAAAAGCTAGCAGAGCTAAAAGGTGAAAATTTTGACATAAATTTTGGCTCTCAAATTCGTTCCTATGTATTTCATCCTTATAAAATGGTTAAGGATCATCGTACTGGATATGAGGTTGGCAATGTAGAAGCTGTTATGGATGGTGATTTAGATGGTTTTGTTGAAAGTTTTTTAAAAACTTAAAATTTAATGTACAAAAGTAACAAATAGCAAAAAAAAATCTTGTTTGTTTTTTATAATTTTTATAGAATATACTTGTGTGTGTAATGTTGGAGTTAAGGAATGAAAAAATCTATTATTAATGAAAAAGTGTCTTATGAAGGCTTAAATTCACTTGCGGAAGTTCTTGAAAGCTGTATGGACAAGTATTCTAGCTATGAAGCTATTACGGATAAATATAATAATATTCACATGACTTATGGTGAATTGAAAGAAGAGATGACGAATTTTGCAACAGGCTTACAAAAGCTTGGAGTTAAAAAGGGTGATAAAGTTGGTCTATTTGCTGAAAGCAATGGATTATGGATGGCAACTTCGATGGCTATTCAAAAATGTGGTGCTGTAGATGTAGTTAGAGGTTCTAATGCGCCAATTGAAGAGTTAGAATATATTACGGCCCATGCTGATTGTAAAGGTTTAATCTTAAGAGATGAAAAATTGTATAAATCTATGAAGCCTTTCTTGGAAAAATATAGACTTGATTTTGTAATAATTACATATTCAAAAGGTGATATCGATACTTCAAATGTAAAATCAACAGTTTATACTCATAAAGATATAATTGAGCTAGGAAAAGAAAATAAATTTTCTCCTGTGCAGATGAATAGAGATGATGATGGAACAATTCTTTATACATCAGGAACAACAGGAAATCCAAAAGGTGTATTATTATCACACGGCAATACAATTTATCAAATTGAAGTTGTGCATGAAGGATTCTTAGCTCAGCCTGGTGAAAATACTCTTCAAATTTTACCGATTTGGCATTCATATGAAAGAGTTGGTCAATGCTATTACATTTCAAGAGGTTGTCATTTACACTATACAACTTTAACTGGATTGAAAAACGATTTGGCAAATTATGATATTGATACATTTATGTCTGTTCCTCGGATTTGGGAATCAATCCGCTTAGGTGTTTATCAAAAGCTTAAGCAAGCATCACCTATAATGTACAATATTTTTGATTTTGCTATTAAAACATCTATTTCATATAAAACTCATAGAATGTATGGTGAAAGAAGAATAACAAATAAATTAGGGTATCATACTTTATCAACAATAAGACATAGAATTATCCGTTCGTTTATTAAGCCATTCCATGCTTTATTCTATAACACATTGTATAAAAAAATTAAAAAAGCTGTTGGCCTAGATAAAATCAGAGCTTCTATTTCAGGTGGTGGAGCTTTATCAATGCAGGACGAATTGTTCTATGATGCAATTGGGGTAAATTTAAGAATAGGATATGGGCTTACAGAAACAGCTCCTGTATTAACTCTTAGAAACGTTACTGATAAAAACTTTTTAGGTTCTGTTGGTACGCCAGTAAGAGGGACTGATTTAAAAGTAGTTGACCCAAAAACTTTTGAAGAATTACCAAGATTTGCAAAAGGTCTTGTAATAATAAAAGGTCCACAAGTTATGAAGGGCTATTACAAAGATGAAGTTGCTACTAAGAAAATGTTTACAGAAGATGGCTATTTTATAACTGGTGATTTAGGTTGGCTAACAAAGCAAAACAATTTAGTTTTAGTAGGTAGATTGAAAGAAACTATTGTACTTTCAAGTGGTGAAAATGTAGAGCCAGTACCTATTGAAGAAGCAATCTTGTTGAGCCCATTTATTGATCAAATAGTTCTTGTAGGCCAAGATAGAAGTGGTATTGGTGCACTTATTGTTCCTTCTAAGGAGGCTTTGGAAAAATGTGGAATTAACATGAAAAATGTTCAAAGCTATAAAGATTCTAATGTTTTGGCAAATCCTGATTTAGAAGAACTTATTAAGAAAGAAATTAATACACATATTGTTAATAAGCCTAATTTAAGGGTTTTTGAAAAAGTTAAACAATTTACTCTTTTGAACGAATCTTTTAGTGTAGAAAACGGCATGATGAGTGCAACTCAAAAAGTAAAAAGAAATAAAGTTTTTGAAAAATATAAAGACGAAATCGGAAAAATGTATAGTAAGTAAAACTTAAAAGAAATTAAAAGAGGTGGTAAATTTGTTTTTACCACCTCTTTTGTTTGTAATGAGGACTTAAAATTATACACTAACTTTCATTGTGTTAGAGATAATTTCATTGAAGCTTTCAGCTGTTAAGCTAGCACCACCAATTAAAGCTCCATCAATGTCTGATTGAGACATTTGTTCTTCAATTGTAGAAGGTTTTACAGAACCACCGTAAAGGATTCTGATAGCTTCGCCAGCAGATTCGCTTGAAACTTGTTTAACAACGTTTCTAATCATAGCGATTACTCTGTTAGCTTCGATTGAGTCACAAGTTTTACCAGTGCCGATAGCCCAAATTGGTTCGTAAGCGATAACTGATTTAGAAATTTCTTCTTCGCTTAAGCCATTTAAAGCTGCTCTAATTTGTGTAGCGATGTGCTCGTCTGTTACACCAGCTTCTCTTTGTTCAAGAGTTTCTCCACAACAAATGATAGGAATCAAACCACCAGCTAAGATAGCTTTAGCTTTTTTGTTAATCATTTCGTCTGTTTCTGAGAAATATTGTCTTCTTTCAGAGTGACCGATGATAATGTATGAACAACCAGCATCAGCAAGCATTTCTACTGATAATTCTCCAGTATAAGCACCCGATTTTTCCCAGTGACAGTTTTGAGCTGCTACGTTAATTTTGTTTTCACCACATCCACAGTCGCATTTAACAGAGTTAACAACTGATAAAGATGTGAAAACAGGAGCAACTACAACTGTAGGAAGTTGTTGTGCTGTAAAATCTTTAACGAAACCTTG
>JAZRSL010000007.1:0-33288 GCA_045651505.1 Candidatus Gastranaerophilaceae bacterium | reverse complement strand
TTCTTCTTAGATTTACATACTGAAGAACACGGATATGAAGAAATTTTACCTCCATTCATGGCAAATGCCGCTACAATGACAGGTACTGGACAATTGCCAAAATTTGCTGAAGATATGTATAAATGTGTTGATGAAGATTTATACTTAATCCCTACAGCAGAAGTTCCTGTTACAAATATATATGCTGGCGAAATCTTATCAGAAGAGGATTTACCAAAATATATGACAGCTTATACTCCTTGTTTTAGAAGAGAAGCTGGCTCAGCTGGTAAAGATACTAGAGGTCTTATTAGAGTACACCAATTCAATAAAGTTGAAATGGTAAAACTTACAACTCCTGAAACATCTGCTGAAGAGCACGAAAAATTAACTAAAAATGCTGAAAAATGCTTAGAACTATTAGGACTTCCTTATAGAAGAGTAGCTCTATGTACTGCAGATATCGGATTTAGCGCTAATAAGTGTTTTGATATTGAAGTTTGGATGCCTTCTTACAATGCTTACAAAGAAATTTCTAGCTGCTCTAACTTCGGTGACTACCAAGCAAGAAGAGCTAATATCCGTTACAGGGATAAAGAAGGCAAAGTAAGATTTGTTCATACTTTAAATGGCTCTGGACTTGCAGTAGGAAGAACTTTTGCAGCAATTGTAGAAAATTTCCAACAAGAAGACGGAACTATTATTATCCCAGAAGTATTAAGAAAATACACTGGTTTTGATAAAATCTAAAACAAAAAAGGAGGTTATAAAACCTCCTTTTTTTTATTATATTTAACCAATAAACATACAGTCGCCATAACTATAGAATCGATATTTTTCCTTCACAGCTTCTGTATAAGCTTCAAAAATGAAATCTCTCGTAGCTAGAGCGCTTACCAACATCAACAGAGTTGATTTCGGTAAATGAAAATTTGTAATCAATTTATCTACAACCTTAAATTCATAAGGTGGATAAATAAATAAATTTGAAGCTGATTTACAAGCTTTTATTTCACCATAAATCTTATATGCACTTTCTAAAGTTCTAACCGTTGTTGTACCTACAGCTACAATCTTTTTACCCTGAGCTTTTGCCCTATTTATTAATTCTGCAGTTTTTTCTGAAATCTCAAAAGCTTCTGTATCCATTTTATGATCTAAAATATTTTCACATTTAACAGGTCTAAAAGTTCCAATACCAACATCAAGCGTAACATAGCCAATTTCAACACCCCTAGCTTTTAACTGAGCTAGAATATCGTCAGTAAAATGTAAACCTGCAGTTGGCGCAGCAACAGAACCCTCATTTTTTGCATAAACAGTTTGATATCTTTCAAAATCCAACTGGCGAAGTTCTTCTGAAGCCATTTTTCTTTCAATATATGGAGGAAGAGGAATATTACCAACTTTATGTAAAATTTGCAATAAATCTCCTTCATAAAGCATTCGAACAACCCATTTCCCATCATCAGGCAATGGCATCACAACCTCGACAGAAAGATCATCGCTTACTTTTATAATTGTACCAGGACGAACCCTTTTTGAAGGACGAATAAGTACTTCCCAACGGTTTTCATCATCATATTTCTTTAAAAGAAAAACCTCAATTTTAGCACCAGTGTCTTTATAGCCATAAAGACGTGCTGGCATAACTTTTGTGTTATTCAAAATCAATACACAATTTTCATCAAGATAATCAACTATATTAAAAAAGTTTTTATGCTCAATTTGATGGTTTTCCTTATCAAGAACCATCATCTTTGAATTCTCACGTTTTTCACTTGGTCGTTGAGCAATCAACTCTTCTGGTAATACATAGTCAAATTCTTGTATGTGCATAAAATATCCTCATCACTGTGTAAGGATATTTTAGCATAAAGTAAAAGAAAAAGATTATTTAGACTTTTTCTCTTTTTGCTCTACTAATTTCTTACTTTTTGTTATTACCAAACGGTCATTTTCCATAATATATTCAACCATATTAACCGTTGGATCAACTCCAAGAAACTCTAATATTGTTGAGTTGAGACATAAAGCCCAACCATTACCATTTCGCATAAGTTTTCTATCAAAAGACATATTACAAAGAACCTTACATTGTTATTGACAATATAATACGGTTTTTGTATAATTCTTTCTAACCTTACAATTAACCGTTAACCGTATATAGGAGACCCCCTATGGTAAAACAAAAAATTATGAACGAATATAAAAAAGAACTCGATAACATATATTGTTTAATTAGGCTTCTTCGCGCATACTGTATTGACGAATCACACGAAATTGATACAGAAACAACCATGGTACCAACTTTAAATATAATATTAGAAAAAATAGACAGCTCAAAAAACCTATTATACAAACTAAAAAACGATTAGAGAATTCATTCTAATCGTTTTTTATAAATATTTATTTATTAAATTTTACTTTTCTTGAATTTTCTTAGCATCTGCAATAACGTCATCATCAATTCTTTCAGCCTTTTTAGCATCTTCTGCTTCTAACTGTTTATTGATAATAACAGTTTGTAATACTTGGAAACAGTTACTTGCAATCAAGTATAAAAGAACACCAGCAGGAATTGGTATTATTACAAAAGTAAATGTTAACATTATTGGCATGAATGTATTCATAGACTTTTGCATAGCTGCTTGTGCTGGATCTTGTTGTGTATTTTTATTCATAGCCATCATTGCTTTTTGAGATAACATCATTGTAACTGCAAATAAAACAATTAAAGCCAATACATCCCAGTGAAGAGAAGTTTCAACTTTATTTGTAGGAACAGAAGCAACTAAAATGCCGTCTTTTCTTGTAAAGTTAACTACTTCAGTCTCTTTAGATTGAACATCCATAACATCGATTTCGGCTTTTTCGATTTGATCAAGTTGACTAAATTTTAAACCTAAATTATCCAAACTAATTTTGAAATCTACTACTTCACCAGGAACTAAATCCCCTTGAACTTCAACAGCTTTAGTTGGTTTTTCAATTTTAACATTTAAAAGTGGCTCTTCTACTCCTTGAAGATAAACTTTTGCAGTTTTACCAGTCATAAAATTATCATCTTGACCAACTCCTAAAACTCCATCTCTTGAAATACCAGCTGTTGTTTTAAGAGTTGCATCTAGCCTTTTTATAAATAAAAACTGAGAATCTCCAGCCATTTGAATAAATTGAGGACTCATTAAAGTTGAATATAATAGAATAAATATAGGCATTTGAATTAATAATGGAAAACATCCCGCCATTGGATTAAATTTATGCTCTTTATAAAACTCCATCATTTTCTGTTGCATTTTTTGAGGATCGCTCTTATAGCGTTCTTGGATAGCCTTCATTTTAGGTTGTAACAATTGCATTGTTCTCATTGAGCGTTGTTGAGAAACACCTAATGGCCACATAGCAGCTCTTACAATTATTGTCAATAAAATGATACCAATCCCATATCCGCCGACAATAGATAGCGTTTTTAAAATATCAATGGTTAGTGTTGTAAAATCCATAATAATCTCTTCCTTAAAAATCTGTGATACAAATAGAGGTACGACAAGTCGTACCTCTTAAAAATACTGTAAATATAGCTCAAAGTCAAGATTGTTGCTCTTGATTTGCTGATGTACCTAATGAGTTTAAACGTTTTGCAGGATCAGTAATATGAGTAATTCTTAGACCAAAGTTATCTTCAATTACTACAACTTCACCATAAGCAATCAATTTACCATTTGCATATAGTTCAACAGGTTCACCAGCAGCCTTATTCAATGTAACAATTGAACCTTTTGTTAATTCCAAAACTTTTTTAATAGGTAATTCTGTACGACCTAATTCAACAGTTAACTGTAATTTAACGTCCAAAAGAATATTTAAGTTCTGGTTTTGTGGGCCTTGAACTTGATCTAAATCTTCGAACGATGCAAATTGAACTGGCTGAACTGTCACGGTAGAATCAGCACCAGCGTTATTTGATTCCATAATTTCTGAATCTACATTTTCAGCTACTGTCTCATCAAAAGCTGGAAAATCTGCTTTAATTTCAGATTCATTATTTAAATTATTCTCATCTATTTCTTTGAATTCATCATCACCAGGTATCATTAATTCTCTCCTTTATGTCTTAGCAGTAAAAATTATTTACCTTCCAACTATTTTTATCCCTAAAAATAGTTTCTTAATAGTTCATGCATTTCGTCATACACATCGGTAATTTTAACACAAACATTATCTTTAATTGTCCCAGGACGTGCAAAGAATTTCTTCTCACCATTAACCTTAACAATCAAATCATCCTCAACTTTATTATCAAGTTTAATAATATCACCTTCAGATAATTGTAAAAAATCATCCAAAGTTATATTACAAGAACCAAATTGAACTCTTAAATCAACATTTGAAGAATTCAATTTAGATATCATTCTCAAACGCTCTTCATTAGTAGCAACTAAACCTTTTGTTTGGAAAATATGTTGAGTACTTAAATGTCCCAAAACAGTTTCTAAAACTGGATATGGGAAACAGATACTAAATAAGCCAAAATGCTTACCTTGTATTTGCACCTCAAAAGTAAGTAACGCAACAATTTCTCCAGCTGTTGCAACTTGAATAGATTGATAGTTATCATCTAAACTTATAAATTTCCCTGTTACAGGTATAATTGTATTCCAAGAGTCTTCTAAAGATTGCAAAATAATATTTATAATCTTTTTGGCTAAAGCTTTTTCTATATCAGTAAGTTCTCTTGTTTGAGCATCAATAGAACCAACACCGCCAAGCATACGGTTAACTATACAAGATAAAACTTCAAAACTTATTCCCAAAAGTATTTGACCGGATAGCGGTTCAAATTCAAAAACACCAACACTTATCGGAGAAGGCATTGAACGAACAAATTCTTCATAGGTTAACTGGTCAACAGATACAATCTCGATTTCAACACGCATACGAAGGTAACCACTTAAAATCAAAGATATCGCTTTAGAGAATTCTCTATGAATATCTCTCAAAGCACGTAAGTTATCCTTTGAAAACTTATCAGGACGTCTAAAGTTGTACAACTTATAACTCTTATGACCTGACTCGTCTTCCTCTGAATGGCTAAAATCTTTTCTTATTAAATCGCTATTGCTTTCTGACATCCCTTTTACCTATTGGATAATAAATTGCCCAAAACTTACTCTTAAAACTTCTCTTTCTCCGCCTAAAATAGAATTAATGTCATTTGATATTTGTTCCTTAGCTAATTCTTTACCCGCAGCTGATGCTAACTCAGCAGAAGTCTTGCTAGAAAGATTAGTAATCACCGCATCTCTAATCGCTGGTTTAAACTGATTCATCTCTTTTTGAATAGCTTCCATAGGATCTACAGGAGCAGGCGCAGCACCATGACCATGTCCACCACTTTTTGGAGCTTCTATTTCTTTTGGAAAATCCGTATCTTTTTGTGAAACTTCAATTGCTACGTTCACTTTTAAATACTTTTTCTGAGCCTCATCACATAAATTCAAAATAAAATCACCTAAGTCAACAATAATACCTCGTTGAATTTCATCCACTTCAGCATTACCTTCTTCAAGCTCTTCTTGTGATAAAGAAATCTTGCTCATTTTTTGCGTAAGTAAATTTTCCATTACAGCATAATTTACACCAGCAAAAACTACACAAAGAATCACTGTAGAAATTAGACTTATTACTAAATATTTATTTAAATCGTTCTTTGAACCTTGATTTTCGTTCTCAGCCATACTAACACTTTTCTCCACTTATATTACTAAATATAATTATACCAATCCTCTTCTATATAATACCACCATTATTTGATGTATTCTTTATATGTAATGCTCCGCATTACTAACCTAATTATAACAGGATTTTTTTATTTTGCCAAAAAATATTAAAAATAATTCAAAATTTATTTAAATAAAAATATTGCTTCATATTTTTTGGAATTGTATAATACATATATGGGGAAATTTGATTTATTCAATAAATTTTATAGTGCTGTTGTCGTTGTCAATGATAAAAATGAAGTCATGTTTAAAAACAACGTTTTTAAACGCAACTTTGCAGATTTTGAAAACTTAGAAAAATTTTCACATAAACTAAACTATAATGTTTACGCTTTAGACAGTAATGATGTCGAAGTACACTCACCAATTAGGCAAGCTATAAAATCTTCGGAAGATTTTTCTGCACACGTTCTATATCAATCTTCTGGAAGCGACTATTTTTATTACGACTTAACAGCCACTAAAAAAGGTGGTTTTACAATTATTGTATTCACCGATGTAACCGCAAAAATTGGGCTAGAAAAATCACTAATTAGAAATCAAGCTTATCAAAAAAAAATAACAACATTAGAAGCTGAAAATAAAAATCTATCAAAAGTAAAACAACAAGCGCAATCACAAGCAATGAAACTTCTTTTATTAAATAATATTTCTAATATTATAAGAAGCTCCATTGACTCATCACACATAATCAATTCAGCCCTAGACGAATTATCACAACTTTTTGCAGCATTTAGAGCATACTATGCTGTTTATTCAAAAGATATGGCAGCATATATAATTAACGAATCTTTGCACAAAAAAGACATCGGAAGAAAAATCACATTTGATAAAATAACGGAAAAATCTATTACTGAAGGAAAAGTTTTTTGTACTTCTTGTATGAAAGAATTTGTTGAAGCAAAACCTTTTAATGAACTCGTTCAAAGAGTTATACTTCCAATCTATCACCTAAATAATAGGCTCGGTATTATTGTAATACTTACGAAACAAAAAACTAAGTTTGACGATGCTCTAGAAATTCTCGACGGGGTCTCAACACAATTAGGTAATGCTATTATTCAAGCAGAGCTTTACGAAAAAGACGCTAGAATGGTGCGTGAGCTCAAAAAAACATTAAAAGAACTTCAAGACACCCAATTAAAGCTTATTAATTCAGAAAAAATGGCCTCTCTAGGTCAATTAGTTGCCGGTGTTGCTCATGAAATAAACACACCGCTTGCGTCAATTAAATCTAATAACGAAATAGCAACAAAACTTATAACGAAACTTGAAAACAACTCTCAAAAAAGTCTTTTAAATGAAATTAATAGTATTGACAAAGAAGCTATCGCACGTATAAATAGTTTAGTTATCTCTCTGAGAAAATTTGTAAGATTAGATGAAGCTGAATTACAAGAAGCCGATATTAATAAAGAAATAGATTTAACACTTGATTTAATTAGACACGAAACAAAAAACAGAATAGAAATAATTAAAAATTATAAAAACATTCCTCCTATAAAATGTTATCCAAATATGTTAAACCAAGTTTTCATGAATATTCTTGTAAACGCAACACACGCTATTGATACGAATGGTATTATCACTATTGACACAAATTTTGAAAAAAACAATTTAATCGTAAAAATCAAAGATAACGGCTGCGGTATAAAAGAACCTGAGAAAATTTTCTTTGCCGGATACACAACGAAAGGCGTTGGTGTTGGAACAGGCTTAGGACTTGCCATTTCACAAAAAATAATTGAAAAACATGAAGGAAAAATCGAAGTTACTTCTGAAGTCGGAATCGGAAGCGAATTTATTATTACTATCCCTAGTAAGTAGTAAATATTAATTTTTGTAAACCTCTTTTTTTACTACTATTATTGCGTTTTAAGCAATTGACTTTAAATATATTTTTTAGTTTTGCAACAAAATCTAGAAGACGGGTTAATAATATGTGAAAATATGGTATACTAACTATTGCTAAATGATTAAGTGTAAAAAATACCCTAATAAAGGTATGTAACAAAAATTTAACAAAAAAGGAAAATAAAGCAAATTTTATTAAGTTTATAACTTTATATAATTGTGTAGTAAGTTAGATAATGTTCCCATATCGGAGGTTAATGTATGGCAATTACTGTAAACAGCAAAAAGAAACAAGTTAAAAAGACTTTTCAAGAACTTATTAACGATTTAATGTCAAGCAGTTCTGAAAAAGTTAGATATAACGCAGCTCGTGTTCTTGGAGAAATGGGCGATTCTAAAGCTGTTGAGCCGTTAATTGATGTTTTAAAAAATGATAAAAACGGTTCTGTTCGCTTATATGCAGCTAGAGCATTAGGAGAATTAGGAGATACAAAAGCTACTGAGCATTTAATCGAATCATTACGTGAAGATAGAAACGTTGACGTTAGAGTACGTGCAGCACGTGCGTTAGGACGTTTAGGCGGTAAAATTGTTGTTGCTCCTCTTGTAGAAGCATTAAACGACGAAAACTCTCAAGTTTGCATTACTGCAACAGATGCTCTTATTGAAATCGGTGATGTTGCAACAGATGCTCTTATGAATTCACTAGACCACGAAAAAGTAAATGTTCGTTGTGATGCAACTCGTGCTTTAGGTGAAATCGGAAACAAAAAATGTGTAGATAAAATTATTAATATGTTATACGATGAATGGGTTAACGTAAGAATTTACGCAGTAACATCATTAGGAAAATTAAATGATACAAAAGCTGTTCCAGCTTTAATTGATGTTATGAAAAACCGTTCAGAAAATGATTTAGTAAGAGCTGGCGCTGCAGCTGCTTTAGGTGTTCTTCGTGACCAAAGAGCTTTACTTCCATTAAGAGAACTTATTATGGAAGCTGAAGAACTTGGCGAATTAGAAGATACTGCTTTAAAATCTTTCAAAAAGATTATGGCAGCTAACTGGCAAGCTATTCCGGGTGCTCAACAAAAGAAACCCGCAGGAGTATAGTTAAAATAAAAAGTATTAAGCCGGTCTAATGACCGGCTTTTTTATTTAATTTTCTAAGACTTTTTCAACAATTTTTTCAGGTGATATATTCAAACAATCCAAGCTTTCACAAGTTGTTTGTCTACGCTCCCACAAACAAGGTTGTAATTTACAGTCACAATTAGCCTTAATAGAAATAACTCTGTCACTATTTGGTATCAGCTTTTTATCATCAGTTGAACCAAAAATAACAAAAGTCTTAACCCCAAGCGAGACCGCCAGATGCAAAGGTGCAGAATCAGAACATAAAAATTTATCCGCAGAAGAAATTAGCTCTGCTAAATCTCTTAAATTTTTGGTAGAACCATAAAGGTTTTTAAATTTATCTTCTGGCACTAAACTTACTATAGTATCTATACATTCTTTGTCGTCAGGTCCACCAATTAATAAAACCTTCTTACCTCTATCAGCTAATAATTCCACAACTTCAGCCCATTTCTCAGCTGATATTGTCTTTATCATACCTTTTTGAACGCTCAACTTACTCACTCCAGGGTGTATTAATACTGTATTTTGTTCAACTTGTTTTTTATTGACTGATAATTTTGGCAATTCTGCTACATTGCTAGTAATAGGCTTCACTAAATCATGATACATTTTTACTGCGTATTGATTTTTATTTAGCTTAACCGCTCTTGTTAATAAAATTTCGCTTAGTTTACCTGTGTTATATCCATATCTATTTTTTATAAAAGTGACATATAAAAACAGTGATATAAATTTATTTGAACCAGAAGAGATAACCATATCATATTTTTTTGACCAAATTTTAAATAATAACTTAATTAGCTCTTTATATTTACTCTTTTTTATATTCGCAAATATTGTTTCATCAATAATATCCGTTAGCGAAACAATGCCTTTGCTACGTTCCTCTAAAGCAAGAGTAATATGCGAATCTGGATATTCTTTTTTTATAGCCTCAATAGTTGGGAGAAAAAGTATTTCGTCTCCCAAACCTCCAAAATTTATAAACAATATTTTTTTAACTTGCATTTAATTTCCTCTATTGATTCCATCCAACTAGATGGGTTTTGTTGTTTAAAAATTTCTATACTATCATACCAAGGTGTTGTTTTGATATCATCAAACCATCTCCAATCACTCGAAAATGGTAACATTAAAAAAGTTTTTACTCCAAGTGCTCCTGCAAGATGCGCAACAGAAGTATCAACAGTAATTATAACATCCATTGCTAACATTGCTTTTGCAGTATCTTCAAAGTCTTTAAAATCCTTAGCTAAGTTTATCATTTGAGGATACTTATTATTTCCATCAAATGTATCTTTTACTTGGAATGAATAGAATTGTACTTCATTTAAATCAAAAAACGACTCTAGCTTTTTTATATCAATCGTTCTATTAATCATCGTTCTTATACCAGTTCCACCAGCTTCCCAACAAAGCCCAACCTTTAATTTATCTGAAACAATGTCAAATTTCTCTGCTGCTAAATATCCGCTTGAACTTGGTATCTGCTCAAAATCTTTATCTAAAGCAAAAGCAATATCAGTTAGCCTCAAGGATTGCATATTAGGATTAATGTCCTCGTAATTGATAAAATTTATTTCAGGATAATTTCTTCTAAACAAATTAATTAATTTTTTATTTGAAGCTACATGAATTTTATCAACTTTTTCCTTTAATAAGGGGATATATCTTATAAACTGAATTTGATCACCATAACCTTGGTCACAAATAACAACAAGCTCTTTTTCGAAAGCTTTCTCAGGGGACCAAGGGTTAAGCGTTTTAACATCATGCTTTGAACGATTTTTCAGGAAAAGTAACTCATATCCTTCTCTAAATTTTCTTTGCGTAAGCTTACACATCCCTAAAGCTAATATAGTTTCTCTATGATTTGGAAAAAACTTTAGCATCTGTCTATAGTTTTCTTCAGCCATATCAAATTTTCTTTGTTTTTGATAACTTACGGCAATATTATAATACGCTTCTTTGCTTCCTAATTTAAGTGCTTCTTCATAGCATTTTAAAGCATCCTCATTATTGTTATAAATAAGCTCTTTTAAAAAACCTAAATGAAACCATAATGAAGCAGATTCTTTATATTTATCCAAACTTTCAAGACATAATTCTTCAGCCTCATGCAGTTTCCCGGAATAAGTTAATGATTTAACTAAATGAGATAAAGCATTTGTATCTTCTGGATACTTCTGATGCATTAATGTTGAATAATAAATTGCTTTTGAAAAATTAGAAATATTAAAAAAGCTCAAAATCAACCTGTTCAATATATCCTGATTACAACCATATTCAAGACACTCTTCTAATACTTTAGCTGAATTTATAAAATCTTTTTGTTCGTAATACGCAAATCCTAAAGATGAAAGCGTACCCAATGATTTACTAATACTACAAGCCTTCTCTAAATATTTTTGAGCTTTTGCGTATTCTTTTAAATTTACATAAAACAAACCAAAGGCAGATAGTAAAATTGAATCATCAGGGTTAGAAGCAATGAGCTCTTTATATAGTTCTTCAGCCTCACTAAACTTACCATTTTGCGTAAGTCTTATAGCTTTATTAAGAGCTTCCAAATCAATCATAATCCCATTCCACTAAGCAAGCCTACAACTAAGCCTTGCATCAATTGAAGAAGAATAATCGCTAGAATTGGCGAAATATCTAAAACGCCACCAATTGGAGGAATAATGCCTCTGAAAATATTTAAAAACGGATCTGTAATTGAACGCAACCAATTAAATGGCTGTTGTGTCCAATCAATAGTTTGTATCCAACTCAAAAATATTCTTAAAATTATTAAAATATAATAAAAATAAAATAACTGATTTACAATTTTTGTTATCATTAACGTGTCCTTCTACCTAGCCAAACAAGCTTGATTTATTTACCCCACTCTATACGTGAGAGTTTTTACGTGTATTTGCACATTCACAGTTATTATTTTCTGCTGGAATATTTTCTATCATAGTGAATAATAATTTTTTCAAATTATCTAGATTACCATTGAACACTTTGATTACTTCTGAATGTGAAACAGGAGGAACATCACCAACAAGACCAGCATCATAATCAGTAATTAATGAAATATTAAGCGGACACATATCCATTTCTTTTACCAAGTAAGCTTCTGGGAATGCAGTCATATTGATTACTTCCCAACCTTGGTTAGTAAAGAATTTCGATTCAGCTTTTGTTGAGAATCTTGGTCCGTTAATTACAACAACAGTACCTGTTTCATGAACAGTAATTCCTAAATCTTTAGCTGTCTTAATAGCTAAGTTTCTTAATTCAGGACAATAAGTTTCTGCTGGAGATGGGTGGTAGCAAGTAGGGCCTTCAAAGAAAGTTGATTTTCTACCATCTGTCCAGTCAACAAATTGATCACAAATTACAAAATGACCTGGTGCAACGTGTTTTTGTAAGCTACCGGCCGCACAAGGAGAAATAACTCTTTTACAACCAGCTTCTTTCATAGCCCAAACGTTAGCTCTATAGTTTATTTGATGAGGAAGAATAGAGTGATTTCTTGCGTGACGAGGCATAAATGCAACTCTGTGTTGTCCAATTTTACCAACGAATAAACTATCTGATGGTTTTCCGTAAGGAGTATCTATTTGAACTTCTTTGATGTCTTCTAAAAAGCTATAAAAGCCTGAACCACCAAATACACCAATATCTGCTATTCTTTCCATGTTAATGTTTCCTTTCTTTATCTAATACTTTTGTAATTATTTTAGCATGAAAGAATAGCAAGAGAAAATATTATTTATACCAAGGTTTAAAATTATTTATCTGCTCTTCTAATGAAGAAAATTCTCCATCAAATTTTAAACAACGATCATCAATATAAAGCCAAGCAAGGTCTTTTGTATTTGTAATATCTACAAAGAATTTGTCAATACCATTTTCTACAAGCCATTTAGATGCTAATATCTTATTTCTTGTGGTAAAAAGTTTTAGTTCAAAGTTTTCAGATAATTTTTCCAATAATTCTTTTGCGCCGTCTTTAATAGGTGGGATAAAATTTTTGTCAAAGTTGCCTGTATAAGTATTCAGCACACCATCTAAATCAATTAAAATAGTTCTTTTAAATGTTTTCATATTGACCTCTTGTCGGGCTATTTGCCTGTTAAATAAATTTGATTATAACAATAAAATTAAATTATGGCAAATAGCACGAAAGATAACTTTAGAAATAATTTAAAATATTATAGAACTCAACAAAATTTAACTCAAGAAGAGTTAAGTGAATTATCTGGTATTAGTAGCGATTATTTGTCTGAAATTGAACGAGGGAAGAAAACTCCAAGTTTTAAAAGATTAGATTTAATTGCTAATGGATTAAATGTTGAAGTTTATAAATTATTTTTACCACGATAGCCATAAAAATAGGTCGGCTTTACTAGGCCGACGCTATTAAAAATTTTTATTAGGTTAGTACAATCCAACCAATTATTTAATAATTCCAAATCCAAGCAAGAAAACACAGATTGTGAAAATTAATGCTATAATTCCTGTTAGTTTATTCAAACCTTGTTCTGCACTTTTTTGAGACGAAAACATTTGAGCAGCGTTTCCAATCCCCGCTATGCCATCACCTTTTGGTGAATGCATAAGAATTAATACGATTAATAATAAAGCTGATATGACTTGGATAGTCCAAACTAGTGTAACCACTTTTTATTCTCCTTTATGATAAATTTTGTTTCTGACGACCTTTAATGAAGTGTGCACGTTTTGAGTTTAACTTAATACTCTCAAAAGTATATAGCCTTGCTGGACGTTTTGATGATGATTTTGAGAATTCGTTTAATTCTTTTAAACCATCAGTTGTTATAACTTTCTTTCTGAAATTACGTTTATCAAGCTTTTTCTCCATAATCATTTCATAAGCTTTTTGCATTTCAGTAAGAGTGAATTTTTCGTTTAATAATTGATACGCAACAGGGCACATTTCCAATCTTTCACGAGTACGTTTAAGCGAGTATTCAATAATTTCCTTGTGGTCGAATGCTAACGCTGGTAAATCAGAAACTTTATGCCATGCAACGTCAGGAGTTGTAGCAACGTTAACATCTTCAGCTCTAATTAAAGCAAAATATGCACAAGTAATTACACGAGATACTGGGTGTCTTAGAGGATCACCGAATGTATAAAGCTGTTCTAAGTAAATATTCTCTACCTCAGTTTTTTCTTTCAAAACTCGCATAGCAGCTTCGTCCAAGTTTTCTGACATTCTAACGTATCCACCAGGAATTGCCCATTTATCTTTAAATGGTTCATTGTTACGTTTTACTAAAAGTACGTTAAGCGCATTATTTTTTATAGTTAAAATAACAATGTCGACTGTAATCTCGTGTGTTTTAATTTCGTTAAACATTTTCACCTCTCGGTAAAATTGTATAACAAACAATTAAAAAAAAGAATAGTCAAAAAAGATTAAGTGTAAAATTGTTACATTTTTTTGTACTTGAAATTCAGATATTCTACCAATCCTATATGTAAAAGTGTTAAACCCCCTGCTAAATAGCCTATAAATTTATGCGTTTTTGTAACTTGTTTTGACTTAGTAAAAGCTCTTGTTGTTGCAATCAATAACGCCCCAGCAGCAGCATAACCAGTGTTTTTTGGTGTTAGCACAGGCTTTTTATAATTATTATCAATTTTATTCACTCTACTCATTTAATATTTTCTCCAATATTTTTGGGTATTTCTGCACATGCACAATGTATACCACCTTGAAATTCTTTTAACATTTCATTAGCAACAAAATCATCTTCGCCTTTTATAAAATAAAAATGTTCCTTTTCTACATAAGGTGAAATGCTATCAATAAAAGATTTTTCAAAACTAAAGCCTATTTTTTGAGCAACCTCTGGAGATATTCCAAAATCATTATCAACATTAGATTTGTTTGTTATATAAACAAGTTTCCCCTCATCATTTATCAACACATTGGCGTTCAAATAATTACATTTATGCCTTAAAAAATCTTCATCGTTTACAACTTCGCAAAATTCATAAATTCTTGCAGGCACTCGAACCACTTCAAAGTTTTTTTCTTCAAGAATCTTCGCCACACTATTTGCTTGTACAAAAGTATTATCACGAATATTGTTGTAAAATTTTTCTAGTTCTTTATAATATTTTACAAATAATTTCGAATAGGTTTTTCGTTCACTTACAGGGAGAGATAAAATATAAGATTTAAATTTACCCAACCCTTCTGTTAATACTTTCATAGACATTTTATCATCTGCAAGAAGAATTTTGCCAACATTCAAAGGTCGAATAAATAAATCTAAGTGGAAATCCATTTGAGGTAAAACAATAACGTCTTCAACTTTATACATTGCTTGAATCTCATCTGGTTGATACTTTTTAGTATCATTTTCACCCACAATAAGAACTTCTTGCCCTAGTTTATTTTTTGCAATGAATAAATTCCCACCTGCAATATGAGCATCTTTTTGCATCTGTAAAATTTCATCAGCTATAGAATCACTTTTTTTCATTAACTCAAACATTAAGACTTTATTGTCCCTGAAAAGTTCAGTAGAATTTGCTATTTCTCTTTGGTTCCTTGCTAGTTTTCCTTTAAGTTCATCCATACTTGGTGAACTTCTATCTATTTGTTCTGTTAAGTCTGGCCTTAAGCCAAAATATTCAAGTATCGCTTTTGTCATTTTACTATCTTCAAAAGAAAATAATTTATTATTAACAAA
The DNA here is from genome assembly GCA_045651505.1 of Candidatus Gastranaerophilaceae bacterium. Classification (GTDB taxonomy): domain Bacteria; phylum Cyanobacteriota; class Vampirovibrionia; order Gastranaerophilales; family Gastranaerophilaceae; genus CAG-196. The sequence goes on along the minus strand of JAZRSL010000007.1, from coordinate 17,807 downwards.
AGTCAAATAATCTTGCGCCCACAAACCTGCAGCTGAAAGACTGTAGTTTGGAATTGTCTCAGTACATTTTTTTATTACACCATCTGATACAGTTGAAAAGATTCTAAAACCTTCCCTTTGACCAATTGCTCTCATTTCTTCTGCAACACCACGACAGTTTGATGACATAAAAAACCCTTTTAATGGCCTCGCATCATATCCCTTAAAATAAATTTGTGATGTTTTATGAATATTCATGTCCATATTAAAACACGTAAAATAAAAATTTGTTAGTTTATATAAATTATGATAAAATTAGTTTGTTAATGGCTCTGTAGCTCAGTGCTCGTCCGGCGAGGACAATGGGCAAACCGAGTGAGCGCAAGCAAACGAGGTGGAGTCGAGAAAAACGGTGTTGCGTTTGCGGAGGCAAATGCAAGCAGGTTTTTCGAGCGGAGCCGTCTTTATGTTAAAATTAAATAATTAATGGCTCTGTAGCTCAGTAGGATAGAGCGGAGGTTTCCTAAACCTTGTCTGCCGTGGGTTCGACTCCCTCCAGGGCCACCATTAAAGAATCTCTTAGGGGGTTCTTTTTTTATGGAGTCGAACCATCTTTACTTCGTAAAGCGGGTTCTTACCTCTCACGAAACGCAACATTTAGTTGCCTTTCGTTCGGCAGAGTCTCCAGGGTCACCATTAAAGAATCTCTTAGGGGGTTCTTTTTTTATGGAGTCGAACCATCTTTACTTCGTAAAGCGGGTTCTTACCTCTCACGAAACGCAACATTTAGTTGCCTTTCGTTCGGCAGAGTCTCCAGGGCCACCATTAAAGAATCTCTTAGGGGGTTCTTTTTTTATGGAGTCGAACCAACTTTACTTCGTAAAGCGGGTTCTTACCTCTCTGCAAAAGTTACGTTTAATATGAAATTACGAGTTTACACAATATGGAAATAATTATTCTTTATCAATAGCTTTGAATACTCTTGATAGAGTTTCTTCCATTGGTGCGTCTTTTCCATATACATCAATATTTGCTACTTTTTCAGCGTAGTAACCAACTAAAGGCATAGTCTGTTTTTCGTAAGAAATTAATCTATTAGCAAGAACTTCTGGAGTATCATCAGCTCTTTTTATTAATTTTCCTCCGCAATCGCATTTTGAAGTTTCAGGATTATACCCATCTTTTATTGCGAAAGTTTTTGAGCAATCTGCACAAGTATATCTATTTGCTGAACGCTGGAATAAAATATCTTTTTCTACATCTAAGTTTATAATTTTTACTGCGATATTTTTATCTTTTTTTAGAACTTCATCCAATTCTTTTGCCTGATTAATTGTTCTTGGAAAACCATCTAAAATAAAACCTTTTTGACAATCATTTTGAGAGATTCTTTTTTGAAATATTCTTAAAATCAAACTGTCTGGGACTAAAGCACCACTTTCCATATATTTTTTCGCTTCAAGGCCTAATTTTGTAGCATTTTTAACTTCGTTTCTTAAAATATCACCTGTACTAATCTGCGGTATAGAATGTTTTTCTGCAATTTTTCTTGCAAAAGTACCTTTACCACTGTTAGGCGCACCTAGTAAAATAACAACTGTTTTTGCTGTTTGAACTTTATTACCAGTAAAGCTTACTGTGTCTGGTTTCATTGCAGGTAATACTGAACGTTGTTGGCATGACTTTGTAGTGAAATTTGTATAAAAATTTACACCAATTGGGTTGATTCTCATAATTTTCTCCAAATAATAATGACGATACTTAATAAATTTTTTCCATAATATCAAATACAAATTTTTTTGTAAATATTTTATAAAGTTGTATTACAAAAAATATAATGATAAAATAACAACAAAGAGGAGCTTATGAAAAAGAAAATCTTGGCTATCATGCCAGTAAGTATCGGAGGTAGATTAACAACTAATAGCATTATTGACGGCTATTTACAAAATGGTTGCGTAGTTACTATCTACGATGAGCTTAAGCCTAAAAATTTATCAGAACTTATCCAAAAAGATTTTAGCCAAATAATAGGCTATGATTTTTCACCTCTTAAAATAAAAATTGACTATAATCTAAAAATGCCTTGTGTATGTTATTTTTCAGATGATATTAGAAGCAAAGCCTCAGGACCTGAATGGGAAAAATATCTTCCATACTTATCTCAAAAAGATGTATACACATTTTATTGGGATAAAGTTTTAACCAGTTATGAAAATTTTGAAAATATACATTACCTACCACATTTTGTAAATTTTGACATTTATAAAGATTTAAATATAAAACCTCAATTTGATTTAATGTTTGCGGGAAGACTTGATACAGATTATAGATTAAGCTTTTTTGAAGAATTGGTAACAAAACTTCCAGACCTAAAAATTGCTTGGCATGCCATTGAGAGACATTACCAAGATGCCAGAAAAAGAGCTAAAAATCCTTTATTAATAGATAAGTGCTATCAGGGCTTTATTGATAACGAAGCAGATATGGCAAACGCTATAAACAATTGCAAAATAGTTTTCAACATGAATTCTCAAGGAATTTCATCACTTAATTACAGAACTTTTCAAACCGTAGCTTGTAAAAGACTTTTAATAAGCGATTACAGAGAAGAACTAGCTCTTTTTGAAGGGAACATGCCTTTTTATGAAGACTTTTCTGATTTAATCTTTAAGATTGAAAGCTATCTTGATGATAAAGAAGCTTACCAAACCGTAGTAGAAAACTGTTACAACATAGCAAACCTTTCTCATAACTCAAAAGACTGTGTTAGATTTATGCTTAAGACTGTGAGATAATTATATTATGGCTAAAAAGATTTTTATTACTGGCACAGGAACTGATGTAGGAAAAACTTACGTTTCAGCATTAATTATAAAAAAAATGCGGGAACAAGGATATAATTGTGGATATTTTAAACCAGTAATAAGCGGAGTTACAGAAATGTGCAATCACTTAGTTGAAAGTGATGCAAATTATGTCGTTCAAAAAGCAAATATTCCTATAGAGCCAGAAGAATGTGTAAGCTATTACTGGCAAGAAGCTATTTCTCCACACCTTGCCGCAAAACGTAAAAATCACGAAATTGATATAGATAAAATCAAATACGATTATGCACAAATCTCTAAAAAATATGACTATCTTCTTCTTGAAGGCGCAGGGGGAATCACCTGTCCCTTAATAAGCAAGAATGACGAAAAATATCTATTAAAAGACTTAATCTGGGAATTAGGTTTGAGCATATTAATCGTTGCAGATGCCGGTTTAGGAACAATTAATTCAACAATATTAACTGTCGACTATGCCAAAGCTAATGGAATTGAAATTGAAGGAATAATTTTAAATAATTATGATTCAAGCAACTTTATGCACTGGGATAATCTAGAACAAATAGAAAATTTAACTGGCGTTAATGTTGTTGCAACAATCGCTGAAGGAGCAAACGACATTATGCTACTAGAAGGTCTTTTTAAAGACTAAAAAACGGAGATAAACTCCGTTTTTATACCTTCATTTCTTTTTCAAACCCAAACAATGAACTTACCGATTCATCATCATGGATTCTAGAAATAGCTTGTCCCAATAATGGTGCTACAGAAAGTTGTTTAACATTTGGAGGCAAATCTTCTTTTGCCCATGGAATAGTGTTAGTAACAACACATTCCTCGATTGGAGCACACTTTAATCTTTCAATTGCTGGACCAGAAAATACAGCGTGGGTAGCACCAACATATACAGCTTTTGCACCTTTGCTCTTTAACAATTTAGAAGCTTCACAAATTGTACCAGCCGTATCAATCATATCATCAAACATTAAACATACTTTGCCTTCAACATCACCAATAATATGTGATGCAATAGCTTCATTATGTTTATCTCTACGTTTATCAATAATTGCAATTGGACAATCTAATTTTTTAGCAAAATGTCTAGTTCTGTTTGCTCCACCCATATCAGGGCTTACACAAACCATTTCATCTGGATCAATGTTTAAGCTTTTGAAATAATCTACCAAAATTGGATTCGCAAAAATATGATCTACTAGAATATTAAAGAAACCTTGGATTTGGCCTGTGTGCAAATCCATTGCTAAAACTCTTGTTGTACCAGCAGTTGTTAATAAATCTGCAACAAGCTTTGCGGTAATAGCTTCTCTACCAGAAGTTTTTCTATCTTGCCTTGCATAACCATAGTAAGGTATTACTGCAGTGATTGACTTAGCGCTTGCACGTTTAAATGCATCAATCATTATTAAAAGTTCCATTAAATTTTCATTAACAGGATTACAAAGCGGTTGAACAATAAAAACATCATCACCACGAATGCTCTCTTTTACCTGAACATAAATTTCACCATCTGCAAAATTTTTGATAACCATAGGGCCTACTGTCGTACCCAAGTAATCTGCTATTTCTTGTGCTAATGCAGGATTAGAACGCCCTGCAAATAACTTAATGTCGTGTGTTGGATTGATTGCTCTTTCAAGCTGAGAATAAGTCATTTCAAGCACCATGATGAAAAAATCCTTTCATATATTGAGTGAATCGTTGCAGTAGATATTTTACACTAAATATCTATTTTTCGATAGCTTTTTTTACAAAATATTAAGCATATATTAGAATAAAACTTCTGAAAATTTTTTTTGCTACTTATAAACAAAGGATTTTTTATGCTATAATAAGCTTAATTTGGAGGGGTTTAAAATGTTTAGTACAGAATTACATTACGAAGTTGTTACTTTTTCAATCGGTGATACTAAAGCTGGAACAAAAATGGGAAAACTTCAATTAAAAGATATTGAAAATAATGAAATTCTAAACTGCATTCTTTGGGAAGAAGCCCTAAATAGAATAGATTCAAAAATCTTCAGATGTGGAAACATCTTACGCATAGTCTCTGGAACTTTTAATGAAAAATTTAATAATTGCTTAGTAAATTCTTTAGAATTAATAAAAGAAGCCAAAATGGGACTTGAACCAGCAGAAAGAGAAGCTGCTTACAAGGAACTCGAAGCTTACATAAATAAAATTTCAGATGAAGAGCTTAAAAATTTTGTTGCAAAAATATATGAAGAAAACAGAGAAAAGCTTCTTGTTACTCCAGGAGCTAAAATGATGCACCATAACTACATTGGTGGGTTAATGGTTCATACACTAGAATGCCTACAATATGCAGAAGTTAATTTAAATGCATTTTTCCAAAAAGTTAATAAAGATGAAGTTTTTGCAGCTTGCTTACTTCACGATATTGGCAAAGTTTTTGAATACACAATAGATTTAGAATCTGGCTTAATTGATTACGACGAAGAATTTAGAAAAGAATGGTTAACACACTCTCAGTATGGATTTACAATCTGTATGAGTGCAGGTTTTAAACGTGTCGCAAAAATGATTGCAGCACACCACGCAAGAGCTGATTGGGGAGCAATTGTTGATTTAGATACAAAAGATTTAGAACCAATCTATTACCTTGTACACCATCTTGACGATTTGTCTGCAAAATTCGGCAAAATCAACGTTAGTATGCTATAATAGCTTATATGAACATAAATCCCATTAATAAAACCTCAAATATAAATATGAAAGCAAAAGGTGATAATTCTAAATCATCTGATTTGTCCGTGAAAGAAAATAGTAATTTAATAATGAAGGAGCTTGATAAGATGAGCAGTATTAACAATGTAAACATTTCAAATAGAAAAGAATATGAACTAAATCTTTCTATGGAAGAACTTCAAAAACGTACACATAAAGATTACTTAACAACAAAGAAAATGTTAGCTGTTGATGCTCCTGAATACCTAGAACTTGCAGAAGGCGACAAACAAGCTTTAAAACACTTGGTAAAAGCAGCTGTGGTTTTAGATAAAATTAATATGCAACTTGATAATCCTAACAACTTACCTTTTAAAGAATATTTGGAAAAAGAGATTGCCAAAGATAATGAACAGGCAAAATTAACAAAAATACTTTTCGATGCTCAAAAAGGTGTTTGTGCTTTAGACAGAGAATCCCACATGATAGAATTAGCTAAAGGCATAAGTGAAAGAGCGGGAAAAGGTGTTTACCCTCAAGATTTGGAAAAAGATGAATTCCACGCAATTTTAATAAAAATGCTTAAAGGCGGTAAATGTAAAGAAGTAGAGAAGATTCTTAATCAGCGCTCAGTTATTGAAAGAAATGGTGATGAATTAATTGCTATTGACTATATTGATAAATTCAAAGAAGATTTTGCATACATGGCTGACGAATTAGAAAAAGCTTCTGAAGTATCGACAAATGCTGATTTCAATGAATTTTTAAAATTACAAGCAAAAGCCCTAAGAGAAGCTGACCCTATGCTTGACGCTTACGCTGATAAAAAATGGGCAACACTACAGGATACACCATTAGAATTTACTATCACTCGTGAAAACTATTCTGATGAAATGACCGAAACAGTAGTTGAAAACCCAGAACTAAAAGCTCTTCTAGATGAAGCTGGAATTATTCCAGTTGCTAAAGACTTTTTAGGCGGAAGAGTTGGAATTATCAACAAAAAAGGTACAGATGCTATTTTAGGTGTAAAAAATTATTTACCACTTATGGCTCAAAATATGCCATTCAATAACGAATACGAACAAAATATCTCACCAGATAAAGAATCAAAACAAACAATGGTTGACGCGGATTTAGTTGCTGTAACTGGTGATGTTGGAGAATTTCGTGCAGGGATTACATTAGCAGAAAATTTACCGAATGATGACAAATGGTCAATTACAAAACTTGATGGCGGTAGAAGAAATGTTTATCATAGACAAATTCGTTTAATCACATCAGAAGACGCAAAAGAAAAGATGCAAAAAAGATTAAATGCAACTTTAAATCCTGAATTACACAAATTTTATAATGATGAAGCTGACCATTGGTTTACAGTAGGCCACGAGAATGGTCACTCACTTGGACCAAAATCTGGTACAGAAGGATTGGGTAAGTATAAATCAATAATTGAAGAAAACAAAGCAGATATGATTTCACTTGCAATGGTTGACGTACTAACAGAAGCTGGTATGTATACTCAAGAGCAACGTAATCAAATTATTTTAACTTATGCAATAGACAATATGATGATGTCTAAACCAACTATGAGCCAAGCTCATAGAGTTCGTTCAGTAATGCAAAATTATTATTTTATTAAAGAAGGTGCAATTACAATTTCTCCTGATGGCATTTTAGACGTAAACATGGAAAAAATGGTTCCTACTGCGAAAAAAATGCTAGAAGAAATTATTCGCGTACAATTATCAGGAGATTTTGCTACCGGTGAAAACTTTGTATTAGCTAATTTTGTTTGGACTCCTGAAATGGACAAAATGGCTGAAAACATCAAGAGCGTGTCAAAAACTCTTAATGGTAAAGTCGAATCTCCTTTAGCAGATGAATTAGTAAAATAAATTTTAAAAAAACATGTTGACAAGAAAAATTGATTTGATATTATAGTACTTGTCACTAGCCCCCATCGTCTAGAGGCCTAGGACAACACCCTTTCACGGTGTAGACAGCGATTCGAATTCGCTTGGGGGTACCATATAAAAAAAGAAGACCTTAAAGGTCTTCTTTTTTTATATGTAGATTCGCTAAGTGACAGAACCGAAGGTTCTTCGCTTGTGGGAAGGACTCCATTCAAAACGATTAAGTATCGTTTTGAATGGAGGAGTCGAGTTGAGAGCTTCGCTCGAACGAGACGTTTCCTGATATTTAAAGACATTAAGTGGTCTTTTTTTATATACATTTATTGCAATATGGCTAAATTTATTGTACGCTTTTATCAAAAGGAGTTTGTATAATGTCGACAAAACGAGCTTTATTAGTAAGACTTTCATCCCTTGGAGATGTTATTTTTAATATTCCACTTGCAGCAGTGCTTAAAGCAAACGGATATGAAGTCACTTGGATTACAAGCGAAAAAGGATATGATGCAATAAAAAACAATCCTTATGTAGATGAAGCTATTTTAGCCCCTTTAAAAAAATGGAAAAAACAAAAATTTTCAGAAAATTTTAAAGAATATATTGAAATTGTAAAACATATACGTTCAAAAAAATTTGATGTCGCAATTGATACTCAACTTTTAATAAAAAGTTTCATATGGATGATAACTTCGGGAGCTAAAAGACGTATAGTATCAACATCAGCTAGAGAATTTGCTTTTCTTGGTGGTAACGAAATAATTGGACGTTTAAATACAGGTAATAAAAATCACGCTATTGTTAATTACCTTAAATTTGCAAAACATTTAGGCTTAGATACAAGTGATATAAAAGTTGCTCTACCAGAATCTTCTGAAGATACGATAAAAAAAGTTGATGAACTTTTAAAAGATTTAGATAAATCAAAACCAGTTCTTGCTATAGCCCCAGCTACAACATGGAAACCAAAACATTGGAACAAAAATAACTGGAAAAAACTTATTGCAGAACTCGAAAAAGATTACACATTAATCTTCACAGGAACACCTAGCGACAATGACTTAATTGAAGATATTTCAAGTGGTAAGCATTTAAATATTGCAGGAAAAACAAGTTTATTAGAACTTGCAGAAATTTTTAGAAGAAGTGATTTATTAATTTCACTTGATAGTGGAAGTACACATTTAGCTTGGGCTACAGGCAAGCCTAAAATCGTAACAATTTTCTGTTGCACACCAACACATTTATATGCTCCTATTGGCGCAGAAGATAAATATAAAGCTATCACTGGCAACATTCCTTGCCAGCCTTGCCACGCTAGAATTTGCCCTCTAAAAAGAGGTAAAAATCGTTGTACGTTATACCCTAGTTACACAGAAGTTTTAAATACAGTAAAAGAGTTTTTACCAACAAAAGAAAAAGTGTAAAGATATTTTATATTTATCTCAAAATATGTTATAATACTATGTGGATTAAGTTCTAAATAGTGTTATAGGAGATAGTATGGCAGTTTTATCAAGATCATCATATGTGTTAGCTGTTTTTGATGCATTAATAATAGCTTTCATAAGTTTCTGCACTTTTTGTTTTGTTGCACAAACATACGCACAACTTTTTGCAGTTGTCGGGTTATTCCTATTATCAATAATGCTGATTCTAGGCATGAAAGGTTTTTATAATGTTAGGAAATATTGTTTCAAAGACATATACCTTTTATTTGAAGGTGTTTTTATTGGTTCTTTTTTAGCAGGAATACTTGCAGTTCCAATCCTCGGGGGATTAGGAATATACCTTATACTCTTAGATTTATTATTAATTTTCGCAGGTATTTTAGTTATAAGAATTTTTGATAATATTTACAGAAGATTCTTCAAAAGAATTAAAAACATTTTGATTGTTGGAGCTGGCCAAGACGGGAAATTAATAGCAGAAGAAATCCAAGCTCGTCCTGAGCTAGGAATGAAAGTTGTTGGCTTCTTGGATGACAATATGAGTAGCATTGAAGAAGAGGATTCAACCATACCTATCTTAGGATTAACTTACGACTCAGAAGCTGTTATAAAAGACAATCACGTTGATATGGTAATAATTGCTGTTAAATCAAGAATGGATTCTAATATTCTTACGGATTTAGCAAAAGGGATTCCTCTAGGTGTTAAAGTTTGGAGAATGCCAACATTTTACGCTCATATAACACAAAAACTATTTGCAAACAAAATGGCTGTAAACTGGCTATTTTATGATTACGTCAGACCTAGACATTTCTTGTATTCAAAACTCAAAAAAATCATTGATATAATTTGTGCAATAGCTATTCTAATCCTAACATTACCAATTACAATAATTGCAATGCTTGGAATTAAACTTTCTGATTTTGGTCCAATCTTCTTCATGCAAACAAGAATTGGCAAGTTTGGCAAACCATTCAAAATGATTAAATTTAGGACAATGTATCAAGATAAAGTTGATGAAACTTTTGATGATGACTTAGAAGAAGTAAATTCAGATGATAAAAGAATCATGCCATTCTGCAAATGGATTAGAAAATTCCATGTTGATGATATTCCACAAATGTTTAATATTCTTAAAGGCGAAATGAGCCTTGTTGGACCTCGCCCAGTAAGAGAAGAAGAACATTATAAGCATCAAGATAATATTCCTTTTTGGGAATGTCGTGATTGGGTTCGTCCTGGAATAACAGGATGGCAACAAATCAAAGCAGAAGATTGTATTCCAGAAGAACGTTTAGGATATGATTTATATTATGTTAAACACAGAACTCTATTATGGGAATTATCAATATTCCTACAATATATTGCAAAACTTCTAAGCGGAAGATTAAAATAGATGTTTTCATTAAAGGGCGTTAATAACGCCCTTTAATATTTTTGACTTTTTAACAGCTTCATGGTCTAATTAATAGTGATAGGAAGTATTTTGCTATTATTTATATATAGGAGAGATTATGAACGCAGAAGAAAGAACATTTGTCGCAATTAAGCCAGACGGTGTAAAAAGAGGACTTATCGGAAAAATTTTATCTAGATTTGAAGATAAAGGCTTTAAAATTGTTGGAATGAAGATTTTACAAGTAACTCCTGAACTTGCAGCTCAACATTATGCAGAACACGTAGGAAAATCTTTCTATAACAGACTTATTTATTACATTACAAGTGCTCCAATCGTAGCTATGGTTGTTCAAGGCTATAACGCAGTTGAAAGCGTTCGTCATTTAGTTGGCGCAACTGATCCAAACAAAGCTGATGTAGGCACCATTAGAGCTGATTTTGCACAAATCATGCAATATAATGTAATACACGCATCTGATTCTCTGGCAAGTGCAGAAAGAGAAATTGACATATACTTCAAACCTGAAGAAATTTATGACAACTGGCAGTCAATGCAAGAAATGATTGCTTATGATGAAGAAAGATATAATCAACAAGGTTTATAAATAATGAAAAAGAGTTATAAAAATATAACTCTTTTTTTTATACAAAACTAAACTTATCTTATAATTAATAGCCCCTTATTTCATTTGGCATCATTCTAGAGAAATTGTTAATATAGTTTCCTACAGGTAGCATATTGTCTGTTCTATCATACATTTCAGGAATAGCGCCATTATCATAACTACGAGCTTCTATTTTTGCATTGTAAACAGTGTTTTCTTGGAATTGCTTAACCTTCAAATCTTCATAACAAGAAAATCTTTCTTCATGAGATTCAATAACTTTACAGTTCACTAGACCTTCTTCAAAAGCAACTTTACGGTCATACCAATATTTAGCTGTTACATTTAATTTACCCATAATCCCCTTAGGCTCTTTGACATTAATATAAGCTGTCGGAGCGAAATCTTTCCATTGTGGAACTTTGATTCCAAAATCCTCTTCTGCAAAAGCAATTAACGGTAAAGCAAATAATAATATTGCTAAAATCTTTTTCATAAAAACTCCTTTAATTTCATATTTTTATTTTAGTTTATATAAAACTTTTTAACAATAATACATATAAAATTTTAACAGTTCTTAGCAAAAATTATTTTTACTTGTTTTAAATTAAAAAAAAGGTTAAATATGCAAATCTTAAATCTTCCTAATAAAACCAATATAAATTATAAAACTGACATCAACAAAACAGAAAAACCTCAACTTGCTCACAAAATTTATTACCCAACTTTTGGCAATAATTTAGAAATTTATCAAAAAATTAAAATAGGTGCTAAACAAAAAAATCTTACTTTTGACGAATTGAAAAATCTATTTGGAGAGCTTAGTGATAAGGTACAGTATAATTTTAAAATAATCAGCGAATATTTTAATAAGTACAACATAGATTCTGATGTATTATTAAAAAAATTCTTAAAATTTCCAGAAATATTCTCAAGAAATCCTGAAAAAATAAAATTAAAAATAGAAAAAATTGTTGAAGGTTTTAATAACAAACTTTTAACAACAGAAGTTCTTATTGATGCAATTTTAAAACAGCCAACTATAGTAAAGAATAGTCCTGAAAGCATTGTATATAATGTAAAAGAATTCACTAAACGTTTTGAAAAAGAAAATTTAAAAGAAGATGATTATTTACAAGCTTGTATCACTGTCCCTTCATTATTTTATAGGCCACCAAATTCAATCGAAAAAAATATTAGAGACTTCGTAAAAAAATTTGAAAAAGAAGGACTAACTTCTAATACTTATATAAAAGCATGCCTTAAACAACCATCTTTATTTTATGCTTGTCCAAAAACCATTGAAAAAAATATACGAGAAGTTGTTAAAATTTTTGAAAAAGAAGGACTAACCACTAAAGATTATTTAAAATGTTGCCTAAAAATTCCTAGAATCTTTGTTTATACACCAGATACAATCGAAAAACATATTAAACAAATAACAGATGCGTACGAAAAAGACGGATTAGATGTAAAAACATATATTAAAATGCTAAAAGATGCCCCAAGTCTATTCTATTTATCTTTAGAAAAATTTGAAGAAAAACTTCAGTCATATCTCAGAACATTTGAAAATGATAATTTAACAGCAAATGATTTTATTAAATCTTTTACCAAACAGCCTCAGCTTCTTGCTTGCTTACCAGAATCAATTGATAAAAACATTTTAGAAACTCTTGAAAAATTTAAAAATGAAAATTTAAACAGACAAGATTATATAAGAGCTTGCATTAAACAGCCATCGATATTTTGTCTCTCTCCAGAAACTATTGAAAAAAATGTACGAGAAGTTGTTAAAATTTTTGAAAAAGATGGAATGACTACTCAAGATTATATAAAAATTTGTGTAAAAACACCTCAATTATTCTGTATGTCACCAAAAACAATAGCAGAACATGTCAGAGCCTTTATGTATGTTGAAAAAAATAAACAAATAGATTCTGACAACAATCTTATGAAGAAAGTTCTAACCAAAAATTATACTTATTCGACATCACTAATTTATCTTCAAGGCATTATAGAACCGCAAATAAAACAACAATACAAAAATTTTAAAGATATCGAAATTGCAGGTATTAAAAACAAATTAAAGTATCTTTTTGAACAAAATCCAAACTTACAATTTGAAATAAAAATTTTAAAAGACGATATGACAGAAAACTTTATCAAAACAATTCAAGAATTTGCAGAAAAAGAGCTAAAATCACCAAATGCCTTTATTATTAAACAAGTTGAACTTACAGATCTACAATAATTTAATGGGGGTTGAAATAAAATCAACCCCCCATTATTTATTATTTAAACTCTTTACCCTGACGTTTATAGAAGTCTTCTATAAATCCAGTATTAAATTGTCCACTTATAAACACTTCATCCTCAACAATTTGTTGATGGAACGGTATTGTTGTCTTAACCCCAAGAACAACATACTCTTTTAAAGCTTGATACATTCTGCGTCTAGCTTCGTTACGAGTTCTTCCCCAACAAATCAGCTTACCAATCATAGAATCATAGTAAGGTGGGATTTTGTATCCAGCATAAACATGCGAATCAACCCTTACACCAAATCCGCCAGGCGCTAAGTAAGCATCAATTGTGCCAGGAGAAGGCATAAATCCATTTTCAGAATCTTCTGCGTTTATACGACATTCTATAGCATGACCTTTAAGAACAATGTCATCCTGAGTATAGTTTAATTTTTTACCAGCAGCTACACGGATTTGTTCTCTAACAATATCTACTTGAGAAATCATTTCTGTTACACAGTGTTCAACCTGAACACGAGTATTCATTTCCATGAAATACCATTTTCCATCATGGTCGAGCAAGAATTCACAAGTACCAGCACCCTCATAATTGATAGCTTTAGCCGCACGAACAGCAGCTGCACCCATTTCCTGACGTGTTTTTTCATCAATCGCAGGGCTTGGTGCTTCTTCAAGAAGCTTTTGGTGACGTCTTTGAATAGAACAGTCTCTTTCCCCTAAATGAATAACATTACCAAAAGAATCGCCTAGAATTTGTACCTCAATATGTCTTGGGTTTTCCAAGAATTTTTCAGCGTAAACCCCTGGATTACCAAAGAATTTTTGAGCTTCTTGCTGACAAAGAGTCATATTTGATTCAAGCTCTTCGTCTTTTCTAACGATTCTCATACCCTTACCGCCACCACCTGCAGTAGCTTTAAGAATAATTGGATAACCAGCTTTCTTAGCAAACTCTCTTGCTTGTTCAACTGTTTCTAACAACCCTGTACCTGGAGTTACAGGAACATTATTCTCAATCATAGTTCTGCGAGCAGTTGCTTTGTCACCCATTTTTCTCATAGACTCAGCTGAAGGGCCAATAAATTTGATATTATGTTGATCACAAATATCAACAAAATCGGCTCTTTCTGACATAAATCCATAGCCTGGGTGAATCGCATCACAACCTGTCATAATAGCTGTTGTAATTATTGCTGGAATATTCAAATAACTCTCTCCACTAGGAGCAGGCCCGATACAATACGCATCTGTTGCAAGCCTTACATGTAAAGACTTTGCATCAGCTTGCGAATATACTGCAACTGTAGGGATTCCCAACTCTCTACAAGCACGAATAACCCTAACAGCAATTTCGCCTCTGTTGGCTATTAAAACCTTTTTAAACATAGTTACCTCTTAAAAGTCATTAAGACTTTAAGCCATTAAGGTTTTAAGTTCAATAATATAAAGAACCTAACGTCTTAATGTCCTAACTTCTTAACATCTCTTACTCTACATACATTAATACTTGACCGAATTCTACAGGGTCACCATTACTTACACAAATTTGTGTAATTTTACCTGAGCATTCTGCTTTTATTTCATTCATTAATTTCATTGCTTCTACAATGCAAACAACATCTCCTGCAGAAATTGATTTACCAACTTCTACAAATGGCTCAGCATCAGGAGATGGAGCAGCGTAGAAAGTACCTACCATTGGAGAAGTAATAGGAGTTCCTTTTGGAGCTTCTTTTTCAACCTCTGCAGATGGTGTATTAATTGTTGTTTGACAAACTACTGGAGTCGGAGCGGCTGCTGGAGCAACAGCTGTTGTAACAACTTCTGCTAAATCTTTTCTAATAGTGATAGCTTGTTCGCCATCTTCTAAAGAAATCTCTGTTAATTCATTATCAGCAATAATTTTTGCTAACTTTTCAATATAATCTATTTCAAATTTCATAGTATATCTCCTTACAAAAATACAAGTGAACATTTTTATTTTTGCTCACTTGTAATAAAAATTATACTCTATCTAAGTATTCGTTACTTCTGGTGTCAACTCTAATAACGTCACCATTAGCTACAAAGAAAGGAACGTTAACAACAGCACCTGTTTCAAGAGTAGCTGGTTTTGTACCACCTTGAGCTGTGTTTCCTTTTTCTGCAGGAGGTGTATCTACTACTGCTAATTCAACGTGAGCAGGAATATCAACACCAATAATTTTTGTATCGTGCATTAATACTTGAACAATCATATCTTCTTTCATGTATTTAACACCATCACCAACTTGATCTTTAGTTAGTTGTAATTGTTCGTATGATTCCATATCCATCATAACGAATTCTTCACCAGCTTTATATAAATATTGCATTTCTTTACGGTTTAACATAGCTTTAGCAACTTTTTCGCCAGCTCTAAAAGTTTTTTCTAAAACGCTACCTGTTTCAACGTTTTTAAGCTTTGTTCTAACAAACGCAGCACCTTTACCAGGTTTTACGTGTAAGAATTCAACTACAGACCAAAGTCCATTGTCTAATTCAAGAGTTAAGCCATTTTTTAAATCGTTTACTGAAATCATAAATACTCCTTTTATCGTGTTGTATATACTATCTGATTTACAACGATATTACCATAAACCTTTTTGTAGGGCAATATTTTTTAAAATATGCAAAATTAGAAAATTACACAAAATAAGACAAAAAGGGAATATCAGTTTTCTATTTTATAAGTTAATATTCTATCAATATGAAAAAACTTTTATTCTTTTTATTAGTAATTTTAGCACTTCCCGTCTTCGCATATGAAGTTTTCACACAAAATACATATAATCTCGAACAAAATGGTGATAAACTCTTATTCGTTATAGATTTTTCTAATAGCATGGGGGAGTTTTTAGAGCATAAAACAAAAGCCAATCAAGTTAAAACACTCATAAAAAAAATATTGCCACAAATTACTAAAGAAACAGAAATAGGGCTACGTGTATACGGGCACACTTGCAATATATTTGCCTATAATGCTTGCAGGAGCTCAGAGCTCCTTGTTCCACTAGGAATAAATAATTTTCAAGAAATAAACTCTGCTCTTACAAAGCTTCGTCCAAAAGGAATGACTCCTATAACATATTCTCTTAAACAAGCCGTCGATAAAGATTTAAGAAATAAAAATGGGAATAAGCATATCATTTTATTAACTGATGGCGGAGAAAATTGCGATGAAAGCCCGTGTGATTATGCAATAGATTTAATAAAAAAACGACGTGACATAAAAATTGACGTAATAGCATTCAATGTTGGAAATTCTCACGATTTAGACCAACTGAAATGTGTAGCAGACGTAACAAGTGCAAAATTTATACAAGCCAATACCAATGCTGAATTAGCTCAATCTATGCAAGAATTAATATTGCCACACAAACAAGTCCAAGCCCTACTATATGGAACAGAATAGGATATTAATTAAGCCCACGCAAGCCAATTTAACCCTTTTTCCCCTACTTGTATATGCGAATCTGGTGATAAAAAAGAATTTGTAGAAAATAAACCATTTGGTTGTAAATAATCTCTAAGATGGGCATTGCATCGACCTTTGATGTTTTGGTAAAGTCTCAATATAGGATTTTTACCAAATCTGTTTGTATGCACTTCAAATATAGACTGCTCACCATTTATATCTACATAAAATTTTCTACCCATTTTAATACTTTCACTAGGTTTAAAAACTCCTTCTTTTATTTTTGCACCTGGTATTTTTCTCAAAGCATTTAATACAGCATCAGGGTCGGTTAAATCAACCCCTTTTAAAGCTCTTTCTAGTGTTTTTCGAGTTGATGGGCGATAGTCATAAACTGTAGGCTTATTATTCAGTTTTGGTTTTATTTTATTCTTAGTAAGAATAGCTAACAGAGCTAAAGCAAACGCAGCAAAAGAATATATTAATATTTTTTTCTTATTATCATTTTGTAAATTATTTTCTTGGGTTTTATAAACAGTTTTTCGTCTATTGTTAACAGCACTACTTTGCATAGGTAACGGTTTATTAATAACTTGATTAATTCCTATATTTAACACTTTCACACCCATTATTGTCTACTATTTATATAAAACATCTTTAAAAAAAATTTTGCTACTGTATTAATTTTTATTAACACTTTAAAACTTCAAAATAAAATCTGTAAGCCTGTAGTCATATTTACTAGGCAAGATGTTCTTTTATTTTTTGCCTTCTTTTTTCTCTTCAGTAAAAAAGTATAGTGGAGATGGCGGGAGTCGTCTTGGATTTGCTCCACGCTCACAGAGTTTCGCCCAAGGAGCTTTACCTTAGCTAGCTCAGCCTGTTCGCTATCCGGACTAGCAACATTCAGTTGCGTCGTCCGTCCACAAATCCGCCGAACCCACTAAAGCTGATTCAGCTCCTCACTCATTAAAACCAATAAAAATGCCTGCTCTAGGCAGGCCTTTTTATTGGTGGTGTTCTGAGTCAAGAGCAGAATAGTCTCTTTGAGGCAGAGTTGGAATAAATATTATAAGCTTGAAGTATTAATCAATCTCTGCCGACCAAATATTCTTTTCTTTTTGCCTTCTTTTTCTTTTTAGTAAAGAAAAAGTATGGTGGAGATGGTGGGAGTGTCTTGCTCACTCGCGTTTAACGGCAATTCCGAGTTGTGCTTCAAGACTT
>JAZRSL010000006.1:0-47474 GCA_045651505.1 Candidatus Gastranaerophilaceae bacterium | reverse complement strand
GTTAAGGATACTCCTTACGAAGTTTTAACTGAAACTTTCAAAGGACCTATCGCTATTGCGTTCGGTTTCGGTGATCAAGTTGCACCTGCTAAAGCTTTATCAAAATTCATCAAAGATACTAAAAAAGGTGAAATTATTGCTGCTGCTATGGACGGAAAACTTTTATCAGCAGAAGAAGCAAAAGCACTTGCTACAATTCCTTCAAAAGAAGAAATTTACGCAAAAATGCTTGGCTGCGTAAACTCACCTGCTACAGGTATCGTTGGATCTATCAACGCTGTTATGGCTTCTCTTACTAGAGCAGTTGCAGCAGTTAGAGACCAAAAATCTGCATAGTTTGCGGATGTGAATAATTAAACAAAAAGTAATACTACAAAAAATAATAAAAAGGAGAAAATCATGAGTGTAGAATCAATTTTAGAATCAATTGAAAAATTAACTTTATTAGAAGCTGCAGAATTAGTAAAAGCTATGGAAGAAAAATTCGGCGTATCTGCTGCTGCTCCTGTAGCTGTTGCTGCAGTTGCTGCTGCTCCAGCTGAAGCTGCTGCTGATGAAGCTTCTGAAGTAAACGTAATCTTAGCTTCTGTTCCAGCTGACAAAAAAATCGCTGTTCTTAAAGAAGTTAGAGCTATCACTGGTTTAGGCTTAAAAGAAGCTAAAGACTTAGTTGATGGAGCTCCAAAAGCTGTTAAAGAAGGCGTTAAAAAAGAAGATGCTGAAGCTATCAAGAAACAACTTGAAGAAGCTGGCGCTACAGTTGAAATCAAATAGTTTGACATTTATTTGTTTAAATAAAAACTCGGTTGTGAGAATCATAACCGAGTTTTTTTATTCAAAGATTTTTTGATGTTTTTGGAAAGTTTATTTTTTTATAATCATAAAAGATTTTAAAGATCTTCCAGTATCCCCAGAGTCTTGTGTTGATATAACATTAATATTTTTATAGTTGAATGAGGTTGAACTACCGCCGTCAAAAGCCATTGCGCTATCCAAGCCATATTTAATACATAAATCTCTAGACTCATAAATGTCCATAGGATGTTCGTTTGTTACTATAAAAATGTGAACTTCCTGCTCCCCTTTATCTGAAGTTTTTATTCCAATAAGCGTTCGAGGCGTTTTGTGTAGTACAGAAGCTGATTCCCTAATTATGTTGTTTTCATTATCTTTTTTAATAAAAAATTCTTCTTCTAAATTTAAATTTGGCAATAGTCTTGGTCCTCCTTGAGCAGAAGTTTTTATTGAACACAAGAAGTCGATTTTAGAATTATGAGACGCGATTTCGTATTTTAACTTACCATCACAATCAAGAATCCTAAATTCTGTCCTGTTTAAGATTGGTTTTAAATTCTTTCTCAGTACTGGGTTCATCATTATGTTTTCGTTAAATAATGGATCCTCAATTGTTTGATAGTCATTTACTATGTAAGAAATTGTTTTCTGATTTTTAGGATCAAAAAAACCTGTATTAATTGTGAATTGAGATTTAGTTCGCATGTGGATATTTTTATTTGTTGTGAGTGTTGGTGATGATATAAATTCTATTTGTTTTTTTATTTTTTCTCCGTTTATTGTTGCATGATAAATGCCTTCAGAATATTCAACATTTATTTTGGCACTAACTGGATTAATGAATAATAACAATGAGCTAATTAATAAAAATTTTTTCATATTATAAATCCTTAGATTTGTAGAAAGCAATTATTGCACCCAAAAAAGCTAGAGGTGGGAATGATGCTGTAATTAATGGATGTAGTACGCCTTTTTCGGCTAGTAAGTCAAAAAATGGCAAAGTAATATAATAAACAAAAATACAAGCTATAGCGATGGTAAACCCGACAAGCTTTTGTTCTCTAGGTTTTGAGAAACCTAATAAACACCCCATAATTGCCAGTAACACACAAACAAATGGATGGAAGAATCTTTGCAAATACTTATTAAGCATAAGCCTGTAATCTTCGTCTAAATTTTCTTTTTTTAATAGTTTTACATAATTTCTTAAATCTTTATTATTGATGTCTCGATCTCTTTTGGTAGAGTTAATCATAATTGTGTAAGCATTTTGTGCAGGTTCTCCAACTAATATTTCCATATTATCGAATCTTTTTATTATTTGGAAAATCCCCTCATTACTAATGTCATAAGATTTAATATTATTTAATTTCCAACAAGGTTGCCCGTCCTGAGTTTTACCTAATACTCCGTGTTCAGCAACCATTATATTTTCTAAACCATGTAAATCATTAAAAATTTGATTAGAAAAATCCATAACAATAACATCAGACATTTTGCCGTTTAGGAATCTAGAAACAATAACAGCCTGTGTTGGATTATTGTTCTCATCTTTTTGTGTATATATAAATTGGGTTAAAGTTTTGCTTCCTCTTATTTCTTGAAGCTTTTGGCAAGAATAAGGAATCCATTTGTCATAAGTTAAAAAGCAAAGATAAGTTACAATTAAACTTAAGACCAATAGTGGTGCTAAAATTCTTTTAAAAGACATCCCAACTGCTCTAAAGATGGTGAGCTCAGAATCTTTACTTAATTTATCAAAAGTGAACAAAGAACCCAATAGTAAACCTACCGGAAAAGCCTTGCCTAAAATTTTAGGGATTTCGTACAATAATATAAGAACACCTGTTTTAGTGGTATAATCTCCGGCTAGAACTTTCTTGATGGTATTTAATAACATTTCAGGAGCAATCCAAACTATTGTAAAAAGCAAAATTGCAACAATAGTAGTGATTAAAACTTGCGTAAAAATGTATTTATCATATACCGTTATTTTTTTCATTTTAAAGTTGGAAATCCTTTCCTAAATAGAATTCCTTAGCAACTGGATCGTTTGCAACATCGGAGCTTTTGCCTTGAATTTTTATTTTTCCATCAAAGATTACATAAGCTCTATCAGTAATAGATAATGTAGCTTTTGGGTTGTGGTCTGTGATAAGGACCCCAAGACCTTTTTCTTCAGAGATTTTTCTAATGTTATCTTTGATTTCACCTATCGCAATAGGGTCGATGCCAGCAAAAGGTTCGTCTAATAGCATAAAATCTGGGCTGGCAGCAAGAGCTCTTGCGATTTCAACACGTCTTCTTTCACCACCGGACAATGCTATTGCTGGATACTTGCGTAATCTCGCAACTCCAAATTCTTCTAATAATTCTTCAAGTTTTCGTTTCTTTTCGTCAACTGTTAGCTTGTCATTCATCTCTAGAACAAGTTTAATATTATCTTCAACAGTTAGCTTTCTAAAAATAGAGTTTTCTTGTGGTAAATAACCGATTCCAGCTTTAGCTCTTAAATTCATAGGCCAATTTGTAATTTCAGTGCCATCAATAAAAACTTCACCGGAATTCGGTTTAACAAGACCTACTATCATATAAAAAGTTGTTGTTTTACCAGCACCGTTTGGTCCAAGTAGACATACAACTTCCCCTTTATCTATATAAAATGAGTTGTCGTTAACAACACATCTGTCACCATATATTTTAACAAGGTTTTTTGCTTCAATCCTCATAGCACTCCCTCTAATCACCTGTATTTATACATTATACGACAAACAGGCTTTAGGGTAAATAAATTTACAATTGTAAACTTTTGTAACGAAAATAAATAAAAACAGGCAATTTTGGAGAATAGAAAAACTTTATCTATATGTAAGGTTAAAAGGTTAATTAAACAAAAGTATTTTGTAGGAGGTACGCTATGGCTACAGCAGGTTATGGCATAACAGGTTTAGGTTACAGCCCATTTGGCAATGTTGGATTAGGTTCAACAGGAACTTATAGTTCATATGACTATTGTATGCCATCGACATTGGGTATGACAGGAATGATGCCAGGTATGATGCCAGGTATGATGCCGGGTATGGTTCCAGGAATGATGCCAGGAATGAGTACTTATGATTATTGGACTCCAGAAGGAGCTGCAAATACTCAACAGAGAATTGAGACATCTCAATTAACTCATGCGGGTCAGATGCACGATACTATGATGGATATAGAAGTTGCAAACCAAAGACGTACTGACAATGCTTTAATTGAAAAACTTTTAACAAATGGTGAGTTACATTTAGCTGCTCAAAATATAAAAATTAAGATAAATGAAGGTGATTTAGCTGGTGCTGTTCAAATGTTTGATCAGTTGAAAAATTCTGTAAATGCTAGATATAGCGAACAGATTGCAGCAATGGGTGATAAAATTAATTCAAGTGCATCAGTAGTATCTGCAATTGATTATTTATATAGTTCAGTTAATGGTACAACATTAACGGATGATATCAAAAAATGTGATGAAGGTGCTTTCAAGAACGGATTTAACCAGGCATTTAGACCAGGTCACTCAAAGATGAGTGTTAATGAAGCATTAAATCATATTTATGGTACAAGAATCGATAATGCTGGTTATGAAAAGAATAAAGAAAAAGTCGGTAAAGTTGTTGGGCATATAGCAGGTGGTGCAGAAAAAGGTGCAATCGGTGCTGTTACAGGTGTTGCTGGTACAGCAGCAGTCTTAGGAGTAGGTAAACTATTATTACCTAAATTAACGAAAAACTTAACTTGGTCAGGAGCATTCAAATCAATGAAGACAATGGGTAAAATTGGTTTAGTTGCTGGTATAGCATGCGAAATCTTCTGGCAATGTACAAAAGACAAAGATTAAAAAATCTAAAACCTACAAAATAACCTTAAATTAAGGGTAGATGAAGAATCTACCCTTTTTGCATTAAAAATAAAAAATGTTCTTGACAATTCAGCTTGATATTTTATTATAATTAAGTAACGCAATGGGGCGTCGCCAAGTGGTAAGGCAGCTGGTTTTGGTCCAGCCATCTCAGAGGTTCGAATCCTTTCGCCCCAGAATATTAAAAAAGAGCCTGTAAGGGCTCTTTTTTAATATTCTTTTGGGGAGATGGATGAGTGTATTTTATTGTCCAGTTTGGTGGGAAGCAAACAAAATGTAGGTGTATTTTATTGTCCCTTTTGCTCGGAAATGTTTTCGTCATTGCGAGGGCGAAAGCCCGAAACAATCTAGCTCGTGCCGACTTTAAACTGTCGGAAGTTTAGAAATCCAAACTGGACGAAAACGGACTTTTGATGGACTTTGTTTTCCAATGTTGCTCCACAAATGGGTAGGTTAGGTGGGGTGCAATACAAAATCGTTCCCCCTCTAACTCCCCCCACTGGGGGAGAATGTCCTTAGCTTATTCAAATTTGAGCCAAGTCCGCAGAATGTCCCATTTGGGAATTTTGAAAAAATACAAATAATAAAGTCGAGTCAAAACCCGACTTATTAGTTAATCTAAACAAGTTTAAACAAATATTTAAGTTATACATTGCTATCTATATATTTTATTGCAAGTTTAGTATCATTTTCTAGTTTTTCTGCTTCGAGCTTTTTTAATTCATTTTGTAAGTTTTTTAGTTCATTTTGTTTTTGAACTATTTTTTGCTCTGTAAAACCTTCAACTTTTTTTATTTTAGAAATAGCTGATTCAGGATAAGTTTTGTTGCTCAATAATACTCTTTGTATTCCATCAAAGAAGTCACGATAATTACTTTCTACACTGCTATGTATTGGACACTCTTGAGAAATCGTTTCATTAATAATTTTTATTCCACGAATACTTCCTGTTTCAAAACTTTTTAATGATATAATATCATTTGTCCCTGCATTTTTTAATAAATCAATAGATAAAATCGTTTCAATTGGTTTTTTCTTTGCTAATTTTTTTAAGATACCAACAGTTTGTCTATCATTAGAAAATTTAGCTTTGAAATTTGGTCTAGTTTGATTAATATTCGTATTTAAATTTGCGTGCATGCTTAAGCCTCCTTTTCATAAATAGAATAAAAACACGTAATAATATTTTTTGCTATCAAAATAACAAACTCTCTGTTCTTTCTTCTCAAACCGAGTTTCACTATATAGTAGGTTGGGCTTTTAGCCCGACAACACTAGATTATAGCGATTGGAAGTGAGTTGAAAAATAAATTTCAAACTGGACGAAAACGGACTTTTATTGCACTCAAAATTCCATATCACCCCACCTTAATCCTCCCCATCCGGGGAGGAAAGTTAGTCTGTTTCTATATTTACCACCAAGTCCGTAAAAAGTCCCATTTAGAAGTTTTGAAAAAAAATAGCAAAAAAAAATTTTACGGTTTTTAATATTGATAGTAATCTAATTTTAAGGAGGTACTATGAATATAAAAAATGTTAATAACACATCATTTAAAGGTTTATGGGGATTTAAAACATATAATAAACAACCTGTAAGAGAAAGTTTTTCCAATAATGGTTATAGAAATCAACTACCGAGGACTTTAGAACTTTTTCAAATAGATAAGTATTATCCTTTTGCTGATGAATCAAAAGAATTAATTGAAAAAGAGATGAAAAAATGTTTGAATAATGGATTTCTTAGTCGTGGTGAAGAAAAAATTCCTTTTTCTGAAGCAGGTGTTACTTTAGAAAAAACTTTACCATTTACTCGTTCAGAATATTTGGCATATAAATCAAAAAACATGCAGAGTAAAATATTAGAGCTTAGCCCAACAGAAAAAAAGATTGAGCTTTTTTTAGAACCTATAATGAAAGGGTTAAGCTCATATAAAAACCGATATAAAGAAGCTACCTTTGCAGAAAAATTTAAATTTGCATTACGTAGATGCGTAAAATAGATTATAGACTAGTCGGTAGAATGCCTTGTTTGATGCACCAAGAAATTATCAAACTCATTGTTCTTTCTTCTCAAATCGAGTGTCAAAATACAATGAGCACCGAGGTTCGAATCGCGCGAGGGAACTGAGGCTGGGAAGTTTTGCAAAAGACAAAGTCTTGAAGCAAAACTTGGAATTGCCGTTAAACGCGACCGAGCAAGACACTTTCGCCCCAGATTTTCAAAAAGCTCTCTTCTGAGAGCTTTTTTGTTGTTATTACTGGGCTTTGGATTTTAATTTTTTAGAAATTTTACCAAAGGGGATAAAGGATTTGAACTTTTAAAATGCTTATAAAATGTATTTTAATGAGTAGTTTGTGAGGAAGTAAATTTTTCATCGTCACACTGAACTTGATTCAGGGTCTATCCCGAATGGTGCTCTACAACTAGCATTGATAGATTCTGAGTCAAGTTCAGAATGACAATTTGGGGTTAGAAGCTAGCTAGTAGGGTGCATCGTTTGATACACAAAATTTAGTTTCCTTTGCCCTGTTTATACTTGCATCTAACGTTACGAAATCTCTACCATATAAATCTGCATAATTCATATGAATAAACTTAACCCCAGGCTTTAGCGCATTTGAGAATTTTGCGTGTCCATTGTCTACCAATAAGGTTTTTCCAGTATCAGAATCCTTCATAAAATTTTCAAAAAAGCAATCTGTTACAAAAACATTCAAATCAGCAATAGATTTGAGCTCATTTTCTAAAGCAGTATTCTCGAATATAACCCCTAAATTATCAGTTCTACCTTCCGGTTTTAAAGATTCACCCTTTATAAACGGATAAACCACCGCATTTGAAGCATAGTCATAGAATTTGACATCTGGAACATTTTCACAGCCATTCAATTTTAAGTAATAATCAAATACTGCATTCAGAAATGGAGAATCTGGTCGCATCGCAGAATTCTCTTTATCTACAGAATTCTTGCAAGTTTTCTCTAAATTATTAAACATTTCCATCGTTACAAAATATTTATTAGCAGTTTTCTGTGGTTGTAAAGCAAATAAAAGTTTGGTTGAATATGGTCTTAATATCGGTGTGTAAGTATATCTCTTTCCTCCGACATTTATTGTTGTTTCTTTCATGAATTTCAAAAACGGAACTTGCTGCTCTAAATCTCTTTTTTTTAAAGCATCTTTTTCATTACGATATGCTGTAATTTTAGCCTTCAAAAAATCTTTTGCAAACCTCGCAGGATTAACAGCGTTAGCTTTTGCTTCAGGATATTTTTCAGCAAATGCATCCAAATCTTCCATAAAATCCCTAAATTTTACAAACTCTTTTACTAATTTTGAATTCCTAATTTTTTGAGTCAAAGTTCTAAACTCTTCAATTGTTCCTATATCTGCAGGAATATTTCCGATTACAAAATCTTGAGAGCCAGTCGTTCTAAGGCTCTTTAATTTAAGAGCTTCTATAATCAAATTTGGTGCAATTTTAACCATATCATCCACTGACACATTGTTATTTTCAAAAACTTCTTTTTTAAAATATCTTTCATAGGCCCTTTGATAACCATCTTGATGATAGTACCACGCCTTAAAGTTTTTAGAATTTCCCATTTTTTCTAATAATATTTTGGTGTTTAAATCTGCATTTTTGGGTTCCGCATTAATCTCTGATATAAACTTCCTTGAAGCTTCTTCATCTTTGGTTATTCCAAACAAAAATTCTGAAACTTTCCCTGGCGTTGCCTTTACAGATTTAATAAACTCAAAAAATGATTTATTACTACTTTTATAATCAGAATAAAGCTTTGTTTGACTTAATTCCTTTACCAAAGAAGCTTTTCGACCAAATGTAGACATATAATATTTATACTCTTGGTTTACAACTTCCATATTTTTTTCTACTTTCTGATGTCCGACAGGAACTTCTGTCTTGTTTCGGCATTTTGTCCAATTCATATTAGAGCGAGTTATTATAGATGTAACTTTCATTTTACCTCTCTTGTATTACTTTTTATTTTTAAACAAACTTTCATACATAACTCCAGGTTTGCTAACTCCTTTTAACAAATCTAGAAAACTAGGAGCAACCCTGCTTATAGCTGCATCCGGATCGTCATCTAAAACTAATTTATTTGATTCAATATATCTTTCACTTTTTGGCAGTACCGCTAAAAATGGAACAGGATTATTAGAATGTCCGCCATGGCTTAAATCTTCAATATTTCCATGATCAGCTGTAATAATGGTAGCTATATTTTTTTTTCTCGCCATTTCTATAATTTTTTGTAAGGTACTATCTATATAATCCAAGGTCTTTATGCCTTTATGATAATTTTGTTCGTGTCCTATCATATCAGCATTCGCAAAATTAACCAACATAGCCTTTGAGCTCTTATTGTTCATCCACAATGCTATTAAATCACGAAGCGTTTTTCCTTGCATTTCTGGGAATAGTGTCTCATGGTTTGATGCTGGGAAGAAATAACTCGTATCAGAATACCGAACATGTTTTTTTCCATCAAAAAAGAACGTCATATGAGCTTGTTTTTCAGTTTCTGCAGCAACAAAAGGACGACACTTCTGGTCATTTAAAACCTGAGTTAAAGTATTTGAATGCATTACTACTGGAAACGCTTCTGACAAATGGAACGCAGGGTCATATTCTGTCATACAAACAAATTTTAAATCTTGCAAAGGTTTTTCATTTTCCAAAAATGGAGCAGTACAAGTCGGCTGTGTTATAGCATCAGTCAGTTGTCTTGTCCTATCATTACGATAGTTCGTGAATATAACTGCATCACCATCTTGAATCGGTTTAAACTTATCGAGCTTTATAGATGGAAAATCTTTTTCTAAAACTTTTTCTGTTTCGTGAAGTTGCAACCAGAGCTGTTCATACTCACCAGCTTCATAATCAGCTTTACCCTTAACCAATAAATTATAAGCTTTATGAGTTTTACTCCAATCTCTAGCTCTATCCATTGGATACTTCATTCCTATCAAAGAAGCAACCTTGCTATAGTTATTTTCTTTCAAAACTTTATTTGTATTCTCCAAATAATATAACGATGACCCCTCAGGAACATCACGTCCATCTAGAAAGGCATGAACTTTTAAATCCTTAACCCCATTTATTTTAGCCATTCTTATTAGTTCAAACAAATGGTCAATGGAGGAATGAACATAGCCATTACTTAATAAAGTCATTATATGTAATGTTGTATTTCTTTCCTTCACATGATTCATTGCGTCAAGAAAAGACATATTTTGCAAAAACGAACCATCCTTAATAGCTTTATCTATTACCATCAAGTCTTGTGGTATCAATCTACCTGCTCCTAGATTATTATGTCCAACTTCAGAACTCCCTGCTAAATCTGCTGGCAAACCAACATGTACTCCTGAAGCGTGAATTGTTCTATATAAAGTATCTCCCCAAGTATTATTCAACAAAGATTTATAAAAAGGCATCCTGGACATGCTAAACGGATTAAATCTGCCCCCAGATTTAACTCCAAACCCATCCAGTATTATTAATAAAGCTTTTTCATACTGTTTCGGCACAGACTTAAAGTTTAGGAATTTAAACTGTCCTTCATCATTAGCTCTATTATTTACATTATTTTTCTTCGGAGTAATACCAGTCGTCTTATTAATCGTATACAGACCAAACCCACTAACTCTCATGTTTCTCTTTTCCTATTTAAAATACACACTATATCCTCAAAGTATAACAAAAAAAACTCTTGTAAAGTATAGTTAAATCTAAAAAATTTATACAAATCTTAACAATATTATACTAAAAGTATTGTCTATGAGCATTTATTTCTATAGAATAACAAATGTGTGTGGATTAATGGAGTTAAGAAAATGAAGAATATTTTTCTTGCAAGCCAGAAGATGCATTGGTCGATATGGTTGGTTTTGATTTAATGAAATATATGGGTTTATTATCAAAATCTAACCCTACTGCTATAGAGTGGCTTATGTCAGATATTATCTATGTGGGTTCAAATGAACGTTCCTCCCCAGAGGGGGAGGCTAGGAGGGGTAAAATAACTAATTGAACCCCACCAGCAATTGTAGGTCACAAAATTCCCACAATTGCATCCGCTCTCATCCAAGGAGGAAAAAGCTTTTCCAAATCCTCTAATCCTTTCTTATCCCTGCTTTGTCGCCATGTCTTGTAGAGCGAGGGAGAATTTTTATCAAATCTTCCAATCTTCTAATCTTCTAATCTTCCAAGCCTTCATATTCTTTTCTTGCAAAAAGCTTATGTTGATGATAAGCTCATTTAGCTAGCCGTATGGAGCAGGAGATTTTGGAAAAAGATTTAACCCAAGAGGAAATTGTAACTCGTTTGCTTTCTTCTAACGAGATACTTCGGACAAGTTCTGAAAAAACATTTATTACTAATCCCGATTCTAATAGATATAGCCTCGGAGAGTTTTTGTTGAGTCAAAAAATAAACGATTCAAAACTAAAAGAGCCTTCATCCCTGAATGAAAGCTCTAAGTATTCTTTTATTAAAATGCTATGAAGTAGTTGATGTTTGTTCTCTTTTTATTATAGTACTATTTGTTTCATGATTGTAACTACCCCAAGTTTCTCCTTCTTCTAATTCATCGTAACCAATATTTCGGTTTGCAGAAACATTAGAATCTCCTTCTCTAGACCAGCTATTTTCACTGAAGCTGTAGCCTTCTTGAGTATCTTTAATATATAAAGTTTTGTCCTTTGTATTGTCATTATCGTTGACGTATTCAATTTTTTTAGCAGTTGCTGTAGCACTGTTATTTGTGATTTCGAATGTGTAACGTAATCCAAATTCGCCCTGATCTCTTAGGCTTGAGTTATTAATATCAAATGATTTAACATTACCATTGGTATCAATTTCAACTTGATCTATAGTACCATGAATCCAGTTTTGTTGAACTTTTTCATTATAGGCAAATTTAACCTTTACACCAGCTTTACATAGAAGAATTAATTTTGCTTTCTCTTCATCAGAATCGAAATTGAAATTAATCACGTAGCAATCACCATCTTTAGTGATACCAGCATCGTCTAATAAATCGATAGCTTGGGTTTGGGTTATATCTTTTAATTTATTAATATCACTACATTCTTTGAATTTATCCCAGTTTGTATATATTTCATCAGTAGTATTATCATTTTGATCTTGTGTGTCAACACCAACAGCAGGAGGGTTAGCACCAGTACCAGCAGTAGGGTTAGTACCAGTACCAGCAGGAGGGTTAGTACCAGTACCAGCAGGAGGGTTAGCACCAGTACCAGCAGTAGGGTTAGCTCCAGTACCAGCAGTAGGGTTAGCATCAGTACCAGCAGTAGGGTTAGCACCAGCACCAGCAGGAGTGTCTTTTTCTAGTCCAGTTGTATCAATTAATAGCTCGTCATAGCTTTTTTTATCATGTTCTTGATTTATATCATCTGTATTTTCTTTAGCTTCTTTAACTCTGTCGTTAAATTCAGTAGCTTGATCTAATGTTAAAGTGCCAGCCTTAAGTTTTTTTTCTAGTACATTCCTTTCTTCTATAAATTCTGCAATTTTTTCGTTATCAATATCTTTTTTGCTACCGTTATTACTACTGCTATTATTAGATCCAATGTTGAATGAAGGGTTCAAACCTCCCAAACCGCTATTATAATTAGGGTAGAATCCACCGCCGAGTCCTCCGAAGCCAAAGTTACCGAAGCCTCCGAATAAGCCACCAAGTAATCCTGTGAACATATTACCAAGCCCCATTCCGAAGCTAAAGCCTAGGCTAGGCCATAGGTTACCAAAAAAGCCTCCGCCAAAACCTCCACAAGAGTGTGAGGTATGACAGCAACAACTATGTTCAAAGACACTACCGTAGCAATCTCTGCCATTGCAGTAGCGAAGATAGCGCTTGTATTGACTGTCTCCAAAGAAACAGTTGTCCCGATAATGATGTCCTGAACGTATGTGTGCCATGTTGCTAGTACCTCTTATTATACTTCGTATATATATAAAGTATATATTGAATGGATAATTGCAAGAGTTTTTTTATTTTGTTACAAAAGTTAATAAATTTATAAGCTTTCAATATTAATTTCTCTCTAGGATGAAAAATTTTGTATTAATGTGTAAATATTTGTAACAAAATGATAGAAAATATTAAAGTTTTTCAAAAAACTGCCGATATATGTAACATAAAGGAAAAAGGTATCGGAAAATGGGATTAAATATTACTCATACTAGTAATTTTCAATTTGAGAATCGTGAACGCTTAATGAATGCAGCGAGAGAGCTTTTAGCTCGTCAAGGTAATTCAGAAGAAGCTTCTCAAAAATTAATTGATAGAGCGATTTTTCAGGCTAAATTCGAAACAAATTATGCTCCGCAATTAGCTATTATTAAAGCATCTTCTCAAATTAGTCTGAATGCTAATTTAAAAGAAACTCTTAAATATCTTAAAAGTAATGCAGTTAAAAAAGTGACAAAAGAACCTGTTTTTGGCGAATTGTGGAGTTTATTTTCTAAAGAAGAAATAAGTTACGACGGTGAATTAGCAGACTTTATTCTAGACGAATCTCTTGTAAATATTTTTGCAGCTTAATTTAAGCGTTATATTTTAACTTTTACAACCACTTTTTTAACTTCTATTGCTGTTGTATCTATTGATATTGATGGTTTATGAGCATCGTTAGGGAAGAATATCATAAAATCTCCTTTCTCGAGTTTTAAATATTCTTCATCTTTAATAATGTCATAAAACTCCAAATCTCTACTAGAGTCGTATTCTATACAAGTTTTACAGTTTTTAAGATCTGTTACACCAATTTTTTCAGCACCTCTAATCATGTACTGGATATCAATATATTCTCTATGAGATTCATAGTTTGCATCTTCTTTGGTTGTGTAAGTTTGAATACTAGCATATAGATTATTACCGTCAATCTCATATCGCCCATCTTCTAACTCTGTTAATTTATTATTTTTTAACCATTCAAAACCTGCCTTTAGGTTTTCTGAAATATTGTAATAATTCTCTGCATTAAATAATCTATCTTTTATCATATTGCTTGTCTCCATTGACTTGTAGCTGCATTGAAAGAATCTTATGTATAATTTTATTTTACTCTATTTTAACCTAAAAAAACTTATCTTAACATTTCTTAACAAAATAAAACAAAAAAGGCAATTTTCGAAAAGCAAATTACTTTATATATATGTAAGGTTAATAAAGGTTAAATTCATATTACAAAGGTTAATTTAATTTTTAAAGGTTAGTTAGTAAAGATAGGTAGGTTTATTATGTTATTGCTTTCATTCTGGATGGTCCAGAGGCTAACAAGAGAAATAAATACTCTTGAAAAGCAGATGATGGACAGAACAAATCAATTAACGAAACATCAAAACTACGCAAGTAGATTAGGTGGGTCTACAAACCTAACTTTAAATAATATAGCTGGTATTGCACCAGAGCTCTTACCTAGAGCGACTATGTTTGCACAGTACTCAGATCAAGCTAGTTCGATGAGTGCAATGCAGAACTTGCAGATGATGAAAATGACTGGTCGAGTCCCATTCACTGGAAATCCGGCCATGCAGATGCAGCTTGAATTTAGTGCATTCAACCAGTTTAAACAAGAGGCACTGAAGGCTCTTAAGGAGCAAGAAGTCGCTCAGATGAACCAAGTTGAAAAAGAAATACAACTTGATATAAATGAAATTGAACAAAAACTGAATATCAAGAATAAACAGTTAGATAAATATAAGGAACAAGCAAGCAAAGAAGCTGAAGATGCGGCTCCGAAGTTTCCTTAATTAAAAGACTTTAAACTCTAAAAACATAATGTGAAGTGTATACCTATTAACTAAAATTTCCCCTCGCCTCTCCCCAAGAGGCTTTTTTTTGTTGAATTTTGCGTTGAGTGATGTTTGAAAAGTTTACTAATATACAGGTATGTCAATTGGGTTAACAAGCTTAACGTTCATTATATCGCCAGTATTGATGTAAACATCTTGTCCTTTTCTGAACATATCAGCAACAGAATCTCCAATAAAGTAGCCTACTCCACCAAAGAAACCTCCGATTGCGCAAAGTGGAGTTGTTAAGTATTGGATTCCAGGGGCAGATTCGCCAGCTTTCTTCCCAAACTCTGTTGAATTTTTGGTTATTTCAACTGCTCGTTCGTAATTTTTTTGAACAGCTTCGCCATAGCCCAAGTTTTTATATAATCCGCCATCGTAATATATTTTATCAAATTGACAAACTGCCATATCTAATGGAATCTGACGCCCTGTGGGAGTTACTACATGGTCAAAATCTAAATATAACTTAGCACCTCTTGAAAAATATTTAGCTGTATTTACGTTTGAGATACTTCCTCTAACTACTGTTCCAGCTGGTAAAATAACGCTAGAGTCAGAAGTTTGTTCGTTTAATAAAGTTGCAACAAAAGAATCGCCTGTCCCTCCAGAATATGTACTAATCGGTTGTAAAAATTCTAATTGAAAAGTTGCACCTGCAGGAATTCTTTTTGTTTTTGCATCAGCTCTAAATGGACCAGCAAAAACTGCGCCAAAAGTTAAGCACAAAGTTATTGCTGTTAATATAAATAATTTGATATTTTTCATTCAATCTCTCCTCTAAGTCAATAAAAGTATAGCACTTGGAGAGGATTTTGGCAATTATTCTTTTAAATTGGAAAAATCAATTTTTTCTGAAACATTTTTAACTAAATTTGAGGCGACAATTGCTGTAATAGGAACGCAAATAACGATCGCACAGCTTCCAATTAGTGCTGAAGCTATTTCTGTAACTACTTGGTTTAAATTTATAAATTTCAAAAAATCAATATTTGAAGCAAGTAAAAGCAAAGGTAATGAGCTTCCTAGATAAACTAATATTAAAGTGTTAGCCATTGTGCCAATAATGTCTCTACCTACATTCATTCCACAGTTAAATAGTTCTCTTACAGTTTTTGTGCTATCAACTGTATAAATTTCGTTTATTGTACTTGCTATTGACATAGCTACGTCCATTACAGCTCCAAGTGTAGCAAGTATCATTGTGGAAATTGCTATGCTGACAAAATTTAACTCAGGATGAGCTGAAAATAAGAAAATAGAATTTTCGTCGCTAAACCCAGTTAAATGCGATATCTTTGCTGTTATAAAGGATAGAATTCCTGCAAAAATTAAACTTAATATGCAACCTATAATCGCAGAGGAGCTTTTTCTGTTAAAACCACCAACAAGATATATCGTAATTGCTGTAGATAGTATACAAATAAAGATTGTTGCTAAAACGGGAGGAATTCGCCATAAAATCATTGGAGTTAGTAGATAATATATTAAAATACAAGTAAGCGCGATTGAAATCAAGCTAAACCAGCCTTTTTTTCGCCCAATATAGATTAATAATCCGCTAAATAATAATGCTAAAAATATTAGAGAATGGGAACGTTTAATATCTTGTATTGAAAAAATATAATCTCCACCAATGTTCTCAACATGAAGAATAACTTTAGTTCCTTTATGTAGCTTTATATCATAATAAGGATTACCTGTAATCATATTATCAATATTTACTAAGCTATCTTTAAATTCTCCGTCCAATATTTTGACAGTAACGTTTTGTTTGACTTGCTCAAAAGTGCTATTAGTTAGGTCAACATATTCTATATTTTTGACTATGCCGAGTCTTGATTTTAGAATTTCAGTTTCTGGTTGAGCAAATGTTGTACCTAATGTTAATAGGAAAAATATAATAAGTATTATTATTTTTTTCATACTACTCCTTTGTGCAGCTATATCTAGTCGAAATCAAATAAAGTTTTTTGTTCAGAAGGTTGTTTTATCCCTAAATGTCTGTAACCTTCTGGTGATACCTTTCTACCGCGAGGAGTTCTTTGTAAGAAACCTGCTTGTAAAAGATATGGTTCGCAAACATCTTCAATTGTTCTTACATCTTCACTAAGTGCAGCCGCAATTGTCTCAACTCCAACAGGTCCTCCGTCGTATTTTTCTATAATTAAATTTAACAGAGCTCTATCTGTTGTATCTAGGCCGAAGGTATCAATTTTAAGGGTATCTAAAGATTCATTTGCAACTCTCTCATCAATGATTCCATCATATTTTACCAAAGCAAAATCTGCGACACGTTTTACTAATCTATTTGCGATACGAGGTGTTCCACGAGAACGCTTTGCAATAGCTTTTGCACCTTCCTCTGTTATTTTTATTTCTAAAATATTTGCAGTGCGTTTTACAACCTGTGCAAGCTCTTCTATTGAGTAGAATTCTAAACGATGAATCATACCAAATCTATCTCTAAGAGGACTTGATAATTCGCCTGCTTTCGTTGTTGCACCAATAAGAGTGAATTTAGGAATAGGAACTCTTAAAGTTTTTGCAGTCTGACTTTTTCCTGTTGTCATATCTAAAGTGAAATCTTCCATTGCTGGGTATAAAATTTCCTCAGCAATTTTATTAAGTCTATGTATTTCATCTATAAATAAAATTTCTCCGCCTTTAAGTGACATTAAAATTCCGATAATATCTCGAGGACGTTCAAGGGCAGGAGCTGAAGTGATACGAATTTCCACTCCCATTTGAGATGCAACTACACCTGCAATAGTAGTCTTTCCAAGACCAGGTGGACCATAGAATAACATGTGATCAAGAGGCTTATCCCTTAGTTTTGCTGCCTCAAGTGTAATTTTTAAGGTCTCTTTTAACTCACTTTGGCCAATATAACTATCAAAATCTTTTGGTCTTATTGAACTCTCGAAGGTTTTGTCGTACTCAATAGATTCAGACTTTATATTTGGATTTTTTTGTGAAGTTTTATTGAAAGTTTTATCATCATCTGAAATAATTGCCATATATAAATGATATCACAAAGCGACTGTAAGTAGCAATTTTTTTCAACATAACCTTTTTTCATGATCACCTTTTATGAAGTCTTTGATATTGTTAAAAGTGACAGATAATAATGTTTCAATTGCTTCTTTTGAGTTGTATGCAATGTGAGGAGTTATTATAACGTTCTTAAGTGCTAGTAATTTTTGTGTAATTAAAGCACTTGCAACACAAGTTGTATCAGATTTTTTTATATGACTCAAATCTCCTGTTAAAGCAACATGCTCACACTCGAGCACATCTAGTGCAGCTCCTTTTACTTTACCGGAAAGCAGATTTTCATATAAGACAATGCTATTAATCAATTCGCCCCTTGCTGTGTTTATAATATAAACACCGTCTTTCATCATATTAAATTCTTTTTCTGATAAAAAATGATGAGTTTCTTCTGTGTATGGTATATGAAGGGTGATTATATCGGATTTTTTTAATAATTCATCAAGCGTGACGTATTTTACATGTTTATCAACATCCTTGCATTTTGCGTAACTTGTAATCAGTACTTCCATGCCAAATGAAAGTGCAAGTTTTGCTACAGCTTCACCTATTGCACCACAGCCAATTATACCAAGAGTCATAGAACAAAGATTTCTTCCTTCATAATCAGGGTGATTAATTAGATTTTTTTGAACGTCTATGTATGCAGGTAACATATTTCTCACAAGAGCAATAATCATACCTAAAGTATACTCAGCAACTGCTTTCTGCCCATATTGTTCAACATTAAATACCGCAATATTATTTCCAGCGCAACACTTCAAATCAATATGATCATACCCTGTAGAACGCGTAGCAATAATCCTTAAATTCTTAAATTTATGTATAACATCTTCAGATACCTTTGAACTTATAAAAACACTTATAACATCTGTTTCATTCCATTGTTCCTCTGTCAGCTGGGTCAAAGAGTTTAACGGTTCAGCAATAAAAGTTATATCAAAATCTGTAAATTCATTATCTTTAAAAAAATCACGCTCAGATTCCCTAAAATCAAAAAATAACATCTTCATAAAAAAATAATACTCCTTTGTTAAAATGAGTATTATTTATATCTGTATTTTTTCCTATTCTACAAGTGTATTAACCCAACATTGTTTCAGCAACTAATTGTTGACACTCTATATCATGTCTATGATACACGGCATCTGCTGCCCAAATGCTATATGTCATGACGTCGCTACCTGCTCTCCAAGCAAGTTGTCTTGAGGATCTATAATTATTTTCCAATATTTGATATTTTTTCTCTTCTGCGCTACTTAAATCTTCTATGTTTGTATATTTGCTGAGAAATTTATTTATTTCTCTTTTAAAGAAATTTTGGTTTTCTAATCCTATTCTATGATTTCTTTTTGCCACATCAAGTTTTGCTGAATAGTATTTATAGTCTTCATTAGCATTATCGATTTGAGATTGGAAACTACCCATAAGTCTATCTTTTTGTTCATTAATTCCAAATAAATCATTTTTATTAATAAGTAGCCTTTGACCGTTATATTCAATCCATACCGTATTGTTAAGGTTTTGAGATATAATTCTTGCAAAACCATCTTTATACGGTACTGATTGGTTGTATGATAGATATTGTAAATTTGATGTCATAAAAACTCTCCATAAATATAAAGTATATAAAGTTTAAACAATTGCTTTTTAAAGTATCAATTGTAAAGTTTTTTAAAGTTTATTTAACAATTGTAAAAAAAAATCAAAAAAGAGTTTACTTTGATTATATAGTGTAGCAATAATGTTAATGTAGAGAGTATATATCACAAATCAGGTAAACAACTATATGGATTTAAAAAGCTTCAATGGATGAGGCGTTCTCGTAAGAGAAAAGGTTGTTTGGTAAAAATAAAAGTTGTTTATCACTCAAAGAAAGGTACATATCAAAAGAGAGAGTATATAGCCGGTTATCCCAACCGGAGAGTTATGGCTGAACAATCAGCCGAGTGCAAAGCTATGCAAGGATTGTATAGCTAGTTTTAAAGTACGTATCGAAGAGAAAGGAGATCTATTTATGGCACTCACAATCAACACAAACATTTCATCGCTAATTGCGCAAAGAAGCTTGACAGCAGCGACTGACGGAATGAACTTATCATTAGAAAGAATGTCTACTGGTTACAAAATTAACCATGCTAAAGACAACGCAGCAGGTTATTCAATTGCTAATAGCTGGGAAACTAAGTTAGGTTCTTTAGATGTAGCTGCAAACAATGCTGCAACAGGTTTAGACCTATTAACAACAGCTGAAGAAACTTACGGCTTACTAACAAGTCACTTACAACGTGTAAGAGACTTGACTGAGCAAGCAGCTAACGGAACTTATGGTTCTCAATCATTGAAAGCTATTCAAGCAGAAGTTGCAGCTAGATTACACGAAATAAATCGTTTATCTGCAAATTCAGAATTTAACGGTATTAAGTTAATGGCTTATGATATGGAAGATGAAACAAAGAACGCTGAAGTAGGTATTACAGCTGCTGGTGTTAATTTACAAGTAGGTTTATATGCAGACAAAGATTCTACTATTAACTTAAAGGTAGATTTATTTGCAAAAGCTAACTTAAGTGGCTTATTTGCAGGTATGACTGCAACTTATAAAGTTCCTGATAAAGATGATCCAACAAAAACAGTTGACAAATCATTAACTGACTTATTAACTGCAGCAAATAATAAAGTTGATTTTGATGATTATGGTTCTGAAGACGGCGTTAATGCATTTGCTGCAGCATGTTGTGGACTAAAATATGTAGCTGCAGATGAAACTGCTGGAACACCTGCAAAATTATACTTACAAGATGACGGTGATTACGGTGCTAAAGAAATGTTGATGTATTTAGATTCAGCAATTGATGAAATTTCAAGCAGAGTAACAAAGATTGGTGCTGCTCAAAACAGGGTACAATCTGCAGTAGAAGCACTTGATGTACAGTCACAAAACTTAACATCATCATTATCAACTTTACGTGATACAGACGTAGCAGAGGAATCATCTACTTATATCCAACAACAAATCTTGCAACAAGCTTCAGCGACATTGCTATCAACAGCTAACCAGCTTCCAAGCATAGCGTTGAACTTAATATAGATAGGAAAGAGAGATGAATAGAAGTACAATTTACAAATTGTGCAGGTTGATTGATTAGGGAGTGTCGAGAGCTCGTGGTCAATCAATTATCCAAGAGCTCAAGATATAATCGGGAAAGAATTTCTTTCCCGATTTTTATTAAACACTATTCTAATTACTCTGTATAAAAATTATGGTACTATTGTTTTATGAATATTATTGAACTTGAATTGATAAATATACAGAAAAATATAATAGAAGATGTTTTAGAGCTTTTGCCCAATAATTCAATTACAAATTTTTTGAATGGTTCAGGGAAAATGATTCGTTCAAAAATAGCATTGTTGTATTTTTTGGCTCAAGAACAAAAATTGAATAATGAGATTTATCAAATACTTGCTGCTGTAGAAATCCTACATAATGCGTCGTTATTGCATGATGATGTGATTGACGAAGCTTTACTAAGACGTGGAAAATCAACTATAGCAAAAGAATATTCTGATAAAGTTTCAATTTTAATTGGAGATTATTTAATTCTTCTTGCTTTTGAAAAAATGGTTAACTTAGATAGCAAGATTAATGAAATTTTTAAACAATGTTCTAAAAAGATGGTTGAGGCTGAACTATGCCAATATTTCAACAAAAATAAGGTAGTATCTAAAGAAGAATATTTAGAAATATGTTGTGGCAAAACAGCATCTTTATTTGTTGCATCGTTAGAATCTATATCAACTTATTTAGGACTTAATGTTAATTTAGCTCGCAATTTTGGCAGGTTATTTGGTATTGTTTTCCAAATTAAAAATGATTTAGAAGAGTATTCTGCAGAAGAGGATTCTAAAAATAAAATTTTTACAGCAAAAGATGTCTTGGGGATTGAAAAAACAAAGTTGTTATTAGATAATTACAAGGAAGAGATGTTCGGAATAATTAATAATTTTTCTGACAATGTTTATAAAAAAGCTTTAGAGGATTTAATTAAGGATTTATGTACGATAGAGAGAAGTTAAAGGCTGATATAAGAGAGGCTTTAGATACAATAGTTTTTGTGATTGTTGCTGTAATTATTATAAGATTTTTTATTGCTGAATTAAGGTGGATACCATCTGGTTCAATGAAGCCTACTTTAATTGAAGGTGATAGGATTGTTGTTGAGAAATTAACAAAATTCCCAAATGTTTTAAAAAATCATTCTTTCGAAAATGAACCAAAAAGAGGGGATATTATGATATTTTATCCTCCATTTACTAAGTTAAAAACAACACCTTTGAATGTCTTTAGTCGTTTAACAGGATTTTTCTGTAAAGACGTTGCTTATATTAAAAGGGTTATAGGTTTACCTGGAGAGAAATTTGAAATTAAGCATTTCCCTGACGGACGTTCTTATGTATATATAAATGATAAACGACTTGAAGAAGAATATATTATGAGTGAGTATGGTTATCATAAATGTATGGAAAATATGTATTGTGGACCGTTCGTTATTCCTGAAGGTCACTATTTTATGATGGGTGATAATCGTGGTAATTCTCAAGATAGTCGTTTTTGGGGAACGTTATCTAAGGAAAGATTTATTGGTCGTGCTGTGTTTATTTTTTGGCCTTTAAATCGTATTGGAACGTTGAATTAATGCATTACTTGCAATATAAAATACTTTGATTTACAATAAAACTGTACAAAAAAGATTATAAAGGTGGTGAATATACGATGGCAGAAGTTAAAGTAGGCGAAAACGAAAGTATCGAAAGCGCTTTACGTAGATTCAAAAAGAAAATCCAAAAAGCTGGTATTCTTTCTGAAGTAAAAAAACG
The DNA here is from genome assembly GCA_045651505.1 of Candidatus Gastranaerophilaceae bacterium. GTDB lineage: Bacteria > Cyanobacteriota > Vampirovibrionia > Gastranaerophilales > Gastranaerophilaceae > CAG-196. The sequence continues at coordinate 24,996 of JAZRSL010000006.1, read as the reverse complement.
TGAAAGATATGAAAAGCCTAGCGTTAAAAGAAAACGCAAATCAGAAGCAGCTCGTAAACGTAAAGTTTAGTAAAAAAAGAGGGAAAGCAATTAGCTTTCCTTTTTTTATGTTTATATTTTTACCCCTTTATTTTACCCCTTTATTTTACCCCTGTAGCTGGATTTTTTTTTGAAAATAGATTATTATAATAATAGTAATTATGAGTAAAAAATCTTATAAAAAAGAAAAGAGAGAAACATTTATTCAAAAGTTTACAAATCTTCTGCTAACTTTATTATTAGCTTGTTTGATTAGTACTCAAATTTGCACTGCTGCTAATAATAATTTACGTTTAGCTCAAGTAAGTGATGTTCATTTTTCAACATTTGAAGAAAATACATCGTATAAATTTTTAAAAAAATCTCCAGAATTGTTAGACGATGTTATTTTTCAAATAAATACTTCTGGTCCATATGATTTTGTAATGTTTACAGGAGATATGGTAAATAAGCCAAAGACAAATGAATTTGTAAAATTTTTATCACATGCGTCTAAAATTAATTGTCCTTGGTATGCAATCAACGGTAATCATGACATAGCAATTGATGGTCCTTTAACTAAAGATGAGTTCCGAAAAATTTTAAACGGTCATAATCGTTATATGAGAACTGAAAATCTATACTATGCTTTTACTCCTAAAAAAGGTTTTAGAGTTATTTGCTTAGATTCAATTATTGATTATAAGTTAACATCTAATGGTGAAATATCTGAAAAACAGTTGAAATGGCTTAGAAAAGAACTTGATAATAATAAAAAAGATGTAGTTATAATTTGTACCCATGTCCCAATTGATGAACCTTATTCAAGTTCAAATCATAAAATGAAAAATGAGTTCGAAATTAAGAGTTTATTGAAAGAATATAAAAATCCAATTATTGTTTTGCAAGGTCATTATCATTGTGTTAGAGCAAGACAAATTGATAATATTGTATACATAACATCCCCTTCTCTAGTAACATATCCAAATGCATTTAGGGTGATAAATATTAATTCAAATAAGAATAGAACTCTAGTTGATGTCTTTTTAAAAGAAACTAATTTAAAGGATATCCAAAGACGTTCTAAAATGAGATTATTCAATACTGAATCTTTATATGGGCAAGAATCTGATAGAAATACAACATTTGAAATATTAAAAAATAAGGAATAAATAATGGAAGAATTTAGAATTAAGTTTAGAGGTGTGAGAGGAAGCTATCCTGTCGCAAATGCTGATTATTTAAAATATGGTGGCAATACTTCTTGCGTTGAAGTTAATGTTGGAGGACATCTGATAATTTTAGATGCTGGTACTGGGTTGATAAGTCTTGGTAATGAACTTATGCAAAAGTATATTGAATCAGGTACGACAATAACAGATAGAACGCCAATTAGATGCTCGATATTACTATCTCACATTCATTTAGACCATATTCAAGGTTTTCCGTTTTTTAGACCATCACACCTATCATCGACAAGAATGGCATTGTTAGGTGGGGTTAATTACAATGAAACTTTAGAAGAAGAGTTGGCTAAATTATTATTTACTAAGTCTTTTCCTCTAGATTTAGGCGATATCGCAGCAGATTTAAAAATAATGGATTTGAATGAAACAAGCTACATAATTTTCAAAAAAGGTGAGGATTTGCCGACTGTTGTAAGAGTTAATGATTTAAGAGAAGGTGATTACAATGACGAAGATGTAGTCATTACGTGCTATAAATCATATGCTCACCCACAGAACGGTGTATTTGTATATAAGATTGCATATAAAGGAAAAACTTTGGTTTATGCAACAGATAAAGAAAGTTATCCTGGTGGTGATAAAAAACTTGTTAAATTTGCCAAAGGATGTGATTTGTTAATTCATGATGCTCAGTATTCAACAGAGGATTATTTGAGTATTTACGTACCTAAACAAGGTTTTGGTCATTCTACGTTTGAAATGGCATTAGATACGAAATGTCAAGTTGAAGCTAAAAAGATTGTTTATTTCCATTATGACCCTGGTTATAGCGATGAAAAACTTGATTTGTTAGCTGAAGAGTATTCTGATGAAGATGCTATGATGGCATATGAAGGTTTGGAAATTTCATTATTATGATAAAAAAATTTCTTATATATTTTTTATTGATTATAACAGTCTTTTGCTCTGGTTATAAGAAGCCTCCTAAATATGTGATAGAAGCTGATAAAAACGCGTTTTTTCATAATAATTTAGGTTTAAATTATTTAAAAGACAGAGTTTATTATGCCGCAATACAAGAATTTAAAATTGCTATATCATTAAGTCCTTCTACGCAAGCATCTGCGATTTTTTATAATAATTTAGGTGAAACCTATAATTTTATTGGTTATCCAGATCAAGCATTACCTTGTTTTGAAGATGCATTAAAGTTATATGGGTTAAACTTAAAATATTATCATAACTTAGTCCAGACATATATTCAGTTAGGATTATTAGACGCGAAGATTCAAGAATTTTCGACTTCTTCAAATGTCTATGACAGGATAAAATTAGGTATGTTATATATTGAGTTAGGTGAAGTACGAAAAGGAATTGGTATTTTAGACGAAATTTGCATTTCTGAACCAGATTTACTGATAACACCAGCTATAAAAGCATATCTTAAAGAAGTTATTGAACAAAAGCTTTGATTTAAGTTATTATCTGTTCTATAATTTCTGTAAAGAAGGAAGGTTTAATGAATAAACAACCAGTTTTTGCAGGGAGCTTTTATCCTGAACGTCCAGAAGAACTAACGAATTTACTTAATTCATACAAGCAAAATTTGAATGTTGAATATAAAAGTAAAGCAATAATTGTGCCACACGCTGGTGTTTATTATTCTGGTTATGCTACAATGGCCGGTTTTCAACATCTGGAGCTGCATGAGAATGTTTTTATTATTGCACCATCGCATCATTATACATTTGATAATATAGCCCTTCCTAAGTATAAAAGTTTTGACACTCCATTAGGGAGTTTAGAAGTAAATAATTCTTTAATTAAAGATATTGAAGAAAAATTTCCTTGTACAGTATCAAATGAATTTTTTGAAAATGAACATTCCATAGAGGTTCAATTACCTTTTATTCAACACTTATTTTCACCACAAATTCAAAGTGCAATTGATTTTGTGAAGGGTTTGAAAAAGATTGGCAAGAAAATAAGAATAGTTCCGATATTGGTTGGAAACTGTGATTATAGGTTGATATCTGATTTGATTTCAGCGTACTGGAAAGAAGCATCTTTTGTCATATCTTCAGATTTGAGCCATTTCTATACTAAACAAGAGTGTCAACAGATTGATACCTACACAGCAACAATAATTGAAACTGGTAAAATCGAGTGCTTTCAACGACAACAAGCTTGTGGACTTGTGGGCATTATGGGTTTGGTTGATTTTGCGAATAATAATGAGTGTTCTTTACTGAGAATTATGATGTATAATTCTGGAGATTTAAGTAAAGACACAGATAGAGTTGTTGGCTATGGTTCTTGGTTTTTGTGTACTGATTCTAGAAATGAATATATTGAGAAAAACTATTCAGATTATGTTTTAAATACTGCTAAAGCAAGTATTATTTCAGCTTTTACGAATGAGGAATTTGCCCCACAAGAAATTCCTCCAGTGCTTACGCAGTACGGTGCATCATTTGTTACCCTAAAATTAAATGGAGAATTAAGAGGGTGTATTGGTTCTGTTTATCCTACTAAACCTTTGATTTTAGATATTATAGATAATGCTAAAAATGCTGGGTTTAATGACTCAAGGTTTGAACCTTTAAAACCAGAAGAATTGAAAAATCTAGAAGTCTCTGTTTCAATTTTATCTTCTATCGAAAGAATTTATTATAAAGATGAAAGGGATTTATTATCCAAAATTTATCCACATGGAATTATTTTGTCTGAACGTGGTAGAAGAGCTGTTTATCTACCTGTCGTATGGGAGCAGCTACCTGATAGACAAGACTTCTTAAATACATTAAAAGAAAAAGCAGGTTTCCCTCAGAATTATTTTTCAAAAAGTATAGAAGCTTATAAATTTGATGCTATTTATATTACTGACTAATTTTAACTGCGCCTTTTTCTATTGAATATATTTGCACGTCTTTTAAAAATTCATCTTCAAAAAGAACTGTATCAACGGACGTAATTATTGTCTGTACATCTTTTTCAATAGATTTTAAAAGATAATTTTGGCGAGTTTCATCAAGCTCCGCAAGCACATCATCCAAAAGTAAAATTGGAGAGTATCCAGTTTTTTGCTTAATTATTTCTAATTCACCTAATTTTAGGGCTAAAACAAGAGTTCTTTGTTGTCCTTGTGATGCAAATTTAACAGCATCAATCCCATTTATTTTAAATTCTATATCATCTCTATGAGGACCAACACAAGCTTGTCTACGACCAAGTTCTTCTGTTTTTCTATTAATAAGTTCTTCTTTTAGATAATTATTGATATCATCGATTTCTTCATAAGGACAAGTATATGAAAGTTTGAAATCTTCAGAATCACTTATTATTTTATGCTTTTCTGATGCAATTGCTTCAATTTCTTTTAAAAATTTTTTACGTAAGAAAATAATGTTAGCTCCAGTAATGGCAAGCTGGTCATTATAAATCTCTAAAAGTGTATGGTCGATTTCTTCAGATTTAAGAAGATTGTTTTTCTGAATCCTAATTTTTTCATATTTGCTTAGTCGTTCGTCATAAGCTGGGTAAATTTGAGAAATAGCTCTGTCTAGCCAATCTCTTCTATCTTGTGGGGCTCCTCGCAAGAGAAGTAAGTCTTTTGTTGAAAAAAGAACGGTCTTCACTACTAATTTAAAATCTTTCGCAGTTGATTTGACTTTATTTAACTTGAATTCTCGCTTTTTTTCTTGATTATATGAAAAATCTAGTTCGATATCGGTGTTGTTTTTTAAGACTTTTGCATTTATTTCAAATTTATCAAAATTAAACCTAATTAAATCTGTCATAGTTGAGGTTCGTGGACTTTTTAAATCTGATAACATGTAAATGCTTTCTAAAATATTAGTTTTACCTTGTGCGTTTTTTCCAATAATAAGTGTTTTTTGCTTAGAAAAATCAAGCAAAACATTTTCACAATTTCTATAGTTTTTAAGCCCCAAACTGATAATTTTCATAAATAAAAGTATAACATAATAAAAATTTTGAGTTTTTTTATGTTACGAATGGTTAAAACCTTTACAAGTAGCCATAATGATTGTATGATTATTATGTAGATTGGAGGAAAACTTTGGTAGAGAAGTTTAGAATACAAGGCGGGGAAACTTTAAAGGGAGAGGTATCAATTGGAGGAGCTAAAAACTCTGTATTAAAGCTTCTTGCAGCTTCGATTTTGGTTAAAGGTTGTACAAAAATATATAATGTACCTGAATTAACTGATGTTACAATTATGTTAAAAGTATTATCAGAATTAGGTGCGAAGCTTGATTATAATAAAGAAGAAAAGTCTGTGGTAATTGACGCTACAAATATTACTTCTGTAACAGCTAAGTATGAATTAGTAAGCAAAATGAGAGCTTCATTTACTATCCTAGGCGCTCTTATTTCTCGTTGTAAAGAAGCAATTGTTGCACTTCCAGGCGGTTGTGCAATTGGTGAGAGAAGAGTTGATTTCCATATTAAAGGATTAGAGACTCTTGGAGCTAAGATTAAGATTGAAAATGGTTATGTCCATGCCAAAGCTCCTAAGCTTGTGGGAACAGATTTATATCTTGATATTCCATCAGTTGGAGCGACTGAGAACTTAATGCTTGCAGCGGTTACGGCTCAAGGTTCTACCAGAATCCAAAATGCTGCACAAGAACCTGAAATAGTTGATTTAGCAAATTTCTTAAATGCAATTGGTGCAGATATTACAGGTGCTGGGACTTCAGAAATCGTTATTAACGGAGTTAAAATTGATAGCTTGCATCCGGTAGAATATACAACTATTCCAGATAGAATCGAGGCTGGGACTTATATGGCAGCAGTTGTTGCCACTCGTGGTAAAGCTTTGATTAAAAATGTGTATCCTGCACATTTAACTTTCTTTAATGATAAGTTGATTAAAATGGGTGCGAATATCAAACTTGCAGATCCTACAACAATTGAAGTTAGCTGCAGAAATAGATTAAATTCAATCAATTTTGTAACCCAGCCTTACCCAGGATTCCCAACTGACTTGCAAGCTATTGCAATGACTCTTCTAACAACAGCTAATGGTGTTGGTATTATTACAGAAAGTTTGTATGAAAATAGATTTATGCAAGTGCCTGACTTAAGAAGAATGGGTGCTGATATTCACCAAGATAGAAACCACGCTATTATTAAAGGGGTTAAACACTTAGCTGGTGCAAATATTGCTGCGAGTGATTTGAGAGCTGGTGCGGCGCTTGTTGTTGCAGCACTCATGGCAAGTGGAGAATCTATTGTAGAAAAGCTCCATCATGTCGATAGAGGTTATGAAAACTTTGAAGCTAAGTTAAGAAAATTAGGTGCTAAAATTCAAAGATTTGAAGACGATGATAGAATTAATAATATGGGAGGATTACTAAATGAGTCCCGCTTATAAAAGATGGTATGACCATGACCCTAAATTATTAGAGGTTATTGAGCTTTTAAAGAATTATCAAGATGAGCTAAAAGAACATGCAGTTGTTTTCTTAGATAAATTAGAACAAAAAGTATCTAAAGAGGCACTTGATAGATTTTACGACTTGGTAAAACCTGTTAATGGTGCAAGATGGTACGATAAGGACCCAATTATTTCTAAAACAGTTGAAATTCTAAGGGTTGTTCCACCAGAAGTTCAACACGCTTGCGCTGAAAGATTTATTGCAGCGATTAAAGAAATGGGTATAGAATACGAAAGCCCAAATTATAACGAATGAAACTAGAAAAAAGCACGTTTTTTAATGAGTTAGTAAGAAATATTAATAAGCAAAAAAGCTTTACGCTAACTGGACTTACTTCCTTTAGTAGGCTTTTGTTGCTTAAATACATTAAAGAAATTTCTAATAAAAAAATTCTTTTTATAACTTCAACTGAGCAGGCTGCGCTTCGGTATTCAATAGATTTAGAACGACTTTTTTCTTTGGATTCTAAGATATTGCCTTATCAGTCTGTATCTCTGTACGAAACTTTAACTCCAAATATTTATGATTATCAAAAACAAATTGATATTTTAAGAAGTCTGCCAGAAATTGTAATCGTACCAGCAAAGGTTTTGCTTGAGAAAATGCCAAGAGGTAAATTCTTTGAGGAAAATTTATTAAATCTCAAAATTGGTGATAGTATTACCCAACAAGAACTTCTAAAAAAGCTAAATTCTTTAGGCTATAAACGAGCAACGATGGTATCTGATATGGGCGAGTTCTCGATAAGAGGGGATATTTCTGATATCTATTCTTTGAATGAAAACCCAGTTAGAATAGAATTTTGGGGAGATGAAATTGTAGATATTAGATTTTTTGATAATGAGACTCAAAAATCTATTGAAAAAATCAAAGAGACTGAAATATTACCAGTTTATAAATTTGTATTACCAGATTTACCTTCAAATGAATTTTCAAAAGAATTAAAAGAGCAATTTGTTAATGAAGGTTTTTTTGAGGGGGTAAATGTTTATCAGTCTTATTTTAATTCTGAATTAATAAGTGTGTTAAATTATTTTGAAGACTATATTATTGTATATGATGAAATTGTTGAAGTTTTTGCGAAAATTTCACAGTCAGAAAAAGGCTTTGAAAATTCTTATAATGAAGCACTAAAACTAAATTTAATAGAGCCGTTAAAAGATAAAAACCATTTTTCTGAAGCTGAAATTATTCAAAAAACAGCAGGATTTCAAAAAATATCTTTAAATAATTTCTTATCGGATGAATGCAACGAAGTTATTGATATTGACTCAAGAAATGTACAGATTTTTGATGCAGATATGGGAAAAGTTGCAGAATTTCTGTTATCAAAAAAAGATTATCAAATAACTATTGCAACTGATTACAAAGAACGGGTAAAGGACGTACTAGCAGAATATGGAATTTTTGATTTAAATTATATTAATAATATTAGCTCGCTCGGAACCGAAATCCCAGATTCAAAAATATTAATCATTACAGATAGAGAACTTTTTAATAAGCGTCAAAAAGGTTTACCATCTGGTAGAAAGCACCATTACAAAGAAAAAGCTGAATATATTGAAAGTATTAATGATATTAAACCTGGTGAATTTGTAGTTCATACAATTCACGGTGTCGGTGTTTATCAAGGACTTACTCAACAAGAGTTTGATGGACAATTCAAAGACTATTTAACAATAGAATATGCAAATAAAGATAAGCTTCATATTCCTGCTGAGCAAATCAATATGCTTTGTCGATATAGAGGTTCAGGGCAAATTAAACCTAAACTTTCTCGCATGGGAGGAAGTGATTGGGAAAATACAAAATCTCGAGTTAAGAAAGAAGTTGAAACTATAGCATATGATTTATTAAGACTTTATGCTCGTCGTAAAATGCAAGAAGGTATTGCTTTCTCAGAAGATTCTCCCCTTCAAGTTGAAATGGAAGAAACTTTTGAATATATTGAAACTCCTGATCAAAATAAGGCTATTAATGATATAAAAATGGATATGGAGAGTTCTACTCCTATGGATAGACTTGTTTGTGGTGATGTTGGTTTTGGTAAAACTGAAGTTGCAATGCGAGCAATGTTTAAAGCTGTTACATCATTAAAACAAGTAGCTGTAATTGTGCCGACAACAGTTTTAGCATTGCAACATTATCAAACAATTACTGATAGATTTAAGCCGTTTGGTATAAATGTTGAATTACTTTGTAGGTTTAGAAGTGCAAAAGAACAACGTGAAACTCTAAAAAATCTTGCTACAGGTAAGTGTGATGTCGTGGTTGCGACACACAAATTATTACAAGATAATGTTATTTTTAAAGACCTTGGCCTTTTGGTAATAGATGAAGAACATAGATTTGGCGTAAGGCATAAAGAAAAACTAAAGGAATTTAGGGAAAATATTGATATTATTTCTATGTCTGCAACTCCAATACCTAGAACTCTTTATATGTCGCTTTCAGGAATAAAAGACATTTCAATTATTAACACGCCACCACAAAACAGGTTGCCGATTAAAACTTTTGTTGGCGAATATAATGAACAGACAGTTAAAAATGCTATTATAAATGAACTTGATAGAGATGGACAAGTATTTTATCTTTATAACAGAGTTGAAACTATTGAAGAATTTAGATTAGAATTGCAAAAGCTTATTCCACAAGCAAGGATTGCAGTTGGTCACGGACAATTAAGTGAAAAACAATTAGAAGATGTAATTGTTGATTTCTCAAACCATGAGTCGGATATTTTAATTTGTACAACAATAATTGAAAATGGTTTGGATATTCCAAACGCTAATACTATTATAATTCATGAGGCTGATAAATTAGGCTTAGCACAGCTTTATCAGCTAAGAGGACGTGTCGGTCGAAGTGAAAAACAGGCATACTGCTATTGTTTATATAAAAAATCAAAAGAGTTATCTAAAGAAGCTTCGGAAAGATTAAAAGCTATAAAAGAATTTACAACACTTGGAAGTGGATATAGAATAGCAATGCGAGATGTTGAAATTCGAGGTGTTGGTAATGTTTTAGGTACAAAACAACATGGACATATGATAAATGTGGGGTTTGATACTTATTGTCAACTACTTGAAGAAACTGTTAATGAGCTTAAAGGTGAAGGTGTAAAAAATATTAAGCCAGCAATTATCGACATTAATGTAACAGCATTTATTCCTGATGATTGGGTTGGTTCTTCTGAACAAAAAATGATTGAATATAAACGTTTAGCGGATGTTAAAAATGAAACTGAGCTTGAATATATAGTATCAGAATGGAAAGATAGGTTCTCTAGAATTCCTGAAGAAGTGGAGAATTTGATAAAACTAATAAAATTACGGTTACTAGCAACAGAATGTGCAATATCACAAGTTCGAGAAGCTGGGGGGGCTTATAGGGTATATACACCATTTACTCAGTTCGAGTGGAATATACTAAAACCTAAAATAGATAGAGATATATTAAGAAGAGTTAAATTTACTATTGCGCCCAAAGCTTGTAATGACGGTAAATCAATACTTTTAATAAATAATGAGTATTCAACTTTTGAGGAAATGTTTAACATTTTATCAAGTTTGTTTTATGATATAAAAAAAGGGGTAAATATATACCTAGAAGAGGGAAAGAATAAGTCCCTAGGTTAATTTAAGGAGTTATTAAATGAAAAAAATACTTACATGCGCAGCACTTTCAGTATTATTGTTATCAGGATGTTCTTTGTTTTCACAAAAAAATGGAATCATAAGGGTTAATGATGATGTTATTACTCAAGCAGAGTTTGACAAAGCTATTGATAAGGAAATTGATAATTCACCGTTTAAAGCTTTTGGCGGTGCCTCAAATTTTGTTAAATCTGATGATAATGTAATGTATTTAATTTATAAAGAAAAAGTTACCAAAGAGCTTATAGTGAAATCTCTACTTGATGCTGAAATAGCGAAAAGAGGTATAAAGGTAACAGAAGAAGATATTAAAAATGAAATGAAATCAATTATAGATAAAGTTGGCTCTAAAGAAGAGTTAAACAAATTATTAAAACAAAGAGGCGTTTCTAATAGTGAATTCTCAGAAGATTTAAAAACTCAAATTAAAATTAAAAAGTTAATTAAATCTTTAGCGAATATAAAAATATCAGATTCTGATGCTGAAAAATATTACAAAAATAATATAAATTTATTTAAACACGGTGAACAAGTTAGGGCTTCTCATATTCTAATTTCTGCAGATATGCTTCAAACAATTAGAGAACTAAAGAAAAAGAATAAAAAAATGTCAGCTTTAGAATTAAATAAAAGGGTTGAAGAGTATTTAGATGCTCAAAAAGTAAGAGCCGAGAAAGTTTTAGCTGAAGTAAAAGCTAATCCAGATAATTTTGAAAAAATTGCCCAAAGAGAATCTGATGATAAGATGAGTGGCGAAAGAGGCGGTGAATTAGGATTCTTCTCTCAAGATGCTATGGTTCCAGAATTTTCAAAAGCTGCTTTTGCAATGAGGCCTAATACTATTTCTGATTCACTTGTAAAATCAAATTATGGTTACCATATTATAAAAGTTACTGATAGAATGGAAGCTGGTACAACGCCATATGCTAAAGTAAAAGATGAAATTAAATTCTATTTAGAAACTCAAGAACAAGTAAAAGTTCTTAAAAACTTAACTGATGGATTAATGAAGACTGCTAAGATTGAATACATTGATTCTTCTTTTAATCCAGAAAAGAAGTTAATAAAAGAAACAACAAAAACTGAAACTAAATAAAAGGAGATATAAATGAATACAGCAACAGTAATTGGTAGAGCAGGTCAAGATGCTGAAATTAGATATTTTGAATCTGGAAAAGTTAAAACAACTTTTTCTCTAGCAGTAGGTAGATGGGATCAAAAAACTAAAGAAGAAGTTACAGATTGGTTTAATATTGAAGTTTGGGATAAACAAGCTGAATTTGCTGGAGAATATATTAAAAAAGGTCGTCAAGTTGTGGTTGATGGAAGAATTTCAATTAGCAAATGGACAGATAATACTGGCGAAGAAAAAGAAAGATTTTTAATTATTGCTAATAATGTTAGATTGTTAGGTTCAAAAAGAGACGCAGAATAATGATTCTATCTGATTTAGTTGGTATAATTGCAGACGATTTGACAGGTGCGAATGATACAGCCTTACAATTTCAACAACGAGGCGCTAGTACTAAGATTTTGCTTGATGCGGAATGCGAACCAAAGGTTAAAGCTGGCACTGAAGTCTGGGCGCTGTCGAGTGAATCTAGAAATGTACCTGTAGAAGTTGCTATTTCTCGTGTTGAAAGAGCTGTGACAACTTTTACAGAGAACTTTTCGTTCGATTATTACTATAAGAAAATTGATTCAACTTTAAGAGGACATATTGCGCTAGAAACTCTTACTATGTTGAATATACTAGAATATGACGCTGCGATTATTATTCCAGCTTTTCCACAAGAAGGAAGAATTACAGTTGGTGGATATCATATGGCTAAAGGAGTGCCGATTGGTAGAACCGAGATAGCAATCGACCCACATTCACCAATTACAGAATCACATGTGCCAACTTTATTAAAGATGCAATTGGGTGAACCTGCTTGTGAGATGGTTGGAACTATTGACTTACGTACTGTTATGAACGGTGCAGGTCCTGTTTTAATGCGCATAAATGAATTGCTAAAAGAGGGTAAAAAACTTATTGTCGCTGATGCGACTTCTCTTACTGATATTGAACAAATTGCACTAGCAATTAATAAATGTGATAAAAAACTTTTACCAACTGGAACAGCAGCGGGAGCTCAAGTTTTGTCAAAATACTGGTTAGCAGGACTTGAACACGAAAAAGCAGAAGTAAATACTGGTAAGCTACCTAAATTTATAGTATCAGGTACTGCAACACAAATTACTGCAAATCAGATTAAGAAACTAGAGCAATCTGATGATTATGAAGATATTAATTTTATTGCGCTAGAAGCTTCTGAAATTCTAAATGGAGTTGAAGAAGGCTTAGTAGAACGCATAATCAATAACCTTAAAAGTGGGGTAACCGTTTGTGTTCATACTTCAGATTTAGTTGCAAATTTTGACGGTTTTTCTGATGATTCGTTTAATGCAGAACTAACAAAAGAAAAATTCGCATCTATGATTACAGACTTTTTGGCTGTTTTAACTCAAAAAGTAACAGCTATGATTGATGTTATTTTGATAACTTTAGGCGGAGAAACTTCTTATAAATGTTGTAAAGCGATTGAATCAAATGAATTACAGCTAATTGATGAAGTTGCGCCTGCAATATCAATTTGTCTTGACATTAAGAGGAAATGGATTATAACTAAATCAGGTAATTTAGGTAATTCAAATACATTAATAGAAATTTTAAGATATTTAGAACCTCATGAGTAATTATTCTAAAAAAATAGCAATTTTAACTGGTGACCCAAATGGAATCGGAGCTGAAATTACGATTAAAGCTTTGAATCTTTTGAATTTGCCTTCTAAAGATGTGGTTATAATTTCTAATTCAAAAATTATTAATAAGTATGGAAAGCTTAATAATAATTACGAAATACTAGAAATTGACTATTACGGAAAAATTGAGCCGGGGTGTATTTCTGCTGAGGCTGGTGATTTTGCGTTTAGATGTTTAGAAAAAGCTTGTGAAATAAAGCCTAAATTTATAATAACAGCTCCGACTTCAAAAGAAGCTATGCATCTTGCTGGGCACAAATTTAATGGTCAAACAGAAGTTTTAGAACATTTTTTGGCTCATGATGGTCAAAAATCAGAGATGCTATTCGTGGCTAAAGATTTTAGAGTTTTACTACTTACAAGACATGTTGCACTAAAAGATGTGGAAATTACAAAAGGGCTTTTATTAGAAAAAATTGAACGATTAAGAAGCTATTTCCAGAATAAATTGAATATAAACAAGCCTTCGTTTGCACTGTGTGCATTGAATCCTCATGCTGGTGAAAATGGGGTTATTGGGAAAGAAGAAGTTGAAGAAATTGTTCCAGCTGTTGAATCTTTGCGTAAACGTGGAATAAATATTACAAATCCGCTGCCTGCTGATACATTGTTTGCAAAAGGCGTGCAGAATTATTTAAAAGCTGAAAAAATGCCTTATGACTGCTATGTTGCTTGCTATCACGACCAAGGATTGATTCCTATTAAGGCTGTAGCATCAGAAAAAACTGTAAATATGACAATTGGGCTTGATATTATTAGAACATCGCCAAGTCACGGCACAGCGTTTGATATAGCAGGTAAAAATATGGCAAACCCTGATTCTATGATTGAAGCGATTAAAGCGTGTTTTGTATAATCACTATATTATCCAATTTACCAACCTAAAAATTTATTTTTTATGTATAATTTTCTTATGAAGAGAATTTTTAACTTAGTTATAATATTTTTTGCACTAGCGATGACGTTGTTGCTAGAGCCGAATGCTCTTCAAGCTCAACCGGTTGAATGTATTGGATATATTCAAAATATAAAAGACGAAACAGTAGTTTTAGCATCTAATAATATTGTAAGTGGTGAAATTTATTCTAATCAGGAAGAAGAGGCTCAAAATATTTCTGGAGGTTCACCTTTCTTAGTTTCACATGTATCAAAAAAGGCCGATTTTAATAAAAATAAAGCCCTATTAAATAAAAGTTTCATTCATAATTTATCAACCGACAAACAAAAAGTACATCCCATAAGAGCTCCTTAGAGTTAGTTATTATCTAAATTTATAGTTAATTACAATTTTATAGGAGAAAATAATAATGGATATGACCTTGTTTAAAGAAGGTGCAATCGTTATGTTTATTGGAATGGGAACGGTATTCTTTTTCCTTATCATAATGATTGGCGCAATGAATATTAATGAAATTGTTTTAAAATTCATTGGAAAATATTTTCCGGAAGAAGTTCCTGAGGTGAAAACTCAGAAGAAAAAAGTTGAGTCTAACGATGATGAGATTGCTCTTGCTATAGCTTGTGCAATAAATCGAGCGCAAAAAGTTTAAAGGAGATTATTATGGAAAATAATGAAAAACAATTACCAAAACAAAGTGAAGACAGAGGTGCTCTATGGGCAATACTTTTGACTTTAGGCCTGGTCGCTATAATGGCGATTTTAAAACATTTTATCGGATAGGAATAAAAAGCAAATATAAATAGAAAGGTAGAAAAATGGATATTATAAGCTCAAATGCAGTTATAATTTCAGGATTAATTCTCTTAATTGCATACATATTTATAGCTTTGGAAAAGATTCCAAAAGTAACTGTGGCACTTATTGGTGCTGGACTAACTATTTTATTAGGTTTAGTTAGTCAAAGCAAAATGATTGGTGACAATTTAAATGTTCACTATTTCGCTAATTTTATTGATTTTAACGTAATTTTCTTGCTTGTATCAATGATGATACTAGTTCTTATTGCGACAAAAAGTGGCGTATTTACTTGGATGGCAAATGAGTTGCTTAAACTTACAAAAGGCAAACCTATTAGAATTCTTGTTGCACTAGGTTTATTTACAGCTATTGTAAGTGCATTTTTAGATAATGTAACGACAGTTATTCTTGTAATGCCAATTACTTTTGCAATTGCAAAACAATTAGAAATTAATCCTGTTCCAATTTTGATTACAGAAGTTATTGCTTCAAATGTTGGTGGAACTTCAACTTTAATTGGAGATCCTCCAAATATCATTATTGGTAGTGCTGCAGGATTTTCGTTTATGGACTTTATTGTTCATTTAGCTCCAGTTGTTGCTATTATTTTACTTGTAGTATTAGCGTTTTTAGCAGTTGTATTCAAAAAGGATTTAGTTGCAACCGAAGAAAATATGAAAAAAGTTGCTAATATTGATAATTCAAAAACTATTACCGATAAAAAACATATGATTCGTTCAATGACAGTATTAGGCTTAGTTATCTTAGGTTTTATGTTACACGATTTAACTCATATAGATACTTATGTAGTTGCAATGATAGGCGCAAGCATATTGTTATTATTTGAAAAACCTACTGAAATCTTAGAAAAGATTGAATGGAATACAATCTTTTTCTTTGTTGGTTTATTCATAATAATAGGCGGTTTAGAAGCTTCTGGCGGTATTAAATTAATGGCAGAATGGCTATTAAAAATTACTAATGGCAGTCAAGAAGCTACATCAATGATGATATTGTGGGGTTCTGGAATTATATCAGGTATTATTGATAATATTCCTTATACTGCAACAATGTCTCCAATGCTTGTTGAAATCCAAAAAACAATGGGAGCAGATTATACTTATCCACTATGGTGGGCGTTATCATTAGGAGCTTGCCTTGGTGGAAATATGACAATTATTGGTGCAGCAGCTAATGTTATTGTTTCAGAAAATTCTGCAAAAGAAGGTTACCCTATAGGCTTTATGCAATTCATGAAATATGGGGTTTCTGTAGTAGCAATTTCTTTAATAATAAGTTCAGTCTATGTGTATTTTAGATATCTAAACTAACAAATTAATAGGGGCAAAATCAAAGATTTGCCCCTATTCTTTTTATAATTATTTTTTGTATCTTTGCTACTACATTTTAAAAACTTCAGCTATAGATTTTTTATAATCAGGTCTTAAGATACCTTTTTCTGTAATAATACCTGCAATCAGTTCGTGAGGAGTAACATCAAATCCTGGGTTGATAACATTAACACCTTCAAGTGCGCAGATTCTTTCTCCATTAATGTGAGTTACTTCTTCTCTAGAACGTTCTTCGATAGGAATTTCTGCGCCTGTTGCAATTGAAGTATCAATTGTAGAAAGCGGAGCCGCAATATAGAATGGTATGTTATGATACTTAGCTGCTATTGCAACAGTATAAGTTCCAATTTTGTTTGCAGTATCACCATTTGCTGCAATTCTATCTGCACCAACTACAACCATATCAATCATACCTTTGCTCATAAAATATGAACACATCCCATCGGTAATCAATGTTACTGGAATTCCGTCCATTGCAAGTTCAAAGGTAGTAAGTCTTGCACCTTGCTGACGAGGACGAGTTTCATCGGCAAAAACTTGTATTGTATTATCCTTTGCAAAAGCTGAACGAATAACACCTAAGGCTGTACCATATCCACCAGTTGCTAGAGCTCCAGCGTTACAGTGAGTAAGAATAGTTGCACCTTTTGGAACAACTTCTGCACCATAATCACCCATTGTCTTACATCTATTAATATCATCAAGTTCTATTTCAATAGCTTTGTCAGTAAGTTCTTTAATAAGTCCATCAATATCAGATGTTGAGTTTCTTATAACTTTTCTTTGTTCTTCACAAGCCCACATTAAGTTAACCGCGGTTGGACGAGATGTTGCCATATAGTCAGCTTTTTCAAGTAAATAGGCTTTAAATTCTTCTAAACTATTATATTTACCCCTACCCTCTTGGGCGTATAGAACGATACCTTGAGCGCCACCAATACCGATAGCAGGTGCACCTCGCACAATCATATTTCTAATAGCGTTAAACATATCATCACCAGTTGTGATTTCAACATATTTGTATTCATAAGGGATAACTGTTTGGTCAATCATTTTTGATTTGCCATCTTCCCAATATATAGGTCTAATTTTTGTTTCAAATGCCATTTATATTTTCTCCTTTTCTTTTTTTACTTTACCACAGATACATGTTAAAATTTGTAAAACTAGTAGCAAATAATAATTTTACTTGTTTTATAATTCATGTTACGTGATATGAAAGGAAATTTTATGAAAGTTTTACCGGTTAACAATACAAGTTTTAAAGCAAGTATATGTAGTGATTGTGGGGACAATGTGCACCATACACATCCTACGCAAAGGGTTAATTATTGGCCTGATTTAATAAATAAAGCTAGAAGGTCTTCTGAATTTGAAGATCTAGATGAATTATTGACAGATTTATATAAAAATAATCAGGATGATGTTGTTTTAGCATTAGAAAAATTTGTAAAAAATGAGGATACGTTTGCTTTTTCAGCTTATAAAACTGAAAATAATATATTAATAGATAGAGTTTATGCAGATTCTTTATTCCGAAATTCTATTAATAAATCAGGATTTATTCTGAAAAAAGTCACTGAAAAAGGTGCTACTACAGGAGTGCAAGTGACATCACCTTTTGGAAAAACATCTAATTTTAAAACTATGGTAGAAGCTGTTAAGTCTTTGCTTACTGATTTCAGAAATTGTGAATCTGATGTGCATAAATATTTAATTTCAGATAAGTATGTTCCAGCAAAAGACTATATAAAACGATTTACACAAAAGATTGCGAAATAAATGAAAAAGCCTAGAAAATATTCTAGGCTTTTTAGTTATTTTAGTACATTTACTCCTATTCGATAGTAAAATCTACTGTATTATTCTCATCAGCCTCTTTTTTTACGCCACTAATTAGCTCGTATACCCATGCTGTTACTAATCCTGCGAATCCGTTGAATAATGCAGAAATTCCAGCCATAAGAATGATTAATAAAATCATTACAACAAAAGAACCAAAGCTTGTCATAAAGAATCTCAAGAAACCTTGTGTATAAGCTGGAATTAACCAACCAAGCAACATGCTAATAGGAGTGTATACAACAGAGAAAGCTATAAAAGAGACAAAACCAATTATTGCGCCAAAAATACAACCTTCACGAATGCTGATAATTCCGATTAAATCATTTTGTTTAAGATATGCTAGTACGAATGCTGATAAAAATAGAATTAAAATTAGAAAGCTAAACATGCTTACATATGGTATCACGGTCACAAATCCAAGGATTGCACCTGCAAATGCACTTAATATAGCCAATTGTTTTAATAATAATAAGTTCATAATTTTCTCCTTTGAAGGGTTACCCCCTCCCTAGCCCTCCCCCTTGGAGAGGGATTAGTTTTGAATCTTTATTTACCCCTACCCTCTATTCTGCGCAAATATAACCTCTTAACGCAGTATAAGCTGCAACATATGGTGAAGCCAAATATATAAATCCTTTAGTGTTACCCATCCTACCTTGAAAGTTTCTATTTTGTGTCGCAAGACAAACTTCTCCATCACCGAGAGTGCCGGCATGGACACCTACGCAAGGGCCACATCCAGAAGTTAGAATTGCGGCATTAGCATCAACAAAGATATCAATTAAACCTTCTTTGAGCGCCTGTTTAAATACGTCTTTTGAAGCAGGACAAATTAAAAGCCTTACATCAGGGTGAATAGTTTTTCCTTTTAAAATTTCTGCAACAATTCTTAAGTCTTCAATCCTACCGTTTGTACAAGTTCCTACAAAGACCTGGTTGACTTTTATATCATTTAACTCTTTAACGTCGCAAGTATTATCAACTGTGTGAGGACAAGATACCGTATGAGGAACTTCTTCTGCATTAATTTCAATAATTCTTTCGTATTCAGCATCTAAATCTGGTAGTATCTGTTTAAACTTATCTTCCCGTCCTCTTTCTTTTAGAAACTCACGAGTTTTTTCATCAGCTATAAATAAACCGCACTTAGCTCCAGCTTCAACAGCCATGTTTGCTAACGTGAATCTTTCTGACATTGACATGTTTTCTATTGTTTCACCATGGAATTCTAAAGCTTTATATGTTGCTCCGTCAGCTCCAATCATGCCTATAAAATGAAGCATTAAATCTTTAGAGCAAACTCCAGGTTTAAATTTACCATTCACTACAACTTTATAAGTAGCAGGAACTTTAAGCCAGGTTTTACCAAGAGCCATAGCAACAGCAATATCTGTTGAGCCCATTCCTGTCGCAAAAGCTCCTAAAGCTCCGGAGGTGCAAGTATGAGAATCAGCACCTACTAAAACTTCACCAGGGTTTACAAAAGTTTCAATAAGTCTTTGATGGCAAACGCCAGCTCCAATATCTGAAAGCACTGCCCCATATTCCTTTGCAAAATCTCTTAGTACCATATGTGTATTAGATAACTCTTTTCTTGGGCTTGGAGCAGCATGGTCAATAAATAATATTGAACGCTCAGGATTTTTTAGTTTAGGTACTCCAAGTTTTTTAAATTCTTGAACTGTTAAAGGACCTGTGCCATCTTGTACTGCAGCTACATCTACACGTGATATAACAAGTTCACCTGCGTGTACATTTTTACCGGCATGTTCTGAAATGATTTTTTCTACAAGAGTTTGTCCCATATCCCTGCTCCTCTTACCAATATAGACCTATATTATTTTATCACAAAACCATTAATTTCGTCATTAGTATAATAAAAATAATAAAATCTATGTTATAATTATCATGAAAAAAGGGAGAAGGGGTGTCTGAATCTTTAAAATATACTTGTTTATTTGGTGGTGGAGCTATAAGAGGGCTGGCGTATGTCGGTACTATTAGGGCATTAGAAGAATTAGGTATCGAGTTTGATATTATTGGAGGTTCTTCTGTAGGTTCGATTTTTGCAACTCTATTAGCATGTGGTTATAAATCTTATGAACTTGAAAATTTGTTTATGAAAGTTAATTTCGAACTGTTTAGGGATATTCATCTTGGATTTGGTAAAGGAATTGGATTAAGTAAGGGTGGTATATTTGTTGATTGGCTTAATGAATTAATATTGAAGAAATTTGAAGATCAAAAAACAATTTTAAAGTTTAAAGATTTAGAGCAGGAGTTAGTTGTAATAACTACAAATTTAACCAAATTTGGCTCCCAAGAATTTTCTAAATTTGAGACTCCTGATTTCGAGATTGCTAATGCAATTAAAGTTTCATCAAGCATGCCAGGGCTTATGGCTCCATATGATTATAATGGTGCAAAATTAGTTGATGGAGATTTGCAAAAAGCCTCTCCTATGTGGCGTTTGTCTGATACTTTGAAGAATTCAGAATCAAGAATTTTAGAATTTCGCCTTGAAGGTGATTTTTCTGAAGAGACAAAAAATCCACTTTCTTTTCTAAATACAATTTATAGTTGTGTAACAGATGTAGCTACAGATTTTGTAACAGAATTATATGGTAAAAATGACAGATATGACTGCGTGAGAATTAATACTGGCGATATCTTTTTTGCGGATTTTAATTTAGATAAAGAATCTCGCCGTAAACTTATAAATAGTGGTTATGAACAAACTATACGTTATTTTAAAGAAACTTTACCTAAAAAGAAAGAACTTTTAGAAAAGATTTATAAAAAAACTTATAATTACCTGAAAAAAGTCTATGCTGGAGTTAAATCAAATGATGTAGAATCTGTTCAATGGTGGTTAGGAGATTTGTTTATTTTATTGTGTGAAAATAAAGAATTGCTTGATGAGCGAATCTATAATTCTATTGTGAATCTAAAAAATAATTTAATGTCGTCAGTTAAAGTGTCATTTTTATGGAGAACTGGCTTTAAAGATAATAAAGTATTAGTTCAAGAAACAAAAACTGTCTTAAATATAATCGATGAGCGGATAGCAGACTTAACTTTAGCTATTCAAAAATTAAAATAATTATTAATTTTTGTAAAGAATTCCTAAAAAACGGCACTTTTTTGTAATAAATCTTAACAAAACACTTGAAGTTTATATATCGATAATATATATTAAGTATATAAGGATAATGTGTTATGTCGTCAACCCCCATTGTTAATATCCTTATCAAGATGAAAGATATTATTACATTTACCCATAGGAGTTTAAGTATGAAAGCAATCTCAATGAAAAAAACAGGTATGACTAATCCCGCAAGAGCAGGTTTTGTTTCTTTTTCTTCTAATGCTACTGAAATAGGAAATTATTTAAGAAAAGTGAATTCTATTAAAAGTTTAGATTTAAAAGAAGAAAAAGAACTAGCATTAAGAGCAAAAAACGGAGATTTATTTGCAAAAAAAGAATTGGTTCAAGCAAACTTGAAATTAGTTTTAACCATTGCAAGAAAAGCTATTCATGTTTCAAAACTACCTTTAACTGATTTGATTCAAGAAGGTAATTTGGGATTAATGATAGCTGTTGAAAAATTTAATCCAGAGTTGGGTTATAGATTTTCAACGTATGCAACTTGGTGGATTAAACAAGCTATGTTTAAAGCTATTTCAGAACAATCTTATTGTATGAAAATTCCTGTGTATATTCAAGAAACTCTTTCTAAATTTTCAAAGGTAAAATCTGAAATGGAACGTAGCTATAATTGCCAGGTTACAAATCAAGATGTTGCTAAAAAAATGAATATTGAACCTGAAAAGATTGATACATATTTATCTGCTTATACATCAACAGTTTCAATTGAAGGAAGTTTTGATGCTAATAATGGCAGTGAATTAGTTGTAGCTGATGTTGTTGCGGATGAGAAAACAAATGTTGAAGATAATATAGAGTTAGAAGAATTGAAAAAAGAAATTGCAAATGTTGTTTCTACATTAAAAGAAAGAGAACAAACCGTTATAAAAATGCGTTTTGGCCTAGAAAATTTTGCTAAAACAACATTAGAAGATATTGGTAAAATGTACGGAGTAACTAAAGAATGTATTCGTCAAACAGAAATGAGAGCTTTAAATAAGCTAAAACGTGGCGCAGAATTATATGGTTGGTAATTAAATCTTAAAATGACTATATCTCCCAGGAAAGCAAGGATGTCGCATTGCGATAGGATGGGTGATATAAAAATAACAAAGCTAGTTTTCATATTTTATTAAGTATGAAGACTAACTTATTATATAGCTTACTTAGGGTTATTAAAAATTTTACAATGAATTATCTTATAGTTATCAAAATTATGAGGTAATAGATATGAAACAAATAATTCCAGAGAAAAGTTCAGAGAAATTAGCTAAATTTTTAGATAAAAACTCTATACATAAACGTGACTTTGCAGAAATGATAGGAGTAACTCTTTCTTATGTTTATAATTTAATTGATGAAACTGTACCTTTTTCAACAAGAGGTACTACGATTGAGAGAATTGCCACAGTCATGGAGATTTCACCAGAAGACTTTCAAGAATATAGAATTCCTGAAGAGCCGATTTTAATTGATGAAAATGTTGAAATTATTAGAGATTATTTAAAGGACAATGGTTTAAGCGTAGTTAATTTTTTAAAATCATTTCCTAGAAAAAAAAGATTGGATATAGTTGACATGCTAAGGGGTGCTATTCCTGTATCAATTGATTACAAAGAATTAAATCTTATTGGTAAAACTTTAAACATGCCAAACGAAGAGTTATATCATATCTGGGAAAGTCGCATGAAACAAGTCTTAGAATCTGCAGGCATGAATATTTATTCTAATTCAGAACTTGTGAATTCAATGTTTGATTGTGCTAAAAAATATCTAATGAGGGATAAATAAGGGTAAGTGCTAAGAACCTTAATTTTCCTTCAGCAACTGTGACTGTTTTGTAGGGTGGACTTTAGTCCACCTTTATTTGTAACAAAACTTTACAAAAACTCAAATGTTAAGTAATGTGAATATGTGTTTACAAAGGGTTCAAACCCTGTCATAATCTGCGATATGATATGATATGATATGATGGCATGGGTGAGGAGCAATTTCTTTTCATAGAGTGTTTTTACAAAATTAGAAGTTGCGTTTTTTTAATATGAAAGGAAGTTAATTATGTCATCAGTATCAAGTGTAAATTTTCAAGCAGCAGGTTCTGCAAAAAATGTTGCAAATACTCAAGATTATGTAAATCAAAACCAAACTAAAGAAAAGAAACCTATGTCAACTACTGCTAAAGTTGCACTAGCTGGTTTAGGTATTGCTGGTGCGATTGGTATGGCAATGCTTGCAATAAAAAAGGGTAAAGCACCAAAGGCTACTAATGTAGGTAATACTGTAAAAGAGCCAGTAGTCGAGTTCTTAGGTCAATTTAAAGGCAAAAGAGTGGGTAAATGGTTCGTTGATGCTAAAGATAACCCCTTTACAGGAACATTGATTTCTTCAAAGAAAGGACGCGTAGAGCTCTCTTATGTTAATGGAAAGTTAATGAAATCAGTTATCAAAGATCCTTACAGTGAGCGTATTATTAAGGAGAAAATATACAAGTATAACCCTGTATCATCGTTATTGGATTCAGTAATTGAACGTACCCCAGAAGTTATCGGTAAAACCTATGGTGATGTGGCAAAAATTAATTGGAAAGAAGTTACTCACAGTGTATCAAACGATAAATATTTTTATAGCAGGCTTGTTCAAAATAAAGAAAAAATGCTTGATATCTTGACCAAAAAGGTAAAGTAAGTTATAGAAATTTAAAGTTGAGTCGTTTGACGCACCTTTTAGAGTTGTAAGATTCGGTAATTTTTTAATTTACCGAATCTATTTTATTCTTTAATCTGAAATACGCATTTTACGCAATGTGCTTTTGCTTGGTAAATGACATTATCTTCAAGGTCATGCATTTTGGCGATTCGAGTAATTAGAGGCTCTCCACAGAGTGGACATTTAAGGTTAGTTTCTCTGCGAAGAATTTTTGATTTTAATTCTTCAATCTTTTCAAATGGAACAACTTCGAATTCATATTCTCGTTCGTATTTTTTTATTTCATTTGGCGAACATTTTAATGCTCTCGCTAACTTTTGACGCAAAGTTACAGGCAAGAATAACTCTCTGCCAGATTCAATATCTTCTAGTGTTTCAATTGAAATACTAGCTCTATCCGCTAAACCGTATATTGAATAACCAGCTTTTTCTCTTTTTTCTGTAATAAATTCTGCTAAACTCTTCATGCTTATATATATATAATAAACATGTTCTTTCGTACAGGTGTACAATAATATAATATATATAAACATCTTGAAAGCTCTGTAGTTATTATTTTTAAGAATAAAATTTATTTAAATAAATTAATGCAAAAATATAACTTGACTTTTAAAATTATTCATTTTATAATGAAGGAACGCGCTGATTTGATGTGCGTAAAGAAAATGGTTTACACTAAGAGCCGAAATATAAAGTTAGCACATTTAAAATCGATCTCTAAAACAATGTAACAAATTGTAAAAATATCAGTTGACTTTTGATATTGAAGAGATATGATAATTTACATCGGTGAGGAAACCGCCGAGTGTGGAGATTGGTCGAACCAAATGGTTAAGATGACCTGAGTGAGGAAAAGAGTAATCACAAGACTCCGTACAAAATCAAAACCGAAATTAAATCGATATGAATAGCAATTATGATGAAAAGCTTTTTATTCTTCATATGCAAGAATTAAAAGAGAACATCGCTAAATTTGAACCTTGAAAACAGAATAGTTGAAGACGAGAAACTTAGAAACCTAAGTAAAAAACTTGTTAATTCAAAAAGCAATGATAGGACAACACAAAAAGTCGAGCATCTTATCAAGAGATTGGTAAGAGATGGACATAACTTTT
>JAZRSL010000005.1:0-154872 GCA_045651505.1 Candidatus Gastranaerophilaceae bacterium | reverse complement strand
GAGACTCGCATAAATTTGTGCTTGGTACACAAGTTTTACTATAAAGATAAAAATTTATTTATCCCGCAAAAAGAAACTTTATATAAGTGCGATTTTGTTACCTGCCGAGTCAGCAGGTGCGTGAGTGCCTTAGAATATCCGTTTCCCACTGGCGATTTTCAATCGGTGGGTATACTTCGCAAACTATAGAGCTTACTCTCCCTTTTAATAAAAATGTAGGAACAAAATAAACACCTATATAAAGTAATGATATTATGACATATTTTTTTGAGCTTTTCAACTCCGTTAAGACTATGTTACAATTTCAATATGGGTAATTTTTTTTTAAAGGAATTAATAACTTCAAATATCGAATCCGAACTAGAAAAAATCGGATTTGATATCGTATATCGAGCAAAAGCGAGTGATAAATTTCGATACAAGACCTTAAAAATTTTTGATTTAACCTTGCCTCAAGCAAATATTCTTAAACAAACTGCCCTTTCTTTTGGGGCTGATTGTGGCGTACATAGAGAAGTATTAACTTCTAAAATAGACAAAACAGATGTTATTCTAGGCGGAAGTTTTTCTCAACTAAAAAAGATCTGTGATAAGCTAAAACAACAGCCGTTTTCTTTAAAAATTTTAGCCGAAGATATCGAATCACAATTACAAAAAAATGAACGTAAAACAAAGCTAGTGGGTATTTTAAATATAACTCCTGATTCGTTTTCGGATGGGGGAAAATATTATGACTCAGAAGAGGCAATTAAACAGCTTAATAAATTAATTGAAGACGGCGCGAATATTATAGATATTGGAGCTGAGAGCACAAAACCTGGAGCAAATCCTGTTTCTGCAGAAATCCAGATTGAACGCTTAAGACCAATTTTTAAAAACTTACCAAATATCCCAATAAGTGTTGATACTAGAAGCTCAGAAGTTGCTAAATTTGCCTTGGATAATGGCGCGAGCATTATTAATGATGTTTCTGGCATGGATTTTGATTTAAACATGGCAAAGGTTGTCGCAAAATATAATGCGACTTTGATTATTCAGCATTCTACAGGCGATGCTGGCAATATTATTCAATACAATGATGTTGTAGAAGAAGTTTATTTAAGCTTGCTAAAAAAAGTTCAATTTGCACAAGAAAAAGGAATTAATAATATTATTCTCGATGTTGGAATTGGCTTTGGAAAAACAAGAGAAAATAATTTTGAGCTATTAAATCGTATTGACGAATTCCATTCGCTAAAACTACCTTTGATGTTGGGAATTTCTCGCAAATCATTTTTGGGTATTGAAAATAATGATAATGATTTAAAAGATTCATTAACGCTAGCTTTATCTTACCCTTTAATTAATAAAGTCGATTACTTAAGAGTTCATAATGTTAAATTACATAGACAATTACTCAGTTCGGCTATTTAATTTATGCCCTAACGGCTAATTTTTATTTCTTTAAAAATAGTTAATATATAAATATAGCTTAATAGGTATAGGATTATGGGCATAGAAAAAGGTTTATTTATATTACTTCTATTTTTAATTATAGTTATTTTTAAATATTTTTATTTAAAAAAAGAATTCTTGGCACAAAGAAATTATTTTATACAAACTCTTAGCCATGATTTTAGAGTGTCTATAATAGCACAAATCCGCGGACTTGAATTAATCCAAAAAGAAAGAAGACTTTTAGCAAGTCATGCTGAAATATTTGACAATATGAATGAATCCTGTAAGTTTACGCTTGATATGATTAATATGATTATAAACACCTATAAGTTTGAAGATAAAAAATCTGTTCTTAATTATGAATTTTGCAATCTTTCAAATATAATTTCAAATTCATGCAATATAGTTAGTAAACTATGTCTTGAAAAAAATATAAAAATAATAAATTCAAGCATAAATAATTATTTAGATATCGATAAAAACTACATATTTAAAGTTATAAATATTTTATTATCCACAGCAATTTTTTATAGCAAAAAAAACAGCTCAATAAAAATTACCAGCAAAAATAACAAAAATAATGTTGAAGTAAATATCATCTATGAAGGAGATATGCTGACAGAAGAAGAAAGAAAACGAATGTTTCTTAAAAATCCAAGATTCTCTACTGTTGGACACGGAATAAAAATGTATTTATGCAAAAAAATAATTGATTTTCATAAAGGACAAATCTATGTTAACCAATATAAAAATAATTTAGTGTCTTTTAGCTTCAAAATACCTACTAACACTAAAAGTAAAGATATCGTTAATCTCGGCACAAACAGGCAAAATTACTGTAGTCAACTTTAAAATTAAAAGTGTTTTGTAAACAATTTTAATATTTCAATCTAAAAAGACTAGAAAATTTTACAAAAAATGTTAATATGAGAATATAAGGTATAATTTGGTATTGAGAAATTTCGAAGGGATTTTTTGTAAATTTTTTTTACAATAAAATAAAAAAAATATCAATTTTTTATTTTATAGTGTTTTAAATCTATATACAAAGGTGTAAGTGTGGAAAACAATACAAACGTAAATATAAATAAAGACGAAAATAAAGAAAAAAATAAACTTGGGCCAATAACATCACCTCTTTTGCAAAAGAAATTGGTATCTAAGGTTAACGCTCTTACTTCGTCCTCGCCACATGTTATGAGCCAAAATCCTCATAATATAGTTTTTAATACAGAAAAAGGGTCAACTTTAAATTACAAATTTGTCGTTGATGAGCTAGTAAAAATCAATAATATAGACAACATTGCAGATTTCTATAACAGGATCTATTCTATAATTACAAATAATATTGATTCAAGTTTCTTTGCGATAGGCTTATTTAAAGAAAAATGAAATTGTATAAATTTGAGACTACAAGACAAATTAGGTAATAACTTTTCTACAAAAGTATTCCTTAAAGATACTGATAATCCTATTATACAAGTTTTCAATAATCGCAAACCTCAATTTGTAGATAGAGACTATTTGAAATTGTCATATTATAAAAATTATACAACGGCTATTTTGCCATTAATTTCTGTTAATAAATGCATCGGAGTATTTATTGTAGAAGATTCTTATGCAAAACAAAATAGCACGCTTTATTCATTAATTTCTAATTATGTTGCATTATATACACACAATCTAGATTTACTTGAACGTAGTGATGAATTTATTAATACAGATTCATTAACACTTTTATACAACCACAGAGGTTTCCAAGAAATTTTAACCAATGAAATTTCTCGTTCAGAAACAAATAAACAAAAACTATCAATCATAATGATGGATATCAATAACATTACAAAAATTAATAGAGAACTTGGGCACGCAAAAGGTGATGAAGTTATTAAACTTGTTGCAGAAAAAGTTCGACAAAATGTACGAGAAGGAGATACCGCAGGCCGTTATGGTGGCGACGAAATTGCGATTGTATTACCTAATACTGATTCAGCACAAGCTAAGTATGTTGCAGAGTTCTTAACATACTCCCTTTCTTGTTGCTTTATTGACGACATTGGGCCGATTAAGGTTTCTGTTGGTGTTGCAACTTATCCTGATTGTGCACAAGATAAAGAAAAACTTCTTATTCTTGCTGAACAAGCAATGTATATTTCACAAGCTAAAGGTTATAAAGATGGTATGTCAGCAATCATAAGCTCTTCAGATTTCAATTTCTGGGACGATGTTGCACTTAAATCTTACGCAGAGGTTGTTTCTAAACGACACTCACAGTTAGGTATTAACTTTGAAGAAGAGTTATTAAACAAGTTCAATAATGACCACGACTTATCAGATACAAGAACTTGGGAAGTCGCAACTTCTCTAGCAGGTGCAATTGATGCGAAAGATCCTTATACCAAAGGTCACTCTACTTCTGTTTCAAAATATGCAGAAGCACTAGCAAGAGCTATTAACCTTCCTGAAAAAGAAGTAGAAAGAATCACTCTTGGCGCACTTCTTCACGATGTTGGTAAAATTGGTATTCCTGAGAATGTACTCAAAAAAGAAGGCCCTCTTTCTGATGACGAATGGGCAATCATGAAACAGCACCCTGTAATTGGTGTTGAAAAAGTTCTTCAACCAAATCCTAACTTAAGAGATTTGATTCCAATTGTAAAATATCACCACGAAAGAATAGATGGTAAAGGCTATCCAGAAAACCTACTAAGCGAAAGTATTCCACTTGCTGCTAAGATTGTTGCAATCGCTGATACTTATCACGCATTAATAAGCGACCGTCCTTATCGTAAAGGTATGAATATTGAAAAAGCTTTTTCGATTCTTGAAGAAGGTGCAGGTTCTCAATGGGATGAACACTTGGTAAGAACATTTATTCAAATTGCACCATCTCTTGGTGTTTAATAGATTCGATATTAAGAGAGGTTGTTTGTACTTGTCCGAACAAACAACCTCTTTTTAATATTATTTATACTATAAATTATTCTTTATCTGCATATCGAAGCAATGTTTGAACTTTTGTCTGCATCATTTCTTCTATAATTTGCCATTCACCATTAGCCTGCTTCTTCACAATCATGTATGTTTTTAATTTATAATCCTCACCAGAAGGCTGACGCAATGATGTTACTTTATAAGAGCCATCACCTAGAGAAATTACATTAATATTTGTATAAGTATTTTTATACTTTCTTAACTTAGCACCTGCTTGACCTAATTTCATCTGCTTTACATATGTCGCAGTATCTGTTGTCGCATTTGCTGTAGTACCATCAGGTTTTACAATCTGACGAATAATTTTAGCACTTGGCGAATACATGTCAGCAATTGCCGAACTATAATTATTTGCACTTTCAACATAATTATTAAAGAAAGCCAAAGCATCCTCTTTTTCATCTGCAAAAGCTGGTATAGCTAATAACATCATTAAAAGTAGTAAAAGTATATTTTTTTTCATTATTTTTCTCCTACATGTTTGGTAAATCGCCTTTTACATCAGCAATTTCTTTACTATCTAAGCCAAAAACTGTATGTAATGCCTCTACAGCGTCATTAGCTTGAGCTTCATCAACAAGACAACTAATTTTAATTTCACTAGTCGCAATCATTTTAATATTTATACCCAAACTAGCTAGAGTTCTAAACATCTTAGCTGCAATACCTGGACGTCCTACCATCCCTGCACCAACTATTGAGATTTTAGCTATTTTGTCATCAATATAAACATTGCTATAACCCAATTCAGGTTTAACGTATTCCAATATTTGTCTAGTTCTTTCCAAATCTGCCTTATCAATGGTAAAAGCAATGTCATTAGTATTTAAATTCTTTCTCGCATACGATTGAATAATCATGTCAACCGAAATGTTATCTTTTGCTAAACTATCAAATAACAAAGCTGCTACACCTGGGTTGTCTTTTACATCACACACAACAACTCTTAATTTTGATCTATCAGATGCAACCCCGGTAACTGGTTTGTGTAGTTCCATTTCATCAACTCCTACTACTAAAGTTCCTAAATTTTCTGTATTAAAAGTACTTCTTACTCTGATTGGCGTTTTTGAAGACATTGCCGTTTCAACCGCTCTTGGATGAAGTACATTTGCACCACCATTAGCAAGTTCCATCATTTCTTCATAAGAAATTTTTTCTAATCTCGTAGCACAAGGTACAACTCTTGGATCTGTAGTATAAACACCTTCAACGTCAGTATAAATATCACAACGTTTAGCTCCTAAAGCACCTGCAAGAGCTACTGCTGATGTGTCAGAGCCACCTCTTCCTAAAGTTGTTATTTCAAAATCGTCAGTTACCCCCTGAAAACCTGCTATTACAACAACAGCTCCATTATCAAGATGTTGACGGATTTTATCAGTTTTTATCTCCAAAATACGCGCTTTTGAATGGACTTTTTCTGTAATTATACCAACTTGCATAGCATTCATACTTACAGCATCACATCCTTGAGCCTGTAATGCCATAGCTAAAAGTGCAATAGATACTCCCTCACCAGTTGATAGAAGCATGTCCATTTCTCTAGAAGAAGGGTTTGGAGAAATTTCTTTAGCAAGCTTGGTTAAAATATCAGTTGTGTGTCCCATCGCTGAAACTACTACAACAATATCGTTACCTAACTTCTTTTCTCTTATTACTGAACGGGCAACACTTTTTATTTTTTCCGTATCTGCTACAGAAGTCCCCCCGAATTTTTGTACTATTATATCTTTCATTCCATTTATACCTTAACCAGTTAAGTCCATTATATATTTAAAAAACGATAAAAACAAGAAAATGTTCAAAACTCATATTCAGAACTAAATTACTAAAGTTTTTATTAAGTTTTGTAAACTTTAATTTCGAGCCAAAGTTCAATAATATCAAGATTTATGCTAAAATCGTCTCACCAGACTAAAAAAAATATCACAAATTTAGGCAAAAAAAAATCTTCACATGTTTTATGTGTATTACAAAAGCTGTAATTTATTTAAAAAGGAGTACATATTTATGAACATTAACGCAATCAATCAAATGATGATCAACAAGAATTTAAAATTTAGAGCTAATGAAGTTCCACAAGAGCCACAAAAGCCATTAAACAACAGCCCCGAAGGTCCTGTTACAAAA
Organism: Candidatus Gastranaerophilaceae bacterium; assembly: GCA_045651505.1. GTDB lineage: Bacteria > Cyanobacteriota > Vampirovibrionia > Gastranaerophilales > Gastranaerophilaceae > CAG-196. The sequence continues at coordinate 148,308 of JAZRSL010000005.1, read as the reverse complement.
CCTCTTGAAGGAATGAACGCTTTAGCGCAAAATAATATTGCTTTCCAAGGTTTAAATCTTACACCAGATAAAATAAAGAAAATTGGATTAGCAAGTGCAGCAGCTGTAGCTTTGTTAGCAGGTGCGTCTTCTTGTACAAAAGAACCTATTGTAATTGAACGCCCACCTGTAAATGTAGAAGTTAATACCACTGTTAACGTAGATTTGAGTGCTTTTACTGAATTATTAGAATCACTAGTTGAACAACAACAAATCTCAAGAGAACAAATGGAAGCACTTCTTGAAAAAATGGATACAATCATTGCACAACAAGAACAAAACAACGAACAAGATGCTGCTTTCCAAGAACAAGCTTACAACTTAGGATTACAAATTCTTGAACAATTGATTGCTAACAATGAACAACTTGCATATTTGAAAGATGATGTTGCTGCTATTAAAGATATGGCTGCAAACGGTGATTATCTAGCAGCTCTTAAAGAAATCCAAATTTTATTAAATGATATTAAAAATGAAGTTATTTCATTAAAAGACAACTTAAACGGATTAATGGAATATATGCAAGGTCGTGATGATAAATTATTTAACTTAATGTTTGAATTAAAAACTCAAAATGAACAAAAAGAATTATCAGATGCTGAGTATCGTAACAAAATGCTTGCATTAGTTTCTGAAAATAGAGACATTATGCTTAAAATCTTAGAACAACAAGGTATGTCAAGATCAGAAGCCTTAGCATACTTAGAAAAAATCGTTTCTCAATTAAACGATGCAAATGCTAAATTAGATGCTATTTACTCAGAACTAAGCTCAATTTCTGGAGACATTTATAAAATCTCTGAAAAACAAACTGCATACCACAATCAATATATGGAATTAGCTAAAGATGCAGACGCTGATAGAGAAGAAATCAAAGAAAAATTAGACTTAGCTAATTACTACTTAAATGAATTAAATGGTAAAATAGATGCTCAAAATGAACTTTTAAAAGGTTTGGAAGGCGAACATGGCAACATTACAGCTGAACAATTAAAAGAAATTTTAGGCGAACAGTCTGAAGAATGGAAAAACTTCCTTGACGCTCAACACAGCCTATACTTTGGACAATTAGCACAAAGTGCTGATACAATTGAATACATTCTTTCTCTAAGCCTTGAAGAATTAAGAGCATTAAACCAAAAAGTAAAAGATACAAATGCTCTAATTCAAGATCAAACTGCTAGATTTGACCAAATTCTTGCAAAAATCGATTGGAACTTAGCTGAAGAGCTTGGCGTTGCTAAAGAAATTAGAGACTTAATCTCTCAATTCGAACACAATTGCAATTGCACTTGCAACGGCCAAGGAGATAAAACTGAAGAAAACGAAGGTATCTTAGGCGATTTAAGTGATATCGTTAACGGTAACAACTAAGTTTATTCAATAAAATACAAAAAGAAAAAGAGGCGAAAATTCGCCTCTTTTTTTTGACAACCATCTTATTTATCTGTATATTTATTCGTTTACTTTATAATTTTTACCAGGATTTTGCTTTTGTAAGTTTCTAAAAGCCTCGTCACGAGATGAGCCTGAAGCTGTAGAATTATTACATAAATCTCTTGCAGTATATGTTGTAGTACCCGGAATTTGGGATACTCTATATTCATCGTTACCAACTGAATCCAATGATGCTTTATATTTGCCATTGCCACTAATTTTTACTGCTACTACAGTACCATCAACCCTTGAGTAACCTTCAATTTGAGATGGTAACTTCATTTCTTTTGGTAAATCTGTAGCTGTAGTAATTGATTTAAATGTTTCAGCATTGTATACACCATTTTCATCCTTAGCTAGTTCTCGTTGTAAGCGTTTAATAGCACCGTCTTTACCCCATAATCCATATTGTTCAACCAAAGCTGGATAGTAAGCGGTTACAATACCTGCCCAGCTATCACCACCTTTTCTATGGTGAATATATGTTATATCTTCCGTTTTTTCTTCATTAGGTGTTTCTTCAGTAATTTCTACTGCACAAACTTCTTCTGGTTCTTCAGCTGGAGGTTCTACTTCACCTCTTTGAACTTTCATAAGAGCACCAATTAATTCTTCTTTGTTTAATAATCCATTACCATCACCGGCTATGCTATTTAAGAAGTCTTTAAATCCTTCTCTATCCCAAACCATATTACCATCGGCATCTTCTTTTCTAAAAGCTGCTGCTAATAGTCCAAAGATTGTTGCATATGGATTACCTTCTGATTTTAGTTCCTCTACTAATGCTTCCGGAGTTGTTGCACTAAAGTTTTGAGGCACTACAGGGATTTGTCCTGCATCTTTTAAACCATTTAATGCTCCTATTACAGCTGGAATTATCAAACCTAATGCTGCTGCTGTTCCGATGCTAGCTGGAATAATGATAACTTCACCAGGAATAGTTATCTTTATATCATTTGTAACATCAAGTATTTCTGGAATTTGAATATGATCTTTTAAGTTAATTACTTCGTCTCCTAAAAGAATTGATTCATCACCACCTGCAGCTAATGCACCTGTGCCAGCACCAATAGCACCACCTGTAAGTGCTCCAGCCACTATTTTACGCCAATCTTTTTCTTCAATATCAAAGCCACATAATCTTACCAACTCACGAACTTCATTTTTAGAAAGTTGTTTACCTGTTAATTGATTTAATTTACCGTGAACTTTAGTAAACTCTGCAACTAATCTGTCTTTTCTTGCATCACGATTTAATTCTAAATCTGCACCAATAATATTTTCAATTTCTTGTGATAATCCATCAAAATGCCAATTTCCATCAGCATCTTTATAAGCAACTTGCAGTGTTTCACCTTCAATAGGTTTACCAGTTACATCTCTTTTTGCTACGGTTTTACCATTCAATGAACTTAATAAATCCATTTTATTATCAGTATTTAATTCAGTCATAACTTCTTGTGTTGTTTGAATTGCAGATTGTTCAACGTCATTTTGAGCCGCTTGAATACGAGCTGCGCTATCCACAAAAGAGCTTTGACCAGTGAAGAATTGTCTACCATTACCATCACGCCATTCTTGTCTTACAGCTGTATCATCCCAATTACCATTGGTTTTCAAGTCTTTTTTTGCACCTTGTTTTACAATTCGCTTTTTAGTTAAATCTTCATTCGTTACAACATCTTGACCACTCATTGTTTGAGTATTACCAGTTGTTCCTTCAATTTCTTCATTATCTTGTGCAATAATAGCATCTAAAATAACTTCTTGAGCGTCCGTCGCAACAGCAGTTTTTCTAAAGTCACGTAGTGCTTGTCTTTCTTGTCTATTTAATTTACCATCTTCTTGCATTTGGGCTTTTGTTGCTGCTAATACATCATGAGTATAGCGACCTTCTTCATCCTTAATTCCAGAAGCTATTGTTTGAACTTCTTCTTTTGCAGTAGCATATCTTTCTGCTTTTATGTCTTTTCGAGTTTTGGTATCTTCAGTAGCTTCAACTACTTCTGCTTGTTTATGGAAAGAATCCATAACCTGATTAATTGCTCTGTCACTTACTCCTAATTGACGAGCTTTATCTTGGAATAATTGAAGTTCTTCTTGTTTTAAAACTCCATCTCCATTATCAATTTCATAAGCAGCTCTTTTTGCTTTGTCATTTCTAATTTCTGAAATTCTTAATTCCATACCCATGGTAATATTCTCCTTTTTATAAATCCTCGTATCAATATAAAGTTTTTTATAAAAAGAAAATTGCCTTATTTTTAAATTTTTATTAACAATTTGTTACAAAAGCATTTAACGTTTCAAGCGAACGCTTTGCAAGAAGTTCGTTTTTAAGTTTTTTATTCTTACGTTCTTTTTTAGGTAATTCCACTGATGGTACAAGCGCCCAATTAGAATTTATTGGTTGAAAACTAAATTTAGGATCTTCTAAATGAGCTTTGTCTGAAATATAACGTGTTAACGCTCCTAAAATACATTCTTCTGGTAAAACTAATAACTCTTCTTCTAAAATTCTTTTAGCCATATTTATACCAGCTAACATGCCAGTTGCTATCGACTCTGTATAGCCTTCAGTTCCAGTCAATTGTCCTGCAAAGAATAAGCCTTCACGTTCTCGAGCTTCCATTGTAGGGTTTAGCACCTGTGGACTATTTATAAATGTATTACGATGCATAACACCATATCTAACTATATTTACATTCTCTAGACCAGGAATAGCCTGTAATAATTCTTTTTGAGCGCCCCACTTAAGATTAGTTTGGAAACCAACTAAGTTAAATAAAGTTTTAGCAGAATTATCCTGCCTTAACTGTACAACTGCATAGTTTTCTAACCCAGTACGTTTATCAATAAGCCCAACTGGCTTCATTGGTCCAAATCTAAGAGTATCGACACCTCTTGAAGCTAAAACTTCTACAGGCAAACAAGATTCAAAAAATTTCGATTTTTTATCTACCTCATGTTGTTCAATTCTTGGAGCATTTATTAATATATTATAGAAAATTTCATATTCTTCTTTGTTCATTGGACAATTAATATAAGAAGCTTCTCCTTTATCATATCTTGATGCCCAAAAAGCTTTATCAAAATTTATCGAATCAACTTCTACTATTGGAGCAATTGCATCAAAAAAGTGCAAGTGTTCACTTTTAGTAAACTCCTTTATGCTTTCTGCAAGGGCATCACTAGTTAAAGGGCCTGAAGCAACAATAACATTACCTTCTGGAATTTGTGTTAATTCTTCTTTAATAAGCTCGATATTAGGGTTTTCTTGAATCTTTTTGGTAACAGCTTTTGAAAAATCTTCTCTTGCAATTGCTAGAGCATTCCCTGCAGGAACGGAATTTTCAATAGCTATTTTTATTAATTCTCCACCTAATACTTCCATTTCTTTTTTTAACAAACCACTTGCATTTGTTATATCAGAAGAACCTAAACTATTAGAACACACGAATTCTGCACAATCACCTGTTACATGAGCACCTGTAGTCTTGTTCGGGCGCATTTCATAAAGCTTAACCTTTATTCCTCTTTTTGCTAGTTGCAAAGCGGCTTCAGAACCAGCTAATCCTGCCCCAATTACTATAACATCTTCCATTATTTATCCTCCGCAATGCATTTAACTTGGTTCCTACCATGTTCTTTTGCATAATATAAACCTTGGTCAGCTCTTTCTATTAATTCTTGGGCAGATTGTGCGTTATCAGGGAAGGTTGCAACTCCAACGCTTATGGTAATTGTTCCCATATTAACACCATTTAAATGAAATTCTTTTTCTGAAACAGCTTTATTAATACGTTGCGCTAAATAAATAGCTTCTTCTGTACCTGTATTAGGAAGAATTATACACATTTCTTCACCACCATAACGACATACAAAATCTGTTGTACGAGAATTATTTTTTAATATATGCGCAACTTGTCTTAGTACAGCATCACCAGCCTGATGGCCATAAGTATCATTAAACTTTTTGAAAAAGTCAATATCAATTATTATTAAAGAAAAAGTCTGTTGATAACGTTTAGAAATATCTATTTGCTTTTTCAGTGTTTCTTGAAAGTATCTATGGTTATAAAGTTCTGTCAAGCCATCAACAGTAGCTAATTTATATTGATATTCAAAATCTCTAGATTTTAATAAATACTTTGCCAAGAATGACAATGAAAAAGCCAAGACCATCGATATAACTGGTAGTACTACTGGAAGCCACAAATTATGAATTTCTAGCAAATAGTACGATATGAATAAATACGCAATCCCAAACAAAGTAGTTGAAAGCAAAGCAAAAATTGTTGATGTAGACAACATAACAATTAAACCTACTAAAATTACTACAGAAGCTACAACTATAAGATTTATTAATGAACTAGTTTGTTTAATAAAATTATTATCTAACATATTATTAAAGAATGTTGCATGTACTTCTACACCAGGATAAACATTATCTTGAACAGGTACACTTTTTGTATCATGTAAAGACATTGCTGTAGTACCAATAATTACAACTTTATCTTTAAAATCAAAATCTTTTTTACCAGTAGTTATTTCATTGATAAGCTTGTACATAGGGTAAATTGTATGTGTGCCACTCTTACCATACCAATTTAAAATCAACTCGCCTTCAGAAGTTAATGGTAAGGATACATCCTCAACAATTAAATTTCCTTTTTTATCAATAATAAAATCTTTTATATCTTTTTCTGCTAAATAATTTGTAGCAGCTGTAAATGTTAAATATGGATAATTTTTTCCTTTATATTCCAAAATTGGACCAATTTTTCTTATAATCCCGTCGTTATGACGAATAACATTCGCCAAACCTACATGTACTTTACCATTCAACAACTCTGGTAAAATGGAACGACAGTTAGCAAACCCATATTTACTACTGAATTTAATTTTTGATTTATTATCAATATTTAAAGCGAGTCTTTCAGGCAAATCAATAGGAACTCTCAAGTCATTTGGCTGATTATCAAAAGTCATAGCAGTATAAATATTATCATACTTATTCATTGCTTTAATCAATGCCTCATCACTATTTTTAGAAGATTTCATTGATTTTATAAACATCAAGTCAAAAATTATTGATTGAGGGTTTTGCGCTTCTATATAATGAATGGCATTTGCGTAAACTTCTCTTGGTACTGGCCATTCTCCATACTTATCCCATAGTTGTTCTAAACTTGCATCATCAATAGCCAATACAACAATATCCTTATTTGGAACAGGTTGTTTGTGATTTACCTTCAAAACTTGCCTATAATCAAAACTTCGATTTTCGGCAACCTCAAAAAATGAAGTAATAACGGTATTTAAACTTTTATTATTATTTAAAAGAACATATCCCACCAATAATGTTGCTAAAACAAGTAATAGATATGTTCCATAATTAAACATTCTCATCTTTATAAAATTCTTCACAATCCTACCTCCCAGGTACTATATTCTTGTTACAGAGCAAGTTATATTTCTTGAATTTACTTTTTTAGATTTATTAAACATTAGTGTTTTTTCTATCATTGAATTATTAAACTTAAGAAGCTCAGTAGAATTAAACAAACCAATTGGGTTTGAAAGATATTTTAACAAACATTCTTCATGTAAATTCATAAAAAAATCCTTACATTTATTAATATTCAATATCTCATAACGGTTTTAACTTGACATTTCTTTAGTAATCATTAAAAACGTTAGTACAAATGGATGATTTTTAATAAGAATAATTAAATTTATTAAAGTTTTGTCCGATAACCCAAATAAAGAGGTGACAGATGTTTAACGGTTTTTATCCTAGATATGACTTAGAGGCAAGAATTCAACACACAAAACTTGACAGCTGGGGACACGACATACCTTCTGCAAGAATGAATCGTGTTGAAGAAATTGGTACCGCTGACTTTTCATCTGTTATGTCTGGACTAGTAGAAAACTTAAATACACAAATGGAAGCTCCAGATAACCTTTTAAAAGACGTTATGATGGGCAATCAAAATGTTGATATACATGATGTTATGACAGCAATGGCAAAAGCCGAATTAAGTGTTTCTGTTGCTACAACAATAACTGGTAAAGTCATCCAAGCGTATGATAAAATTATGCAAATACAAATTTAGACTTCTCATATTAATAAAATATGTGTATAATATGGTAGGGAAGGACTTATGGATTTCAAAAAATTATTAGAAAATAAACTTTTACTTGCTGCCGTTGCTGGTGGTACAGTTTTATTGCTTATTATATTTATTTTATGTGGAGCTTTAGCATCATCTAATTCCAATCAAAAAATTAGCAACGAAATAGATGTTTCTAACGAACCTCTTAAAGAAGATGTTGACTTATTAACTACAGATAATTTAGGTAAAGCTCTTGAAATCCAAGCTCTTTTAGCAAAACACGGAATTGTTGTTTCTCGTTCTGTAGATGGTACAAAATCAGTATTAAAGCTAAGAGCTAAAAATTGCTCTACAGTAGCTGGCAAATGTACAACTGAAAAACGTGATTTAGCAATTATGCTTATTGTTGAAAGCGGTTTATACGACCAAAACGTTGGTTTAGAAGTTTTCGACAAAGGTGACTTTACATCAACTAAGGAAGATAAGAGAATTCGTTTAGTAAGAGCTATGAATGGTGAATTGTCAAGGCTTATTAAAAGAATTGACGGTATAGAAAATGCATCAGTATTTATATCAATACCAGAACAAACTATGTTCTCATCAATGCAAAAGCCAATTACTGCGACTGTACAGTTAACCGTATCAGTAGGACAAACTTTGAATATGGGAACAATCAAAGCAGTGTCAAACTTATTGTTAGGCAGTGTTTCTGGATTGACTGCACAAAATATATCTATTACAGATACAAATGGGCACGTATACAATAGCCTTGTAGATGCACAGTCAGAAATGCTACAACGCCTACAAGAAAATGATAAGTACATGCAAGAAAAAGTTCAAACCCAGTTGAACAGACTTATTGGACAAGGAAGATATGTCGCAACTGTTAGTACATTCCTTAAACAAGCTCCAGTTGAAAAATTCACAATAGAATATGATCCTACAAGAAAAACTGCCGTTAACGAGCAAACTTTCTCAGAAGGCTTAGGAGATCAAACTCAAGATGTAAATAAAAATACCAATGCAGTAAGTGTTTATTTACCAAATGGCCTTCCAGCTGGTAGTTCAGATTCTACTCAAAATAGAAACTATTCAAGAACTGCAAAAGAAACTCAATTTGGTGTAACTAAAATTCAAACTAATGAATATATGTCACCAGGTGTATTAGAAGAAATCTCAATCGCTGTTACTTTAGAAAAAGATGCGCTACCAGTTGAATTAACACTCGAAGAGCTAAAAGAATTAGTAGCTCATGCAGCTAGTCCAAAAGCTAGCCCTGACAATGTAACAATAGCTTTTGCAGAATCTCTTGATCCATTTATGGCTACAGATAAAAATGTTAAAGCTCCTATAAAAGCTGAACACGGTAATCCTTGGTGGCTAGCAATTGCACTGTTATTCTTTGGCCTACTCTTTGGTCACAAAGCATTAACTCAAAAAATAAATTCTGCTAAAGCCGCTCAAGAAGACGAAATGAATAGATTAAGAGCCCAAAATGAAGCTCAAGAAAAACAGATAAAAGATTTAAGTATGAACGCTGCAGATTTAATTGCAAAACAATCACAGCTTCAACAAGGTTTATTAGAACAACAAAATCGCCCAGCTCTTAGAAATAGTGGAGCTGACATAAGAGAAGCTCTTAAAGAATTGAAACGCGAAATCGATGGCGTGGATGAATCAGAAGCAGGAGAAAGAATTCGTAGTTGGATTGAACAATAATAAATAATAAATAATATAATACAAATTCTATTATTTATTATGGTATTTTTCTAACACTTCTTTAACTTTTTCCACAAATTTTTCTTGATTAAACAAGTCTTTTTGCATATAACCCTCTATTTTAAACTTCTGTAACTTAGTCATTGCGATATCTTTAGTAATAGAACTCATTACTAGCACGGGTATATCTGCATACATTTCATCATTTCGTAGCCTTTCAATAAATTCATATCCGTTAATTTTAGGCATAGAAATATCAGTAATTATTAAATCATAATGATTCATTTTCAACTTTACCAAAGCTTCAGTTGCATCAAAAGCAACATCAACATTGCATCCAATATTCATTAGTATATTTTTAATCATAGTCCTTGTTGTCATTGAATCATCAATCACAAGTATTTTTTTATATGATATTACATCATTCGTTAATAATTGAGGTGCATGAGAACCTGCAATAGCCTTATTAAAGTCATAGTGTAAAATATCTTGCATATTAAGTATTAAACATAGCTCTCCAGAAGCTAAATTAGTGATGCCTGAAACGTTTTTCACCTTATACAATGGTGGTGATAATTTTTTCTGCAAGATATCCTGATCACCTAATAACTTGTCTACGACAAGTCCTATAGATTTCTCATCTGATTCGATAATTAAAACAGTTTCTTTTTCACCTCTAGGCTTTGGTTTAAGCCCTAGAATATCTGCTAAGTAATATAGCGGTATAATCTTTCCATTATAAAGAATAGATCTAGTACCATTATTAGTTTTTATCTCATCATTCCTTTTTAAAACAAAAGTTGTTATCATCTGTATCGGAATAGCAAAGATTTGTTCAGAAATTTTAACCAAGAATACTCTTAATGTTGTCAATGTAATTGGAATTTCTATATGAACACAGCTACCTTTTCCATATTCAGAAATAACTTTAACTTTACCATTTAACTGTGATATTTTTGTTTTTACAACATCAAGTCCAATACCTCTTCCAGAGATACTTGTTATGGAATCTCCGGTCGTAAAACCTGGCCAAAAAATAATATTCATAATAGCTTCATCACTCATTGAATCTATATCTTCCTGAGTCAAAAAGCCTCTTGATACAGCTCTATCTTTTATTTTTTCTAAATTGAAACCTTGACCATCATCAACTACATCAATAATTACATTATTATCATCTTGCCTAGCAGACAATAAGATTTTCCCGACAGAACTCTTACCAGCTAGGATACGTTCTTCTTTTGTTTCAATACCGTGGTCAATTGCATTTCGCAGAATATGTATTAATGGGGTTTTTATCTCTTCAATAATCTTTTTATCTGCACAAGTATCTTTACCCTCAATTTCAAAATCAATATCTTTACCTTTTTCATTAGCAATATCACGAACCATTCTTGTAAAAGAATTGAAAACCGTAGAGATTGGTAATACACGTATATTCTTAACCATTGATTCCATTTCATCAATAATTAAACGCATTTTTATATCATCTTCTTTATAAGAACGATATAAGGAATTTAAATCATATATTGTTTTTGAAACATTTTGAGTAATATCAGACAATAGTGAAAATACTTGTTTTACAAAAGCCATCGTATACTGCTCACTATTACCATTTTGCAAATATTTACGGTTATAGTATCTTAAATAATTTGATGTTTTTAATAAGTCTTTCTGGCAATTTTCATTAGAAATTTTGATACCGTCAATCTTTTCCAAATGCTTTTCAGATTTAATCTTAGTAATTATCAATTCACCGAGTTGATTTACAAGCAGGTCTAGTTTCTGAGCATTAACATGTAAGGTTTTGATTTCTGTTGAAGTTGTGTTTTTACTAGAAACAACAGTTTGCGCTGATAAATTTTTTATCTCAGTAACACCAGCATCCTTTTTAAAATTCAAATCCAATAACTGTTTCATGATTTCCAGTTGTTGAATTATCAAATCACCATCAATACTCTCACTTGGAGAAGCACAATACTCAATTCCACTCCTTAGCGTCTGTACCATTTGTTCTTCTAATTGAACAGAATTTTCTTGAATAAAATCTAAAATTTCAATTATTATGTTAAGTATTTCAACAATACCAGTGTCAACAATATCCTCTTTTAACAATAAAATATCATCTTTTATTTCCTTAGAATGAATACTGCTACTTTGTAATAAATTAACTTTTTCAGCAATATCAAAGAAAGTTGCCTTAGTTGATACATTATCAATACAAGAAGTATTGTATTTAGCTCCAGCACTACTCAATTCATTTCTTAGTTCTAAAATTTCACTTATCGTAAATTTATTAGATGCACACAAAACCAATTCAAGTTTAGTTAATATATTTTGCAAAGAAGACTTGACTTCAAATAAATTTGAATCTTTTAAGATTACATAAATTTTAAAAACTTCATCTTTTAAAACTACTATTTCTTGAGACTCTTCTTCTGGGACAATACTATCAATAATTTCAAAGCAATTATTTAAAATACTATTTATTTGTTCTTGATATTCCTGCAAATTATCAATATTCGTCACGTCTGGCTCAAGATTTTGTTCTACAGAATCCGTTTTTTCTTTTAAATATTCAAGATCAACCAATTGTTCCAAATCAACTAGTGTTGAATTAAACCTTTCATCAATAATTTCTCTATTGTTATTAATTGATATTTGCAAGTATTCATTAACAAGTTCAACTGCTTTAGTAATCAAATAGATATTTTTAGAATCAACTGAAACGTCATTAGATTTAATAATATCAAAGATATCCTCAATCTTATGAATAATCATCTGTATATTACTAAAACCAACCATACGAATTGCACCCTTAAGACTATGTAAATCTCTATAAAGTGCATTTGAAATTTCTTTATCAGATGATTTTTTTTCCAGCTTAACCAGCGAATCAAAAATACGTTCAATGATTTCTTCTGATTCCAGTTGAAAAATTCCCATTAATTCTTGCATATTGTCATTATCAGAAAATGTCAATTAATTTATCCTTCTATTGCTGAATTTTTAATCTCATTAGACAAGCTATTTAATTTATCAAGCTTTTCACTGTTTACATCAACTAGACGAACAAGCTTATCAGAAATAGATTTATTTTCTTCATCAATTGCATTTAGTTTATCAATAATATCAGTTTGTTTTTGAGAATTTAAATTCAAGCTTTCTAAAGACTCTAGTATACTCTTAATTAAAGTTAGTAACATTTCAGAATTTGTAGAAACAGAATTAATATCTTTAACAACAGACTCAATTTCCTTAGAGCCTTCTTCTGTCGCCATAACAGTAGAGTTTGTTGTGAATTGAATATTACTTGTTAAAGAGGTTATCTTTGTGATAGCCTGTTTTGACTCGTCAGCTAATTTTCTAATTTCTCCAGCAACAACAGCAAAACCTTTACCGTGCTCACCCGCCCTAGCAGCTTCTACAGCAGCATTTAGCGCGAGCATATTTGTTTGTTCAGCAATGTCATCAACGACACTTATGGTATTACCAATTTGCTGAGTATGTTCTGAAAGTTCCAAAATCAATTCTGCTATCATTTGCACTTTTTGCCTTAAAACCAACATTTTATCCGCATTTAAAGAAATTGCTTCATATTCTTTTTGAGAACAATTAATTGATTGATTAACTTGTTTTTCAGTATTTTTCGAAGTAGATATTGATTCTTGTGAAAGAACTTTTAATTTTTCTATTAAATTGGAAATATTTTTATTATTAGTAGAAAAAGCTTCCAAGATATTTTTTTGAGAATTTAATGTTTCAAGAACTTCTGCTGTTGTCAATGACACAGATTCAGACTGTACCTTTAACGATTTTCTTATTGTTTCAGAAATCCACTGTTTGGTTATAAAATGTGTAACTAAAAATAGTACTAATGATACCGCAAAATAAATCACTGATTCATACATATTTGCTGAATGTTTCAATAAATAGGACAAAAACATCGTAAAAATAACCACAAACACAGCAAGATCCACACTGCATTTTATATTAAACTTTTGTCTTAACCCCATATTCCATTCTTTAAACACTTCGCTCTCTCCTATAGTTTTTTTTTAACATTTATTATATAATTATTTTATACTAAAACTAAGAAAATTGGAATATATGACAATAAAGATTTTACTTGTTGAAGATACTGATACTCAATTAAAATTTCTGAAGGATGGGCTTGAAAAATCCGGTTTTGATGTGGATACTGCTACAAATGGCTCTGAAGCATACAAAAAGGTTTATTCTTGCGCACCTGACATTATTGTATCAGACATAAAAATGCCTGGAATTGATGGATATCAATTATGTAGAATGTTAAAAAATACTGAAGAAACTAAAAGAATACCTATTATACTACTTACTGTATTAGAAAGTAAAATCGACAGTTTCTGGGGGAAAAAAGCTGGTGCACAATTATTTTTATCAAAATCTATTGACATAAATGAGCTTGCAAACAGCATAAATGCTACTGTTAAACGTTATCCAGTTACAGAAGAATATAAACTAGCTATAAAAGAAAAAGACGGAATAGACAACTCTGCTCAATTTAGACTTAATGCCATACTCAATGATTTATTAATGAAAAGTATTTTTTCTAATGAGTTTCGCAATCTAAACGATTTTTTAAACTACGAGCGAATTTTAGTTGAAAAGCTTTTTTCACTTCTAAGTTCTTTTGTTGAATATCAAGTTGCAGGTATATACTTTGCTTCACCAGATGAATTTTCAGAAAACATATTATATCTAGATACTTTAGGACGAAACTTGTCCAAAAATTTATTATCAGATGTTAATTACGATTTCTTCAGAAGAATGGAAGAACATAAAACCATAAAAGATGGCAAGTTTGAAGTTGTTAGAATGCTTTTAGGGAAAGAACTTGACTGTGATTTTAGCGATTTAAGCTCAAAAATCATTATACCTCTTGTTTTCGACAAAAAACTCATCGGTGGCATATGTTTCTACACAAAAAAGGATATGGATTATTCTTCTTTTAGATATTTTGATATTATGATTAGCGAGTTACTCACTATTTTCAAAATGAAATATCAGTATACTGAAAAAGAATTCATGTCAGTATTAGACGGTTTAACAGGATTATATAATCGTAGACAATTTGAAATTGGATTAGAACAAGAATTAAATCGTACAAAAAGACACCCGTCAGATTTCTCACTCGCCATTCTTGATATAGACTTCTTCAAAAAAGTAAATGATAATTATGGGCATCAATATGGTGACTACGTATTAAAAGCTGTTGCCGATCTAATGAAAAAATCTTTCAGAAAAACAGATTTGTTGTATCGTTACGGAGGAGAAGAGCTCGTAATGATTATGCCTGAGACTAATATTGAAGGAGCGTTGATACCAGTCCAAAGACTTAGAAGAATGGTTGAAGATTTTGACTTTGAATATAATGGAGTAAAAGCTAAAGTTACAGTAAGCATTGGGCTTACTATGAATTACCAAAATTTAAACACATCCGCAGAAATTCTTAAATCTGCAGATGATGCTTTATATAAAGCTAAAGAGAGTGGAAGAAATAGAGTAGTACTTTATGAATAATAACTACATTGAACAGAAAAAAAATACACACCTATATTTTCTTGTTGGTGGTAACAAATATGCAATAAGCACAGCCAACGTTCTGGAAATTATGAAACTTCCTGAATTAGATTACCCTCAAAAATTACCAAATAATATTATAGGATTATTAAAATATTATAATTTTGTAATAAATATTGTAGATATTAGATTTTATTTAAACATTGATGTTACACCTTATAATTCACATAACGAACTTTTAATTGTAAAAACAGATGAAGTTATTTTCGGAATAGTAACAGACAGTGTCATTGGCATATTACCTTTTGATACTGCACTAATGGATCAAATACCTTTTGTTGATAATAAAATGATTATTGAATCTTTGTATAAATACGACAATGAAACTATTTTTATTGTTAATTTATACGCTTTGGAAAATTTACTAAAGCAACATAGCACTTCAACTTTGGATATAGATATACCGTCATTATTTCCACAAGATGAAAGCTCTAAAAAATTATTAGCAAAAAGAACTCGTGCAATTGCAGAAAAAACTTCACAAAGGTTAATTTCTGGAGAGCTTCACGCTAAGGATAAATATATATCTTTCAACCTAAATAACGATTTTTATTGTATAGCACTAGATTACGTCAAAGAAGTACTTAAAGATACGTCTATAACAAATGTCCCTGGAACGCCAGATTTTATCGAGGGTATTATGAATCTTAGGGGCGACTACATAACTGTTATTAACCTTAAAAAGTTCCTATCTTTACCAGAAACAACGAAATCAGAAAAAAAACCTGTAATTATAATAAAATGTAATGAATTAAAACTCGCACTTCTAATTGATAGAATAAATGAATTATTTGATTATCAAGAAACTCAGATTGAAAAAAATAACGATAGCTATTATTCTCTAGAATTCGTACATAATAATTCACTTTATACTTTATTGAATATTGACAAAATAACATCTGATAAAAAAATTATTGTTACTGATATGTAGTTTTCTGCTACAAATTAATGATTTTTATTAATTTAGCTATATACTTTAAAAAAAATGTGCTAAAATCATAATATGAGAGAGTTTAAGAATAAAACTTTAGCATTAATATTAGCTTCATCAATTACTGTAGTCGGGTCTTTTGCTGCAGAAAAATATTCTAATACACTCATGGGATTAAACTTTGAATCACAAAATAATAATGAAATTAGTATGGTATTAGAAACAAAAGCTGCTTACTCTGGCAACATAACGCCAATAAAAAAAGACTCTAACACTTATATACTTATGCTACCTAATATAAACAGTTCTGCCCCAACACCTGATTTGCAGAACACACTTGGAAATATTGAAAGCGTAAGCATACGTACTATGCCATACACCGCTAATAATAATGGCTACACTAGAATAACAGTAAAAACCCTCTCTCCAATTAAAATTTCTGGTAAAAACAAAGTATATATACCTACAGAAAAACAAGAAACACAGGCCATAGAAGACAAATCTGATATTTCACCAAAACCTGAAAATACATATAGCACAGAATCTTACGATGAATTTTCTTCTATACAAAAAGCGACTCCTCAAAAACACTACTCAAAAACAACAAATATTTCAGAGGAAAATTTTAGCGATATTGAAGAACATATTATAGAAAATAACGAATCAGAATTTTTTAGCGAAAATTATACTAACACTAATAACAGCCAAGAGCCTTTTCTACTTGTCCTTGGGATACTATTAATAATTACATTAAGCGTATTTTTCTATCTTAAAGCTAAAAATAGACTTACTGAAATAGCTGGAGAAAAACTAGAAATTGACATTGAGGAAGAAAAACCTAAAAAAGAAAAAATAAAAAAAATAAAAGATACCGTTAAAACTCTAGACAAAATGTATTCAAAAACTGCTGTTAGTAGTATATACAAACCTCAACTTCCAAAAACAACAGTAGAAATAAAAAAAATAGAGACACCTAATGTTGTAGATTTAGATAAGCTATTTGAACAAGAACAAATAAAAAATAAAAATTTCTCAGAAAAAGAAGAAGAAGAAAATTTAGCTCTTGAAGAATTCTTAAGCGGTTTTTCATTTCAAGAAGAGCCAATAGTAAATGAAGAAGCTTTTGATAAAAAAACATACGAAGAAATTCTTAACAGTTCAATAAATTTCACAAAAGAAGATATCAACTGCATTAATGAATTATTGTTTACTGAAATCAATATTGAAACTTTTAAAAATATTGAAAAATATGCAGTATCAAATCCTATAAAAACACAAAAAACTCAAGAACAAATTTTAGAAAATCTTATCACTGACTACGCTATATTCCAAAATATACAATTCAAGCAAGAAGACGTTAATATTTTAAAAGCACTAATGAATGTGGAATTAGATCCTGATTTTATAAGAGATTTAAGGACGCAACCTGAACGGACTTTAACAATGCAAAAAGAAATGGAAAAATTTGAAGAAGAGCTAAAAAAACCTGCAGAAAGCGTAGTTCTTAAAGTAAAAGATATTCTTCCAGACCTTTCAGAAGAGCTAAAAAAACAGGGCTTAAAACGCATCGAATCAAATTATAAGCCACAAACTGTGTATTTCCAAGAAGGTTATGACGTTAATATTATGTCTGTAAAAGACGAACTTACAAAATCTTCAATAAAAAGCGACAATAAGATATCGTCAAAAAACCAAACTATAACTACTAACCTCATTGATAACAGTTATGAGGTTTCACGATTAAAAGTTTCAGACTTACCCGATTTAGAAAAAGCTCTTAAAGAAGACCATAACTTCAAACCTATAGAAAAAAAACTAGTTGTAGATGAAGATTCGTTATTAAAGAATCTTGAAAATGTTAAATTTAAAGATTTTTCACAAGATTATGATAAAAAAGAAAACCTAAACAATGTTAAAAATCATATCATGCAAAAAATTGCAGATAAAAATACAGAAAAAAGTTTTAAAAATCAGAAGCAAGCAGAAAACATAACAATAAAAAACCAAACAACTAAGCATGAAACCAGTATAAAAAAATGTACTGAAGGAAACATATCATATAGCATTGTTTCTACTACGGAAATTTTTAATAACATGGGTTGCCATCTTGCTAAAAATGAAAACGGCTATGCAATATTAATTTATAAAGGCGATAGCGTTTCTAAAATTAAAGATTTAAACTTTATAAAAAAAGATTATTTACAATCTCGACTTAGTGAAAAACTTGAAGATGGTACTTTAAGATATATCGTAAAAGTTGACACAAATAAATTTATAATAGATATCAAAAATGATAATATAAATTATGTGATGGATTTATGATAAAAAAGCTTTTTTTAATTGTAATTTTTACACTATTATTGTCGGGTTGTACTTCGAAAGAATATGAAGAAATTACGTTTTCTTCTTGGGGTTCTATTACTGAAGTAAAAATAATAAAAGCAATTTTATCAGATTTTGAAAAACAAAACCCTAATATAAAAGTCAATTTTATGCACATTCCTCAAAATTATTTTCAAAAATTGCACTTATTATTTGTAACAAAATCTGCACCCGATGTAATTTTTATAAACAACCAATATCTTCCAATATATGCAAATTATTTAGAAAATATTAATTGCTTAATTGATAAAAATAAATATTATAAAGCTTCTATTGATGCTCTTAGCAATAAAGGGATTCTATTAGCCATCCCTAGAGACATATCTAATCTTGTACTTTATGTAAACAAAGATTTATTACCTCAATATAAAAAAATCCAAACCCTAAAAGATTTATTAGAATTATCTCAAGCAGCTACAAAAAATGGTACATATGGTATTAGCTATGAAGAAGATGTTTATTGGGCCTTACCTTATCTAGCGTATTATGGAGGAGGTATTATAGATATGAATTCTAAAAATATCTTTTCAACAAAAGAAAGCCAAGAAGGACTAAAATTTTATAAAGATTTAAAGGATAAGTATAAAGTTGCACCAAACAAAAGCCAAGTAGGTAGCTCGACTCTTTTACAAATGTTTTTAGATAAAAAAATTGCAATATACCTTTCTGGACGTTGGTCATACCCAAAAATCAAGGAATGTGCAAATTTTAACTGGACTATAGAAGAATTCCCAACAGGAATCACTCCCCAGTATGCCGATGCTTCAGGTTGGGCAATTTATAAAGAGACTAAACACAAAGAAGCTTCCTACAAACTTGTTGAATATTTATCATCTCCTGAAAGTATTCAACTCTTAACTCAATCGGGATTAATAATTCCAGCTAATATTGAAAACTCACAGCTATTAAACAATAAAGAACACAATCAACAAGCTTTTATATCAATAGCGACAAAATCCGTTAATACACCTATTAATAAAGAATATAAAAAGCTAACAGATTCTATAAATACTCAATTTATGAACCAATAAAAAAGTAAAAGCGGCAATACTAAAATTACCGCAAAATTATGTGTGTGTATTATATTATAGAAATTTATTAAGCAACAGTATTAAACTGTTTAGTTTCGGCTTGAGAACTTTCATTTTCTGAGCCTTTAATCATATTGAAAGTTCTGTATAATTTGTAACCTAAAGCCACAAAAGGGTTTGTATCAACTGAATCTGCCTTTTTAGCATACTCTTGATTCTTTTGAAACTTTATAGCAGCATTAGGATCTCTTAACATAAGGATTGCGTTTTCAGATTTTACAGAATTAGATTCTGAATTCATTCTAAAAGCTAAAATATTATTATTTGTATAAATTCTATCTATTTTCATCTCTATCACCTCCGGTGACCTTTCTTTTTAATTAAGTGTTTTTCATACACTTCATTTAACAATTTTATTATTATACATAAGTATAATTTTGTCAAGTAGTCTTATTAAGTTTTGTTAACGTGCTAAAACTCACTATTGTCTTGGGTTTCAGATAAAGTGCCCAAAGTACACTTAAAAAGATAGCCTAAGTGGTTAGTCTAAAAAATATTAACCATGACATGTTATTTTTTTATTTTCATATAATCCTTATTATGCTATTATTAAAGAGGGAGGTAGAGGCTTGAATAAGATTATAAAACCTAACAAAAACAAGATTTTTTCAGATAGGATCATGTGGCTACAAATAATCTTTGCAGTTATTATAATTTTCTTTATTTTATATTTATTTGCAAATCAAGTTCTCGACATAAGACATTTTAGAACAAAAGCGAAAAACCAACGTCGAGCGTATTCTTTTGTAATGCGAGGCAATATTTACGACAGAAATGGTATTAAATTAGCTACTGACAACGTCTACTACGATATTTTTGCTAGAAAAGCAGATTTTGTTCATACACCGGAGGAATTAGCAAAACTTTTAGCGCCAATATTAAAAGTTTCCCAGGTAAATCTCACAGAAAAACTTAAACAAGATACTCCATTAATATCACTTAAAAAGAATGTTGATAGAAAAACTCGAGATGCAATCGCAAGATTAAATCTAAGAGAAGTTCCAATGGATAAAAAAAGTATAAGAACTTACCCTCAAGGCTCATTAGCTTCACACGTTTTAGGTTATTATAATTTCGATGCAGATGTTGCATCTGGCGTAGAATACTCAGCAAAAGACAAATTAGAAAGTGTCGCTAAAGGAGCTGATCTAGAAATAACTCCAAAGGGGAAAGTTATATATAACATTTCAACAGATCCAGTTGCTGCAACAAAACCGATAAGAGGAAAAGATGTAACATTAACCATTGATGCAGCTGTGCAACACGTTTGTGAAAAAGCATTAATGAAAGCTATTCAAAATTTTAAAGCTTTTAGAGGTGCAGCTATCGTAATGAACCCTAGAAATGGAGAAATATTAGCTTATGCAGTTTATCCATATTTTGATCCAAACAATTTTAAAACAGCAACGAGCTTTCAAACAAAAAATTGGACACTAACAGATGTCTTTCCACCAGGTTCTACATTCAAAACTATTACAATTGCTTCAGCTATGGAGCTAGGGAAAATAGATAAAACAACCAAAATAAAAGACACCGGTAAAATAAAAGTTGGTTGGTGGACAATCAAGAACTACGATTACAATAGAAATCCTAATCCTGGTTGGATCGATATGGTTTACCTTTTTGAACACTCAAGTAACGTAGGCTCAGTACTTGTAGCTCAAATGATGAGCAAGTTTGAATTTCACAGTATGCTTAAAAAATTTGGTTTTGGAGAGAAAACAGGAATTGATTTACCAGGAGAATCTGTAGGTATACTGAAATCGGCTGCTCGTTGGGATTCTTCAGACCACGCTTCAATGGGGTATGGTTACGGGTCTTCTGTTACTGCAATTCAAATGGTTTCAGCAGTTTCAGCTATTGCAAATGATGGGGTAAGAGTAACACCACATGTTATAAAATACTCTCCAGAAGAAGAAGCGATAAAGGTTAAGAGAATACAAGTAATGACTCCAGAACATGCCAGAGCTGTTACAGAACTCCTCACTGAAAGTGTTAATAGAGGTAAATCACTTATCAAATCTCCAAATTACAACATTGCTGCAAAAACTGGTACTTCAATAAAACCTAAAGAAAATGGAGCTGGCTATACAAATAAATTATACACCTCTATAGTAGGATATTTACCTGCTTCAGATCCACAAGTTTTAATATACGTAATAGTCGACTCTGCGCAGGGTGGCGAGATTTGGGGTAATACAGTTGCTGCTCCAATATTTAAAGAAATCTCGACTCAAGTTACACACATTTTAAACTTACAACCAGATAAAATATAAAAGAAGAGGTCCATATGAAATTAAGAAATTTAATAGATAATATTAACTTTATAGACTTAGTCAACGTTGAAAATTTTCTTGAAGAAGAAATTGATGGAATTTCATATAATTCAAAAAAGACTAAAAAAAATGACATTTTTATTTGTCTATCAGGAGAACACGTTGACGGCCACGAATTTGCAGAAGAGGCAATCAATAATGGAGCTACAGCCTGTGTTGTAGAAAGAAGACTTTGTATAGACACACCTCAAATTGTCGTTTCATCAACTGAAGAAATTATTTCTGAAATTTCATCAATATTTTATGGCAAGCCTTCTTCAAAACTAAGTATAATAGGTGTTACCGGAACAAATGGAAAAACAACAGTAACACATTTAATCCAAGAATTATTTGAAAACTTTGGAAAAGATTGTGCCTTAATTGGTACATTAGGGCATAAATACAGTAGTAATGATATTTACAGAGATGCGAAACACACAACACCGCAAGCTCCCGAGTTGCAAGAATTGCTTTATAATATTAATGAAAAAAGTATTAACAATGTTGTGATGGAAGTATCATCACACTCACTTGCTCAAAAAAGAGTTGGGAACGTTGATTTTAATGGTGCAGTTTTCACAAACTTAACACAAGATCATTTAGATTATCACATTACAATGAATAATTATTTTAGAGCTAAAGCTCTTTTATTTGAAAATCTTGTAATTGGTGATTTTGCAGTAATAAACGCTGATGATAATTATGCTGAAAATTTTTTAGAAGTTATTTCGCCTAGAGTAAACAAATATACATATGGCATAACTAAAAATGCTGACGTTATGGCTAAAAATATTATATTTGAAGATAACGGCACAACTTTTGTATGCACAATTAATCACAAAGATTATCAAGTAAACATGGCTATGAAAGGAATATTCTCAGTATATAACATGCTAGCTGCACTTGCTACAGCACTAGCAGTTGGTTTTGACATAGAAAAATCTATCCGAGTATTAGAAAAAATTCCTGGGGTAGCAGGAAGGTTCGAAATAATTACAACCAGCCCAACAGTAATTGTAGATTATGCACATACACCTGATGGGCTAGAAAATGTTCTAAAAACAGCTAAAGAAATTACACCTGAAAATGGAAAACTAATTTGCGTCTTTGGTTGTGGCGGTGATAGAGATGCCACTAAAAGGCCTAAAATGGGGAAAATAGCCGAAGAACTTGCCGATAAAGTAATAATAACTAGTGACAACCCAAGAACAGAAAACCCACAACAAATTATTACAGATATTCTTGCTGGTTTTAAAAGTATTGACAATGTTGTAGTAGAACCTGATAGGGAAATGGCAATAAAAGAAGCCTATAAATTAGCAAAACCTGAAGATATTGTTCTTGTCGCAGGAAAAGGACATGAAGATTATCAAATTATAGGCGAAGAAATAATTCACTTCGATGATAGGGAAAAAGTTAGAGAGATCTTTATTTAAAATGAAAAATGAAAATTGTATATTAGAACAACATATTCACGGAGCTTTTGGTATAGATTTTAACAAAGCCAATGTAGAAGAAATTATTTTTGTAGCTAATGAACTTTATAAAAGAGGTATCGTAGCATTCTTTCCTACACTAGTAACTGACAGTATCGAAAATATACAAAAACAAATAAAAATCATAAAAAAAGCTAGTGAAAAATGTCATAGAATATTAGGAATACACCTTGAAGGAATATTTTTGAACCCAGAAAAAAAGGGAATACATAATTCTGAATATTTTTTACCTTCAACAATAGAAAACTATAAACTAATTGAAGATGATTTTATAAAAATAGTTACACTCGCTCCAGAGCTAGACAAAGGTCTCATTCCTTATTTACAGAACAAAGGGATAAAAGTTCAAGCCGGACACTGTACAGGAGACGATTTATCAGAAGTTAGTGGCACGACACATACATTCAATGCAATGTCTGGAATAAGCCATAGAAATGGAAGTACAGCTTTATCTGCATTAATAAATGATAATATTTATACAGAAATTATTGCAGATGGAGTACACGTTAGCGATGACGTTTTAAGACTATTGTTCAAATCAAAGCCTACAGATAAGATTATTTTAGTTAGTGATGCTTTGCCTATTACTGAAAGCAATCAAAATGAAATGATTTTTGCAGATTCTAAAATATATTATGACGGAGAAAAAGCCACTTCATCTAATGGAACTATTGCTGGCAGCACATTGCTTTTAAATAAAGTTATTGAAAGGCTAAAAAAACTAGATTTATACAAACCTGAATACATAAAAAATGCTTGGGATTACCATAATTTAGACGTAAAACAATTTTTATAATTTATAATTTTTCAGGATTTCAGGGTGAGTCAAAAATAAAGTTTGTGTTTTAGCAACCCAACGCCCATCGATTTTTTCATACCTTTTTCTGGGATAAAAGCTAGATTCACGACCATACTTTTCTTCGAGCTCTTCAACCAACTTCACGCTAGCTGGTGCCATCTCAAAACCAATTTTAGTATAAAATTTATTTGGCTCAATATCAGAATAAGTTTTTCCAGGTGTAAGACTTAAACGAGTACCAAAGTCGTGATTTTCAGCCCATTCTAATATTTTTTGAAAGCACATTGTTCCATACTTTTTCCCGCTCTTACGTTGAGAATACTCACCTTCTAGCCCAACTCTATCATTTATAACTAACTCATTAATATATAAAAATGGTTGTAATGGAAGCATCTCCCCGTCAACAGCTACTTCATTTTCTACAAACCAGTCATCAGGGACTAAACCTCTGTAAGTTGCACTAACGCAAGAATCATCAAAAACTGCATATCCAATTTCATTACCATCTTCATAAAATGTGTAATGTAAAAATTTATCGTCTGCAACCATTTTAATATTATTAACAGCTTTTCTAGAAAAAGAATCCACCTCAGTAGCCAATTTTATTTTCATAAAATCAATAGATTTATTAATGGCTTTTGGTTTATAAACATATTCTTTTTTTAATACAGGATTTATCTTTAGCATAATTACACCAATAATTTAAACACCTGTAAAAATTATTTTTGCTAGTTATAAAAAAAAAGAGGTATAAACCTCTTTTTCTATAGCTTCCAGCTATTTAAATATTCTTCTTGCTCTGCTGTAAGTGTATCAATTGATATTCCCATCGACTCAAGTTTTAATTTAGCTATATCAACATCAACACTTTCAGGAAGAGTGTATAATTTGTTTTCTAAATTACCTTTATTCTTAACTAAAAACTCAATACCTAGAGCTTGGTTCGCAAAGCTCATGTCCATAACACTTGCAGGATGTCCTTCTGCTGCTACTAGGTTTACTAATCTACCTTCACATAGAACATAAACAGATTTACCATTTGGTAATTTATATTCATCTAAATGAGGTCTAATTCTCTTGATTTCAGTAGCCATTGGTTTTAAATCAGGAACATTAACTTCGTGATCAAAGTGACCTGCATTACATAAGAAAGCGCCATCTTTCATTGTCATAATATGTTCAATATCTACAACGTGCTTATCACCAGTAACGGTTAAGAAAATGTCACCAACTTTAGCAGCTTCAGCAATTGGCATAACTCTATAACCTTCCATCGCCGCTTCAAGAGCTTTTAGCGGATCAACTTCACATACAATAACATTTCCGCCAAGAGCTTTTGCACGCATTGCACAACCTTTTCCACACCAGCCGTAGCCTGAAATTACAACAGTTTTACCTGCAATTAAGATATTAGCTGCTCGCATAATGCCGTCCATTGCACTTTGACCAGTACCATAACGGTTATCATATAAATGTTTTGTTAAACTTGTATTAACACCTAAAGCTGGGAATTTTAATTCGCCTTGTGCTTCAAGAGCTTTAAGTCTAATAATACCCGTTGTTGTTTCTTCTGTAGAACCAATTACACGAGAAGCCATTTCTGGTCTTTCTGCGTGAAGAGTTGCAACCAAATCACAACCATCATCAATTATAATATCTGGATTATGCTCTAGAGCTTTTCTTGCGTGTTCTTTATAAGTTTCAGTTGATTCTCCAGCATAACCTAAAACCGGAATATCCCAATATTTTACAAGAGCTGCAGCAACGTCATCTTGAGTGGAAAGAGGATTTGATGCGATTAGAATACCATCAGCACCACCATCTTTCATAACTGTACATAGAGCAGCTGTTTCCTTTGTTACGTGCACACAAGCGGAAAGTTTAAGTCCTGCAAAAGGTTTTTCTCTTAAAAATCTTTCTCTGATTTTTCTAAGTACAGGCATATCTTTCATAGCCCATTCAATATTATTTTTGCCTTGTTCAGCTAAATTGATATCTTTAATATCTGGTTGTATTCGCGTCATTTCCATTTTTTATTCCTTTAAATTTGCTACACTTACTGTGTATATTTTATCACTAACATGAACAACAGCCCAACGAAGCGGATTTATATTGAGTTTTGTTAACTCAGATTCAATATATTCCGTACTTGGATTATTGTTTTTTGGTATTTCGACTAAAATTGATTCTACTTGCACAGGCTAAAAATCAGCTCTACTCTACAGTTACTGATTTTGCTAAATTTCTTGGCTGGTCAACGTCTTTACCTAAGAATTCTGCTATGTAGTATGCAAGCAACTGCAATGGAACAATTGCAAGAGCTGGTGAAAGCATTTCATCAATCTCTGGGACTCTAATTATCGACTCAAATAAGTCATTTAATTTTTCATCTTCAGAATTTGTTAAAGCAATCATTCTTGCATTACGAGCTTTTGCTTCTTCTGAGTTTGAAAGAATTTTTTCGTATACTTCACCTTTCATCAAAATTGAAAGCACTGGCATAGATTCATCTAACATAGCAATTGGACCATGTTTTAATTCACCAGCGGTATATCCTGTAGCATTAATATAACTAATTTCTTTTAATTTAAGAGCACCTTCTAATGCTGTTGCAAAGTTGATTCCACGAGCAATAAAGATAAAATCTTTTGCATTAGAAAATTTTCTTGCACATGCCTGTATTTCATCTTTTTGAGAAAGTACTTTTTCTATCTTTTGAGGAAGCACTATTAGTTCGTGCTTTAAATTATTTAAGATTACGGCATCTACACCTTTAACTTCTGCAAAATAAATTGCTAATAAATAGAATGATATAACTTGAGCCATATAAGATTTTGTAGCCGCAACAGAAACTTCAATACCTGCATTTACAGGAACTAAACTATCTGCTTCACGTGCCATAGTAGAATCTGGCCTATTAGTCACAATTAAAATATGCGAGCCTAGTTTCTTAGCTTGTCTAACAGCTGTAATTGTATCAGCCGTTTCTCCAGATTGCGAAACCCCAATTACTAGAGTTTTTTCATTTGTAATTGTTCTTCTATAGATAAATTCACTTGCTGGCTCAACATCAACTGGTATACCACATAAATCCTCTATTAAATATTTACCAACCATTGCAGCATGAAGAGAAGTTCCGCAAGCAACAATTTGGATTCTATGTAAATCTTTTAAATCGTCTTTACTTAAAGTAACTTCATTTAAAGTAATTGGAGTCTCCATTGAACGTAATTTACCTGAAAGTACATTCCTAACAACATCAGGTTGCTCATGAATTTCTTTAAGCATAAAGTGCTTGTAGCCCATTTTACTTAAAGCCACTGGCTCCCAAGGTAAAATTTCAATTTTTGGCTCCAAATTATTTTTATTTTCATCAATATAATCCATTGAATCCGGAGTCAATGTTACAATTTGATTATCATCAATATACATTGCTTTTTTAGTATATTGAATAATCGCTGGAACATCCGATGCTAAATAGTATTCACCATCTCCAATACCAACTAATAGAGGTGCGTTTCTTCTTGTTGCAACTATTGTATCTTTAACATCTTGGTGTATTACACAAAGTGCATATGCACCTTCAATTTCTTTTGTTGCAAGTCTTACGGCTTCTGTTAAGTCTTTCGCTTGAGCATATTTAGATGCAACTAAATGCGCTACAGTTTCTGTATCTGTTTGTGAGCGAAAAGTACAACCCTGTTTTTCAAGTTTTTCTCTTAATTCTTTATAGTTTTCAATTATACCATTGTGTACAACAGCAACTTTACCACAATTGCAAGAATGAGGGTGAGCATTCACTGTTGTAGGCGCTCCATGAGTAGCCCAACGAATATGACCAATACCAATTGTAGATTTTTCAATATGAGATTTTTTAGCTTCAACAATATCTTTTAAATTTTGAAGTTTACCTTCAGCTTTATATAATTCAACTTCACCGCCAACATTAATAGCAATTCCAGCTGAATCGTATCCACGATATTCGAGATTCGTTAATCCACTTAATAAGATATCAACTGCTGACTTACTCCCAATATATCCAACAATTCCGCACATAGTAACCTCTCTTATAAAACTATAAGAATATTTTATCACAAAAAATATTATTGCTTATTAAGATTTTTTAAAAAGCTTTTTTAATCCTAATAAAGCTAAAATCGATATTGCTACTACAGCCGTTCCTTTAAGAAAATTGTAAAATTCTTTTTTCTCTTCTTTTTTGTGTCTTATATTCAATTCATTGTTTGCTT
This sequence comes from Candidatus Gastranaerophilaceae bacterium, assembly GCA_045651505.1. Taxonomy (GTDB): domain Bacteria; phylum Cyanobacteriota; class Vampirovibrionia; order Gastranaerophilales; family Gastranaerophilaceae; genus CAG-196. The sequence continues at coordinate 120,105 of JAZRSL010000005.1, read as the reverse complement.
TTTCCAATCTTTTTTTAGCAAAATCTGGATCATAGCAATTTGCATTTGGAATATTATTAGGAGTATTTGTCACATTAACTTTTGGGCGTTGAACCTTAGGGTTATTAGTATAATGAGCATTTATATTACAAATTTCAGACATTTTAAAACTTATCTCCATACCTTAAAAGTTTGTTTATATGAGCTTTTGGTAGATACATCATCCCAGTTTGAGGTGGTATATCTGGTATTTTTTTCGCCAAACACTCTTCTATATATTCATTGGCTGAAGGCAACATAAACCTGAATCCTAATTTATAGAAAAACTGTGCTGGAGAGGACTCCTTACAGACAGGAGCGGAAAATGTCACTATGCGGCCCTGGGCAATGTCATCAAACATCACTTTTTCAACTAAATTCTTAATAGCTTCAGTACCAGCACCATGCCCCTGAGTTGGTGCCTGAATATAATCTATCACATAACAATTTTTTAGTATTTTTATCTTTCGTTTTTGCGGTGGTGATTGGAAGAAGTTATAACCACACATTTGATTATCTATTTCTAATTCTTCTTCAATTATATCGACATAATCGTCATCAATATTACCAGTAATAATAATATTTTCAGAACGCCTTATTTTTTTAGTACGTAGTATCGCCTTTTCCTTTGTCTTAACCTTTTTTCCAAAAGTCAAAATCGGTGCCATTGGCATACTAACAAAAGACTGTGTACTTTTTGCGACCCCCAAGTTTTGCTGCACCTGAGTGTCAACATTCGAAATGTTGTTAATCATACGTAACCTAACCTAAAATTCTAACCTTACATATCTAAAGTATTTTTTTTTAGAAAAATTGCTAAAAAAAACTCTTGATGTTAATAAAAGTTTACAATAGAATATAATTATGATTATTAAATGTTTTCTAAAACCACCTATTGATAATAATAATTATTTAATCATTGACGAAGAGACAAATGAAGCTGCATTAATTGATTGTAGCTGCTTTGATGAAGAAATTCTTTCCGAAATAAAAAAAAATAATCTTAATTTAAAATATGTACTATTAACACATGGTCATTTTGATCACATTACTGGATTAAATGATGTAAGTGATAATGTTAAAATTTTAATGCACAAGAATGACATGGAATGGATTAATGAATTAAATACATATTTACCTATGGTTGGAATGCTACCAATGCAAGAACCTAGAATAGACCAATTCATTTCAGATAAAGAGATTATAAAGCTGGGAAATCTAGAAATTCAGGTCATACATACTCCTGGACATACCCAAGGTGGTGTTTGCTACTATGTAAATAATAATCTCTTTTCTGGAGATACTATTTTTAAAGAAGCGGTTGGAAGATGCGACTTACCTGGCGGAAATTTTAATCAAATTGTAGAAAGCATAGAAAATCGTATTTTCAATTTACCAGAAGATACAACAATCCACCCAGGTCACGGCAGAACTACAACTGTTGGTTGGGAAAAAGAACATAATCAGTTTCTTTAAATATTTAAACAACACCATTATTAAGTAAGTCGTGAATATGAATAACCCCGATAGGTTTAGAGCCTTCAAGTACAAAAAGATTTGTAATTTTTTTATCATGCATAATCTTTAAGGCTTCTGCTGATATCATATCTTTTGTTACAGTTTTAGGATTTTTTGTCATCAAATTAATAGCTTTTTCTTCTAATATAGAAGAAGACAAGCACCTTCTCAAATCACCATCAGTAAGCATTCCTGTCAAATCACCTGATTGATTTATAAACCCAACACACCCTAAGCACTTTGATGTCATTTCAAGAAGCACTGCTTGCATATTTGAATTTTCATCCAATATAGGCATCGCTTGACCTACATGCATTAAATCGCCAACGCGCTTAAGAATAGAGCCTAACTTGCCACCAGGGTGACGAACATTAAAATCTTCTTTTGAAAAACCTTTTCTATCAATAAGCCCTATAGTTAAAATATCTCCAAGAACAAGGGTTGCTGTTGTTGAACTAGTAGGCGCCAAACCTAAAGGACAAGCTTCACCATTCTTTGGTAATTCTAAAACAACATCTCCAGCCTTACCTAATGAACTTTCAGGGTTTTTAGTAATAGAAATAATCTTTATACCAAATCTTTTACAGTAATTAATAATATCAGCTAATTCTCGAGATTCACCGCTATTAGATATAGCAATTACTACATCCTTCTCTGTAATCATCCCTAAATCACCGTGGCTTGCTTCAGCTGGATGTACAAAAAAAGACGGAGTACCTGTAGACGCTAAAGATGCTGCTATCTTATTCCCAATATGTCCAGATTTTCCCATACCGGTTATGATAATTCTACCTTCAGCATTTTGCATTAAATCTAAAGCTAAAGAAAGATTCTCTAACACAACAGAATCTTTTAATTTATTAATTGCTTCTATTTCCATATCAATAGTTCTTATTGCAGATTCTCTATCTGAAATATTCTTATTATTAACTTTAGATTCAATAGTGATAGTCATTAATTAACTCCTTATACAAGTTGATTATACAACAAAAACAAGCAAAATAAAAACAGATTCAATGTAAGATATTCCAATATATTAATTTGATTTACCAGCTCTATATCCACAAAATGTGTAAATTGCAGGAAGTAATTTATCTAAATGTAATTTATTAACAATTGGAAACTTAGCCAAAACTAAAACACCAACTAAATCATCTAAGTTTGCAATTGAATCTAACAAGGTTAATTTTCTATCAGGATGATTGTCTTTAGGATCACAAATAATATTTGACATTGAAGCTGCACCATGCATACCAATTAAGACTGTAGCTGCAGTTGATAACAATTTTGCTCCAGCATTATTAAGGCCTTTTGTTGTTTCACACAATCTTAACGTTGCTCCAGCAAGCCAAGTTGGAATTGCAGCGTTTAAAAATTGAAAAACACCTTCTCTGCTTTTAGCCAAATTTGTTTCCATATCATTGCCGATCATACCAACAGTAACCCCACCTAAAATTGGAGTTCCTGACAATACAATCATTTCTTTCAAACCATACTCAAGTTTCAGTGGATTTTTCACCTTTTGTTTCTTCATCATAGCAAAAAGTGTTAATGCCGTACCTAATACGGCTCCAAAAAAGGCTTGAACTTTATCAATAGTTGATTCCCGCCTTGATAACCTGTTTCTACGTAATACATATTTTTGAGCTGCGACTTTTACCGATTTATCGTAAACTTCAGGCGTCAAATCTACTTTCTCTAGATATTTAAATCTATTGATATCATTATTATAATTATATGTATAATTTGTTGGGATACTAGTCATAAATCTAACCTTTAGATTTATAGTACCCTAAAAAAGAAAAATTTTACGTAAATTTTTGTAAACAAATTATATAGCAGATGCACCAGAAACAATTTCAACCAATTCTTGTGTTATCGCAGCTTGACGAGCTTTATTATAATCAATAGTCAAAGTTGTAATCATTTCTTCAGCATTATTAGAAGCAGCAGACATTGCTGTCATACGAGATGCAAGTTCACTTGCATTAGCTTCAAGAAGTGCTTGATAAATCGAATTAGTAATATACATCGGAACTACCTGTTGTAAAACCCTATGAGGCGTTGGATCAAATTCCATTACTGGATCTAATTCATGAGATTCTGCCTTCTCAGCTTTCACAGGTAAAATTTCCCAGTCAACGATATTATAAGACATCATATTATTAAAATGAGTTGTTATAATATCAATTCTGTCTATTTTTTCTGCAACAAAATCTTTTGCAATATCTTCAGCAATAAGATTCGCACCTATGGCTGTTGGCTCATTTGCAACACTTATATATCCTTCACGCACTTCATAGTTGCCAGGCTTGTTTCTAAAGGCAGATACTGCTTTTTGTCCAACAGGGTAAACCACTGTATAAACGCCTTTTTCTGTATTTTCTTTAATTCGTTTAAGTGCAGTTTTTATAATATTAGCATTATATGCTCCTGCCAAACCTTTATTAGAAGTAATTACAAGTAAGCCTTCTGACTTAACTTCTCTTCTGTTCAATAATGCTGGATAATTATCTAAAGCTTTTTCTATTTTTAATCCGTCAGAAGAAATTTCACTTACAGTTGCAAACATTTTTCTAAAAAGAAGTAATAATTCATCCGCAAAAGGACGAGCAGCTTTAACAGTATTTTCTGCTTTTTTAACTTTTGCAGCTGCAACCATCTTCATTGCTTTTGTAATCTTTTTAGTGTTTTGAACACTTCCTATTCTGCTTTTTATATCTTTTAAGTTTGGCATTTATACATCTCCTCCCTCTCCTTGAGGAGAGGTTATACTCTTTACTTTCTAATTTGTAATAACTATACAAGTTAGAATATCGAGTTGAAAAAGTGAGGTGTCAACCATCACCGTATCATTTATAATGTCTTAACATATGCATCTAACTGCGCTCTTAAAGCGTCTTTATCCTCGTCAGATAATTTATCACCTTCATTCAAGCGTTTATCTAATTCTGGCATATTAGCTTCAAAATAATCAAACCAACCAGCTTTAAATTCTTGAATTTCTTTATTTTCAACTTCATCTAAATAACCTTCGTTAGCTGCAAACAAGATTGTAACTTGTTGAGCAACTGAAAGGGGTTTATATTGAGGTTGTTTAAGAACTTCTGTTAACTTTTGGCCTCTTAAAAGTTGTTTTTTAGTAGCTGCGTCTAAGTCAGAAGCAAATTGTGCAAATGCCTCTAATTCTCTAAACTGAGCTAAGTCAAGACGAAGCTGACCACCAACTTGCTTAATACCCTTAGTTTGAGCTGCTCCGCCTACACGAGAGACTGACAAACCAGCATTAATAGCAGGTCTTACACCAGAGTTGAATAAACCTGTTTCTAAGAAAATCTGACCATCAGTAATTGAAATTACGTTAGTCGGAATATAAGCTGAAACATCACCAGCTTGAGTTTCAATAATAGGTAAAGCTGTAATGCTACCGCCACCTAGCTCATCAGAAAGTTTCACAGCTCTTTCTAATAATCTTGAGTGAAGATAGAATACATCACCTGGGTATGCTTCACGTCCTGGTGGTCTCTTAAGAAGTAATGACATCGCACGATAACCTTGTGCGTGTTTTGTCAAATCATCATAAATAATAAGGACGTGTTTACCTTGTTCCATAAATTCTTCAGCCATTGCAACACCTGCAAATGGAGCAATATATTGTAACGGAGCTGGTTCATTGGCAGTTGCTGAAACAATAATTGAATATTCCATCGCTCCGTGTTTTTCTAAAGTTTTTGCTAATTGTGCTACAGTTGAAGCTTTTTGCCCAACAGCAACATAAATACAAATTACATCTCCGCCTTTTTGGTTCAAAATAGTATCAATAGCTATAGCAGTCTTACCTGTTTGTCTATCACCAATGATTAACTCACGTTGACCACGACCAATTGGAGTCAATGCGTCAATAGCTGTTAAACCTGTTTGTAGAGGTTGGTGAACTGATTTACGAGCAACAATACCTGGAGCAACTCTTTCAATTGGACGAGATTTATCTGTAATAATTTCACCTTTACCATCAATTGCACGGCCAGTAGGGTTTACAATACGTCCAATAAGAGCATCCCCTACAGGAACTGATGCAATTCGTCCTGTAGTTTTAACTGACATACCTTCTTTAATATGAGTATATTCACCTAAAATTACAACCCCAACGTTGTCTTCTTCTAGGTTCAAAGCCATACCTAAAGTACCCTTACCATCTTCGAACTCAACAAGTTCGTTTGCCATTACGTTTCTCAAACCGTAGATACGACAAATACCATCACCTACTTCAAGAACGCTTCCAACATTAGATACTTCAGCTTTCGCTTCGTAGTTTCTAATATTCTCTTTTAATATTGAACTAATTTCATCAGGATTTATTACTGCCATTTTTTATCCTTTCTCTTTATCGTGAATTGTGAATCGTAAACCGATTTCATTCACAAATCATTATCCCTTAATTATTTCTTTACTTAAATCTTCTAACTTATGTTTTATACTGTTATCGATTATTTGCTCATCAATTTTAAAAATTAGACCCGCAATAATATCGTCATCTACGCCCCACTCAACAATAATATCTTTGCTAAGTTTTTCAGCAATTTTAGCTTTAATTTCGTCTTTACGTTCGTTATTTAACTCAATAGCAGAAGTTACATTAACTCGTGCAATATTTTTGATTCTCTCAAGCTCTTTTTCAAACTCATAAGCAATTTCAGAAATTATATTGACTCTTTTTCTTAAGTTGAGAGCAAAAATAAAATTATAAACTATTGGCATAATTGAGTTTTGAAAAAGCTTACATAATACTACTTGTTTTTCGTCTGTAGAAATTGATGGGTTATTAATGACATTTGAAAGCTCTTCCGAAGAATCAATTGTTGCCCCAATTTCTCGTAAATCATCAAGGATATCCTCTTTTGAAATATTAGAATCTTCTTGAGCTAACTCCATTAAAGCAAGAGCCCAACGTTTAGCAACTAATTCGCAATTTTTATCTTTAACGCCCGCCATTATTGGTTCACTCCCTCCAATGCTTCTATGCTTTCATTAATCAATCTATCGTGTAACTCGTTATTAGCACTAAGCTCTTTAATTATATGCCCTTTTGCAACTTCAATAGATGCTAAAGATGCACGTTTTAAAAGTTCATTTTTCAAAAGTACTTGACTATTTTCAATAGCTTTAGTTGTATTTTCTTGAATTACTAAAGCTGTTTTTTCGGCTTCTTGAACAATTTTTTCGCCAACAAGATTTGCATTTTCACTAGATTTTTCAAGTATAGAATCAATTTCATCTTCTATATGAGCAATAGATTCTTCAATTGAACTCAAACGTTCTTCTGACTCTACCTTTACTGTTTCAGATGCAATGATAGTATCTTTTACAACTACTTGAGCAACTTCTAATTTAGATTTTATGTCTATTTTTTTTACAAGGTAAATAATAATAGATAAGAAAATAACGAAATTAAACAAATTCGTCCTAGCAATATAATCTATAAATAAATTGAAATTTTCCATCTTCTATTTTTCCCATAAAACATTATTAACAGCTTCTTCATCAAAACCATTAATCTCACTGCGGTAACCAATAACTTTTTCAACAATATCATTAGCTAAATCCATCATTGAGCCCTTAAGTGCTTGCTTCACTTCATTAGAAACATTTTCAAGCTGAATTTTTGAGCTTTCTAACTCTTCTTTAGATTCATTTTGAGCCACAGTAATCATTTCAGATCTTCGTTCTTTAAATTCATCAAGAGTTTCATTATATTTCTCTCTAGCTTCATTTTTAGCTTCAATTAGTCTATCATTTTTTTCTTTTGTTAACTCTGAAGTTCTTTCATCATTGTCTTTTGCTGACTTATAATTGCCATCAATAAAAGCTCTTCTTTCAGCCATAATCGACAAAATCGGAGCATACAAAATTTTGTTCATTAAAATAACGAACACGATGAAAGTTACTATTGTTGCTAAAAAAGTTGCATTAAATTCCATTTTTTTACCTTGATTAACGTAGTATTTGTCTTGGATTATTGCTTTACGCTCCGCAGTTGCTCACACTATTTTGCTTTGCAAAATTAATGTTCGCATTGCTTCGCACTATTTCGAGTTAGGCTCGCTTTGTTCGCCGTTACTCTATGCAAAATCTGCTACCCCATCATACCTGATAATTTCATAGCAATTACAAGCGCATAAATAGCACAAGCTTCAGCTAACGCAGCACCAACTAGAAAGAAACCAACTGCTTTACCAGCGATTTCTGGTTGTCTAGAAATTGCATCCATCAAACCTTTTGTCGCAAAACCAATACCAAGACCAGCACCTGTTGCACCAAAACCCATTGCAATACCTGCACCTAATTGAGCCATTTCTGAAATTGTTTGTACATCTGCCATTTTTAAATCTCCTTCTTTATTTAAATTTTAATATTATTAATGATTTTCATTAACTGCAGTTGCTATATATACCGTAGTTAACATAGTAAATACCAGTGCTTGCACACAAGCAACTAATATTTCAAAGAACATTATTGGTAGAGGAAGCCCCCAAGCGCATAGTCCTAAAAGCGCAGTAATAAGGATTTCTCCAGCCAAAATATTTCCAAAAAGTCGTAATGCAAGTGTTAAAGGTCTTGTTACAAGTTCTAATAACTCTACAAGCATAGAAATAATGCCTACAAAAGAAATTTCGTGTAATAAAAATTTATGTTTTTTCTTAACAACACCAGCTATCACATAATAGACCAAAACAATAACAGCCAAACCTGCTGTTAAGTTTATATCATTAGTAGGAGAAGCAATTTCTCCTTGTTTTAGTTCAAAAACTTTTAATGGTAACTGCCCCATTAAATTAGCAGTTACAATGAATAAAAATAGTGATGCGACAAGCGGAAAATGCTTACGTCCGCCTTCATGAATCATCCCAGATACTAAATCATCAAAATATCCCAATATTTTTTCAAATACTAATTGGATTTTGGTAGGAAATATTGAAAGATTTCTTGTTCCAATTAAAGCAACAATTAGCAAAAACGCCATTGCGGCCCACATTGTAACCAAAGTATCCATATTAAAAGCCATATTTTGTCCAAATATAACTCGTTCAACAATCCAATGCCCGTGACTCATTGAATATCCTCTTCTCTCTCTCATTGCAGGGCGTACATCCCTAGGGTAAGTTTAGCATAAATTTTAGACTTTTACAAGTACACCAAACGTATGGGAAATATGTTTGTGCTATTATAAAAAAGTTAAACAAATATAAATTGAAAGGGAATATAAATATGCTAAGAGCTGGAATAGTAGGACTTCCTAACGTAGGAAAATCAACATTATTTAATGCACTTACTGCGACAAAAAACGCACAGAGTGCAAACTATCCATTCTGTACAATTGAACCAAACGTTGGAGTTGTTACAGTTCCTGATGAAAGATTAAAAGTACTTTTAGACTTATGTAAAGCTAAAGAAATTATTCCTACAGTTATAGAATTCGTTGATATTGCTGGCCTTGTAAAAGGTGCTAGCCAAGGTGAAGGGCTAGGTAACCAATTCTTGCATAACATTAGAGAAGTTGATGCAATTATTCAAGTTGTAAGATGTTTTGATGATGAAAATACAATCCACGTTGCAGGAAAAGTTGATCCAATTAGCGACATCGAAATTATCAATACTGAGCTTGCTCTTGCAGATTTAGCTTCTGTAGAAAGAAGAATTCAAAGAATTCAAAAGCAAGCTAAAGGTGGAGATAAAGAAGCTGTTCTAGAAAACAATGCTCTTTTAAAATTACAAGAATTGCTTGGCGAAGGTAAATTTATTAACTTGGAAAACCATTTTAACACTGACGAAATCGCAGTTATTAAACAACTTAACTTAATGTCAGTAAAACCAGTTATCTATTGTGCAAATGTTTCTGAATTTGATTTAAAAGAAGGTAATGATTATACAAAACGTGTTGAAGAATATGCAAAATCACACGGCGCTCAAACTGTTATTATCTGTGCTCGAATTGAAGAAGAGCTTGTAGAACTTGGCGATGAAGGCGCTAAAGAATACTTAGAGGAACTTGGTGTTGAAGATAGTGGTATTGATAAGATGATTAAATCAGTTTACCGTTTATTAAACCTAATTACATTTATCACAGCTGGTGAAAAAGAAGTTCACGCTTGGACATGCTCAGCTAATACAAAAGCACCTCAAGCGGCAGGTGTTATTCACACAGACTTTGAAAAAGGTTTTATTAGAGCAGAAGTAACATCTTATAAAGACTTCGTAGAATGTGGATCTTATACCGCTTGTAAAGAAAAAGGTGTAACTCGTCTTGAGGGTAAGGAATATATTGTTCAAGATGGCGATATCGTACATTTCAGATTTGCAGTGTAAAATACAATTTAAATAAAACATATTTATATTTTGTAAATTTTTGTAAAAAACATTAAAAAAAATAACAACTTTCTTTCACAAAAAAACTTAAACACTATATAAAGGTGTAAATGAAAGGAAGTAAGTGTATGGTAAATAGTATTTCTGGTGTTAATTTTAAAAATTACAACAGTGTTCAAACAAAGAAAATTGCATCTAAACAAACAAATAATCAAAGTTCAACTAAAATAAATAGTTCTTCAACAATGGATAGCGTTTCTTTTAAAGGAAGCCTAAGTAAAACAGCTACTGAAACAATTTCAAAAAAAGTTACTACAAATACTATTAAAGGATTTTTTATAGCTTTAGCGGGACTATTAGGACTTGGAGCGAGTAAGACAATTTCGAAAGTTTCGCAAAGCGAGTTAGAAAAATATCGCTCTAAATATCCAGAATTAATGGCATATTTAGATAATGCTGGATATTGGTACGGTAGAGATGACGAATACTGGCAAGAAGGTTACACCGATAAAACCAAGAAAATTATAGTTAAAACCTATGAAAAAGATCCAGAAAAAGCGTATGCTTTATCTAAGAAATTATATTGCGATGAATCGACAACTTATACTAAAGAACTTTTAGAAGCTCTTGAAACAGACTACGAAGAGATTCAAAAATACAATAAAAGCAGCAATTTAGAAGTTGCTTATGAAAAAATGAAAATAGTCAGACAGAATCCTAACTTAGATAAAATTGCTCAACAAAGAAGTGTCAGCCCTGAAGAATTAAAACTTTACAGTGAGTACTGTGTAGATGAAAATACAAAAACTATATTAGAAAAAGCTGTATTTGCTACTAGATCATATCAAAAAGTAGATCCTAAAAAAGTAATAAAATTAGCAGATCTATGTAAAAAGTACCCTGATATTCCTAAATCAATAATTAATAGCTTAAATCATTTTGATATTAATAATATAAGTGATGATATCATTTATATGCTTGCAAAAGATTGGGAAAATTCATCAAAATTAAACGATATATGTAATTTTAAAACTATAATAAATTTAAAAGATTATATTGATCATCCTGAACATATAATATTCACACAAAAATACAAACCAGCTAAAATATCAGAGAAAGAATATATTGAAAAACTCTTTTTAGCCGAAAAACTTTTCAGAGAACAAGCAACTATTAACCCAAAATCTAATGAATTAAAAATCTTAAATGAATTACTATATGATGGTAGAAATCTTGATAAAGGTCAATACGGATATAGTGTTACAAAAGATACGTTAGTATTAAATTTTATAGAAGGAATTAATGTAGATAAAGCAGACAGCTACAGCAGAATAATAAAAGACAATAAATATGATAATATATCTAAAATAAATGACCTACTACCGTTATATGAAAAGTACCCAAATAAAGAAATTACTAGCGAAATGCTGGCTCGATATAAAGATCCTGCAGCGAGGGCGATGGGAATATTTTAAAAATATAAATAATTACAAACAAAAAGCTCGACAAAATCTAGCTTTTTGTTTAAATTTTGGTAGCAAATTTATTTTTTATGGGGTTTTAGATAATTAAAATATAAAACCAAGGAGATATAAACATGTTAGTACAAAACAATCCACAAATGGCTTCAACAACAAATTTTAAAGCAATTAAAAGTGTTAAATGTGAAGGGCTTTATAAAGAATTCCCAAGATATGGAAAAGATTTAGTAGATACTTTTAAGAAAAATCCAACAGCAATGGAATTTTGTAGAAAATATGATGTAGATTTAGTCTTTCACGCTTGTAAAGATATGATGAATAGCGTAAGAAGTACAATATTACTCATTTTTGAAAACCCTACTAAAAGTAAATTCTTAGGCTTTTTAGGAAGCAAAAAAGACAAAATTGAACTTTCGGGATATGGAAATGCTTATGACTATGATCGAAGCTTGAAGGCTAGTACTGAACAACTAATGGATTATATGTTAGATAGTACTGAAGGGAAACCTGTTACTGGTCTTCTTGATTCTCATATAAAATTAAAAGAAAAAGAAATTAATGATATTTTAAAAAAAGAACTTAATGCTAAAGATAAACAGCAAATGAAAGGTGAAGATTTATCAAACCGTTGGCTTGAAGAAGATTTAGATAGATCTATTAATGATTTAATAGAACGTAGCAAATAATTTAACAATATATGTATTTAGTTAAATTAAATTTTATACCCTTTCTTTTCTTTCTTTAATTGCGAGGCAAAGAAAGAAAAGAAACGTTGAAAGAAAAGAAAGAAAACACGCTTATTGTTGTTGGCAATGACGATTAATATCGTCATTGCGCAAGCTTTTTAAGCTTGTGTTTAAATTTTAGATAAAAGCTTGTTAAAGCTTTTGTCGAGTCGATTAACATCGACGAGACCAACGGCTTAAAAGCGTGCTTCTTTTTTCTTTTGGTACTTTTCTTTTTTCTTGCTTTCAAGAATAAGAAAAAAGAAAAGTACATATGAAATAAAAAATATTTAATATCCTAATTTGACAAAATACATATTATGTTAAGTTAAATACAAACCATATTTAAGCAAAAAGAAGCTTAGGCTTTACCTAGCTTCTTTTTGCTTCATTCACTAACCAGCCATCAGAGCGAAAATGTGCATAATTGTTCTTTCCAACATATTGCTTTGAATATTTGCTACCACTTTTCAACCACTCATCAAGAATTAAAAGTGACTTTCTTAAAAGCTCATATCCATATTTTTCTAATAATGACCCATATTGGGTTGGGGTAAGAATCACCAAATCAATATCTGGTAATTCAATGCGTATTCTTGAGTCTTGTTTAGGGCGACCACCCTTTTTCTTTATTTCTTCCATTGCTAGACCTCCTTCGGAATACCAAATTTTCGTACTAATTCTATTACAGTCTCCTTCATTCTGCATTTCGATTGTTTATTCAAAAAGTAAATTTTATATAAATTACATTTTGAGCAAATGCATCCTATTTGATAGCACTCAATTGCTGTCGGAGTCCAATTTTTTGATGTAGCTTCACTACACGATACATTATATTTGTACTTCATAACCCAAGCCTCTTCTTAAATAAATGTATATAATTGTGTTAACTATTAATTGACAGTTGTAAATTTCCATGTTTATATATTGACAATATGTTTAACATCTTGTAAGATATTGTAAGACGATATAATACAATTGTCAAGTAAAAGTTTTATGAAGGGTGAAAAATGCGTTTAGAAGAGGTAATACATATAATTTCACAAAAAACAGGAAATTATATAAATCAATCCAATTTAGCAGAAAGTTTAGGGATAACTAGACAAACTGTTAGTAATAGAATAAAAAATGAGAGCCAAATAACAGTCAATGAACTAAAAAAAATCGAACAATTTTTTGGTATAAGATTATTGGTAGAAAACGAAGAAGGAAAATGTAACACAACCGACATTGATTATTATTCAGATGTTTTTGCAAGTTGTGGTTCTGGAAGTATTGTTTTTTCAGAAGATAAAATAAAATTACCAATTGCTACTATACTTATTGAAGGTTTTTCTAAACAAAAAAAATACTCAATGATAAATGCTAGCGGAAATAGCATGTCACCAACTATTGATAATGGTGATAAACTAATTGTTGAACATTGGACCGGCTCGCAGATTCAAGATAATAAAATATATGTTTTTTGTTTTAATAACGAATTTTTCGTAAAACGTTTATCAAAGAATCTAGACGAAATAATTATTAAATCTGATAACCCAGAATATCGTGTGCGCACTATTAATGGAACAACAATAGAAGAGCTTATTTTAATCGGCAAAATTGTAGGTATAATAAAGACTTTGGGGTAGTTCAAATCGAATTGACTTCTTTTTCCATTTGGAGTTAAATATTAGACATGAAGATTATTATTTTCGGTGCAAATGAAATTGGATCAATGATAGCTTCTCAGTTTCATACAGCCAACGATATTACAGTTATAGATTATGAAAAAAATAAGTTAGATACCTTTAACAAACTTGATATAAGTTTTGTTGATGGTAATGCTTCTAATATAGAGACTTTAAAACAAGCAAACATAAAAGATGCTGATTTTTTTATTGCTTGTACTGAATCTGATGAACTAAATATTGTTGCTTGTCTTACAGTCAAACATTTGAGTGACGCTCATACAATGTGTTTTGTTCGCAAAGAAAGCTACAAACAATCTTTAGGTATAGCAAAAGACGCTGAATACAATTCAGACTTCTATGTAGATACAGTTATTTGGCCAAAAGAATTACTAACTCAAGAAATATTTAGAATCATTACTGTTGCCAAAGCTCTTGATGTAGAAAACTTTGCAGGAGGTAGAGCTAGACTTTTAGAATACAAAATCGCTGAAAATTCTCCTCTTGTTAATCAAATGGTTAAACATTGTAGTTTTCCTAAAGACACTTTAATTGTAGGTATTACAAGAGGTGAAGAATTGTTCATACCTGATGGTGAAACTGTTTTACACCAAGATGATAAAGTAATATTTATGGGACTTTCTCACTCACTAGATATACTTGCTGGAAGATTTTTCCACGAAAAAGAATTTGTAAAAAAAGTTGCAATTATTGGTGGTGGAAATATAGGACTTAAGCTAGCTAAAAGCCTTGAAGATTTAAAACTTGATATCAAGATTATTGAACGTGATGAAGAACGCTGTGAATATTTAGCAGAACAATTAAATAACACACTTATTATAAATGGTGATGGCACAGATTTAGAGCTTCTAAACGAAGAAGAAATTAATGAAGCTGATGTTGTAGTAAGCGTTACCAATAACGATGAGAAGAATCTACTATGCTCACTTTTAGTGAAACAACTTGGTGTAAATCGCGTTGTTTCAAGAGTTACAAAAAGTGCTAATGCAAACTTATTCCAAAAAGTTGGAGTTGATATTGCTATTTCTGCAGTTACAGCTTCTTTGAATGAAATTAAGAGTAACCTCTGTGGAACAAATATTGGTATACTTGCTACGGTTGAACAAGGTAAAGGTGAGGTGTTAAAAATTGTTCTTCCCGAAGATTTTAAATCAATTAAGATTATGGATTTAAAATTACCAGCTAAAGGAATTGTTGGTATTATTCAGCGCAGAAATAGAATTATTATTCCAAACGGTACAACTCAACTGATGAATGCCGACCATTTGATTATTTTTACAACAAGTGAAAATGCGCCAATTATTAGAGAATACTTTAAGGTGGATTAATGAGATTATCTTATTTAGCGTATACTTTCTCTCTTGCGATGATGTACTTTAGCTTTGTTCTATTAGTACCAATTATTGTTGCAATAATTTTTAACGAAACGAACGCTATTTTACCTTTTATAATTGCAGGTGCTTCAGCTTTAATGCTTTCAGTTACATTAAAAAAAATTATTCCTGGTGCATCTTTAGTTAAATCAATTAACGATATCAAAAAAAGCGAAGGTCTCTGCACAGTAACTTTTAGCTGGATATTTGCGGGATTATTTGCAATGATTCCATATCTATTTTTTGGAATAAGTCCTGTAAATGCATTGTTTGAAGCTACATCAGGCATCACTGCTACTGGTGCAACAATTTTTACACATTTTGATTTTCCAAAAACATTATTCTTTTGGCGTTCATTTTCTCAATGGTTGGGCGGTATGGGAATTATCGTCTTATTTATTGCAATTCTTCCTCAGTTTGCAGTCGCTGGAAGACAATTATTCTTTGCAGAAGCTCCTGGACCAACTGAAGAAAAATTAACTCCAAGAATTAAAAGTACTGCAATGTCTCTATGGAAAATATATTTTGGAATGACTTTATTAGAAATTCTTCTGCTTAAATTTAGTGGAATGGAATGGTTTAATGCAGTTTGTCATTCTTTCTCATCTGTATCAGGTGGTGGCTTTTCACCTCACGGAGATTCCTTAATTGGATATTCTAATACAGTTTTATGGATAATTTGCTTCTTTATGTTCTTTGCGGGAGCTAGTTATAATTTGCAATATCGAGCTTGGTCAAAGTTTAATCCGCTAGTTTTATTTAAAAACGAAGAATTTAGAACATATTTTTCTATTGTAATTGTACTAGCACTATTACTTGCGACTTCTTTATATTTGCATTCGCATTATGACATTTTAGGAAGCTTAACCCATTCTTTCTTCCAAATCTGTTCTGTAATTTCTACAACTGGTTTTTGCAGTGTTGACTTTGCAAATTGGGATTATACTTCAAAAGTACTTTTATTTATTGCAATGTTTGCTGGTAGCTGTGCAAGCTCAGCTGGTGGTGGTATTAAGATTGTAAGATGGTTACTTGTTGCAAAAATTATGAAATCAGAGTTAGCTAAAATTCTGCATCCAAAAGCCGTTTATAATATCAAAGTTGGAAGATATTCAGTTCCAAAAGATGTTCTTTATCAAACTTTAATGTTTGTATCATTTTACTTAGCGATATTGGGTCTTTCAGCGCTTACAATTGCTGTAATTGAACAGAATACAATAGTAGGTATTTCAAGTGCAGTTAGCTCTTTAGGTAATATCGGTCCTGGTTTGGGCAAAATAATTGGACCATTGGGTAGTTTTGATAGCTTGCATGAAATTTCAAAAATCATAATCATTCTTGATATGTATATTGGCCGTTTAGAATTAATCCCATTCTTAGTTTTATTCCAAAAAAGTATTTGGACTCTACATAAATAAAACTTATTATGCTACAATATTGCTAAGTGAGGTATTTATGTCTATAAGAAAAGTTGTAAAGTATGGAGAACCAAGCTTAAGACAACCGTCTAAAGAAGTTCATAAGGTTTCTCAAAAAGTTAAAAATTTAGTACAAGATTTAATTGATACAATGTATTCACAAAATGGAGTAGGCTTAGCCGCTCCTCAGATTGGTGAAAATGTGAGAGTTTTTGTAATAGATGTTTCAACTAATAATGAACCTCTAAATCCAATAGTTTTTATCAATCCAAAAATCATCAAAAAATCTGGTGCTTGCATTAGCCACGAAGGTTGTTTAAGCTTTCCAGAAGCTTATACCGATGTTAGAAGATACGCTAATGTTATGGTAAAAGCTCTTGATTCAAATGGTCGTTCTTTTGTTATAGAAGCTAAGGACGGCTCATTACTTGCTCGTGCAATCCAACACGAATTTGACCATTTAGATGGAATTTTCTTTATAGACCACTCTATAAACAGATTTGAAGCAGAAGAAGTTTTAAAGAAAAATAACTTACCACCTTTGCAAATCGAAAAACTTATAGAAGAACCTGAGCTAGCTAAAGCTGTAGATGAATTAAAAGCAAAAGAAGTAGAGAAAAAATAGCCTTTCCTTCTCAAAGTAGGAAAGAACCCAATGAGCTGGAGGGAGTTAGACTTCATGACACTTAACATAGTATTTTTCGGAACACCTGATATTGGACTAAAGTCTTTAGATTATTTACATAATTCAGAGAATTTTAATGTGCTTGCGGTCGTAACTCAACCAGACAAGCCTTCTGGTCGTGGTCAAAAATTAACTCCTAGTCCTATAAAAGTTTTTGCTTTGGAAAACAATATACCTATTTTTCAACCAAAATCTATAAGAAAAGAACCTGAAGTAATTGAAGCCTTGAAAGCACTAAATCCAGATTTCTTTGTAACTTTCGCTTTCGGCCAAATTTTATCACAAGAAGTTTTGGATATTCCTAAATATGAAACAATTAATCTTCACGTTTCACTTTTACCAAAATACCGTGGCGCAAATCCTATTCAGCGCGCGATTATCAACGGTGATACTGAAACTGGTATTTGTACAATGATAACAGAACTTGGGCTTGATTGTGGTGATATTTGTATGACTCACCCAATTGAAATAACTCCAAATATGAACTGTGTAGAGTTATTTGAAATCTGCGCTACAGAATCACCAAAGTTATTAGAACAGACCTTGCTTGGACTAGTAGATAAAACTATCACACCAATTAAACAATGTGAAGATGGAGTTTGTTTTGCAGACAAATTACAAAAAGAAGAATGTAAAATAGACTGGAGTAAATCTGCTAAAGAAATTCACGATCTTGTAAGAGGTGTATACAAATGTCCTTCAGCTTTCTTTGAATATCAAGGTAAAATCATTAAAGTTCTTGAAACAGAGCCTCTCGACGAAATAAAAGACGGAGAATTAGGACAAATAATAAATATTTCAAAATTAGGTATTGATGTAAAAACTGGCAACGGAATTTTGCGTTTAATCAAAGTGAAACCAGAAGGCAAGGGCGAAATGCTTGCACGTGATTGGGGCAATGGACTAAGAAATTAATTGTTATAAGGTTTTGTGCTGTCATTTAAAAATTTTTTAGCCAATTCTTTGTCTGCTTTTTGACTATTTGATTTACTCATATTTGCAAGATACGCATCCGTCATAGCATCCCCAGGTGTCACTACTCCATCTTCATTTACTTTAAAAATAAACGTATCTGGTTGCTGGCAAGTACTACTATAAGAACAATCTTTGCCTTTACTTAAGCCATCAGCATCAATTTTAATAGAAAAACGAGTTGTATTAGGTAAAACATTGTTATCCCAATAATCACAAGATATTGTTATTGTATCCCCATTATCTAACGCTCGTTCATAATATGGTGTACTACCAGTCATTGCATGCATAAAAAACTGAGGATACTTAGCTGACCCTACTGGACTACTACCATCCCAATTATAAACATTTACTAAATCTTGATCACTCCATCTATGAGGATTAAAATCAGCTAAACCGTAGTATTCAATTACTTTTTTTCCTTCGTCATCTATCTTATATTTTGTTTGAAATAACTCCGTATCACTTAATAGCTTTTGATTAATTTCATTGATCTTGTTGTAATAGCTTATTACTTTCATCTTGTTTTTATCTGGAGCCAAATCTGCTACAGTAGGTGCAATTAAAGCTGACGCAACCGCTACAATAGCAACAGCGACTAATAATTCTGATAAGGTAAATCCAAATTTTTTCATAAGCTCTCCGAGTATTTATATTTTTATACTAACATATTTTTACAATACTTCAAGGCTATACTATCAAGAGTTTTTACAATTTCTTCCTTATTATTCATTAGCACAAGCTCACCTCTATATTTAGAAGCGCCAGAAAATCCATTAACATAATAAGGATAAAACTTGCGCACAAATTTTATACCAACATCTTCTCCACGAAAAACAATTTCTCTTGTTAGCATTTGCTTCATATAAGCTACTTTTTCTTCTAAAGTTGGAGGGGGTAAATATTTTCCGGAACTTAAATACGTTTCAACTCGTGCTATCAAAGTTGGATCACCTAAAACACCCCTTCCAATTGCAACACCGTCAGCTTTAGATTCTTCTAAGCACTGCTCAGCAGTTTCTATTGAAACAACATCTCCATTTGCAAAAACTGGAATATCAACGTTTCTTTTTAGCTCTGCAATCTTTTTCCAATCAGCTTTTCCGCCGTACATTTGAGAACGAGTTCTACCATGTATCGTTATAAAATCTGCACCAGCAGCTTGCATTCTTTGGCCGTATTCAACAAAATTTAATTCATCAAAAGTGTAACCTAATCTAAATTTAACACTTAATGGAATTGAAATCTGAGATTTAACAGTGCGCACAATTTCTTCTGCTAACTCAACATTACGCATTAAAGCGCAACCGTCAGTACCTTTAACAACCTTATTAACAGGGCACCCCATATTAATATCAATCATATCAGCATAGCGTTGCAAATACTCTGCACAATTTGCTATCATCTGTGGCTTATGACCACTTAATTGATATGAAATTGGCGTGTGATTATCATCTTTTGCAACAATATCTGTATCTTTAACTTGAGTAAGCGCTTCTGAGCTAATCATTTCTGTTGTTAAAAGGCAAGTCGATGAATGTTCTCTAATAAGTGAACGCAAAACATAATCTGTAATTCCAGCCATTGGAGCAAGCGAAACTCTGCTCGAAATTAAACCAGCAACATTATTTTTTAAAGAACTTTCCACTTTCAATTTTCCACTTTCAACTATTACCGTCTCTCTACCTTAATCCTCTCCCGTATGGCGAGAAATTAATATTTAAATAAACGGCTTCAATTCTTCTATACGAGCTTTAATATACTGAGAATATTCATCATCAGTTTTATAAACTGACATAAATTTATTATAATCATCATATGCAGTTTTATATTTTCTCTGTTCATCATAAATCAAACCACGATAATAATAGGCAAAAGCATTATTTGCATCTTGTTTTATAACTTGGTTAAATTTTAAAATAGCTTGCTCAAAATTATTCTTTTCATATAAATTAACAGCATCATTATAATCAGCTAAAGCCAAGTTTTGAGAAACATATACTAACAAATTCTTTGCTTCAGATTCAGGATTTAGTGCAATTGATTTTTTCAAATAAGCCTCAGCCTCTTTCCATTTTTGTTGCTCAGAATATAAATAACCAATATAGTAAGGGATATCAGGGTTTTTAGAAGCTACTCCATTTACCCCTCCTTCTGCCTTTTTATAGTATTCAATTGCTTTATCATATGCTTCTAATGCTTGATAAGAAGCTGCAACACCTAGCAAAGAATCTTCCGTTGCAGGATTTATAGCTAAATATTTTTGTATTGCAGAGTTAAAATCTTTGTTTTCGTAGCTTTTAGAAGCTTCTGCTAAAGCTGTTGATAAAGAATCATTTTTAACTTGCTGTAATGTCTTCAAAACTAAATTATTTGCAGGGAATTTTGTTTTGGCAGAATTTAAAATCTCTTGAGCCTTGGCATAATCATTTCTAGATGCATAACAAATAGCTAAATTAACATACGCATCGACATTACTAGGATTTGTCTTCAAAACAGCGTTATAAGCAGAAATTGCTCCTTCAATTTTATTTTCTTTGTGCAATTTATACGCATAATCATACAACATTGCCTGCATTGTTCTATCATTAGAATTTTTAACTAAATAATCAATAAACTCATCTGGAGTTAATGCATCTTGCATAACATTTACAATTTCAGCTTTAGCAACACCATTTGCAGGATCAATAGAAAGAACTTTTTTATATAGTTCTAATGCACCTTTTTTATTGCCCATTTCAGAATATGCTTGTGCTTTATATAAATTTGCCTGAACATTATCTGGATAAAGAGTCAAGACTGAATCATAGGATTTTATAGCTTTTATATAGTCTTTCTTTTGTTGAAATAATGTTCCAACATTCAAACGAGTATTAACATTACTAGGATTAATCTGTTCAGCTTTTGCATAATAACTTAAAGCTGTTTCAAAATCGCCTTGAGCTTGTTTAATTGCACCGATATTTGCATTCAATTCTGCATCAGACGGAGTTATAGCTAATTTTTTTAAATAAATTCTTTCAAGCGCATAAAGAATTTCCATATCACCTTTACTATGCGCTAAAGCAGAATTATACTGTTCCACAGCTTCATCATAACGGCCTAATTTGTCTAAAGTTCTGGCATATTTCATACGCAATAAACCATCTGTAGGCATCAAATCAAGAGCTATTTTATAATAATCAGCAGAACGAGACTCATTTCCTAATAATTTCATCAAGTCAGCAATCTGCAAGTTTGCCTTACCTGCTAATGTTTCATTCTGAGCTGCCTGTAAAAATTCAAATGCAGAAGCAGAAAAATTACCCATCGCACGAAGTTCTTCAGCTTTTTTATACCTGTTCGATGCAGTTTTATCAAAACTTACTACTTTTAAACATTGATTCAAATTTTCGTTTGCAGAAGCAATCATACTAGCTGAATTTTCTATCGCCTGTTCTTTTGTCGGATACATTTTTAGATAAAATATCGCACTCCTGAAATCATTAGCAGCTTTTTCATAATTTTTATCTTGGTTTGCATAATAAGTAGCTCGAGCTAAATATGAATTAATTAATCCAATTCTCGCAGAATTATCCATAAAATTTATACGCATAGCTTTTCTGAATTCAACTATTGCAGAAGAATATTGTCCCTGAGATAAATAATTTTGAGCAGATTCATAATGTTGAATAAAAGCCCCACTTGGAGCACAATAAGCACTCTGCAACAACGCAGAAGACAATGCAAGCAAACAAACAAACCCTAATAAATTTTTTCTCATAGCAATATTTTACTACAAGAAACAAAAATTGTTAGCCCCCAGCTTAACCAATCCCCACTTGAGTAGAAATTTTGACAAAAAAAACTGACCTTCTTTAAAGTCAGTATAAGTATTTTCTCTAATAATTTTGGGAGGAGATTTGGGGATAGTTGATACATGGCATGCTACAATAAATTCTTAAATCATGACACATGCCTAAGAAAAAAATTTACAAATATTTACAATACACACATAAATAATATAAATTTATCAAAATAGAAGTATTATTAGCTTAATAATTCAGTAAGAAGACTAGCATTTTCTTCTGCTCTTGGATTATTAGAAATTTTATTTCTTTTTATATAAACACGCAAAGCTTCACGAATCAATTCACTCCTTGTTCTTTGTTCAGAAGTTGCCACATCATCTACTTTACTAAGAAAATCGTTAGACATTGAAATTAATACTCTAGCCATATTCCCTCCGTTTCACACTAATTATATCATATAAAAAGATTATTTCAAGAGTATATCTTAATTATATTATCAAACCATTCAATTTTAAACAATTGTAAACAATTGTAAATAATGTTTTCTAAAAAGTCAAATTTTCAGAATAAAAAAACTTTAACATGTTACGGGGACTAAAAATAGTTAGATGTAATTATTTATTTAAATTTATTACGGGGATTAAAAGTTAAGAGTACAAAAAAGAAAAGTAAGATTATTAAGAGATATTAAGGAGAAAATTATGACCGTTTACAATTTTTCATTATCAAATCATGATATGTTAAGTGGTAATGTCCAAGACGCAATGAGGTTGTCAGCAAATCAAGCTGCAATACACGCAAATGTTTGGCCATCATTATTTACATATCCAAACTATGATTTATCATGCGCTACACAATATTTACCATTCAATTCTAATGATTGGTTATTAAATCCTTCACTAGCATTAAGCAGCGCAAATGTACCTATAAACACTAATATGTTTGCTTCACCATTTGGACCTTCTTTAGGTGGAAGTTATAGATCAACAAGTTCAACAAGTGAAGAAGATATTTTAGCAAAAGAAAAATATGAAAAACTAAAAAAATTAGTTGAAGATATGCTAAAAGATGATATTTTAGAAAGCACAGATAAAGCGAAATTAACAGCTGCTAAAAACAAATCTGGCAGTATGACAGAAAGATATGAAGCTCTTAAAGAAGCTTTTGAAGCAATTGATCAGAATGCGGTTAAAGATTACGTTCTGACAAAAGGTCAAAGTATCAAAATTAATGGAAAAGATCTTCCTGAACAAAGAAGATTAATTGGTTTAGGAGATGGCGACAAAACAATTCCTGGTGACAAATTAAATGCACTTACAAGAACAATTGATCTACTTTCAAGCAGCAACCCTGACAATATGGATGGAACAAGCTTATTTAACGACTTAAATACTGGTACAGTTGATATTCTTGATTTATTAAGCAGGTATAACTCTGTTGAATCTGGTAATTTGATGGTCAAAATGATAGAAAAATCAGATTACGATGTTGCAAAAAGAAACATTGACATCATGGTTACCAAACTAATTGAAAAAGCTCAATCAGATGATATTAGAAAGTACTTAAGTGCAGAAAGCATCGAAAACCTTGACTATGCAATCAACAGCTTGAAAAATTGCTCAAGTTACGATAGTTCAAAAACTGCAGCATTTAACGAGTTATATAGATTAACACGACTTGCAGCTGCTACCGACTTAGACCACAGAATCAAAAAAGACTACGGTGAATATTCGTCTCAAGTATTCGGTTCTGACATCTTCGCAAATAAAACAATTGCAGATTTAGAAAATGAAGGTTTTGACGTAAGCTCAAATGAAATAACTGTAAGCTCTAGTGCATCAGAAGCTGTAACAAGTTCAAGCAGTAGTTCTACTTCAGTTGCAAGAACAGCAGCTGAACAAGCAACAGAATTGGTACGTAACGGAGTTCTTGTACAAAGTGATGTTATGTATACTATTAAGGGCCAAAATGGCGAACCTTTAAAAGATGCAAACGGAAACGAAATTCAAGTAAGACTTTATCAAGAAAAATACAAATCCGATGATCGAGATTATCAAAGAGTATTCTATGTACATAAAGGTAAAATGTATGAATTACTAGGATGTGACATTAGTAATGCAACTTCAGCAACTTTCGATAAACAAGTTGAAACAAATGCAAGCAATATTCGTACAGCTGAAAGAGTTGTAGATATAAGTGAACTCAACGTAAATATAAACCCTAATGCTGATGTAAATCTCGGAAGTATTGAAGGCTATTTTGACAATAAAGAAGTAACTGTTAAGTCTTGTGGTTCTCAAGGTGCTAGTAAAAAAGCTGATGAATTAATTAATAAGCTAGAAGCTTCTTTAAGAGACAAGGTTGCAAAACAACTAAGAGAACAGGGGGTTAAAACTAACTCAACAGAATTTGAAAACCAATTCAAATCTGCATTTGAAAATGCTAAAGAACACGCAAAAGCTAGCTGTATAACTGGCCACGAAGGCAAGTCTTCTTGGAATGCATTCTGGTGTGGCGAAGGTTTATCAGGTTATAAATCTTCTTCAAGCTTCAAAACAAAAGATTTAGTTGATTCATTTATGACTAGATTTAATGAAAATATTAATAATGTTATTAAAAACCAAGCAATGGATTCAATTGCAGACAAACATGATGCTAGTGATAGTACTTGGACAAAAATTAAAAAAGCAGCCCCTTGGGCAGCAACAATAGCAGGAGGTATAGCTTATATAGCAGGCGGTCCAGTTGGCTTGGTAGCCGTAGCTGCTGGTGGAGCAATCGCTGCATACAATGGAGTCAAGAGTGTTGTTAAATCTGTTGGCAAATGGTTGGGCTTCTAATATAAAAAAATAAAAAATAAAAATAGAATAGACGGGGTTAAAGCTCCGTCTATTCTTATATTTTAAAAATTTATCCATAAACAAATATTAAGTTTTGTAACAAAGCAACTTTAAAAAAGGCAATTTTTTAAAATATAAAAACTTTTTAATAGTGTAAACACGAGAATGGGATTTATTAAATAGGAGAAAACTTTATGGTTGATTTTTACGGAATCGGCACTAGTAAGCCAATGATGCCATCTTTTCAATTAGCACAATTAGATGAAATGCCAATGATGCCATCTTTAAATTTTGCCCCAACAACTGGAGGTTGCTTGGGAACTAACTTTAACTTGGGTCTACCAGTTTCAAATTCTTCATCAAGAACAGAAGAAGAAATTTTAGTTGATGGACAACTTAA
The DNA here is from genome assembly GCA_045651505.1 of Candidatus Gastranaerophilaceae bacterium. Taxonomy (GTDB): domain Bacteria; phylum Cyanobacteriota; class Vampirovibrionia; order Gastranaerophilales; family Gastranaerophilaceae; genus CAG-196. The sequence continues at coordinate 94,829 of JAZRSL010000005.1, read as the reverse complement.
GAAATTAACAACAATTGTAGAAAAATTAATTAGTGATTGCGATGAGCTTAGTTCTGCAGACAAAGCAAAATTAGAAGCGGCTAAAAATAAAAGTGGTAAGAATAGTGATAGAATAGAATATTTACAAAATGCATTAAAAGAAATTTCAGCTGAAGGACAAGCTACAGTCAAAGAATTTTTACTAGAAGATAGCAAAGATATCAAATTAAATGGCAAGCCTATATCAGAACTAGTTGCAAGAACAGGTCTCGGCCAAAGCGAAACAATAACTTCAGATAAAATTACTGCATTAAGAAACAATATAGAAACAGGGACTCTATTAGAAAACGGTGCTCTATTAACAGACTTACAAAATGGTAATGTCGACATTCTTGAGCTTGTAAGCAGATACAATTCAGTAGAGACAAGTCTAGGCTTAATGCCGTCTTTAATCCAAAAAGGCGACGAAGGAGCTAAAGCTGCAGTTGACTTACTTGTGAGTAAATTAATTGAAAAAGCTGAATCAACAGATTTAAGAAAACATTTATCAACAGAAACAATTGAAAATCTTGATAATACAATCAATATGCTAAGAAACAACAGTAGCTATGACTCAAGTAAAACAATTGCTTTCAACCAATTATATGAATTAACAAGATTAGCAGCAGCTGCTGATTTAGACACAAGATTACAAGAAGAATACGGAGAACTTTTACCAGAGATCTTTAATGGTAAAGGTATTTCTGATCAAACAATTATAGATTTAGACAAAGAAGGATTTGATGTTGATATTACATCTGTAAGTACAACTACACCTTCTACACCTACATCTCCTGAAACTTTAGAACAAGAAGTAAATCGTCTTGTTACAGATAAAGTTTTGGAACAAACAGACACTATGTACACAATTAAAGGAAATGATGGACAACCAGTAAAAGATGCTAATGGTAACGAGATAAAAGTTAGATTATATCAAGAACAAAATACAACAGGTGACAGAGATTATCAAAGAGTATTCTATACATACAAAGGTAAAATGTACGAATTATTAGGCAAAAGTATCGAAGATATCGATTCTGCAACACTAGCAGACCAAGTTGAAACAAGTACTGCAGCAATTAAAACTGCAAAAAGAAACGATTTCAGCGAAGTAGAAATTACACTTGGTACTGCAGATATTAACTACGGTGGTATTGACGGATACTATTCTGACAAAACTGAAACTCGCGAACAATACGGAGCTTATGACGTAGCAGGACAAACATTAGCTAATTTAAAAGAACAATTACGACCAGTAATTACAGCTAAACTTCGCGCCGAAGGCTATGATACAAATAGCACAGAATTCCAGAACTTATTTGAATCTGCTTATCAAGAAGCTAAATCATATGCTTGTGACCAATGCGTTGATGTAAAAAAAGGTAAATCATCTTGGAATGCATTCTGTTCCGGTGAAGGCATATGCGGGTATCATACAACATCAAAAGTAAATATTAAAGATTTAGTAGATAAATTTGTTGAAAAATTCAATCAAAACATTAACAATGTTATTAAAGGAAAAGCAATAGAATCAACACCAGAGAAACAAGATAGCGGCGAAAGTTTTTGGACAAAATGCCAAAAAGCTGCACCTTGGGTTGCAGTAGCAGGAATGGCTTTAGGCGGAACTGTTGGAATACCCGTAGCTGTAGTTAGTGGCGCAGTCGCAATCTTTAGCGGAACTATAAGTATTGTTAAATCTGTCGGCAAATGGCTTGATTTCTAATATAAATCAACACAAAAAAGCGGGATTAAAAATCCCGCTTTTTTTTAATCTAATAAACTAAATAACTCCAAGAGCTTTACAGGCTTCATAAGCACAATTCTGCTGGGCTTCTTTTTTTGATTTTCCAAAAGCTGTCGCAAGAATTTTATCTTGCCACTCAACAGCAACTTCAAAGTTTGGCTTATGAGCTGGCCCGTGAACAGCTACAGTTCGATAAACAGGCAAGGTTTTATCAACCCCTTGAGTGTACTGCTGAAGCAAATCTTTAGCATTATATTTTTCAAAATGCTCATCTATATCTTTAGCATAAGGCATTAAGTATTCTGAAATAAATTGCTCAATTTCAGCTATTTTACCATTTAAATAATATGCTCCTAAAAGCGCCTCTACCGCACAGGCTAAATTAGATTCGCGTTTTCTACCGCCTTGTTTTTCTTCAGCAGGGCCTAGTTTAATCCTTTTATCCACACCTATTTCAAAAGCTATTTTTGAAAGTATATTATCTGAAACTAAAATAGAACGAATTTTAGATAAGTCACCTTCTGGATAATCAGAATAAGTATTATAAAGTAGCTTTGATGTAAAAAGTTTTAAAACAGAATCGCCAAAAAACTCTAATCTTTCATAACTTGTAAGTGAATCAAGATTGAGCTCCTTGGTAAACGATGGATGAGTCAAAGCTTTTTCAACAAGACTTTCATCTTCTACTGTTCCAAAAATTTTTTCTAACAAAACTAGCCCCCACCCTAACCCTCCCCTTATAAAGGGAGAGATTTTTTATACAAATAACCCTTTAACTAAATCTACAAGGTAGCTACTATTAATAAAATATTGTGAATAATAGTAAACCACTGGAATTGTCATTATATAGCTATCTGTTCTATCTAAGAATCCACCGTGCCCAGGTAATATATTACTTGAATCCTTAACTCCAGCATCACGTTTTATCATTGACTCACATAAATCACCAATTTGAGCAAAAATCGCAATTAATGCACCTAAAACTATAGCGTGATACCATGGAAGGCCAATTGCAAGTCCAATTCCTAATGAAAAAATCATACACATTACAGTTCCACCAATTGAGCCCTCTATTGTTTTATTAGGGCTAATTACTGGAGCTAGTTTGTGTTTACCGTATTTACAACCGAAAACATAACAAAAAGTATCAGTTGCAAGCACTGCAAATAAGATTAATAAGCAATATCCAGCACCTTGTGCATCTGGAATAATATTCATAAATGGTTCATCACCTAAATTTCTTAGAAATAACAAATGAAGCGGAAACCATCCACAATATAAAAAACCAAACGCTGTAGTTGCAACATTTGCAATGTATGGTTGTCTTCCTTTAAACAACACTGACATCAAGGCCATCAATGCTGCTAACGAAAAAGCTAATGGTATTAAGTTAAATAGATTAAAATAAGCTAGCGCCGCAAAGATTACACTTGATAAAAACATTATTCTGAAACTAGGGAAAAAACCTTTATGTTGAAGAATAGACGTATATTCTTTACAAGCATAAAAAACTATTACCATTACTAATGCTGTCAACCAAAGTCCACCTGCAAGTATTGCAAATAAAGCAGGTAAGCCTATTGCGAAAGCTGTTGCAACTCTTTTTGGATCCATTATACTGTCATAACCTCTTTTTCTTTTTCTACAACTAAAGAATCGATGATTCCAACGTATTTATCAGTTAATTTTTGAATATCCTCTTGATTAGATTTTACTAAATCTTCTGGAAGATTTTCTTCTTTTTCTAATTTTTTCAAATCATCAACCATATCACGACGAGCATTTCTTACAACGATTTTTGCATCTTCGCCATATTTTTTAACATCTTTTGCAGTTTCTCTTCTTCTTTCTTCTGTTAGAGGTGGGAAGTTTAATCTAATACAGACGCCATCATTGTTTGGAGCTACGCCCAATTCAGCTTTAATAAGCGCTTTTTCGATTTCTTTAATTATTGTTTTATCAAATGGTGTGATAACCAAAGTTGTACCTTCTGATACAGTTACTTGTGACATTTGTCTTAACTGAGTTGGAACACCATAGTATTCTACCAAAACTTTATCTAAAACTGCAGGGTTAGCACGTCCTGTACGAACTGAAGCAAATTCTCTTTTCATCTGAGCGATTGCTTTTTCCATTTTTTCTTCGCCTAATAAGAATAATTCTTCTAAAGCTTCTGACATAATTTTTCTCCTTTTATATAGTTATTAATTTACACTCACGTATGTTCCGACGTCTTCGCCGTTCATAATTTTTACTAAGCTACCTTGAGCTTTAAAATCAAATACGTTGATTGGTATTTGATTTTGTTTACATAATGCACATGCAGAAGTATCCATAACTTTCAAATCTTTTTTTATGATTTCATCATAAGTTACTTTGTCTAACTTTTTAGCATTTGGATTTGTCCTAGGGTCATCGTCATAAATACCGTCAACTCCATTTTTAGCCATCAACATAACCTCTGCATTAATCTCAGAAGCTCTAAGAGCTGATGCAGTGTCTGTTGTGAAAAATGGATTACCAGTTCCTGCAGCAAATATAACAACACGTCCTTTTTCCAAGTGACGAATTGCTCTATGACGAAGATAAGGTTCACCAATTTGGTTAATTGCAATAGCAGTCTGAACCCTACAATCTACTTCTATTTTCTTTAAAGCACATTGTAAAACAACTGCGTTCATAACTGTTGCAAGCATACCAACATAATCACCAGAAGCTTGGTCCATACCTAATCTAGCGCTATTTTTCATGCCTCTAAATATGTTTCCACCACCAACAACAACTGCAATTTCTACACCACGTTCATAAATTGAACGAATTTCATCTGCAATCATTTCAACTGGTTTTGGATCAATACCAAATTGTTGATCTCCCAACAAAGCTTCACCGCTGATTTTTAGTAAAACGCGTTTGTATTTATTATCAACCATTAGTTTCCTCTTTCTTAAAACCCTAAAACTGTCAAATATCTTATCTATATAGTATTAAAAATCAGCCCAATTGTAAAGCTCTCTATAAGCTCATATAGAAATCTTTAAGCAATTTTGCATCATCTTCAATATTTGGACTTTCACACACAACTGCACCTTTAATATTAAAGTCTTTAAAGGCTTTTAACAAATCCTTATAATTAAAATCAGATTCCTCAAGATTCAAATGCTTCTTCTCACCTTTTATTGAGTATTCAATTCCCGCAATATGAGCATGGAAATTATCCAACGCTTCTTGTCCAAGTTCGTTACCGATTTTTTCAAAAATCGAAGCAAACTCATCATAAGTATTCCAAAAACCATTGTATCTCGCATGTAAGTGAGAAAAATCTACACAAGGAAGTACTGTTTCAAACTCTTTTGAAAGACGTATTATTTCGTCTAAATCTCCCCATTGAGTTGCTTTACCTGTTGTTTCTGGACGAATCCAAATTTTATTATCAACTTTAGCTAAAGAATCAGTAATAATTTTGGTTTGCGCTTTAATCTTATCATATACGATATCAGCATCTTGGTTTAAATAAAATCCTGCATGGTAAGTTATACTGTATCCACCAAGCTCATTTGCAGTCATAGCTGTTTCTATAATTCTTTGAACGCTAGCTTCAACCTTATCTTCTTCTCGAGCATTAAGATTTACATAAAAAGGTGCATGCGCAGTGATTATTTTCCCAGAATTTTTAACCGCATTTGCAACATCATCTCTACTTTTATCAGAAATTCTAACGCCATGTACAAATTCTAGCTCAAGTCCATCTAAACCCATCTCATCGTGGATTTCAAAACCTCTTTTATACCCCTTTGTACCCGCTCTTAGTGGCACACCTGCTGTTAAAAAATATAATTTATCCATATTCACCTTAAAAATAATTAGCTTGCAAATTTAATTTTAAGCTAAATCACATTTACCCCTACTTAAATTCTTCTCCAATCTTCGGATTAACAATTCTTATAAAGTCCTTACTATCACCCATAAAAAAACTTCCAAACTGTAAAACAGTAGGAACAATTAAACCTTTTGCTGTGGCAATAAAAAACTTATCATCTTCAATTTTAGCAACTGTACCTGCAGGATGAGGTATACAAAAAGCATCAGAAGCAACTTCTGCTTTCATAATGCGCATCATATTTCCTCTAAACGTTGTGTTTGCTATCAAGAAAGGATTAAGCGCTCGAATAAAACGTTCGATTTCTTCTGCTGTCCTATTGTAATTAATAAATGTTTCAGAATCTGATAATCCTTTTCCTGAAATAAAATCACCTTTAGGTTGAGGAATTCTAGGCAACTCTTGAACTTCATATGCTTGCAAAACTTGAAGTAACAACTCTATTCCTAAAACGTTAAGTTCATTAAAAATAGTGCCCATTGTAGCTTTTGAATGAATGTGATAAGACTTCTGTGCAATAATATCACCGGTATCAAAACTTTCATCCATAAAATGAATTGTAACACCAGTCTCTGTCTCACCATTCATAATCACTCTAGAATAAGGGTTTCCGCCCCTATATTTTGGCAATAGAGATGGATGAACGTTGATAAATCCATCTTTAGTTGCATTCATCAAAACTTTTGGAATTTTATAATTAAAAGAACACACAACAGCTGCATCAACATTTAAATCTTGAATTTTTTTTATCAACTGAGGCTCATCCAATTCATCATAATCAATATAATTTAACCTTCTTGATTGAACAAAATTCTTGAAATCATAATACATATTATGATTTTTCTTAGGGCCTAAAACACCTACAATATTGACTCCTGCCATTAAAAGTCCATCAAGGCCAATGTAAGCCATATCAGGAATTCCAACAAAAAGTATTCTCTTTTTAAACGTGTTCTTATTAAACATATTTTTTCACCAAAGCTAACCCTAGTATAACAGATATTATGCAAATTAACAAACTTGTTACCACATATAGAATAGCTCTTAAGTATTCTTGATTTTGAATAAATACAGTAAGTTCAACAGATAAAGCACTTAACGTACTTAATCCGCCACAAAATCCTGTTATTAAAAGAAGTCTGTAAGCTGAGTTAACTTCTGTTTTATAAACTAAAAAAGTAAAAACAAAAGTCGCAATAAAACAACCTAAAAAATTTGCAATCAGAGTTCCTAATGGAAAATAAGAAACCCTTGGCAAAATAAGGTAGAACAAATATCTTGTAAGAGCACCTAATCCTCCACCTAAGAAAACCATCAAACCATTCATTATTTAACCTCAACTTGAGTAAGTTCTTCAACAAGTTTTTGGCAAGATTCAACCATATTAGTGCAATGTGCTTTTCTTTCAGGTGAGCCCATTTCTAGCCCTCTAGTTAGCACTCTACAACACGTTGCGCCATGTACTTCCATAAATTTTGAAACCAATTCTTTTGCCTTCATTCGGGCAAGATTTTCATTTCCTGTTTTATTTTCACGCCCGAACTGTGCCCCTATAACCATTTGCGCACCAGCTACAGCTCCACAAAGACAGCCAACTCCCATTCCACCAGAAAAAGAAGTTGCAACTGGTAAAAGTTCTTTAGATACAAGACCTTCATCAATAGCCCATTTAATCATACTTTCTGAGCATGAAAAACCATTGTTAAAATATTCTGCAGCTTTCATCTTAATTCCCTCTCTACATAACACTATTATAGCAAAAAATTATTTTGAGAAGAAAAGTAGATTTGATTAAAAGTATAAAAATAAGATTCGCAAATGTGACATTTTACAGTTTTGGGAATAAATATAGAAATAATCTAACTTTCCTCACTGTATAGTGAGGATTAAGGTAGCGTGATATGGAATTTTGAGTCCATAAAAGTCACTTTTCGTCCAGTTTGGATTTCTAAACTTCCGACCAATTAAAATTAGCAAAAGCTAGATTGCTTCGGGCTTTTGCCATCGCAATGACAAAAAAGCCTTCCGAGCAAACTGGACGATAAAATACAGAGTGCATCGTTTAATACACTCCAAAATTTATCAAACTCACAGTTCTTTCTTCTCAAACCGAGTGTAAAAATACGCTCACCCTCTCCCACAAGGGGCGAGGGTAATTTTGTAAGTTGCGCATACTTGCCCAACAACATTAAGTCATAGCGGTCGGAAGTAAACTGAGAATCAAAATCCAAACTACTCCAAAAGTGACTTTTCTTGCACTTTTTTACTCATTTTTTGCATAAAATTGCACTATTTTTGCACTTAAAAAATTGTTGGGTTTCACCCAACCTACTAACTAATTCTATATTTACCTCCGAGTCCGTAAAAAGTCCCATTTGGGAATTTTGAAAAATTATATTTGTTAGGTTCTACCTAACCTACAAACTCATTTTATTATTTTTAATTTTGCGTATTGCATTAGAAAAATTTTTCTTTAGCAAGGCTTCTTCTTCATTGCGCCAATTGATTAACACTTCTTTTCTTTCCAATTTTTCTATAAAGGTAATTAATTTGTTTTCAAATAATCGCTCTATTTCTTCATCTCTTTTTAAATATGTTTCAAAAATTTTTTTCATTTTAATTTCGTAATCTGAATCATTTTCTGACATTAAACTCTTAAATTTAATAAGACTATTATTATTTACAGGTATAACTTTCATTGTTGCTCCTTCAATTTTCAATCTATAACATTGAAAACTCGTAAAAATAAAATTTGCTACTTAAAATAAAAGCTATTCGAGTCTTTAGATTGGATGAAACCCAACAAAAATTATCAATCCTACTGTTCTTTTTTCTCAAACCGAGCGTCAAAATACACCAATTGGGCGTGTTCACTACATTCTGTTAAGACCCTAAGGGGTAAATGCTTTTAGTTTGGAATAATAACTACAAGCTAGTAAGTAGAGTGTAAAAAATTCAGGGTGACAATGAGGTCGGAAGTTTAGAAATCCAAACTGGACGAAAACGGTCATTTATTGGACTCAAAATTCCATATCACCCCACCTTAATCCTCACCATCCAGGGAGGAAAGCTAAGCTGATTCTATATTTACCCCCGAGTCCGTAAAAAATCCCATTTGGGAATTTTGAATAAATCTTTTTGTGATATAATTTATTATATAAAGGAGTGTGTAATATGCAAATTCAACCTATTTCTAGCAATTTAAATAATAATATATCATTCAAAAATGGGCTATATTTTGCAAAAACTCCATATATATTATTTAACAAAAAAACTTCTATTAATTATTTTGCTAATGAAAAATTTAAATATAATATTTTTAATAGCGAAATTTTAACATCAAAAGAAGGTTTTAGGTATATTAAAGACGATATAACCTCTGCAGATATAAAAAAGGAAGTTACTAATTTGCCATTTATTAAAGATTTAGCAGAGAGATTTGATACCTTTGTTGTATGTCATAAGCCTAGTTTTATCGATAATTTAAAAAAATATTCTTCTGTTTTAGAAGTTTTTTGGGCAGATTATTCAAAAGGACAAGTCCAAAATGAAGTAGTAATTGGATATTCTAAAAAATCAGAAACAGCTGCCGTAGAGAATATGATACACAATTTATCTATAAAAGAATTTTCATCATTCAAATTTTAATTATCAATGTAGAGAAGCTGACAATTACATAGCAAATGTAATTGAAAGTTAATCGGTAAAAGATTTGATTTATTTAGGTTTGAGGCTAACTTCCGTCAGCACCATAGCAAAATTTTATTTTTGCCATTTTTGCCGAATTCTTGCCGGAGTTTTTGCCGTTTTTACACTTGTTTTTGTTGAGTTTTGGCGATTTTGAGCTTGTGTTTTGAATTTTTAAGAATGCAAAAATATGCAAAAAATGTAATCGAAATGTAATTCAAATGTAATTGAAGAAAAATTACTGCAACAAGTCGGAAATGCTTTTAAAATAATACTTTTGGCTTTTAAAAATATAATTTTTCAATTACATAAATAGGGCTAAATTATTGTTATTATTTAATTTAAAGATGATTTTTACAATTACATAATTTTTAAAAATTTTTAATTTTATACTCAACTTCAATTACATTTTATGTAATTGAAACTTAAAATTTTGATAAAAATTTGAAAGAAAATGTAATTGAAAAATAAAATTATTAACTTTACATTGTAATAAATTAGGCAAATTTTAATATTTACAGCTTTTAAATTATTAGTATGCAAATAACACAAATAACGCAATTAAATAATATCCAAAATATAACAAACAAAAGAAATCTCACAAACCGTAATATTTCTTTTGAAGGACTAAAAGTTCCTAACACTAAGTCAATGTTTGTTTTTGATTTAGATGGAACTTTAGCAACTGCAACAACAGAACAATTAAAAACAATTTTTAATAAAGCTAAATCTTGTAATTCTGAAATGGTTTACGCAACGGGCAGAACTTTTAAAGAATTCTTTAAACTACAAAACAAACTTGCTGGCAAAGGCGTTGATTTACCTCTACCAAATTATTTAATTGCTAATAATGGTCAATTTTTGTATGAAAATATTGACGGAGTTATGATTGAAAATTTAGCATACCAAGAAGAATTAATGCATAAAACAAATTATAATAGAGAAATTGTAACTCAAGTAATGAGAGACTTTGCTAAAAGTGATAAATATAGATATACTGACGCAGAATTAAATACTCTAGCAAACTTAAATGAAGTTAAACTTTCAGACCCTGAATTTTTTGATTCAAGAATTACATACTACGAATGGAATCCTAGCAAAAATATGGCTGAATATTTTTTAGCTCGTGATATAAATGTTGAGGAATTTAAAAATGAAATTGTTGAAACTCTTGCAGAAAAAGGATGTAGAGTTAAATTCAGGGAAAATCACTATTCAAAGCCGATAATGGATGCTTGTAAGGATAGTATTTTATTACAATCTAATACTTTGAGAAGATTTAAAGATGGTTCTATGAATGCTTTATTTCTATGCGCCGCAGACAAATCAGACGGCATAGATTTTATCAGAAAGAATAGAGGAATTAATTTTTCTGAAATATTAATGGCTGGAAATGAAGATAACGATATCCCTATGGCGAAACTTGCTCAAAAAGGAGCTAAATTTATATGTTTAAATGATGCTTCTAGTCGTTTATTAGGTTATTGTAATAGTGTAAAAGAAAACATTTTTGTTGCCTTAAAAAATGGTGCAGATGCAATTATTGATGGATTGGAAGTTTTTACAAAATAGTTCCAATGAGTTTTTTAATCTAGCGGCTATTTGTTACACCATTTATTTTTAATACTTTCAATAAATCGTTTTAAAATATTCGTGTTTTTGTCCACAGGTATTGCACAACCATGGTCTCTTAATTTTAGTTCGCCTCTATTATTTACACCAATTTGCCAAATTTGGAAATCGTCTAAATCAAATACGTTATAACCTGCATCTTTAATCTTTTTACGTACTTTTGCAATTTCTTGCTTTTTATTGTTTTTGCAATCTTGAAGTTTTTCTTCTAAAAGATAGTAGGTATCTTTATATTGGCAACGCTTAAATATTTTTGCTTCAAAATCCTCTGCTGGACGATTTTCAGGGAAAGGATTACTCCTTGATAGCTTTATAATGTTGCCAGACGGTGTCTCAAATACCATACAAGAAGCACCCGCTTCTAAAACTTGTTTTATTTTACGATTTCCTACTGCAAATGATTTTAGGTCATTAATATAACCTTGAATTTCTGTCGAAATATGTTTATCAAATTGACCACTTATACAATTTACGACAAGCAAATCTTCAAGGACTTTGACTAATTTCTTTGGTTTTTCGTCTAAGCCTATAAGCCTTGATACTGTGTTATATGAAGTTATTTTTTGACAGTTCATATTAATATAAATCTTGTAAATAAAAAACTTGCTATTTTAGATTAAAATTAACTAGTTTTATAGAATGTGTTTATGTAAAAGAGAGGCAATTCCATAGCAAATATTATTAAGAAAAGAGTTTAAAAGTTTTGATTTGTTGGATTGAATGAGCCAACTTCCGACAATATTATAACACAAGCTCCTCCCTTGCTATGAAAGTATTTGAAACTTTTTATCAAACTGCAAGTGTAGTGTTACAAACTGCAAGCGTGGGTGTACTTATCAATATAAAAAGCCTTCTACCTAAAGGTAAAGGGCTTTTAAAATCGGAATCGGAGAGATTGTCTTGAGTCGTTCGCATTAAACGTGTCTACGGATTTTGCTGTAAATTAACACTCGGTTTGAGAAGAAAGAACAGTTAGTTTGATAATTTTTGTTTAACTAACAAAAATTTCTTTAGCTGGTTTAATATGAACATGAAATGCCAATTTAATATTTTAACATTTGGTAATAGCGAAAAAACATATCAACAAAGAGAAAATAAAATGGTTGATACGCTAAATGATGAGATTTGTAGGTTTTGGTAATTGAAAATTGCCGAAACAATTATTTTACAGGCATTTGCAACAAAACCTGGGGTGTTTTTTTATTTGATAATTGATTTAATTATTATTTAATTTTAAAAATCTTATCTAAGAAACGTGTAAATTTATTATCTGCGTGTTGCATCCATAACGCAATACGAGCATGAATATTTGGTTTTATAAATTGTTCATTATGTTGTTTTACAACATAATGATTCATCTTAGAAACAACTCTATTAATTTTATTACCTCTAAAAGTTATTGCTCCTTGTGGTTGTGAATTCGTAACACTTTGAAAACCTACTAATGACATAATTTACTATTCCTTTACTATACATTGTATCATACACCTTATATTTATATAAAGTTGCAAAGGCTCTCAAAATTGCCTTTTTATTTTACAAAACTTTATAGAAAGACTTTTGTAGTAGGTAGGTTGAGTGGGTAGGTTGGGTGAAACCCAACAATTTTTTAAGTGCAAAAACAGTGCAATTTTGTGCAAGGTTAATGCAAAAATGTGCAAGAAAAGTGCAAGAAAAGTCACTTTTGGAGTAGTTTGAAATTTAATTCTCAATGTAAATTAACCCTCGATTTGAGAAGAAAGAACGGTCGATTTGATAATTTTGATTTAGCTAGCAAAATAATTTTTTACAGGTTTTATATCATTATATGGCTAATGAAAGGAGTTTTTATGAAACCAATAGTAGAATTTAGATGTTTAATGAATACGAAATTTAAACCTAGTATTCAACATGGTATTGCCCGCTGTGATAAAACATTAAATGAATATGTAACAAAAAATGGTAATAAAATTCGAGAGGTTTTATGTGATTATGGAAATGGAATATGTACAAAATCTGAAGTTTTTGAAAATAAAATTGTTAATACCTTAACAGATGGTAGTACTATCGTATATCATAGAAATCATTTTGGAGATGTTTTAATACAAGAGGGTACCACTGCAACTCTTAGTAAAAAACCAAATTTATGGAAAGATTTAATATCTAATATTTTTAAAGGTTTTTAAAGCTATGTAGGGTAGGGAAAATGAAATGTTCCCACATTATTTAATTATTTGCCCCTTTCAAAATTTCCAAATAGGACTTTTAGGAATTTAGCTCAAATCCCCTCCACTCGGGTGAGGGCTAGGGTGGGGGCTAGTCTTTAATAGAATTTATAGTCCAATAAAAGTCCAGTTTCGTCCAGTTTGTATATCTAAACTTCCAACCAATTAAAATCGGTAAGAACTGGATTGCTTCGGGCTTTCACCCTCGCAATGACGAAAAGACTTCCGAGCAAAATGGACAAAAAAATACACAAGGCGTCGCCTTGCGGAGTCCTCATCTCTTTACCAAAATTAAAACAAAAGAGCTGATACTCACTGGTATCAGCTCTTTATTTAAAATTCGGAAACGGAGAGATTCGAACTCTCGGTGCAGGTTACCCCACACAACACCTTAGCAGGGTGCCGCCTTAAGCCGACTCGGCCACGTTTCCAAAGCGACTTTATAATAATAACATAAAATATTTATTTTTCAAAGCCCTAGTTAAAAGATTGATATAAAAAAGCGGGTTATATAACAAACCCGCCTTCATAATACTCTCAGCCTATCTTACTTATTACGTCGGCCTTATTACTTCACAGCTTGCAGTTTTACTTGAACTCCTGTCTCGGTGTTCACTGCTACAGCATTAGAAATCGCCATTGAACGGCGTTTCTTTGCCCCTCTTAATATAAATTCAACTCCGCTAAATGTATTATTCGACGGGGTAAAAATTTTTTTCAACATATCCTAAAAGTCCTTTCTGTAATTCTGCCTTTCGTAATATCTATATCGGCATTTTTTTGAAAAACTTTAGGAAATTTTTATTAATATTTACAAACTGTTACATTTCTAAACTTTTTTTATAAACTTCATTTTTATTAAAACCACAAATGGTTGATAATATAACTGAAATATCTTTATCTTTAAAACCTTTGTTCTTTAGCTCTTTAATCTTAAATTCCAAATCGATTGCACAAGAATCTTTATCAGCATAGACCATACACACAATTTCACCCTTGATACCGTCTTCAAAATGTTTAATTATTTGAGAAATATTTCCTACCACTATTTCTTCAAAAAGCTTTGATAGTTCTCTTCCAAGCGCAACTTTTACTTCTCCACGAACATTTTTTATTGTTTTTAAAGTCTTTACAATCCTCTCCGGAGATTCATAAAAAACAAAATTACTACCTGCATATTTTTTTGCAGTTTCTTCTATTTGTTTTTCACCTCTAGAAATAAAACCTATAAAAGTGAATTCTTCAGAATCTCTTGGAATTTCTGACAAGAATGTTGTGACAGCACAAGCTCCTGGCAAAGCAGAAATTGAATAGCCCGATTTTGTTAATTCAGAAACAATCACAGCACCTGGATCACAAATCATTGGAGTACCAGCATCTGAAACAAGCGCAATTTTTTTGCCCTCTGAAAGTTCTTTTAAAAAATATCCAACACGTTCCTTCTCATTATATTTATGATAAGAAAAACACTTTGTTTTGATATCATAATGATTCAAAAGCTTTTGGGTAACTCTCGTATCCTCACAAGCAATCAAATCAACACTTTTAAGCACTTCAATTGCTCTTAGCGTAATGTCTTGGATATTTCCTATAGGAGTCGGAACTATATAAAAATCGAATTCTCTAGCCATACTGATATTATGCCATGAAAATAAGCTTCAACAAAAATAATATTTTTGCTAAAGCTCAGTCATTACCACTTGGTTTTTTCTAAAAACACCTTCACTGCAGCATCATAATCTACTGGAGACTCTAAAGATACTTCACCATCCAAGGTTTTAGTATCACTATATCTTTCTCGAATCCTATTATAAATTGTTAGCAAAAAGAATATCGCAAAAGATGAAACTGTAACTCCGCCCATTGCATAAAAGAATTTTTTAGCAATTTTACGTTTACTTATCGGTTGCTTATATTCTGTATCTGCAATGTCTTCATCAAGTTGACTAATCGCTTGCACTGGCTCTATATCAACTGCTTCAGCATTATCAACCGCCCATACAGCTATGGGCAGTGATAATACTACTGATAAAATTATTGAAAAAATTCTATTCTTCATCTTTTTTTGTACTCTTTATTGTAACTCTAGGCTTCTTTTGGGTATTTCTATTAGGGCGTTTTGAACGAGTTGATTTTTTAGATTCTTCCTTTTTCACTTCCTCGTTTGTAGCTTCACCTTCCCCTTTATTTACTCCTTCATCTACTACTTCTTCTACTTTTACGGCTTTAGATTTAGCTTTTTTAGAAATTACAGGTTCAAGTTCAGCACCTTCAACCAATACAGTTTGAGCTAAGTTTTCTTCAGCAAGTTCGTTATTCACTTGTTTTTTAGCATCACGCTTATTAAATTTAGGCTTTTTAGCATTTTTCTTTTTATTTTCTTTTTCTGCTTGAACTTCTTTTACTTCTTCTTGAGCTACTACTGAAGGATTTTCAATTATTTCAAGCTTTTCTTCTTGAATAACCTCTATTTCTTTTATTTCTTGTTTTGGTTTGCTATCGTTATTGCGGAATTTGTTATTCTTTTTATTGTTATTCATAGGAAGTTTCAATTTAGCAGCTTTAGCCCTATATTCACCTTCACTAGTAGAAGAAGCAAATTTAATATCTTCCATAATGTAGCCATTGCCTTGACAATGTGGACAACGCTTAGCGAAAATTTCACTAATAGCTTGACCTTGTCTATGACGAGTCATTTCAACTAATCCTAAATCAGAAAGTTGTCCAACTTGTGGCTTAGCTTTATCTGATTCCATTGCAAGTTCTAATTCTTCCATCATAGTTAATTTATCAACACGATTTGTCATATCGATAAAGTCGATAATAATCATACCGCCGATATTTCTAAGTCTTAATTGACGAGCGATTTCGTGAACAGCTTCAATATTTGTCTTCAAGATTGTCTCATCTTGAGTAGCTGAGTTAGTGAATTTACCACTGTTTACATCAATTACAGTAAGCGCTTCTGTTGTTTGAATAAATAGGTAACCACCTGATGGTAAATTAACTTTCATAGAAAGCGCAGCTTTAATCTCTTTATGAATATCCATAGCAACTAAAAGAGGCTCAGAACCTTTGTATAAAGTTACATTGATATTTTTATTCATATGCCAAGATTGTAAAATATTTTGAACTCTGCTTAGAGCAAAACCTGTATCCACAATGATTTCTTGTGTATCTTCGTTACAACATTCACGAATAACTCTGTATAATAAATCTTGATCTCTATATAGCAAGTTAGGAGGAGTCAAAGACTCAGCTGATGTTATAATATTATTCCATTTTTCTAATAGAATTTCTAAATCTTCTTGGATTTCAGCCTCTGTCTGCCCTTCAGCTTCTGTTCTTACAATAACACCAACTCCAACAGGTTTAAGTAAGTTAACTACTGATTTTAGTCTTGCTCTTTCTTTAGCAGAAGTAATTTTTTTACTTACGTTCACCCCTACTTCATTTGGCATAAGAACCAAAAATCTACCAGGAAGTGAAATTTCAGTTGTTACACGAGGACCTTTATGGCCAGTAGGTTCTTTTACAACTTGTACTACAATTTTTTGTTTTGGTTTTAGCTTATCTTGTAAAGCTCCTTTGCCAGCAACGTCTTGAGCGTGTAAGAAGCCCATTTTATCAGAGCCTACGTTAACAAACGCAGCCTCAATTGAAGGTAAAATATTTTCTACTTGAGCTAAAAAAACATCACCTAAAATAATTTCTCCTCTATGAACGAAAAATTCTGCAACTTTTCCGTTCTCCATAACCGCAGCAATATTATCGCGTTCGGCTATAACAATTTTGTTACCAACACTTGTTTCTCTCATGTTTCTTAAATCCTTTACTACTATAGTTCTCTCAAGTTTTCGTCAAGGAATCGTAATCTTGTGATATTGAATATTCTATTCTCATCGACAAGCTCCATCAAACTATCTGCTCTAAGTGCAGGTATTTCTGAACCCTGACCGGTTTTAAGATGTATGAACAGACTATCTTCAGTAAATCTATAACTACCTATTGATTTCTTAAAATCTGTTGTTTTTTCTAAACCTTTTTTGTTTTTCTTCGTGATTAAAACACAATCTGAAGATAAAACTCTTTCTATATCATACAAAATTTTTCAAGAATTGTAAAGAAAATTTTTAATCCAACCCCAATCTTTCTACTTTCAAGTTAGTTAAATTTTTAAATTCTTCTTTTGTTAAGCTTAATTCTCTACTATCTTCCCAAGGGTTTGTAAAAAATACTCGATCCTCAGTTAATCTTACAATTCGATATGCGTGAGTAGATATAAGTTCAACAGAGCTATTTCCATCAGTTGCAACAGCTTTAGGTAAGGCTGAAGCATCCTCTTTATCAAAATACATACTAAAAGTATAGACACTATTTTCATAATTGAATTCAGACATATCAAAATCTTTTATATCAATAAAATCACCACCTTTTATACCAAAAAATGCAAAAGCGACTTCGCTTAAAAAACCTCCTTGACTATCAATATGTAATAAAGGATTCTCATATGCACAATCTCTTCTGTATTTATCCATTGCTAGTTCCCAAACTCGCATATCGTCATCACCCACTGATAAATAATCTGATTTTTCTATCTCTTCAGCTGTAAGCAAATATTTTTTTCCATTACCCTTACATGTTATTAAAACATCACCATTAGACAAATTTTCTCGTAATTCATTTAGCTTGCGTCTACCGAATTCTTTACTATCAATACCTTTTATAGCTGATAACAGCCAACAATTACCCATTCCTTTTTGAGAAGTTGGTAAATCTAACTCGTTATTCATAGTTAAAGTATTATCATCACTTTCTATAATAGGAGGTCTAAATAGTATCCTCTGAACATCAATAGAAAGCTTTTTATAGTCGTCAGGATGCATTGACATATCTCTGTAAATATCAGACAGATAAATATTATAAGAAGAATTTTCTTTCATCTTTTGATAAATTTTGTCATCGACTTTTTCAATAAAAATTTTTGCTAGTTTTGGATCTACATTTGCAATATCCTCAAGCAAGTTTTTTTGTGTTACTGAAGCGTATTGCTTCATCACAAAATACAAGTTGTCTACTCTCTCAAAAATACCCTTATCAATCTCCATTTTATTTACTTCAGATAAAAATTTATCCAAATTTTCAGGCGTTAGGTTTTTTATTTGGGTAGTAAAATCTTTAATACAACAATCCAAAGGTTCTTTTGGGTTATAAGTAAGCACTAGATCACCTTTATCATTGAATACATCATGATGACAAATTTCTCCATTATCATCATAATTAAAAACTTCTTTCATACCCCCTTTATCATTATAAACCGTCCGACTGTCAATTTTTCCTTTATCACTATAATGCAGTGTTTCTTTTTGCAGCCCCTCATTATTAAAAAATGTTATAGCAAGCAAACCACCTTCACTGTTGTAAATTTCTAATCTAATAGGTTTTTGGTTATCAGCATTTAGAAACATTGTACTAAGTAATTTCCTAGTAGCATCATAACACTCATGCCTTGTTTCGTTGCGATTTTCTTTATTTTCAGAAACAACATCATATGAAATTAATTTTCCAGTAGGATTGAATTGTTCAATTTTTGCTTCTTTAGGATTATTAGGATTTTTATTAGTAATAGAATATGAGAGAACCTGCCCATTTTTATCATACATAACATTATTAATTATGTTATCGGACTTTGCTGTACATTTATATATAAACTCTATGTCTGTATTGTTTATATAAGTTACAGAAATAAGAGATTTTGGAAGCTCCTCTCCAACATTGCAAGGTTTATTGGAAACACTTATACATTTCCCTTTTTCATTAAAACTGTAATATTTGTTCTTAATTTTTACATTCTTTTGATTTGCAAATTTGGAATTATCATATTTTGTCAAATCAGCTATATCCTTAGCAGAGAGCTCTGTAACAAACTTAGGTACAGCCTCTTTAGGTAATTCCACTTGAATATTCGTATTTAAGGCATTATTAACCCAACCGACGATTTTTTGCCAAGCTTCTTTTGAAAATTCAAAAGAAGCCCCACTATTAACACTATAATTATTTTCTTTATTAGGGATTTTATTATCGTTATTTTCAACATTAACAGCTTGTGAACTTTCAACTTCATTAAAAATTTGTCCCCAGATACTATTTTGCTCTAATTTTTGACATTCCTTATTACTCAAACCTAATTCTTTTTGAATAGCTTGAGTTAAATTTTGTCCTTTTTTTATTATGAACTTACCATCCGTCTTCATAATGTATTTATCGACAAATTTCATAAAAACTTTAATTTTAGGTATAGCAATTTTGCCATTCAATGCCGGCTTTTACGCAATATCACCAATTTTCAACATTTGTAAATTTTCTTTAAGAAAATCTTAGTTTCTATAAATTCCTCAAATTTTCATCCAAGAACTTGATTCTTGTAATTTCATAAAGCTTGCTTGAATCAACAGCTTTCATTAAATCATCTGCCCTAAAAGCTGGTATTTCTGAGCCTTGACCTACTTTTAAGTGAATAAACAAGGCATTGTTTTCAAACTTATAAGTTCCAACTGAATTCTTAAAATCAACAACTTTATCTTGTTTCTTTTTAGTCATTTTAGTGATTAGGATTTCGTCAAGTGCTAAAACTTTTTCAACTTGAGATTTAAAAGCGTTAAAATCTATTTCATTTCCTGCTTTAACATAAGGCGTAATCTTATATTCAGCCCAATGAGCGCAGATATCAACTGCTGTTGCATAGCGTTCGACTTCTTTAACCTCTATAACCCTTGCACCAGCAGGCAGTTTTGGATTAATAATATCCATAACCTCTTTTGGTGATAAGTTGTCAAGGATTTCTATATCAACCAATTCTCCCTCTGATTCTGCAAATAGTGGTAAAGCTATACCCATAGAAACTTTCATCGTAGGATTAAACCCCAATGTGTAAGCCATTCTTAAACCAGTTCTAGCTAGAACTTTATGAAAAGTGTTTTGCCAATCACGGTGTGAAAAATACTTTAATAAACCTTTTTTAGTAATTTTTAAACGATATCTATAAACTGGAATATCTTTATCTGGATGAACTCTTGTCACATCAATTGGTTCAATGTTTAAAACTTTTTGTGCTTCTGAAGATGCAATATAAGGTTTAGCTAGGACTTTTTTAGTATTCAAGTTTTTACAAACACCACAATTAATACAACCTTGTTCGCATGTTTTTTGTAAATTAAATTCACATCCTTGTTTCATCGCTTCTTGATACTCGTTTTGCAACCAAGATTTATCAAGCCCGACGTTTATAAAATCCCAAGGGAGGGGTAAATGTAAATCAAATTGACGTTGCGCCAAATCTTCGAGTGATAGACCACATTCTTCTGCTGTTTGCTTCCAAACATCTTTATCAAAATGTTCACCCCAAGAGTCTAAGTAGCAACCTTTTTTATAAAGAGCTTCAATGTATTTGCAAAGGTTTTCATCTCCACGAGTAAGAACGGCTTCAATTTGAGATACAAATTTCTCGTGATAATTAATCTTTAACCCTTTAATATGTTTTGTCTTTTCTTTTAGATACATTATATGAGCTGTTACTTCATCCAAATCCATTTGCGGACACCATTGGAACGGTGTAAATGGTTTTGGAACGAAAATAGACAATGTACATGTGATTTCAAAGCCGTGTTTTAAATCTTTCTCACGTTTCAAAAGTTTTGCACGATACTTGATTTTATTAAGCAATTCAGCCATTTCATCCATATCTTCTAGGGTCTCTGTCGGAAGCCCACAGATGAAATAGAATTTAAGTTTTGACCATCCATTTTCATAAAGAGTAAGTGCTGCATTTATAATTTGTTCTTCTGAAATATTCTTTTTAATGACATTTCTAAGTCTTTGACTACCAGCCTCTGGAGCTAGTGTCATAGTTGATTTTCTTACTGATTGCATTAAATTAGCTAGTTCCAAATTAAAACCGTCAATTCTTTGACTTGGAAGTGATACAGAGACTTTACGTTTAATAAAATCAACCGAAAGTTCTTTTATTACTTCATTGATATTTTTGTAATCATTTGAAGAAAGCGAAAGTAGTGAATACTCATCATATCCAGTGTTGTTCACTAGTTCTTTTGTGATTTTAATAATATCCTCTGCTTCACGTTCTCTTATCGGCAAGGTAACGTGTCCTGGCTGACAGAAACGGCACATTCTTCCACAGCCACGACGAATTTCTACAATAGCTCTATCATGAACAGAACTAGAAAAAGGTATCGGATATGACGTAGAAGCGTATTCGTTTGTCAATGGTGAAAGGCGTTTTTCAACTTTTTCATTTACACTTTTTGACCAACAGCCGTTAATTTTACAAAGTTCTTTTATTCTTTCTTTTCTTGATTTGTCTTTAGTTTTTTCTAGGACTTCGCAGACTTCGACCATCATTTCTTCACCGTCACCGATACAAAAAACGTCGATAAAATCGCTTAGCGGTAGGGGATTAAATGCACAAGGCCCACCTGCAAAAACAATTGGTTCGTCATCTTCTCTTTCATCATTACGAATACTAATGCCTGACATTTCAAGCATTTTTAAAACTGTCGGATAAGAAAGCTCATATTGAAGAGAGAATCCAATTCCATCAAAATCTTTCAAAGCTCTTTTAGATTCAACTGCGTACAAAAATTCTGGTTTAAAATCAGCCTCTGGAGCATATGCACGGTCTGCCATCATTCCTTCTTGAGCATTTACTCTATCATAAATTATGCGAACTCCTAGATTGCTTATCCCGATTTCATATTTATCTGGAAAAACGAATGCAAATCTAACTTTTGCACTGTCAAAATCCTTGTTTCTCGATAAAAATTCTCCACCAACATATTGATAAGGCTTTGTTGCGTTATATAAAGCTTCGTGCTGATCTCTAAAAAAACAATTCATAATTCTCCTCGCTATTTAAAATCATTTTAACATAAGCGGAACTTTTTTAAAAAAATTACGTCTATATAAATGAGAAGAGTTGGAGGTTAAAATTATGAACAAAATTTTTAAACCTATTGAATTTATTGACAATAGTGGAGTGGATTTAGATACACCAAAAACATTTAGCACTGTTGTCAACAATGATGATATTTTACAAATGTATTTAAAACAAATTGGAAAAAAGAAAATCTTAACTAAAACCGAAGAAATGAGATTGGGGAAATTAATTCAAGAAGGGAGCCAAAAAGAAAAAAAAGAAGCAAAAGAAAAACTTATTCAAGCAAATTTAAAACTCGTTGTAAGTATTGCAAAAAAATATATAGGACAAGGAGTTTTATTTATGGACTTAGTTCAAGAGGGTTCATTAGGGTTAATAAAGGCAGCAGAGAAATATGATTATAAAAAGAATTTTAAATTTTCTACATATGCAACGTGGTGGATTAAACAAACAATCATTAGAGCGATTTCAAACCATTCTAGAACTATTAGGATTCCTGTTCATATGCTTGAAAAAATCAGGCGTTACAAGAAAGCTTGCAATGATATCGTATGTAATAACATTCTTGATGCAGACGATGAAACAATTTCGAAAATCTCGGGATTGGATTCAAAAAGAATTGAAGAAGTTAAAAGCGCTATAAAAAAAGAACCCATTAGTCTTGATACACTTGTCACCGAAGATTTATGTGTACAAGATTACATTGAAGATAAAACATATGTTTCTCCAGAAGAAAGCACACAGTGTAAGTTAAAAGAAAAAGATATAAATAAGCTTATAAAGCTCCTAGATAAACGAGAGCAAGAAATTATTAAAAGACGGTTTGGTATTAATAATCAAGAACCGAAAACATTAGAACAAATCGGGAAATCTCTTGGTTTTTCAAAAGAAAGAATTCGTCAAATTGAAAACCACGCAATACAAAAACTACGTAAAGCCGACAAGATTCAAACTTTCAAATCATACCTTGATGCAGGCTAGAATAATTATTTATCAAATATTGGGTGAAACAAGTAACTTTTCGCCCAATATTTATATGTACTTTTGTTAAATTAATTTGCATTAAACCCATATTTAATATAGCATGAGGGGGTAAATATTAATTAATTTAAAATAGCGAAAAAGGAGGACATTAAATGTTCAAGAAAATATCAAAAGGAATATTTGCTCTCGCTATATTAGCAATGATAAATAATCCTGCAAACGCTTTCTATAGTGATATGGACGAAAATCACTGGGCATACCAATCAATTAAATTCTTAACAGAAGTTGGGGTTGTTGTTGGTTACCCTGATGGAACATACAAACCAGACATTCCTGTCACAAGAGCTGAATTTGCATCTATGGCAATTAAAGCTTTAGGTCAAGAAAGTACAAATGTTACTCAAGAAATCCATTTTGATGATATTACGCCTGAATTTTGGGCATATAACATAATTCAAAAAGCTGTTTATTTTGATTTAATACCTGATGCAAAAGGCGAAAGCTATAGACCTTTTGATTCAGTAACAAGGGCAGAAGCTATTAATATCGCAGTAAATGCTTTAACAACAAACCAAATTAGCAAAGAAAAAGCTGATGATATTATTGCTAAATCTTACGAAGACTATGAACAATTACCAGCTTGGTTCTTAATGGCAGCTGCAAAAGCTCACGTTCTTGATTTAGTTGTTGTTATGCCTGGACGCGAAGGTAAAATGGAAGCTTTAAGACCTGCTAACAGAGCTGAAGTTGCTCAAATTTTATACAAAATGATGCAAGAAGCTAAGCTTAATCCAAACGCAAAACTTGCTGAAGTTATGCAAAAAAGAACTGCTGATGGTTTTATCGTTGATAACGTAAAAGTTCAAGGCTCAATTGGTATTATTCCAGCTGGAACTATTTTCCCTATCAAACTTGAAACAGTAGTTGGTTCTCAAATCTCAAACGTAACAGATGTTTATACAGCGAAGACTCCACAAAACTATGTTACTAAAGAAAAATACTTACTTATTTCTGAAAATAGCGACATGAAAGGTCAAGTAAAATACGTTCAACCTGGTAAATTATTCAAACAACAAGGCGAAGTAATTATTAAGAACGAACTTCTTGTAACTCCAAACGACCAAGCTGTTATGGTATATGGTGTTGCTACACTAACTCCTGACAAAATCGGGTTCTGGAGAAAGATATTCAAAGGCGCAAAAGTTTTAACAAAACCAAACCAAATTGTTAATATTAGACTTTTAGCTCCTATTAAAATCGATCTAACTAACGGTTATATATACGAATAAGGTTAAAGAGAAATAATAAAAACGACCAGTTCAAAATGGACTGGTCGTTTTTT
Source organism: Candidatus Gastranaerophilaceae bacterium (assembly GCA_045651505.1). Taxonomy (GTDB): domain Bacteria; phylum Cyanobacteriota; class Vampirovibrionia; order Gastranaerophilales; family Gastranaerophilaceae; genus CAG-196. The sequence goes on along the minus strand of JAZRSL010000005.1, from coordinate 70,385 downwards.
TTACCCAAATTTAATCTTATTTATAATCTTCAAAAAATCTAAAAATTGTTGGCAAATTTATTTTTTATAGGCTTTGTTATAAATATGAAAGTTGCAACAAGTTATCAATATAATAATTATAATTATGCGCTAAATAGAAAACCTGTATTGAAATACAATTCAAATGTAGTTTTTGGAGCTGATTTTTTTAACAAAAAAGCTCTAAAAGTCGCGCAAGAACAAGTTAAAACTTTGGAAAAAAAGAATGTATTATTAGAGCAAGAAAATAAACTTTTAGAAGGATTCATAAATTATTTACAAACACCAGGTTTTATTGTTACTAAAGATGCTATAGAAAATTTATTAGATGACCTAAGAAAAAAGTTATTATCTAATGGTAAAGATATTGTTTTTGGGCTTGATAAATACAAAGCTTATATTAGTGAAAAGCTAGAAGGTCCTCTGAGTTATGATCCAATGGTGCCTGTTTATAATAAAGTAAACGATAAAAATATATATAGTTGTATAAAAATTTTTGATTACAAAGAAGTACCAGCACCTACTTCAGTAGAAAAAGTTACACCAACAGAAACTTATATAAAAGAGCTGTTTCAAAATGGAGAAATAACATTTAATTATACTTATGGTAAATCTAAAATTATCAAAAATTCAAAAGCTTATGTTACTGGAAAAGAATTTGGTATCTCAGAAAATTTACCAACAGATTTGACAAAAAAATATGGTAAACGTGTATGCTGGTCAGATGAAAAGATTGCAAGAGATATACTACAGAATTTTTATGATGCACATGGGCATTCTTTAGAAGGAACTGTTATTGATATAAAAAAAATAGGTAAAATTTTTAAAGTCAGAATAAATGGACTATCTGAATATGAGTATAAAAATATTCAGTATATCGGAGCAGGAGAAAAAGATACCGATTTATATAATGCCGGGGGTTTTGGCGAAGGAACAAAAATCCTTTCTGCAGTACTTCTTGCAAATGGGAAAACAGATAAAGTAACTTTTTCTTCTGCAAATTGGAGCATTGATTATACTTTAAGTAATAAAACAAACGATGCAATAATTATGCGTGAACTTAATAAATTAGATTTACCTACAAAAGGTAATTTTGTTGAATTTGAAACTGAAGACTTAAATCTAGTAAGAAAAATTATTGACGCAAGAAACTATTTTTACCATCCAGAAAACTCAGATTTTAAGGATTTAACTTTTGAAAATGAGCATTGGGGATTTAAATTTCTTCCTAAAGGTGAAAGAGGAAATTTATATATGACACAAAGATTTGAATATGAGACAAACGGTACTTGGGAAAATCCGCTAAAAGAACTCGTTTTAATATTTAAAAGACGTCCAGAAGACGCAAATTTGTTAGGGAAAAACAGAGATAGAATAAATCTTAGAACTTCTGAGCTAAAAGACATTATTAGTAAAGATTTTGCAAAAACGATGAGTGATGAAGAATTAATCAATGCAATTCTAAGTTTTGAACAAGTTTGGAATACAAAATACGATAGAGAAACTGAAGATAATATTGCTTATGAAATTTTTGAAGTTTTAGCAGAAACAGCAATATATAGAAATTTGCAATTTGATTTTAAAGATAAAAAAATTGCATCACTTTATCTTGCTTATAATATGGATATTAATGAAATCGTTAAAAATCTAGGATATGATCTGATCAGTTCTCGAATGCACTTATTAGGGGCAGATACTGTTAATGAAATTTATAAAAAAACACGTTTGCATACGCCAATTATGCCAAACGAGATTGAAAAGAAAAAATTAATACTTTTAGAAGAAGGTATAGCGCTTCTTGCTGAAGATAAAGCAATGAAAGAACGAATAAATATAGAAGAAGCTAAAAAACCTAGATTTTTATTTAATGCAGAAGAAGCTAAAGAGAACGGGCTTGTCGCAGAAAGTGTAGTTGAAGATAAAGTGTATAAAGGGCACTGGGTTGATAGAAAAACTTTGAATAAAAAAGAGTTTTATGAGCTTTTAGCAATCTGGCTACACGAAATTACTCATAAATATGCTGGTGATGGGACAAAAGATTTCGGTTATAAACTTACCGATGTTATGGGTCTAGAATTAGAAAGCCTTATGAACGATTCCCAAAGACTTGAAAAACTTAGATATTTAAGAAGCGTATTTAATAAATTATAAATTATGTTTAAATAATATTTACTTTAATGTTTCAACAGCTTCTTTTCTATCAACTAGTTTTTGTTCTGATGTCTCTAAGTTTTTAACAGTCACTTTGTCTTGAGCTAGTTCATCTTCACCTAGAATAAATGCATATTTTGCAACTTTTGAAGCTTTTTCAAGCTGTTTTACAAACTTTTTATTTGTTAAATCAAATTCACAAGTAACACCTTGAGCTCTTAGTTCTTCGGTTAGTTTAATTGCTTCAAGCGGATTATTAGAAACAACATAGCCATCTAATTTTCCATCTTCTTTTTCACCAAGTAATGAAGCTAATCTTTCCATACCCATTGCAAAACCTATTGCAGGCGTATCTTCTCCACCAAGGTTTTTTACAAGGCTATCATATCGCCCGCCACCGCATACTGCATTTTGTGAGCCCAAATTATTTGATTTTATTTCGAATACTGTTCGGTTATAGTAATCCAAGCCTCTTACTAGAAGTTTATTAATCGAATAATTTACACCAAGTTCGTTTAAATATCCTTTTAGTTCTTCAAAGTGACTAGAGCAGTCTTCGCAGATAAAATCTGATTGAATAATAGCTTGTATTTCAGGTTTTGCGTAAATTTCATTACACTCAGGAACTTTACAATCTAAAAGTCTTAAAGGATTTTTCTCATATCTAGATTGGCAGTCAGGGCACATTTGAGCCAAATATGGTTTTAAAACTTCTTTTAATTTTGTCTTAAACACTTCTCTGCATTCAGGACAGCCCAAAGAATTTAATTCAACGCTTAAATCATTTAAACCTAAAGCTTTTAAGTAATTTACAGCCATTAATATAACTTCTGCATCAGCTGTAGCTTGTTTTATGCCAAAGACTTCAACACCTACTTGGTGAAATTGTCTTTGACGACCAGCTTGCGGGCGTTCGTATCTAAACATTGGACCTTTATACCAAAGTTTAATTGGAGCAGATAGTCTATGCATACCGTTTTCTATAAATGAACGAACAACTCCTGCTGTGTTTTCTGGGCGAAGTGTTAATGAACGTTCGCTTTTTTCAAAAGTGTACATTTCTTTGTTAACTATATCTGTCGTATCACCAACACCACGAGCAAAAAGTTCTGTTGCTTCAAAAATTGGAGTTCTAATTTCTTTTGCTCCATATTTTGAAAAAACTTCTAACGCTTTTTCTTCCATGAAATGCCAAACTGACATATCGTTTGGAAGTATATCTTTTGTGCCTTTTTGTACTTTTATTATTGCCATAAAAAATCCTTTGCATTGCCCCCTCACCCTAACCCTCTCCCATAGGGCGAGGGAAAGTAGGTTGCCATTATCCTCGTTCCTTTATATAATCTAATTATACAATAAAATAAATAAAGGGTATAAAAAATGAGTGTTAAAATAACCAAAATGCAAGGTTGCGGGAATGATTTTGTAATTTTAGATTACGAAGAGTTCAAAAAAATGAGCTGTGAAATGTCAGAAGCTGCAATTAAACTTTGTGATAGAAATTTTGGCGTAGGTGCTGATGGCTTAATAATTCCTAATACTCAAGTTGAAGATGCTGATATAGGATGGTTTTTTTATAATTCTGATGGTTCAACGGCACAAATGTGTGGCAATGGAATGAGATGCTTTGCAAAGTATGTTTATGATAAAAAATTAGTCGATAAAAGAGAATTTACCGTAAAAACTCTTGCAGGAATAATGACCCCACAAATTTTAGATGACGGACAAGTCAGAGTTAACATGTCTAAGCCAGTTTTAGATACCGAAAAAATTCCTTTTTTACCAAATCATAATTTAAACTATAAAATTTCTGTTAAAAACCGTATTTTTGAAGGCAATGCAGTATCAATGGGTAATCCACATTTTGTAATTTTTATAGAAGATGATGAGGATTTGTTAAAATTAGCAAAAGAATATGGTCCAGAAATTGAACTAGGCGCAGAATTTCCAGAAAAAACAAATGTTGAATTTATAAAAATAAAATCCCATAAAAAAATCAAGCTTTGCGTATGGGAACGTGGATGTGGAATAACATTAGCTTGTGGAACAGGAGCTTGCGCTTCAGTTGTTGCAGGTGTATTAAATGGATATTTAGAAAATTCTGTTGATGTAGAACTTTTGGGGGGAGTTGTTAACGTAACTTGGAATGGATCTCCAAACAAACCTGATGGAGATGTTTTCTTAACTGGCCCAGCTAAATATGTATTCAAAGCTGAAATGTATTAATCTTTAAATATCTTTGTAAAATAATCTAATTTTCTTAAAAGCTTAGTATGTTGAGAAGAAAATTCGACACCTTTTTGCCTTATAGCAGTTGCTATAGCCTGTGGTAAATTTACTGCAGTACCATTTTTAAGATTTTCATAATACAAATCTTCATAATTAGAATTTAGCCTTAAGGTCCAACAATCTTTTTTAGTACCAGGAATATTATAAGTTTTACCTATACCAAAGAAATCTGTGAAGAAAATTTGTACTTTTTTAGCTTTAGCAGTAAATAATTCAGCAAAAGACGCAGCCATAAAATTTTGTTTACTACTTCTAATTTCTTCTCTATATAAATTCACATCCTTACCTGGAGTAACAGTATCTGAACCTAATATGTGAGTTTTATAATTAAATTCACCTAGACCATTTCCATTATATGAAGCTCTATTAAACAACATATCCGTATATTCAATATATGACATATTGTCGTGCGCTCCCAGCATTATAACATTATTAGGAGGTGAATCATAGCCCGTTTGACCATACTGTGTTAATGTCAAACAAGTTAATCCCAATTTTTTTATAACATTTTTTACTGGTTCAGTCTGATTTCCTATATCCTCACATATAATATTACTTTTTGGTACACCACATTTTTTTGCAACAGGAAAAATTATCTTTTCAAATATTGCAGTAAAATCCGATTCAGTGTAACGACCATAATTTTTAAAAAGTTCCATATGAGGTGAAGTACATAATCTACCTGAATTTTCAGAAGTCATTTTAGGGTCATTTTTTACATATACAAAAGGGTCTATTAACCCGATAAGGTGATCAATACGAGCTCCACCAGGAGAAGCTTTAAAGATTGACTCATAACGTTTTTTTAAAAATTTTCCAGCTTCGCCTAAAGAACCGTCTTTATTAAAAATTTTATTCGGATTAATAACAGGAAATCCCCATCTTTGGCCTAAAGCATTGTTTCCATCTGGCTGACAACCCATTGCCAATCCATCAATAAACAAATCCTTATTCAACCATTCTTCTGTAGGTGCAAACGCTACAGGAATATCAGCCATTATCTTAATTCCAAGTTCAGCGTTATATTTATTTGTTTTTTCAATTTCTCTTTCTACTAACCACTGTTTAAAAATATAAAAATCAATTTGTTTAATGTTATTTCTTAATAATTCTTCTACTCTTGTTTTATTATCAGGTTTATCAAATAAATATTTATCTTCTTCTGGCCACTTTCTCCAGTCTTCTTCTCCATGAATTTTAGTTAATACTTCATAAATTGCATTTTTTTCTAATTCTGTTTTATTTTTAGCTCTAAAATCAACAAATTCTTTTGCTAATTTAGAAATTGTCTGATTATTATAAGCCAATGAATTTAAATTGTTATAAGCAATTGAAAGTATTTTTTCATAATTTCTATTAACAGATTTATAATTAACTCTTTCATCAGTAAGAGTATAGATTTTTTCCAATTCCTTTGGCTTTACTAAAAATCCATATTCTTCAGTAGCTAATTTTTCTAGCGGAATCATATATATATTTTTAGACGTAGAAAGTGGATCATACGGAGAAGGATCACTTACTCTTCTTATATAATTTGGCTCTTGCTGTACTGAACTAAAACCATGGCCAACTAAAAATGGCAAAAATAATTCTTTCGAATTTTTACTTAATAAGCTTCCAATTCCTAAATTAACCTTAGGATTTGATGGCACTGATTGATTGTGAATAATAAACCCTAATTCTTTATTTAAAGCATTTAACCCTTCTTTAATCGTAGGAACATAATACTTATATTCTAAAGGACGAGGTTTTCTTTTGAACTGAATAGAAGACAACTTTTGATTGTCATTATTAACGGGTAATATTCTCATACACACTCCATAGCCAAGTTTCTATATGAATAAATATAGCATAAACAAATTGACAATGGCAATAGAATTAAATTAAAATTTTTAAAAAAGGACTAAAATAATGGATTATAGCCTAGAAGATTTTATAAAATTTAAACAATACCTAAACACAGTAGATGAAGTCTTAAATAGTTATTTCGAACACCAGAAAGAGTATCTTTTTTGCAAAAAAGGTTGTGCTTATTGCTGCGAATCAGGCCAATATCCATATTCAGAACTGGAGTTTAAATATTTATTATTAGGCTTTTTTAAAATACCTTTAAAAGAGCAACAAGAAGTTATTAAAAGAATAAAAGCATTAAAAGAAGAATATCAAAACGTAGAAAATAAAAAAGAATTTAAGTACAGATGTCCTTTTTTAAGTGAAGAAAAAATTTGCACAGTATATGATTATAGAGGTTTAATTTGTAGAACATTTGGCTTAATTACTCTGCTAGATTCAGGGAAATGCGTTATACCATTTTGCCACGAATTAGGACTTAATTATTCAACAGTTTTTGACAAATCAACTAAAAAGTTTGATTTTGATAAAATAGAAGAATTAGGTTATAAAAACATTCCTCACCCTAGAAAAACAAACATCAAAACTTTAATGTCCCCTGAAATGTTTGAAAATGAACCTATTGAATTTGGTGAGATTAAAAATTTAGTTGATTGGCTATAAATTTTAATACTACTTTATACCAATGTATTTATCATATAATCACATATAATCATATTAAAAAGGAGTTTATATGATTCTTATTCTTAAATGGTTAGCACTGTCTTTAGCAATTATGTTCGTAGGATGGATAGTTCCTGGCATAACGATTTCTAGTTTTGCAACAGCATTAATTGCTTCAGTAGTAATTGCTTTAATAAATTTGTTTATAAAACCTATTCTAATATTTTTAACTTTACCAATAAATATTCTTACTCTTGGTTTATTTATTTTAGTTATAAACGCACTTTTATTTATGTTTGTCGCATACTTAATCCCAGGGGTTGAAGTCGATGGTTTTTGGAGTGCTTTTATCGGTGCTTTATTACTATCTATTTTCTCTATAGGAATTTCTTGGTTATAAATTTATCTTAAAGGCGTGTATATAATCACGCCTTTTAATAATTTTAATTTACTTTTAATTTTTCAAAACAAAAAAACTATTTCTTTTATTTACGATAATTGCAACGGGTTGCAACTTTTGATATAGTATTAATTATTGAAGTTGAAACTTGGAGAGAAGAATTGAAAAAGTTTTTATTTTTTTTATTAATGACATTTATTATGTCTAATTGTGTTTTTGCAAATGATTTCGATTTTGAGCCTATTCAAGATTCAGAACAGATTTATTATGATTATAATACTAACTCTTGGGAGAGGACTTTTTTTAATTTAGGAGAGCTTTGTTTAACTAAAAAATTATATGACGGAGCTGGAAGTTATTCACAATACACTGATACTAGTGAAAATATCATTCTTACTCTAAGAACTGATTATGAATTTATAAAAGATAATGAATTATATGCTATTAATAATGAGGAAATGAAGTATTACAAAATTGTATACAACGGAGAAAATTTTGTAGAAGTTCCTCTCGATTTTGGCGAAGTACAAATATTATTTCCTGACGTTGAAATAATAAGGTTATCGCTTATTGACGATGATAATAAAATGTGGATACACAAACCTTTTTTAAAAGATAAAAAAATTCTTTTTATAAATGATTCCGACAAATATTATCACAAGCTTAGTCCAAAAGATAAAAAAGCTCAAACTAGTGATATTAAAGGTTTAATAACATTATATAGATATGGAATTTATAATTTTGTCCATTTTGGAAAAAGAGATGGAAAGCTAATAATTTATGTAAGATAAGGAGATTTAAATGATTTTAGATAAAATTAATACCCCCAATGATTTAAAAAAAATAGAAATTAATGAATTGAATAAACTTGCAGTAGAAATGCAAGATTTAATTATAAAAAAAGTCAATACTATTGGGGGCCACATGGGCCCAAATTTGGGAATTATTGAAACAACTATTGCGCTACATTATGTTTTTAATTCTCCTGAGGATAAAATTATTTATGACGTATCTCACCAATGTTATCCTCATAAAATTTTAACTGGAAGAAAAGACGGGTATACAAATCCTCAAAATTATTTAAAATATACAGGCTTTACTGCACCTGAAGAATCCGAACACGATTTATTTAAAATTGGTCATACGTCAACATCAGTTAGCTTGGCTTGTGGTGTCGCAAAAGCAAGAGACTTACAAGAAGAAAACTATAATGTAATTGCACTCATAGGTGATGGCTCGCTGAGCGGTGGCGAAGCTCTTGAGGGACTTAATAATGCAGCAACCTTTAAATCTAATTTCATAATTGTTGTAAACGACAATGAAATGTCTATTGCAGAAAACTATGGTGGCTTATACAAAAATTTACAAATTTTAAGAAAAACAGAAGGCAAAGCAGAAAATAATTTCTTTAAAACTCTTGGTTTTGACTATATTTTCTTAAAAGAAGGTAATAACATCGAAAAACTTATTGAAATATTTAAAAAAGTAAAAGATATTAAACATCCGATAGTTGTTCATCTTTGTACTAAAAAAGGAAATGGCTTAAAACAAGCAGAAGAAAACAAAGAAAAATTTCACTGGGTTATGCCTGGAGTTTTGAATGAAGTCGAAAATAATGTTTCCGTAGAAGAAAATTACACAAGCTTAACTTCAAAATACATTTACGAAAAAGCTCAAAAAGATAAAACACTTATTGCAATAAATGCTGGAACACCAGGTGTATTTGGCTTTAATTCAGATTTTAGAAAAAAAATGGGAGAACAATATACAGATGTCGGTATCGCTGAGGAACATGCGGTTGCCTATGCTTCTGCACTAGCTAAATCTGGCGCAAAACCAGTTTTCACAGTTATGAGTTCTTTTTTACAAAGAACATATGATCAGCTTTCTCAAGACTTATGTTTAAACAAATCACCAACTACAATGCTTGTATATTGGGGTGGAATCTCTGGTACTGATGCAACACACCTATGTTTATTTGATATTCCTTTGATTTCAAACATTCCTAATATGGTTTATCTAGCCCCAACAAACAAGGAAGAATACCTAGCAATGCTTGATTGGTCAATTGAACAAAAAGATTATCCTGTGGCAATAAGAGTTCCAAATGTTGAACTTATTTCTACTGGCAAAGAAGATTTAACGGATTATTCAAAACTGAATAAATTTAAATTAGAGCAAGAAGGCGAAAAAGTTGCAATACTTGGTCTTGGAAATTTTTATCCTTTAGCTTGCAAAGTTGCTAAAGCTATAAAAAAAGAGCTTGGCTTTGACGCAACAATTATAAATCCACGATTTATCACAGGATTAGATGCAGAATTATTAGAAAAAATAAAAGAAAATCATAAGCTTGTAATAACACTTGAAGACGGACTTCTCGATGGCGGTTTTGGAGAAAAAATATCAAGATTTTATGGAAATTCTAACATTAAAGTACTTAACTACGGAGCTTTAAAAGAGTTCCCAGACAGAATTCCAGTTCAAGAACTTTATCAAAGATATCGCCTAACTCCAGAGCTAATTCTAGAAGATGTTAAAAACCTCTTGTAATATTTCGTTAAAATAAAAAAAGTGTCTCTTGCCTAGAAAACATGTTTATTATACGATATTTTTGGTTACATTAGTCGATAGGCTTCGCCCTAGTCAGGGGTGGGTAAATGTAGAATAGACCTCGGTTAAGACTACAGGATTCAATACAACTGATGGAATAGTGTAACCCGTAGTAAAGTACAAGTTAAAACAAAGGAGACACAAGATGTCAACAGCATCACTAATCGAATTATTGGAAGCTGGCGTTCACTTCGGACACCAAACACAACACTGGAACCCTAAAATGAAACCGTATATCTACGGCGCAAGAAATGGTATCTATATCCTAGATCTTAGAAAAACTTCAGATCTTTTAGATGCTGCTTATGAGGCTGTAAGAGAATATGCTGCAAAAGGTAGAAATGTTCTTTTCGTTGGTACAAAGAAACAAGCTGCTGAAGTTGTTGCTGAAGAAGCAAAAAGAGTAGGCGCTTACTACATCAACAGAAGATGGTTAGGTGGTATGTTAACTAACTTTGAAACAATCAGAGGTAGAGTTAACAAATTAAGAGAACTTGAAGACTTCATGGCTTCTGGTCACGCTGAAAAATTACCTAAGAAAGAACAAGCTCAACTTAACAGACAATTAGCAAAATTAAGCAAAACTTTAGGCGGTATTAAAGAAATGCGTGGTTTACCTGATATTATCTTTGTTGTAGACCAAGCTAAAGAAGATATCGCTATTGCTGAAGCTAACAAATTAAACATCCCTGTTATTTGTTTAGCTGATACAAATGCTAACCCAGATGGTATCAACTACGTTATCCCTGGTAACGATGATGCTATCAGATCAATTAAGTTAATCACTTCAAAACTTGCTGACGCAGTTGAAGAAGGTAAAACTTTAAGAGCTAACAACGCTAACACAACTAAGAAATTAGAATCTGTTACAGCAGCTGACGCTGGCGTTGAAGTAGCTACAGTTTAATTCGTGAATCGATTTTCGTGAACCGTGAATCGAGCAAAATCGGTTCACGATTCACTATTCACAAGTCACGCTTATAAATTAAATAAGGAGATTTTTAATTATGAATATTACAGCAACTATGGTAAAAGAACTTCGTGAAAAAACCGGCGCTGGTATGATGGATGCTAAAAAAGCTTTAGTTGAAGTTGATGGCGATATGGATAAAGCAATGGAACTTCTTCGCCAAAAAGGCATGGCTTCTGCTGATAAAAAAATGGGTAGAATCGCTGCTGAAGGTAGAGTTGGCTCTTATGTTTCTGATTCAGTTGGCGCAATGATTGAAGTTAACTGTGAAACAGACTTCGTTGCTAAAAACGAAGAATTTATTGAATTGACAAATAACTTAGCTGAATTAGTAGCTACTGCTAACCCAGCGGACGTTGATGCTTTCTTAGCTACAGTTTGCCCTAAATGTGGTAAAACAGTAGAAGAAGCTCTTAAAGAAAAAATTGCTTCTATTGGTGAAAAAATTACTGTTAGAAGATTTGTAAGATATGAAGGCCCTGTTGCTACTTACATTCACGGTGGTAAAATTGGTGTTCTTCTTTCTACAGATAAAGCTGAAGAAGCTACTGCTAAAGATGTTTGCTTACACATCGCATCTTCAGCTCCAGAATTCGTTTCAAGAGCTGATATCCCAGCTTCTGTTATTGAAGAAGAAACAAGAATCGAAATGGGTAAAGAAGATATCGCTAGCAAACCTGAACAAATCAGAGCTAAAATTGTTGAAGGTCGTGTAAATAAATTAATGGCTCAAAAATGTTTAATCGAACAACCATTCGTTAAAAATCCAGACCAAACTATTGAACAATATATTTCTGGCAAATTCTCAATTGTTAAATTTGATAGATTCGTTCTTGGTGAAGGTTTAGAAAAAAGAAACGAAAACTTCGCTGACGAAGTAATGAGCCAAATCGCTAAGTAATTATATTAATAAATAATTATTAATATAAAACGGGGTTTACAATGTAAATCCCGTTTTTATATATAAAACTATTTAACCAAAAAGTCTAATGTATTAAAGGGAATTCAAGATTAATATAAAATTGAATCCTCATCGCTCAAAAAATCCTCCCGCTTTGGGAGGTTTTTTTAACTCAAAACAAGTTGAAACGCTTTAAATAAAAGATTATATACAGTATTTAAAGGATAACAAAAGATAATAAATGTAGTTTAATATATTTAGAATAGTATAGAATCGGAGATAGTTATGGATATATTTGCAGTCATAGGCGTGTTTTTTGGTATCACAATGATATTAATTGGCCAAGCAATGGAAGGCGGTAATATTGGTCAATTATTACAAATAACAGCTTTCTTTATTGTTATCGGTGGTACAATGGGCGCAGTTATTTTAAGCTTCCCACCTGCAACACTCAAAGCTGCAATATTTATGCTAAAAGACGTATTCTTTCCTCCAAAAAGTGATTTTCAAGGTCTTATAACAGAAATTGGTGGTTTTGCAACTAAAGCTAGAAAAGAAGGTATCATTGCTCTCGAAAAAGAAGCTAACAATGCCTCAGATCCATTACTTACCCTTGGATTAGGTGCTGTTGCAGATGGTACTGATCCTACTCTAGTAAGAGAAATGATGGAAAATCAAATTGAACAACAAGAACAATATGTAAATAATGCTGCAAAAGTTTTTGAATCATTTGGTGGATATTCTCCTACACTTGGTATTATCGGTGCTGTTATGGGGTTAATCCAAGTTATGCAAAACCTATCTGACCCGTCAAAACTCGGTGCTGGTATAGCAGTTGCATTCGTTGCTACAATTTATGGTTTGTTCGCTGCAAACTTATTAATGATTCCTTTAAGTACAAGAATTAAATTCATATATCAAAATGTATTTTTATACAAAAATATGATTCTTGAAGGAGTTTTATCAATTCAAGCAGGAGAAAGCCCTGTTTTAATTGAAAGAAAACTTCGTTCATTTATAATAGAAAGCACAGATTCGAAAGCAAAAGAATAATGGCAAAAAAACACAAACATCCTGAACACGAAAATTTAGAGCGTTGGCTTGTCTCATATGCAGACTTTATCACATTATTGTTTGCAACTTTTGTTGTTCTTTATGCACTTGCACAAGTTGATGCAACTGACTTTGCAAAACTTGAAGATTCTCTAAAACACGCTTTCAGCCAAAACACTCTACTTGAAGGGCAAGAAGCAATTATGGATGGTAGTGACTCTTTGTTTGATCAACAAAGAGCAAACTCTTTTATACCTTCTCTTATGGTTGAATACATAAGTCCAAAATATGAAGAAGACTCTTTCAAAGAAATTGATGAAGAGGTAAAAGAATTATCAAAAATGGGAGAGCTTGAAGGCATAAGCTCCAAAATCACTGAAAAAGGTCTTTTATTAACCTTTGATGAAAAATACCTATTTGCTCCAGCCTCTGCTTATTTAGATAGAAACGCAAAAAAAATATTAGATAAAGTTGGCGTACTCATTTGCAAAAAATTTGTACTTCACAATATGATTGTTGAAGGGCATACTGACAGCCTTGCTATGAGTAGCAATCAATACCCATCAAACTGGGAACTTTCTGGTGCAAGAGCATGTTCTGTCGTTAGGTATTTAATAAGTAGGTTTAAATTCTCTCCGTCACTATTTTCTGCTGTAGGTTATGCAGATACAAGACCCCTTGAGACAGCAATATCCCCAAAAGATCCAGCCAATAGACGTGTAGAAATTTTAATTCTTAAAAATAAATACAAGAAACATTATGGAACAAAAAATGACTTTACATTGAGTCTTACAAAAGAACAGCAAGATAAAATCCAAAAAGAAAGAGCTGAAATAATAAAAACTGTTGAAGGAGATTCAATCTCTCTAGCTGCAAAAAAATTACTTGAAGAAAATAAAAAAAGAATTGCAAAACAGAAAAGCGAAAAACTTTCTAGAAGAAACATGGAATTATACGTTAATATAGAAGACGATAAACCTGACAACATGCCTACTGTTGAAAAGCGCATTATTAAATTAAACACGAGCATTCCTGAAGATGAGGATTTTGGATTATGATAACTCACTTAGTTGGACTTTCTCTGGGACCAACATCTTCTGTCGAAAGCGGTATCGCAGTAAGGGAAGTTTCTTCTGGTAAACTTATTTATTTAGATAAACTTTTTTCTATGAATGATGTTTCTCTTTTTTTTGAAAACTACCCTTCAATAAAAAATTCAATAATATGTGTGTCTTTACCTTGGGACAATACAATGTTAGAAGGTAAATGGAGAGTTCTTTCAAAACCTTATCAGATGATACACACGCTTGGAAACTTTCCAAATACTGATAACTGGATGCAAAGATTTTCTACTCGAGGTTCTGAATTATTTTTAGATTTAAAAAACAAAGGTGCAGATATAAGTCGTTTTGAAGTCTATCTTACAAGACAACGCCTAAATCTATACTCAAATTTTAAAGAACGTTCATCTGCAGACTGCAAATTTTTACAAGCAGCACTCAAGAATGAATATAGTTTCAATGAAATGCCTACCAACATGATGCCTGTAGGACAATTAGAAGCCATAGTAGGTACTCTTTTAGCTGAAAACAAGCTAAAAGGTAACACAAAAAAAATATTTGAATTTAAAAACCTTGAAGTTATAAATGTTATTTAAATTTTTGCATTTGTGTGCTAATATTCTTGTAAATAATTGTAAAAAAATCACATATTTGTAGCAAAAAAACTTTTTACAATTTTTAAATTAGTGTATCAGTACATTTTGAAAGGAAAAAATATGACACGTATTCCATCAATTGATAACAACAATATTTTATCTAAGGCAAATTATAATGCTGTAAAGATACAAATCAACGACCCAAAAACAAACATACCAGAAGGTTTTAAAATAAATAACGAAGACGAAGGTTTATATAACGCTGTAAACATTGAAGTAAATAGACCGGCAGTAAATGTAATTCCTGCACGTATGATATATTCTTATCCTAATGCAGAAAAAGCTGAAAACGTTACAGCCCCTCTAGAGCTTAACAGTTTACCAGTTCCACCTTTAGCTTATCAAGCAAATCTTATAAACAATAACTTCTTCAATAAAGAAATTGAAGCAGATCAAAAAAAAAATAATGTTCCAGAACCAAATGTTATAGATATAAATAATAAAAATAATGTTTCTTTTCAAGCTTTACCAAATGTTAATCAGAGCGTAAGTCGAGAAGACGACATTAAATTAGCATTATCAAATCTTTCTAATAAAAATTATGATATTCAAGCTCAACAAATGGAAGATATTGTAAAAGTTTCTATGCAAAATCCTCAAAAAGCTAAAAATCTTCTTATTAGTGAAGTTTTTGATAATCTAATAGATATAGCTAAAGTTGATTCTTCAAAGCTTACTCCTCCAAGCGAAGAACAAATTCAACTTAGAAAACAAATAATAATAAACGAGCTAGTCAAAGAAGAAGCAGCTAAAAACAATAAAAAAACTGAAGAAATCGAACTACCTTTTCAATTAACAGAAAAAGATATTCAAACTGCTAGTGAGCTATCAGAAATGGAACTAGCTGAAAGAAATAAAGAATATTCTCTCTATACGATGGCTGTTCTAGCAAAAGTCTATATTGATGAAGTAGAAAAAACAACCAAAAATATTGTACCTTTAACAGATTTACCAGGGATTTCAACAGTTGTAGACACATTAAGACATGCCCAAAATCCTAGCATAAAGGTTGCAGCTATTGATTCTCTAAGATATATTTACAGAAAAGAATATAGTGAAGAATTAAACTCAATTTTTGAAATAGCCGTTAACGATAGCAACCCCTACGTTGCAAGATCCGCTTATTCAGCTTTACAACAACAATAATAAAAAAGGAACTTATTAATAAGTTCCTTTTTTATTATTACTTAGATTTATAAAAAGATTTATTAATATGCTTACAAGCTGGATGTGCTTGATGATATCTTTGACGACCTTCTTTTTTCATCTTTTTCAAAGTTTTTTTCTGATCCCAAGTTAAAATAGACTCAAATTCTTTCATATTAGATTTTCTAATAGCTTGAGCTTCTTTTTCTAGTAGCCTTAATTCAGTATCAATCACAGTGAGTTTTTCCTCTTGCATTTGAACAGCCATTCTTGAACGTCTAATCATCTCTGCTTCTTGTTTTTTGGATTTTATTTGTTCTAATATAGGTTTTAATTTTTCATGACCAGTTTTTCTAATTTCTCTTGCCTTAAGTTTTTGAACCTCAGTAAGCCCTAGACGTTTTTCAAAAGCAATATCCCTATTTATTTTTTCTTGATGTTGTTTCTGAATTTCAGTAGCTTTTACAGGAGATACAACGACATTATTCTCGACTGCAAATGCTGTCGTTGTTAAAGTTAATAAAGCTAAAATAAAAACAAATTTTTTCATATTCACCTCTCTATAATAAATCATTTAATTTTTCAGCTAATTCTTTTTTTGCATTATAAATTCGTGATTTTATGGTTCCTAATGGGCATTTGAGTTGTTTAGCAGCTTCCTCGTATGTATAACCATAAATTTCACATAACATTATAGTTTCTTTCAATTTAGGTTTTAAATCCTCTATTGCACTTATAATCCTAGTTTGCCTTTCTTCAGCTATAATTTTAGCGTCCGGCGACATTTTCTTATCTTTAATTGAAACTAGCTCAAATTCATCTGATGTAGAATTTTGAGAATTCTTAAAACTTGAGGATTTAAGATAATCCTTAGATACATTCTTTGCAACCGTACAAATCCAACTCTTAAAACTACCACGTTCTTGGTATTTATCAATATTTTTCCAAACCTTAATAAAGACCTCTTGTTCTAAGTCTTCATTATCGTGTTTTGTTATTAGTCTAATTATATTTTTAACATTTTGTTTGTTTGATTCAATTAATTTATTAAAATTCATCATCCACCATTAATAGCCCATAAGAATCAACTGGAAATCCTAAATCTTCAGCTGATAATGATTCACCATACATCAAAGTATCAACAAAATCAGCATCATTAGACACAACTCCAAAAGATGTTGTTAAACATATTAAACACAATGCTAAACAAACAGCCTTAATTTTTCGAGCTCTCTTTGCTTGCAATCTATAATGAAATTTCACTTCACCTAATAAATCAGAAACTTTTTGCATTTTCTCGTGTTCTGCACGACAATCTGCACATTCTTGCAAATGGTTATTTAAAGTTTCTTCATCTGAAAAAACAAATAGGCCTTCGTACTTTGAACATTTATTTTCCATAATATTTACCTCTTATACTATTATAACGAAAAGTTGAGATAAATAGTTCAATTATTAAAAAAGCTTTAAATAAAAAAAAGACCTTGAGTATGTAACCAAGGCCTGTCCGTTTAAATAAGAAGAGAGAGCTTTATATATTAATAAAAACCTCCAAAAAAAAATATTTGCTATTTCAATAGCAAATATTACAAAATTGTTACAATTAATAAAAATTTATTTTTGTTTTTTCATTCTTACTTTTAAACCTAATTTAATTAGTTTATTTATAATTCTTTGAGGCAATTTTGATATCATATGAGCACAAAATGCATCTGCTCCCACTGTATAAGTAAGTCTAGGCTTTTTAGATGCATCTGCCTTTAAAATAGTTTGAACAACTTTATCTACATCGAGACCTTTTGTTTCATTTTTACGAGCATTATTAGCTATGAATGCCATTTCCTCTTCATAACCTTCACAATTTTGCATTGCTTCTGTATTTTCTTTAATAGATTTTTCCCATAGAGGAGTTACTATAACGCCAGGTTTAATAGATATAACTTTAATATTATGTTTATTTTCTATTGCAAAAGAATTAAAGAAAATATCTAAAGCTCTTTTAGAAGCACAGTACGGAGAAATAAAAGGAAAAATTGCATAACTAGCCATTGAACTTATATTTATTATCCTTCCATTTTTTAATTTCTCAACAAGCCCTTGTGCCATCTCTAAATGACCAAAAACATTTACATTAAATTGTCTTCTAACTTCTTCAATCAACAATTTTTCAACTGGACCAGCAACTACACACCCAGCAACATTGATTAACGTGTCAATTTTTTCAACTTTAGATTTTATGAAATCAACAGCACCTATTATTGTCTCAGGTTTTGCATAATCCACATAAAATGGTAATATATTTTCAGATATTTTAACTAAATCTTCTGCCTTTTTCTCAGAACGATAACCTGCAAATACAATGTTATTCTTTGATAAAATTTCAACAAGCTTTTTCCCAATTCCAGAAGTAGCACCAGTTATAACATATATTTTCTTATTCATATATTGGCCTCATTATCAATATTGTTGATATATTAACCTCTAAAAATTCATGAGATTCTATACTTTTTGTAGGATTAAGCTTATATTCTAAAGAACAATCTTTAACTGCTATAAAATTCTTTTCTGTATTTAAAATATCGGATAAAAGTCTGGTTCTCTTCCCTATTTTAGGCATAAAAACATATCCACTAATAATATGTTCAGCTGTTTCAATGTAAACTTTTTCGCTCCAAGCATTAGACATTAATTCTTTAACAATTTTATTTTCCATACAAACCTCTTTTAAATTTTATGACATATATGACTGGAACAATGGTAGATAAAGAGCTAAAGCCATAACAAGAACTATAGAACCAATAACAAGCAACATAATTGGCTCAATCATTTTTGTCATGGTATCAATAATACCATCTAAAGTTTTATCTAAAAAAATTACACCTTTATCGAGCATTTCACCCAATCGTCCTGATTGTTCACCAGTAGATACCATAAACAATAACATTTTAGGCATAACTTTTGTTGATTTAAAAGCTTGAGATACTTGCATACCTTGCTGAACTTTTATAACAGCATTTGACATCCTGTTTTTTAAAACGGAGTTTGTAAGCGTTATATTTGCTAAATGCAAACAATCTACAATAGGAATACCCGCATCATAAGATACACTTATAACAGACAAATAGTTTGAAAAACTTGAATATAAAACCAAATTACTTACTAAAGGTATTTTTAAAATAATTCTATCAAAAATATTCTTTACAGGTTGCCATTTTAAAACAACAATCACAAAAGCAACAAACGCTGCTATAAACAAAGGAATTGTATACCAAAACTCTTTTAAAAAATCACCAGCATTAATCATCATAGAAGTAATTAAAGGTAAGGCTTTCTCTTGTTGTTCAAACATATCTTTAAATGCTGGAAATACAAAAATAAGCATTACTAAAATAATCAAAATCGCTAAAATAACAACAAACATTGGATACATAAGAGTTCCAATAACTTTACTCTTCGTATTTTCTTGTTTGTTTTGCAAGTCATTAATACGCCCTAATGTTTTCTCTAATTCACCAGCTTCTTCACCAGCTTTTACCAAACCGATGAAAATATATCCAAAAACATTAGGATATCTAGCTAAAGTATCTGCAAAAGTAGAACCAGCCATAATTTGAGTCTTCAATATTTTAGCCATTTCTCTTATTTTTTTTCTCGCAGATTCTTGCTCCATAAACATCAAAGATTCAACTGCCGGAATACCTGACTGTAATAATATTTGTAAGGTAGATACAAAATCAATTTTTTCTTTTAAAGTAAGAGGGGAAAGGTTTGTACCTTTTTTGCTTTTAGCTTCAGAGAATTCAACTATCTTAATTGGTACAAGGCCCATTTTGCGGACAACATCACGGGCATCCTTAATATTAGAAGCTGTAATCTCTCCTTTAATTATTTGTTTACCTTGTTTTAACGCTTCATAACTAAATATTGGCATCTATAAACCTCTTAATTTAAACTTACTCATTTGCATAACCCAAAACTCTGACAAATTCACTAGATGAAGTATTGCCGTCCAAAATATGTTGCAAGCAAGAATACTTAAGAGTTTTCATTCCAGAAGCAACTGCAGATTCTTCAATTTCTATATCATGAGCACCTTGGGCTATTAATTTCTTTATCTCCCTTGATATAGGCATAACTTCATAAATACCCAAACGTCCGGTATAGCCTAAATAGCCACAATCTTTACAGCCCTTTTTTCTATACAATTTCGTTTGAAGCAATTGTTCTTGTTCTTCAGGATTATTTGTTATATGTTTAACCTCTTCCTCTGTTGGAAAATAAGCTTCTTTACATTTATCACATAGCCTTCTAACCAAACGTTGAGCAATTACCCCTGTTAAAGTTGAAGACACTAAATAATCTTTAGCACCCATTTCTATCAATCTTGTAACCGTAGCAGCTGCCGAATTCGTGTGAACTGTACTCAACACTAAGTGTCCAGTTAAAGCCGCTGAAATTGCGACCTCTAAGGTTTCAAAATCTCTTATCTCACCCACAAGAATTATATCAGGATCTTGTCTTAAGATCGCCCTCATACAAGACGCAAACGTAATATCTGCTTTTGGATTTACTTGAGATTGGTTTATACCTTCTAGTTTAATTTCTATTGGATCTTCAATTGTAGTTATATTAACATCTTCGTTATTTAAAGCCTTTAATATTGTATATAGAGTCGTTGTTTTTCCAGAACCAGTAGGACCAGAAGTTAATATAATACCATTAGGACATTGAACCATATCATGAATTTTTGCGATATCCTCTTCTGAAGCACCTTGAATTATCATTTTTTCACCAGATGCTTTCAAGCTTACCGCAGGAGCTAAAATACGAATAACCACCTTCTCTTTTCCAGATACTGGTAATGTATTGATACGAAAATCATACATTCTATCATTGTATTTTATAGAAAAAGTACCGTCTTGAGGTCTTCTATGCTCAGCGATATTCATTCTTGCTAAAACTTTAAAACGTGTGATTACTGCTAGCTCAATACTTCCTGGTATCTCTAAAACTTTCTTTAAAATACCATCAGAACGCAAACGAACAACGTAATACCCTAAACGAGGTTCAATATGAATATCAGAAGCTTTAGCATCAATTGCATCTGTTATAATTTTGTACACAAACTTAGCTACATTTCCACTAGAATCCTGAAGCTCTTTTTCTACTTGCGCCCACAAAGTTTCTTCTTGATTATATTCAGCTGCTTCTTGTTCGATACTTTGAATAATACGTTCTGTTTCTTTTGCATGCTGCTCATTTTTTTTGATAAGTAAATATTCTTTTAAATACATATCATATTCAAAGTAAGGAATAGCATACACATTTAAAGGTCTTCCGGTTGATAAAGAAATCTCTCTAACAGTATATTTGTCATTAGGATTGACCATGGCAACCGCTAACTTATTTTCAACCATAGTCATAATAATAGTTTGTTTTTTTTCTATAAAATCATCTGGTAATAATTTTAAAATAGCAGAATCTACAACAATATTTGCCTTAGATATAACCTCACAGTTATATTTCTTTTTTAAATATGAAACAATCCTTTCGTAAGAAAGATAATTTTTTTCATAAAAAATAGCATCTAATGGTAATTTTTTATCCTGAGCTTCTTTTTGACATTCTTCTAATTGATTTTGAGTAATCCAACCAATTGAAACCAACATTTCCTCAGCACTTAACTCTTCAGGATCTTTTGATTCAACCTTTATTTTTTCTTGCGAATCCTCTACAACATAATTATACAAGTCGATAAAATCACTTGATTCTACCGGAATAAATTTTGGACAATATTCAGAAAACTTATTTTTTAATAAATACTCAATATCAGCTTTATTAGAGAGATTTTGTTTGTTTATAATAACAAAAATATCACTTTGTCTTTTATCAACTGGAATAAAACCTGATGTTTTCATCAGGTTTAAATCAAAAATTTTAACATAGTCTTTCTTTATACTTTCTTTTAATTTTTGAATTTGATTAGACATAGTTTATAATAAGCTATCTGCTATAGCTCCATCTCCATCATTAAGAATTTTTGGTGTCAACATAATAACAAGCTCACTTTTTGCCTTAGTTGTTGAAGTTGACCTAAAAATAGAACCTACTAAAGGCAAATCACCTAAGAACGGAATTTTATTAACGATTTTTTGCTCAGTTTCTTGAATTAAACCTCCAATAACAAGAGTTTCACCATCTTTAATTCTAACATTTTTAAGATCTAAATCTCTTCTGCTTAAAAGTGTTGCAGCTAAGTCTGTTTGACCTGTAACTTCACTTTGAGTTCTAATTTCATTAGCTACAGTTGAGTATTCTGGAGCAATATTTAATGTTACATAACCCTCAGGTGAAATAAATGGAGTTAAAGTAACTTTAATACCTAAATCAGAACCAATTGTATATGTTTTTTGAGCTGCACCTGTTGTTGCACCATAACCAGCACCAGTAGCTGTCAAGTACTCAGAGGTAACTTTTTCTACATAATCTTGTGTTAAATCAATTACTGACTCTTGACCATTAGTAATTAAGATTTTTGGATTAGCTAAAACTCTACCCTTTCTGTTTTCAATTAAATAATTCATTTGCCAATAAACTTTTGTACCTTGAGTTACTGGATATAGTGCAGTTCTTACAATTTGTTGAGGAATTTCCCAAACAGACTCACCATCCCCTTTGTTAACTAAAATAGGAGAACCTGCACCACCAGGTTGTGAAATTCCTTGCATCGGTGTATTGCCTTGAGCACCTTTATCCCAAATGTAATCAGTTTTTTTCATATAAGCAGGCACTCCACCAGCACGCATTGCACTAGATGAAGTTCCATCAAAACCTAAGCTCCATGAATTTGAAGCTAAGTACCAACTATTTTGAAACTCTTTGCTACCTTGTTCATTCAATTCTACTATTGAAACTTCAAGGAAAGCTTGAGGTTGTTTAACATCATTATTTTTAATAAAATTCTCAATCATATTAGCTTGTGCTTCTGAACCACCCATCAATGTAATCGTTCCTCTTTGTGGGAAATATGCAATTGAAAGATTCTGCACATCGAAAGGAGCAACACCTTGAGAGCTTACTGAAGATGAGATTGAACAAGCAATAATACCTTCACCAAGTTTTAATGCTGGAGATGTTCCGCCAACAGAAGCTGCACCACCAGTCATTTTTCCTGAAGAAGACGAACCTGAAGAAATTCCCCTTGATGGTAATAATAAATTACAAATCATATCAGCCATTTCAGCTGGCGTAGTATGGTTAACAGCAAAAGTCTTTGTATAAGGTTCTTTATCAAATTGTTCTACAACTTTTTTAACAATTACTGCATCAGAAGGCATACCAAACACTATTAGTTCATTAGTAGCTGAGTTAACTGTTGCAGCTTCAACGCTTGATAGGCCCACTTTTTTCATTCCGAAAACATTTTTATTTAAAAATTCAGCAATTTTTTGTGCACTTACATATTTAATAGGGAAAACCATCATTTCTTGTTTTGAATATGCAGCATTTGCAGGATCAGAGCTTGACATAACAATCATAGCCTTTCCTTGCTTATAATAGTTTAATCCTGCTATTTGAAGTACTAAATTAAAAGCTTCATTAATAGATGTATCAACTAAATCTAAAGTTACTTTTCCAGTTACTGATTGGTGAAATATAATATTAAGTCCAGCTTTATCTGCAAACATTCTTAAAACTTGTTTTACATCAGAATCTCTCAAGCTTAATGTAATTTTTTCATTATTTTCTGTAAGATTCGTTGCGCAAGCAAAATTCATTGATGTTGCATATGGCACAGAAACCGGAGTTGATTCAAATTCACTCTCTGTAACAGCTATTACTCCAGGAGCACTGAAGGCCAATAGAATTGCTGCAGATATAAATCTTTTTATTTTACTATAACTCATTATTTTTCACCTCCGAATTTATTATTTAAATTAGAAACATTATTATGATTTAATGTTCCTTCGGTTAGCATTTCTCCAATACCAGCTTTATAAACATTTGCACCAAGACTCACTGTTACAGAATCTTGTACTATATTTAACACTTTGTAATTATTAACTACATCACCTTTTTTCACTAAGTAATCATTACCTTCAATATTTAAAATTGCAGAAGGACTAAACTTATCATATAAAATACCTGATACAATAGTATCCATAACCCTAGCAGCGTCTGAGCTTTCTCCAGAAGTTAACGGTGGCTCAACTATACTATAAGCAGAAGCACTTGTATCATTATCATATCCACTTATATCTCGGTATGGTAAAAATGGATTTACTTTTACTACACCAGAAGGTATTGTTATAACACTTTTTTTAGAAGAAACTGCAGCTACTGGTAAACTTACTGCCTTAACAGATTTTGCTTCACTAGTTGCCACCCCTTTTAATCCGTTATTAACAACAGACAATAAAGTAGACAATAAAAGGAGACACATAACTGAACTTATAAGAATCTTTTTCTTTGATAAGTTTTTACAAACATTTGCAATGCCAAGCACAACTTGATCTTCAAATGTATCAGAAACAGTTTGCTCACATTTATTTTTCAAAAAATTTTTCTCTCTCATTTTGAAATACTAACTATCCTAATTCTCTACCATTCATAGCTTACAATAATCCAAGAACTCTCGAATCATATCAATAACCTATTTTATTCACATAGGTTTAAGAATTTGATTTCTTATTGTAAACGAGACACAAGGTCACATGATAATCATACCATATTTTAACTAATATAACAACAACTTAAATATTAAGAATAATTATTGCCTAAAAGGCATATATGCGTACGCATTAAAATCAATTGAACCAAAAATTATTTTTACAAAAGAATCATTATAGGGCAATATTTTAGCAAAATCTATTTCTTTTTCATTGTAATCATCATTGGTTTCAGAAACTTCCACAGAACCTTTGAAATACTGGGATTGATAAAAATTAACATATAATTTACCATCCTCTGTTTTTTCACCGATAATCTTATAAAAACCTTTTTCTAAGATTTTATCACCTAAAAAAAGATCTACTGGTACATTAATCAAGACCCCTTCTTCTTTAGGCTTAAATCCATCTATTTCAGTTATGTCATTCTCTGGATTCAATTCTTTATGAAGACTAGTCCCACCACCACCGATACGTTTAAGTTTTTTCTTCCAGCCTTTTTCTTCCCTTTTCTTTTCTCTCTCCTCAAGTGCGTCTATAACCTGTTCATACTCTTGATTAGTGATTGTTTGTTGACCATCCCACAACCTATCGACTTCAGAAAAATCATCCAACCCTTCAGATTGAACCGGAATGTTAAATATAAATATAGCTAGCAGTATAAATAAAAACTTGCGCATAATAATAGTTTAATATTTTTTTCTCAAAAGTAAAGAGGCTATTTTTGCTTTTTTTTGGAAATATTGTATAATGTAAATAGACATAAGAATGTAGGAAGCTTTAATGACAAACTCAAACGTAATTTTAATAGCAGCAGCTTTTGTTCTTGCAATGGTTGCCATATATGTTTTGTACGCAATAATCATGTATCAAGGCGGTAAAAACAGTAGAGGCAATGAATTGCAACTTTCTACAAAAAACATTTTAGATCAAGTAGAAGTTCTTTTTGACAAAGGCGAGTATGCTTTAGTAGAGCTTCTTGCAACTAAATATTTAGATAGAGTACCTTCTCATTTAGAAGTTAGACAGTACTTAGCTAAAGCTTATTATAGGGACAAAAAATATAATAACTGTATAAAACAATGTCTAATAATCTTAAAAAAAGATTCTAACGGAATTGATACAAGAAAACTTCTTGGCGACTGCTACATAAAAAAACAAATGTTGAATAAAGCAATCAAAGAATATGAAAGTATTTTTGACTATAAAAGCGATGATGTAGAAGTGGTTAGAACTTTGGCTGAATTATATAGAGATTCTGAACAAATATATTCTTCTATATCGGTATACAATATTTTATCTGGCTTAATGGATAAAAACGAAGATATTGCGGAAGTTCAATCTATTTTAGCAGAGCTTAACGAACAAGCAAGAGATTATCCTGCTGCTTTTGAAGCATACAAAACACGTCTTGGCATATATCCTACAGATATTGTAACAAATCAAAAACTCACTGAGCTATATATTAAAATAAAAAATTATCCTAAAGCTATTGAAACACTACTATATATGCTTGGTTTTGTTACTGAACCTAAAATTTTATTATGGACATATGATAGATTGGTTGAGTTATATGTTGAAACAGAAGAATTTGAAAAAGCAATTGATTTTTCAAATAAATTACTAGATGTACAAGGTTCTGACAAATTTAAAGTTAGAAACGACATAGCTACTTTTAATATAAAACTAAAGCAATTTGACACTGGGATTTCTATATTAGAAGAACTCGTTATGCTTTCTCAAAGCGCATATGATGTAACAACTCAGCTTGCAGAAACGTATATAGCTTGTAAAGAATATCAAAAAGCTTTGAATAAATATCTAGACCTTCTAGATAAATCAACTCAAAAAGAAGCTAAAAACGTAAGACTAGCTATTTGCGAACTTTATATAAGCTGGGCAGTTGATTTAGCTGAAAAGCAAAAATTTGACGAGTCTTATCAATTATTAGAAAGTGCTGCTGATTATAATACACTCAACCCAGAAATTTATTACAATAAAGCTTTAAACCACATTGAACAAAAAAGTTATGCCAACGCAGTAGAATTAATACACAAAGCTCTAGAATATGATAAACAAAAAGAATTTCATGCTAAATATTATCTAAAATTATCTGAAGCACACCACAATTTAGGAAATTTCTTTGAAGAAAAGAAAGCTCTTTCTGATTTATTAAAAATAGATGAAAAGCATCCTATGGGATTATATCGTAGCGGACTTATGTATATAGCTCAACACGATACAAAAAATGCAGAAGAGTCATTTAAAAAAGCTTTATTAAACGACCCACAATTAATTCAGGCAAAATATAATTTAGCATTAATCTATGAAAGCAACAACAGGGATAAAGCTAAAGAACTTTACATTGAAGTTTTAGAACAAGATCCAGGCTTTGAAGAAGCTAAAAACGCACTAGCAGACTTATCGACTACCGATTAAAAAAGATCCTCTGGTATATATACAACTGTATCTGACAGATAGTTCCTTGCGTCTTTCAAAGAAGAGAATCTAGGTACAATTCTTTGATAATCTTGAACTACAGAAATTATATCTTCAGTAGAAAGTTTTATCATTCTTCTAGCACTACAATCATTTTCAATTATTTTTGCCATAAACACCTCGTTTATAAACTTAGCGACAAAAAACGGCTAAACTTTAATAAATTCAGCCGTTTTAATTAGAAAAAATTTTTCATATTTTAATTAAAATACTACAGCACCCTGTTCCTCAACTTTTAAAGTTCTTATATCAACTTTAATGTTTTGAGCCTCCCATATTTCTTTAACTGTAGATTTTATTTTATCAACATCATACTTATGTGAAATAACCAACAAAGTTGGGCCAGCACCTGAAAGTACACAGCCTAAAACACCATCTTCATGTTTAAAAGCTTCCATAATTTCTTTCATGCCAGGAACTAATTTTTCACGATATGGCTGGTGCAACTTGTCTTTCAAAGCAAGTTTCATTAATTTTGAATCTTCAGTATTCAAAGCTTGAATCAACATCGCAAGATGCTTTGCGTTAAAATTAGCATCTGCCATTGAAACTTCTTTTGGAAGAACTGAACGAGAAATTTCTGTAGATAATTCAAAATCAGGAATACAAACTGTTAAATCCCACTCCTCTGGCCAATTCAATTTAAAATAAGTTACAGAGCCATCGTCTTCAAGAGATGATAACACTAAACCACCTAAAATAGCCGGAGCTACGTTATCTGGATGTCCTTCTACTTCTGTTGCAATTGCAAGTAGTGCTGTCTCATCGGCAGGATTTCCTAATAGCTTATTTGCAGCTAATAGACCACCTACAATTACAGATGAAGAGCTTCCCAAACCTCTTGCGATAGGAATACTAGTCTGTATATTAATTTTTAATTCAGAAGGCTCTTGACCAATTGAATTATAAAGCATTTCTACAGCTTTATAGACTAAATTATTTTTATCCTTCGGAATATTATCAAAAACCTGTTCGTCTGCAGATTCATCCTCTGACATTACATTAATCTCAATACCAGTTCCAGGTAAAACAGTTTCTTCGATTGTAATTGTATTATATATAGGCAATGCCAATCCCATACAATCAAAACCGGGGCCAATGTTTGCCGAACTGGCAGGAACTTTTACACTTACTTTCATTTTAAAAATTAATCTCCTTAATTAATATACTCGTGATTATACAAAAAGCAATAATAAAAGGCAAATAAAAACACATTCTTTATGTTAAGCATTGTAAAAATTAAAGCAAAAAATGTTTTTACAAGCTTTATATTCAATAAATACAAACCAAGGAGTTATATATGACAAATCCATACTTCGCAAACGTAACCAATTATCCACAAAACACTCAAACTACAAATAGTAAATCGAGAAAAAATACTGCTTTATTCCTAACAGGTGCTACAGTAGGTGGTATTGCTGGGGGATATTTAGGTTACAGACAGAACCCTATAATTACAAAAGATGGTTGCGTAAAAGATTCTTTTGCTCACAGTATATTTAAATCACTATCAGAAACTCCTGATAATGCGTATAAAAAAATATACGATAAAAACATTCTAGTCTTGGAAAAACTAAAAAACATCAAAAATACCCTCGAGCTAAAAAACCTAGCGACAGAAAATCCTAAAATATTTTCTGAAATTAAGATTAACATAGATAACATCGATAAAAGCAACTTGAGCGAAAATATTACAGCTATTGAAGATTTCATCAAGGCAAAAAACAAAAACGAAATCATTAATTTTAAAAATAATATTCAAAAAATTTGGAATCCAACAAATAAAAAATTTGAAAATGCTGGTGATATAAGTGATGAACTATTCAACACAATAAAAAAATCTGCAACAAAAATTAGAATAAGCAAAATTCTCAAATCAGCAGGTGTAGGTGCTTTAGTAGGTGGCATTTTAATGTTCTTGCCAAAACTTATTTCTTCATCAAATAAAAACTAGTATTTATTAAGAAAGTTTTTCGCGCTATAATTCAATTATGAAATACAAAGAACTTGAAAGATTAGTTGATATTGTTGCAACTTTAAGAAGCGAAAATGGCTGCCAATGGGATAGGGAACAAACCCATAAAAGCTTGCGTCCTAATATGCTTGAAGAAGCATATGAAGCTGTTGATGCAATTGATGATGGTGACATTGCAAACCTAAGAGAAGAATTAGGTGACGTTTTGTTACAGGTTGTTTTACACGCGCAAATCGCAAAAGATGAGGGTAACTTTGATATCGAAGATGTAGCTAAAGAGCTTGGCGATAAACTAATACATCGCCATCCGCATGTTTTTGGTAACGCTAAAGTAAATTCAACAACAGAAATTTTAGAAGCTTGGGATAGATTAAAAAAAGAAGAAAAAACTAACAGAAAATCTATTCTAGATGGTATTTCAAAATCACAATCTGCATTAATGTCTGCTCAAAAAATAAGTAAAAAAGCCATAAAAGTAGGATTTGAATGGGACTCTATAGAAAGCCTCAAAAAATGTATTGAATCAGAATATATTGAATTTGAAGAGGCTGTTCAATCTGGCGATTTTGACAAAATGGAAGATGAAATGGGCGATATATTTTTTGCAACCGTTAATCTTGCAAGGTGGCACAAAATTGACGCAGAACAAGCTTTATTAAGAGCAAATAAAAAGTTTACAAAACGTTTTCAAAAAATGGAAGAAATCGCAACAAAACCTCTAGAGAACTACTCTTACGAAGAATTTGATTTTCTATGGAAACAAGCAAAAAAATTAGTCTAAGAATCTATTCCTAGACTAATTTTTTTATAATATTTATAAACTTTAAGATTTTTTACCTTTATCAGCCAATTCACTATCCATTCTTAAGAATACAGGCTTAATAGACTCTTTATCTATTAAATGACCGACTTTAATGTTATCACAAGTTATATCATCTAATTTTGTATTCAAATCATAAGATAATTGTTCTGCCATAGACTTCGCAATGTTAGGACAATATGGATAAATTAAAGATGACACTACACACATAATTTCAAGCACTGTTGTAAGTACTTGACCGCATTCAGTCATCTTTTCCTCTTTAGCTAATGTCCAAGGTGCATTGTCTGTTACGTATTTATTAGTAATATCCACAAGCTCATTAATTTTTAGTCCCGCTTCTTGGACTTCATAGTAATCAAAGTGGTGCTTAACAGCTTTAACTGTTTCTAAAGCTTTATCAAATAATTCAGATTTAATTTTAAATTCAGGCTTAATTTCACCATCAAAATATTTAACAAGCATTGAAAGTGTTCTATTAAGCAAGTTACCCATAGAGTTTGCAAGGTGAGCATTAACCTTTTCTTTAAAATCTTCGTCGGAATAGTTTCCGTCTTTACCACAAGGCGCAGCTGTTGACATGTAATAACGTAATGCGTCAGGAATTTCTTGGTTGAATGATTCTAAAACTCCTGTCGGTGAAATTACGTTACCTAAAGATTTTGACATTTTTGTTTGGTCAATTGTAATCCAGCCATGCGCAAGAATTTGTTTAGGTAGTGGTAAGTCAAGTGCAAGTAAGAATGCTGGCCAGAAAATACTGTGAAATTTTAAGATATCTTTTCCAATTACATGAAGATTTGCAGGCCAGTATTTATTGAATTTTTCATTAGACTCACCATCAGGATTATAACCTAATGCTGTAATGTAGTTAGAAAGTGCGTCAATCCAAACATAAATAACTTGTTCGTCATCACCTAAAACAGGTATACCCCAAGAAACATTTGATTTTGCTCGAGATACTGAAATGTCTTGAATATTTTCTAACTGATTAATAACTTCATTAGCTCTAAAAGAAGGAACTATGAAATCAGGATTTGTTTTTATATGTTTAATAATTGCATCTTTGTATTTGCTCAATTTGAAGAAATAGTTTTCTTCACTTACTTCTTCTGGTTTTTTTAAGTGATCAGGGCATAGACCATCTTCTGTTAGATCTTTCTCACTCAAGAAAGCTTCGCAACCTTGGCAATAAAGTCCTGTATAAGAATGTTTATAAATATCACCTTTTTTAAGAAGCTTGTCAAAGATTTTTTGAACTATTTCTTTATGTTGAGCATCAGTTGTTCTAATCATGTAATCATAATTAATATCTAAAGCTTTCCAGGCTTCTTTGAATTTATTGGCATTCATATCACATAATTCTTGCGGAGTCATACCTTGAGCAGCGGAAGTTTTTTGTATTTTTATACCGTGCTCATCAGTACCTGTAAGAAAATATGTATCTTCACATCTCTGTGTAAAATGTCTATAAATTACATCTGTAAGAATTTTTTCGTATGCATGTCCAATGTGTGGCGCACCATTAACATAATCAATTGCTGTTGTAATATAAAATCTTTCCATCTTTTTTCCCTCTTTTTATAAAAAATTATAGCACAAAGGGGTTAAATAAAAAAAATAAAGATAAACTAAACTCTTTTTTATAAAATAGCAATTTTTATTTTTACCGTTTTTACATAAATAAAAGGAGTTTAAATAATGACTAATTTTACTATCAACCTAGCACAGAAAAAATACCCTGCATTAAAAAACACTGGAATTTTATTAGGTAACGGAGAACTTGCTAATTTTACAGTAAATAATGGCAGAGTTTTTGTTAATAAAACTATTAAAAGAGTAGAAAATATGATGCCGTCATTAGGCATTGTCTTTTCAACCCCAACACATAAATATATTGCTTGTTCTTCACCCTATTGCGATAAAGATAGTATCTTAACTAAAGATTGTTTTACAAAAGCAATTGACGATGTAAGAAAAGCTTCAAAGTGCAAAGATGAAGAAGTTAGTGGTGTTATTTATGGTGGACTAGCCTATGATTCAAGCGATCCACTCTCTGAAATTAGTTGCAGAATGGTTGATACTTTTGAAGAAGCTTGTGAAGCAGAAGGAGTAAAACCAACAATTATCACCGGTAGAAATAGCGAAGATTTCGGTGATTTTAGCGCATATGTTGGAGACGAACAATTAACACTCTGGGGAGACTTAATCAATAAAATAGATTTGACTAAAAAAGCGTCAGAAAAACAAATCATTAAAATTTTAAACAAACTTTTTGAATATGTAAATATTCCTGAAAACACTGCAATTAAAATTATTGATGATTATAATGGAGGCACAAAACACTTATCAAAGCTTGAAGGAAACTAATAAATTAAACTAAATTAGTTTAGAGTAATTTTCATTATAAAATTCTTCAAATCTATCTTCTAAAATCGCTTCACGAGCTCTTTGTGAAAAATCAATCAAGAATTTAATGTTGTGTATAGACATTAACGCTTGTGCAGTACCTTCTCCACATTTATAAAGATGCCTTAAGTAAGCTCTTGAATGGTTTTTACAGCAATAGCAATCACAATTTTCATCCAAAGGTCTTGGATCATCCCAGTATTGAGCATTTTTAATTTGCTTTTTGCCCTCGTGAGTGAAAAATGAGCCGTGTCTTGCATTACGTGTTGGAAGAACACAGTCGAACATATCAACGCCACGTTTAATTCCGTCTAATAAATCTTCTGGTGTTCCTACACCCATTAAATAACGAGGTTTGTTATGCGGCAATAGGGGAGCAGTAAGCTCTACAAAATGATTCATTGTCTCTTTATCTTCACCAACACTCAATCCCCCAATAGCATAACCAACTGCAGGGATTTGTGAAACAAATGCTGCACTTTCTTTTCTTAAATCGTCAAAAAATGCGCCTTGACATATAGGGAATAATGCCTGATTAGTTGTAGTTTTAGCTTTAATACATCTTTCTAACCAACGGTGAGTTCT
Source organism: Candidatus Gastranaerophilaceae bacterium (assembly GCA_045651505.1). Taxonomy (GTDB): domain Bacteria; phylum Cyanobacteriota; class Vampirovibrionia; order Gastranaerophilales; family Gastranaerophilaceae; genus CAG-196. Next base: position 37,659 of record JAZRSL010000005.1, on the reverse strand, counting down.
TTCCATCGCAGCTTTTGCTGTTTCATAATCACATCCAAAAGGTGCACACCAATCGAAGGCCATAATTATATCTGCACCAATTGATTGTTGAATTTCCATAGATATTTCTGGAGAAATAAAATGTTTTTTACCGTCTTTTGGATCACGAAATTCAACACCTTCTTCTGTTATTTTTCTCAAATGAGCCAAAGAAAACACTTGAAATCCACCTGAATCTGTAAGAACAGGCTTATCCCAATTCATCCAGCCATGAATTCCACCAAACTTTTCAATTAACTTATGCCCAGCACGTAAATATAAGTGGTATGAATTACCCAAAATTATTTGCGCGCCTGTATCATATAAATTATTGTTTGTAACAAGTTTTACTGTTGAATTAGTACCCACTGGCATAAAAATCGGTGTTTTAATATCACCGTGAGGAGTATGCAAAACACCAGCTCTAGCGCCGGTTTTTGAATCAACATGAACTAACTCGTAACTAAAATTATCAAATACTGTTGTCATAATCTTATTCTAACAAAAACAAAATAAAGATGTACTCTTAAAATAAAATTAATAAGCTTTTATTAAAAATACTTTAATATCTTTTTCAAGCCTTTCAATCCTTTTTAAATATTTATAATCACCTAAACTTGTTAAGATTAAAGCTATAGCAGGTTTTTTTCCTGTCATTTTTGAATAATACAAAGATTGCCCAACAGCTTCAGCCCATTTTTTTGCAAAATCAAATTCAATTGCGTAATCTTTTGCAAGACAATCTACACGAGTCATATCCCATAAAACAGCTTCTTTTCTCCCAAAATCAGCAGTACACCATTGATTAACGTAATATGATTCTACTTGATTTGGCATCATTGTCTGCTCTTCATACCATTTTTGCGGAACATAATTTAGGCCATAATAATAAACACCGCTTGCCATCATTAAAAATGTAATGATGAAACTTATTATTTTTTTATTTAGATTTGTCTTTTTCTTTCTTGCCATAAAATAAATTATATAAAATTTAGTCGGCTTAGTAAAGCCGACCTACTACTACGTTTTATTCAAAATCTAACTGATTTATTTTATTTTTATCTTCAAAATTACACCAATTCTCTTCGTACATATTATTTTCAACGTACTTTTGAAAAGATGAAAATTCCCAATTTTTTGGCGCAATGTTACAATGTTTCATTGAATTGTAATGAATATAATCTATATGTTTATATAAATCTTGTTCGTTTCTAATAGTATGTTCCCAATAACGATTTTGCCATACTTTAGTTCCTTTGTAGGTCGGCTTTACTAAGCCGACATTTTTAGTAAAAGCATATTTAAAAGATTTTATAATTTTAGGATATTCTAATATATTTTCAGGTTTAATAATACAATGTATATGATTATGCATAATTATATATGCAATAACTTCAAAGCAATAATTTTTTTTAACGTTGTATAAAGCTTGTTTTAAGAATTCAATATTATCAATTAACAGATTTTTTCTATCATTTGTAACTAAAGTTAAGAATAACAAACTGTTTTCTACAAAAATTCTTCTATAATTCATTTCTAAATTATATAAAATTTAGTCGGCTTAGTAAAGCCGACCTACTTTTTATTTTATCAATCTTTTATTAGCTTCCGCTACTTTTTTATCAATTTCTGGTCCGCCAGCGATAAAAATATATTTACCATTACCTAAGGGGAAATATCCGCCCTTAGGTTTGGGCTGAATATTTTTTAGTACTTTTTGAGCTCTTTTCATTGCTTTTCTAACAATTGGAGTCTTTACCGGAGATATCTTCATAATACACACTTCCTTTCATTAATACCGTTACCCCTTAACAACTTCTAATGTTTTGTAGTCATTTAGATATGGTAAATGTTCTTCCGTAATCAATTCACCAGGAAGCAAAATTGAAATACCTGGAGGGCATTCTGCAACAAGCTCAGCAGAAATTCTACCAATAGCGTCTTCTTTTGCGATAACTTCTTTATCAGCATAATAAGCATCTCTTAAGCTCATTTTGATAATAGGGTCTAGCATTGGCATGTGTTTGCGTTTTTCAAGATAGTAAATATCTTTATAATCGCTTTTTGCAATTTTTTCTAAACTATCTGCTAGATATACAAAATCAGAGCGTTTATTGCCTAAGTTACAAAGTAAAAGAACTCCAATATCAGAAGCTGATTCAACTTCTATATTGAAATCGATTTCTAAAATAGATTCAAGACGTTTTCCAGAAAGTCCGTCCATTTTAATGAACACTTTTGTAACATCAGTTTTGTATCCAAAATCAGCTTTTAGCTGATGTAATCTTTCGATTTTATCTAATCTTTTTCTTAAATATTTTGCATTTTCAATTGTTCTATCAAGCATCGCTTGACCAGATTTTGATTGCAATGTTGCACGCGCAGCGTCTAAACTAGCTAAAAGCATTAAAGACGGGCTTGTTGTGTGAAGCATTTTTAAAGATTTTTCAATTGCATCAGCATTAAGCAAAGAATCTTTTGCAATATGTAACATTGAACTTTGTGACATACTTCCGCCAGTCTTGTGAAGTGAATGAATGACCGCATCTGCTCCAAGTTTTAATGCTGTTTCTGGTAGATGCTTATTGAAATTCCATAAACATCCGTGAGCTTCGTCAACAACTAAAGGCACGCCATACTTTTTACAAACTTTGCTAATTGATTTTATATCAGATACAACACCTTCATAAGTTGGATTAGTAATCCATACCAAACCTACATTTTCGTTTTCTTGAAGGTGTTTTTCAATAATTTGCGCATCAAGATTTCCCCATATTGACCAGTCTTCAATTCGATTAGGACAAATCCAAATAGGTTCTGCTCCTGAAATCATTAAACCTGTTAGAGCTGAACGGTGGCAGTTTCTGTTTATAATAACTTTTTGTCCTGCTTTTGTACAAGACATACCAATCGCCATATTACCAGCAGTTGAACCATTTAATAAAAAGAAAGTTTTTGCTGCACCAAAAGCTTGTGCTGCAAGCTCTTGTGCTTCACCAATTGGACCTGTCGCAGGATGAAGAGTTCCTAAATTATCAAATTCGTCTGTAGTATCAACATTTAAAGCTTTTTCTCCAATTAATTTTTTGAAATCAGAAAAAATAGCTCTACCCTTAGTATGTCCAGGAATATGAAATTGATATGTTGGATGCTCTACAGCATTTTTTAAAGCTTCTACAATTGGAGCTTTCACTCTTACAACTTCATTAATTCTCAATTCTTTGTTGGTTTTTGTGCTAGTTTTAGTCAATTACGGATTCCCTTTTTCATTACAAGCTTGCATAAAATCACTAATGTATATAATACACTAAAATTTTTTAATTTGCTAATCAAAGAAAAATTTGTAAACATTTTTTAAGATAAAAATTTAATGGCAAAATTTATTTTTATCTGTTTTAAAATAAAGGAAAAGAGGTGTGTATGAAAACAACGAAAATTATTAGTAATGTAGATATATTTAAAAACAGTTTTACACGATATGGCAGAAATAAAAATTATTTAATGCAACAATTAAAAGATTACGGATTCTCTGAATTTAGAGAAAGAACATTAAAAGATAAGTCCCAAGTAATGCTTGCATATAAAGCAGATAAGGATTTAGCAGAATTTTCTTGTAGAATTTTTCCTGATTCTTCAATGGTGCAAAAGTATATATTATATCGCAACTACATGTTTTCTTTTCCAGTAAAAATTCAAAGGATTTCAAAAATATTCATTAAAAAAAACGGAAAAACAGAAAATGAATATATAAAAAGAATGGTATATGAAAAAGGTATGTTTACCAAAAAAGAAGAAAAAATTGATTTTATGGATAAAGATGTATTAGTTAAAAAAGTAGAATCCGTAAAAGGTGAAAATGTCCATTCTTTAAAATTGAAAAATGTAGTAAAATCATATTCTAGAGTAGATGGAAATGATTTATTTGCTCTTTATGAACAGGCTGATGGAACAAAACATTGTATTATGAATATTGATGGAATTGAGCATAAATTCAGCTCAAAATAAGAATTATTTTTAAGAGGTGGTGTTTTTGATATATTAAAAAACACCTCTTTACTTTTTATTAAGAAAGTTTTATAATCCATGTACGCGAGGGGTTATTAATTGGTAAAATTTCCCCACCCTTTCCAATTATCCGTTTAAATCAAAAACTTAAGGAGTAAGAGTGATGAAGATTTTATTTGCCGCAGCAGAAGTAGCACCATTTTCTAAAGCTGGTGGACTTTCAGATGTTGTTGGAAGTTTACCAAAAGCATTAGAAAAAGATGCTGAAATTGCTATTTTTACACCACTTCACGGTTGTGTAGATAGAGCAAAGTGGGGAATAAAAGAACTTGAAAACTCTGAAATGTGGATAACCTTTGGGAATTCACCACATAAATTTAAGCTTCATATGACAAAACTACCTGGAACAGATATAAATGTTTTCTTTGTAGAAAATGATTGGTATTTTTCTTGTTTTCAAGAAATTTACCCAAAATGGCTTGATACTCGATACGAACATGAAAGATATGTTGCTTTTTCTCTTGCGACTTTAGAATACGCAAAACAATTAAACTTCAAAGCAGATATAATCCATTCTAACGATTGGCATACTGCAATGATTCCTTTATATATCAAAGCTAATTATAAATTTGATGAGTTTTGGAAAGATACAAGAAACGTATTTGAAATCCATAACTTAGCTTATCAAGGGATTTGGTTTGAAGATATTCTAGATTTTGCAAATATGCGTAAAGATATTGTCTATAATGAATGGGGCTGTGAACACTATGGTCGTGTTAATTGGATGAAAGGTGCTATTAATTACTCTGATAAAGTCCTAGTGGTTTCTCCTAAATATGCTGAAGAAATTTTAGGTGACGAATTTGGCGAAGGTATGGACTATACCCTTCGAGGACAAACTCATAAAATAGCTGGAATTTTAAATGGTATTGATTATGATGTATTCAATCCAAAAACCGATAAGAATTTAGTAAAAAATTATGATATTAAATCTCTAAAGAATAAAGAAGATAATAAAAAAGCTATATTAAAAGAATTTGGACTTAAGTATAAAAAAGATAGACCATTAATTGCTTTAATTTCGCGTCTTGTTGATCAAAAAGGTTTGGATTTAATAAGAGAAGTTGAAAATGAATTAATGGGAATGGATGCAGATTTTATATTCTTAGGCTCTGGCGACAAAGCTTATGAAGATATGTTTATCTGGTTATCTAATAACACTTCAAATATTAGAACCTACGTTGGATATCGAGCAGATTTAGCAAATCTTATTTATGCTGGTTCTGACTTCTTCTTAATGCCTTCTAAGTTTGAACCTTGCGGGCTTTCACAACTAATTGCAATGCGTTATGGTTCATTGCCAATTGTGCGTGTGACAGGTGGACTTGATAATACAGTTGTTGGTTACCCTCTCGATAATTCAACGGGCTTCAAGTTCTGGGGATACAATGGTTGGGCAATGAAAGGCGCTATTCAATGTGCATTAGAAGTCTATAAAGATAAATACACATTGAACGCAATGAGAGAATCAGCTATGAAAACTGATTTCAGCTGGACAGAAAGTTCTAAAAAGTATTTAGAACTTTATAAAAGTTTAAGCTATTAATCAAATTAAAGCCTAGCATTTTTAGGAACAACTGTGACTCCACCTTCTGAGACATAGAAACCTCTTGCTATGTCTTCTTCACGATTTACACCAATTTTTGTATAAGGCGGAATATTTACGTTTTTGTCTATAATTGCTTTTCTAATCTCCGAGTATCTTCCTACGTTTACATTTTCCATAAGAATACTATCTGATACTTGTGCATAACTATTTATTCTAACTTTTGGAGATAATACGCATTTTGAAAGCATACCACCTGAAACAATACAGCCTTCTGACACCATTGAATCAGTTGCCATACCAACTCTATCTCCTTCTTGCCAAATAAATTTTGCTGGTGGGTAGTTATAATTAAATGTTCTTAACGGCCAATCCTTTGAATATAGATTTAATTCTGGCTCGTATTCTAATAAATCCATATTAGCTTGCCAGTATGCATCAATACAGCCAACATCCCTCCAATAACCTTTTTCTTTTTTGGTCATTCCAGGAAAATGATTTTCTGCAAAGTTATAAACAAAAACTCTTTTACCTTGATTTAAAAGCATAGGAATAACATTTTTACCAAAATCGTGATTAGACTCTTCTATTTTTGAATCTTCTTCTAACGCATTAACCAAAGTATCTTTGTTAAAAATATAATTCCCCATAGAAGCCAAACACATATTAGGATTTCCTGGTATAGTTTTAGGTGGTGTCTGAGGTTTTTCTACAAAACCTGTTAAACGCCAGTTTTCATCAACTTCAATAATTCCAAACTCAGAAGCTTCTTCAATAGGAATTGGAATAGCTGAAATAGTCAATTCGGAAGAATTCTTTTTATGGAATTTTTGCATTTGCCAAACATCCATTTTATAAATATGATCTCCGCCAAAGACACAAACATAATCAGGATCTTCATCATGAATATGAAAGATGTTTTGATAAACAGCATCAGCAGTTCCCTTATACCAGCTTCCGCCAGTTCTCATTTGTGCTGGAACTAAATCCACATATTGATCCAAAAAAGGTGATAAATTCCAACCTCGAGTTATATGTTTGTTTAAAGAATCTGATTTATACTGTGTTAAAACTTTTATTTTAAAGAATCCAGAGTTAATGAAATTATTCAATACAAAGTCAATAATTCTGTATCTTCCACCGAAAGGAACAGCAGGCTTTGCCCTGTCCTGAGTTAAAGGAAACAAACGTTTTCCTATACCACCGGCCAAAATCATAACCAAAGTATCATCTATAGACATCTTAAACCTCCTATACCTTTTTATTCTATTCTATCAAATTTTAAACAATTATGCACTCATCCTCTAGGATGAGTAAACTTGAAAGAAGTGGACAATAAATATATAATTTTTTTATGAGTAGAATAAGAAAGCTATTTTGGTTTGATAAAAAAAGTTCAGAAGAAATGATTTCTTTTCTGAATGACAAAGCTGCAGATAAATATATAAACCACATTATGTTTAATCCGTTTATATTTTTACATCATTTACTACCACTTAAGCTCAAATTCTTACCAGAATCATATATTTTAGAAAACGATAAAAAAGCAAAAGGCTTAATTACTGTTGCCCCAACAACTGGTAAAGAAAAAAAAGTAAAAATTCAAAAACTATTATTCGAAGAAGGATCTTTTCTTGAAGCCTCTGAGTTAATTCAATTTGTTACTGCTAAATATAAAGCTCTTGGAGCTTTTTCAATAACGGTAAAAGTAGACGATTACCTACCAGAATTATTGACTATGCTGGTTTCAAAATGTAATTTTAGCCAAATCTCTTACGAAAAATTATGGAAAATTGATAAGTTTATTAACAAAGAATTTGATAAACAAGATTTCAGAGTTTTTAGAAATTCTGATGCAAGGGCTCTTGTAAATGCTTACAACAACAGTATCCTACCCCATTTCAGACCATTACTAAGTGCAGATGTTTCAGATTTTAAAGAAAACCCTTTTAAAGGACTATCTTATTACAGCGAATATAAATACATTTATGAAAACCAAAAAAAAACTAATCCAATTACAGGTATAATAATCAAAACATACGACAATGAAAATTTTATAATTGATATTATACAACCACTTGGGGCAGAAATTGATATCGATACAATAATATCTTACACAACTTATCAAATAAAAAAACGTAAAAAAAGATTCGCATTATTTGTAAGAACAAAACGTTACACACAATTAGGTGAACAACAAGAACAATACTTCTTAAAAGAAGGTTTTGAATGTGTTCAAAATCAGGCTTTATTAACCAACACCTCTGCTAAAATCTTAAAAGAAGAAATAAAATCCGGGAAATATACAATAATTGGTGATTTTTGTCCTTCAAAAATTATGCCTGTTTAGCAACACCTTCTCGTTCAAGTTTCAAAGCTTTTTTTAATTCTTTTTCTATAAACTCTCTTTTTTTATATAAGTTTAAAGTATCTATCATGCTAACTTCTGTGGCCACAGGAGAATAACTACGTTCTTCAATATCACCATACGCATTTAATTCTGAAAAAATATTGTATCTTACTCTTTGTAGAATTCTTATTTTTTCAGCATTACTAAAAAGTTCGAGTTTTTTTAAAGCTCTTTTTTGAAAGATATTCATTTCAAATTTTTCAAATAAAGGAACATTATAAAACTGCGTATTAACCAAGTAATCAATTGTTTTTTCAGCCATTTCGTTTTTAACTTTATCTTGATTTAACTCAGATAGTCTTGTTACTGCCATTTTAGGATTACATAGATAATCAAACAAATGCCTACTTTCATGAATCATAACATCTTTATCTTTAATAATACCAGCACTATTAATCGGTAAAAATATGTCATATCCCATATGTACATTATATCTTTGGCCATCATTTTCAATATCGACAGCTCTTGTTTCTATGCGTCCTTTATATTTTGTAAATTTAGGCGTATCAAAAAATCTAATATCAGGTTTTGCTGGATAAATTATTTTATACAATATTTCTTTGTATTTATCCAAGGTTAATTCATTTTTTGGAACATCTCGAAGAGATTTCTTCATCATATTACTCAAATCTTGCGCAATATGAATTCTATTTGAAAAACTTCTCTTATCCTTTGGTAGTTCAAAAACAGAACTTGGATGAACTATATTTCTTATCGGCTTAATATTCATACATTTATAATATCTAAAAAAAGAAAAATTTATACTAATGTTACAAAATGTAAAACTTTTTTAAAAAAATCTAAAGTTTTTGAAAAAACTGCCGATAACATTAATATAAGAAAAAAGGACAAAGGAAAATGGCAGAAGCATTCAACTTAAATAGTTTTTTAAGAGAACAAGCAACCTATAATCAAAGACAATATACTGCTATTGAAAATGGTCAAGCTGCTATGGAAGCTCGTGCTGTTGAAAAAGCACAAGAAGCAATAGCTCAAACTGGCTTTTTAGGATTAACTTTGTCCGAAAAAATGGCAGAATTAGGCGTAGGGGAACGTGTAATTCAGCAACTTGGCGATACTGCTGTTAATGCTATTGAAAATATCGTTTCTCCTATCTCTGATTACCTAGCAAAATACGAACACATTTATGATCAAAATGTATATAATGCAGAAATTCAAGCAATGGGCAAACAAATGTTTTTTGCAAGACAAGCTCTTGCTCAAGAAGCAGCATTAACAGATGTTGGACAAAAATTTGTATACGATATGTAAATAACTAATTCCTTTTTCTCTTCATACAAAAGGCGAGTCATAAATTTAATTTAAGACTCGCCTTTAAATTTTAAGACATTTATTAAAATAAAAGCTTATAGAGCTGCTTTAGCTGCTTCTACAACTACTGCAAAAGCTTCTTTGTCGTTAACAGCTAAGTCTGCAAGCATTTTTCTGTTAACTTGGATGTTAGCTTTTTTACAAGCATTAACAAATCTTGAGTAGCTCATTCCTTGTTCTCTAACTGCTGCATTGATTCTAACAATCCATAAACGACGCATATTGCGTTTTGTAGCTCTTCTGTCTCTGTAAGCATATTTAAGTGCTTTCATAACAGCGATATTAGCTACTTTAAAGATTCTACTTCTTGCGCCTTTGAAGCCTTTAGCAAGCTTTAATATTTTTTTGTGTCTATTGCGACATACATTACCACGTTTAATTCTCATTGTTCAACACTCCTATCTTGAATACTTCTTGTAAGGTAACTCTTTAGAAACTAGTTTTTCGTGTGTTTCAGAAATTACTAAATCTCCGAAAATCTTACGTTTTCTAGATTCTGATTTGTGTTGAAGCAAGTGACCAATACCTGCATGTCTTCTTGTGATTTTACCTGTGCCAGTAACTTTGTATCTCTTAGCTGCTGCACGGTGAGTTTTCATTTTTGGCATTTTGTTTCTCCTTTTTTACAGTGATCAAGTGATCAAGCGACCAAGCGATCAAGGCTTTTGTACTAAATCCGAGCAAGGCATACCACAGCACTATACTTCGGCAAGATTAAGTGTAAGACAAAGTTCTTTTTTCGTCAAGATTTTGCTAAACATATCTTTATAATAATATTCTCAAAATACCATATGGTTTAAACCTTGGATTTTTCTTCTCAGAAGGATTTATCTTTACAAAATCTGAAAGTACTTTTCTGGCTTTAATATAGTTTTTATTCATTACATATAAATTTGTAAGAGCAATTGTATATTCTATATATTTAGGGTTTTTCTTAACTAAATATTTGTATTCCCTCTCTGCAGACGAAATTTCTCCAGATTTACTGAATATCTCGGCTAATAGAAATCTTTTCTCATCGGTATTTTCTATAGCAATGGATCTATAAATATAATCTTTTGCCATTTCCATATGATCTATATTAAAATAGGTTAATGCTAGATTAAAACATACAATGTCAACCAACTCATCTGTATCTGCGATTTTTAAGGCACGTTCGAGAGTTTTAATTGATTTTGAGTACTCTTTATTTGCAGAATAAGATTCTGCTAAATCAATATAACCAGCCACAATAGAAGGTGCATTTTGAATATATCTTTTTGCTTCTTCTAATTTTGCACTACTAATTTCCTCATCACTTCCTAATATTATTTCAGGAAGATATTCACCTATATTTTCATCACTATTTGTAATATCAGGTTTTATTTTATACAGTAATTTAATTGTATTTATATCCGCATTTGTTAAGTTTTCACGAATATTCTTAGATACAGCTTGTGTATCTTTAATCATATACATTATGTTGTTTTTATCATTACTATGACCCATTAGACCAAGAGCATGAGCAATTTCATGAAGGGCTGTATTATAGATTTGATTATTAGAAAGCATTTGGCCTAAAGGATTTTTAACATAAAATTTTATCTCCATATTTTTCAATTTATTTGAATCAATTTCTGGTGTAGTATATGCCACAATAAATTTCGCATCAACTTTTTCTGAAGGAATATTCTCTTCTAATCTAAATATTATATTAGGATTTTCCTTATCCATTTCAAATGTTATTAATTTATCCGTTGCGTTCTCCCATTCTAGAAATGCACTTTTTATTTCATCTAATATCTTTTGAGGTAAATTAAAATCTACAACTATATCATAAGTTATAGGGTTTCTACCCCAACGCAAAATTTTTTGATTATACACAGCTTGTTTCACATAATTTGCTGGATAGGTTTTAAAAACCTCAATTCTTAAATCTTGTAAAAAATAATCAAGCTTTAATTTTGCAGAATCATTTACGTCGTACGAAAGAAACTTAATTATTTTTTCTTGAGATTCCAAGTCAAGTGGCGAATTAATTATTGTATTTACGTATGTTTCTCTTGCCAACTCTTTTTGATACCCTAATACGAAAGCTTTTTCAAAATTTTCTTGCGCACATTTTATATCATTATTTTTAAAACAATCATTTGCTTTTGATATAAAAATTTTTTCTTGATTAATATTTAATGCAACAAAAAGAATAATTGCTAAAAAGGCAATTATTGCACTAAACTTCTTCAACATTTTCTATACTCTCATTTTTAACAGAAACATCAGCTGTTTCAGAAAGATCATCTTTAACTCCAGCATCAATATTTAAAGTCTTAACAAGACTTCTTACATCACCTTTCAATTTAAAGTATTCTTTAAATTTTGCTGTTGTTTTAATATTAAAAGATCGTCCGTTTTTGTCTCTATTACGAGAAATCAAACCCTTCTCAAGCAATTCTGTAACATGTTCATAGGCATTAGACCCACGCAAATCCTTCAGATAAGATTGACGAATAGGCTCTTTCAATGCAATAACAGTAAGTGTTTTTAAAACAGGTGGTCTTAATTCAACTGGACAAAGTTTTTCCACAATGTCTAGATGGTCTTGCTTCACTTGCAAAATATAGCCATTTTCGTCGTCAATTTCTAATGCACCCTCACGTGAAGCATAGTCCATAATAAGCTCAAGGAGAGCTTCTTCAACCATTTCAGGTTCTTCTCCTAATATCTCAGCTATATCATTTATTTGTAAAACTTTAGCTGTTACAAAGAGAACGGCTTCAATTCTAGACTTCAATTGTTCCATCTATAGCCTCCTCTTTTAAAATACTTGTTACATTATTTACTGCGTCAAAAATATTATCTTCGTAATCTTCTATTTTTGTATTATCGCCAGCATATCTTACAACATATAAATCGCCATAAAACTCATCTTGCATTAAGTCGTAATCGCTATCTACAGTTAAGAATAAAAGTGAAATATAAGCATTTACTCTATCCATTCCAAGAAGTGTTAATTCATTTAACTCAATTCTATCTTGACGATTAAGAATCTCTTCTAAATTAGCACGAAGTCTTTGAACACCATTTTCAATATATTCATCGTGTGCAAGGTTAATAATATCATCAGGAGATAATCTTGCGTAATTCTGTACTCTACGTTTTGCACGTTCATGAGCATTTTTTAAAGATGCTTTTTTATCAAGCATTTCATAAAATTCTAATTGACGAATCAAATCTCTCAATGTAACTACACGATTATGATTCAAACGCACACTTGTACGACGTTGAAGAACTTCATCAATAGAAATAACGTTATTAGTAGGAATATATTCTTCTGTGTAATCTAATTCATCTGAATATTCCAATTCATCAACCTGGTCTTGAGGTTCAAAATCAAGAACATCAATTCCTTCTAGAACATTTGATTTAAGCTTTAAAAGAATAGCTGCAAAAAGAAGAGTACGACCAGTTAATCTAAGATTTTGTGCTTTTGATTGAAACAATTGAGTTAAATATTTATCAGTAACTTCAACAATATCAACATTCCAAGGGTCAATCTTTCCTTGTTTTGCCATATTAACAAGAATTTCAATACCATCAACTTCGGTATTGTTATTAACTATATTTTCCCCTATCCCCTGTTTTATTGTATCTATATTATTAACTGCCATATCCATCTCTTCAAGTCAGCACAAACTATTGTACCACAAAAATTATTTTAAGCTATTTATTTTAAGACTTACTCCTCTATTTCTATGAAAAATTTACTATTTTAATGCTTTAGCAATTCTTTCTATAAAATACTCTGCTAAAATAAAGGCCTTTTTTTGCCTATTATTTATGTCTCCATACACTTCACCTAATTCAGTAAAGTATGGTAAACACACCGGTGACTCGTGACCAAATTCGCCTGAAACTTTTGTATAATCTTTAAAAGAATCCTCTTGTAAAGCTGCAAAATCATTGGATTTTTTTTGCGATAAATAGATTGTAATTATATCTGATTTACGTCCAATACCTTGAGCTTTTTGGGTTAAAGCTTCCATAGACTGCTGTGATAATAAATTTTTTGCACCATTTTGAACAAACTTAATTTTTGCATTAAATTTAGGATTTGTTTGATTGTTAATTGCACTTACATGCATATCTATACCTCATAATTATTTTTCAAATAATCTATATAATTGTTAATGATATTAAAAGCTTGTTTTTGTTTTTCTTGAAAAGAACCTTTTACTGTAGTTACTATTTGATGAGTGAAACGAACGGAGGGAAATCTAAGAAAAGCAGCGTGAATAACAGTTTGCCCTGAGCTATTATTTTTTTGTACAACAGCACGTATTGCATCCCCAGATTTTCCTACTGTTTTTGCTTTTTCAATCAGTTTCTGCACATCTCCCTGAGGTAGCAAATATCTTTCTGAAAGTATTGAAAGCTTTGCTTTTGAACTTATATTTTGATTTTTGTTAATTGGACTGATATACATCTATAATTACCCCTAAAAATTACCCGAGAGATTTACCCCCTGAAAGTAACTCCCAGCCTCTAATCGCGAAGTTTTACACCAGTAACTTTTGAGATACCTTTTTCTTTTTGGGTAACCCCTATTGTTCTATTTGCAGACTCAATCATAGGTTTTCTGTGGCTTACAACGATAAACTGCGTAGTTTCAGCTTGTGATTGAACAATATGCGCAAGCTTTTCTACGTTAATACCATCTAAACTCGCATCAACCTCGTCAAAAGCATAGAACGGAGCTGGCATATATCTTTGGATAGCAAATACAAAAGATAAAGCTGTTAATGCTTTTTCTCCACCTGACATACCGGCAAGACGCTGTTTTTTCTTATCTCTAGGCTGTGCTTCAATATCTAGACCACCGGCAAACGGATTTTCTTCGTTTTCAAGTATAAGTGTACCTTCACCATCTGAAAGCTTATGGAAAATATCTTTGAACTGTTCGCTAATTGCGTTATAAGTTCTTAAGAAAGTTTCTTTTTTAAGATCTTCATAACCTTTCATTCTTTCAAGAATTTGAGCCCTTTCAGTTGATAGAGTTTCAATTTGACTCTGTAATTCTTGTTGACGAGCAAGCACTCTATCGTAATCTTCCAAAGCACGCATATTAACTGCACCCAATTCATCCATTCTACGTTGTAATCTTTGGATTTTTGCAGTAATTTCATCAATTGACATCTCAACAGGAGTGAGCTCGCTTACATTCACTCCAGCTTCTTTTAGAATGTTAGTTGTTTCTTCTAATTGAGGCTCTAACTCTCTACGGCGAGCTTTAAATGATTCAATTTGTTCACCAATTTTTTCAATATCAGAAAGTTTTAAATTCTTTTGGGTTTCTAAATCAACTAAATCTTTATTAATTTCATCACGTTGAGCAAGTAATTCACCAAGTTTTTCAGTAATTTCTTTAATCTGTTCATCTAATACAGCTAACTGTTCTTCAAGCCCTTTTATTTCTTCAGCAAACTTAGCTTTATCAAGTTCTAGTTCTTTGTTATTAGCTAAAGACCGTTCGATTGTATCGTTATGGCTTTTGATTGTGGTATTAATAAAGTCTATTCTTTGATGCAAGCCTTCAATTTCATTATTTGCATCTGCCATATTTTTTTCATATCGCTTAATTTCAGCTTCAACGCCTGCTGTTTTTTCTTTCAAATCTTTCAAGTCAGCATCATTCATAAGTTTTTCAACTTCTTCGATTTCTGTTTGAAGCTCCATCATTTTTTCAGAAATTTCAACGTGCTGCTCTTCGATTTTATCAAGAGTTTTTTCTATATTAGAAATTTCAGGTTCTGTTGTTTTTATAAAACCCTGTCTTTCTTCAATATCAGATTCTGTCTTTGCAAAATTAAATTCTAAACTTGTTAATTCTAATTTAGCTTTATTAAATTCTGTAGTTGAAGATGAATATTTCCCCCTAACATCTTCCATTTTAGCTTCTAAACTAGAGCGTTTTGAAATTAATGTTGCATATTTAGATTCCATTTCTCTCAAACGAGCCTTGAAAGTGTCAATCTCAGAATCTTGATTCTGAGCAAATTTTAAACCTGTTTTACGAACAGCACCACCAGTGATTGAACCAGATTTTTCGAACAAATCTCCTGATAAAGTTACCATTCTGTATTTACCGATTAATTTATTAGCAACACTTCTATCTTCAACAACAAGAGTGTCACCAACTGCATAATAGAAAGCGTTTAAATATTCGTCTTCAAAATCAATTAAATTGATTGCAAAATCAATTACACCTTTTTCTTTTGGCAAAGCCAAACTCTTAGGGCATTTAACAATCTTATTCAATGGAACAAATGTTGCACGACCAGCATTTGAAGATTTAAGAAGCTCAATACAAGTTGAAGCGACATGTTCATCGTCAACAACAATGTGCGACATTCTGCCACCAACAGCAATTTCCATAGCTGTTGAGTATTCTTCGTCAACACTACCTAACTTCATCAAAGGCGCATGAACTCCACGAATATTAGCATCCATTATTGTATCTACAGCACGTCCGAGATTTGCTTCTTCATTTGCAAGTTTTGTAGCTTCAAGCTGGTAAATCTTTTTACGAGCAGCTTGCAAATCATAATCCATATCAGTGATTTCGTTTTTAGTTTTATCTAAATCATCTAATGTGTTCTTTAAAATGATTTTAAAATCTTCCAACTCTTTACCAAGCTGTTCGATCATCATTTCTTTAGAAGCTTTTGTTTCACTAAAGTTAGCTTTAAATGTTTCAAGCTCTGTTAATTTACCCCTTGCTTCTTCAAGCTGTTTCTTCTTAGTTGATAATTCAGCTTCTAAAGGAGCTTGTTTTTGGATAAGTTTCGTTTCCTTATCTTGTTCAGCTTCAAGTTCTTTTCTTAAGTTATTTCTTTTTTCGATATGTTTTTCAGCTGTTTCATTAAGCCCAGACATATCTTCTAGTATTTTATGTAAAATTTTCTTTTGCTCTTCAATATTAGCTTCAATTCCCTTTATATTTTCTTGTGTTAAAGAGATTTTTAATTCAGCTTCCTTAATTTTACCTTGTTGTATTTCAATACCATTTTTAGTGTTTTCAACAGTTTTTAAATTATCTTGAATCTGCTTATCTGCAAAAACAATCGAAGAATTTTTGCGAGCAATTGAACCTTTTATTTCTTCAGCCTGTTGTTTTAACTCAATCTGATGGGCTTCGCCTTTTTCTTTAATTGTTGCAGAAATTTCATCATACTTTTCACGAATAAGTTTAAGGCGTTCATCTAAATCCTTAGATTTCATCTCTTCTTCTTTTTTCTTTTTCGTGAATTCTAAAATATTTTCGTGTGCTTTTTCAAGATTTCTTCTTAAATCAAAGAACTTAACTGTATTGATTTGGCTTTCAAGCCCAGTTTTTTCATCTTTAAGCTTTTGATATTTAAGCGCGACCTCACGTTCTTCGTTAAGCTGCTCAAGACGAGTATTAACTTCGTTTAAAATAAGAGTTGAGTTAACAACACGTTTTTCAACCGTTTCTAGTTCAGCAGTAGCTTGATCTATACGACGGTCAAAATCTGCAACCCCAGCTATTTCATCAATGATTTTACGGCGTTCATTAGGAGTACAATTTGTAATACTCATAACATCGCCTTGCATCATCACATTATAGCTATTCGGAGTAATATTGTATTTTTCGAGCTTTGCATGGATATCAGAAAGAGTCACAATCTTGTCATCTAGATAATAAATACTATTAAATCCCGATGAAGATTTTCTAATTCTTCTTGCAACTGAAAACTCCTCTGGCGAGCCATCTTCACCAGCTTCACCAAAAGTTACTTTAACAAAAGCTTCATTTCTTTTATTATAGGTTGATATTAAGTGGAAAAGCTTTTCTGCACGTAAAGTTCTAGATGTTGACAGACCTAGAGCAAAAAGAATACTGTCAATAATATTACTCTTTCCTGAACCATTCGGTCCAGAAATTGTAGTAAAACCTTTAAGCATAGGTATTTCTACTTTATTCGCAAACGACTTAAAGTTATCAACTTCCAGTTGCTTAATGTACATTATATCCCTTCCCCAAACGAGCTAGTGCATAGCTCCATAAATATATTTACCACTCAATTAGACAACAAAAACAAAGCCATGTCAAACTAGAACAAATTTGTTTACAATCGTAAAAACTTCAAGATAATAAAAAAGCGGCAAACCGACTAGGATTACCGCATTTTGGGTTGTTTGTATATTTTTGAGTCTATGCTTCAATAAAAAGTCTTCTTCCGACTATATTAGGCTGATTGTTATAATATCCAGCAAAATAACCACCAATCACTGGTCTATTTTGACCATACGTTGCAAAAGGGTTTTCATGTTGAGAGTGCACAAAAGGGTTACCGGTCGCAAACGGATTAGAAGATGAGCTTCTTGTATTTGTTCTCTTAATTTCGGTAGCCTGAAATGCTGGGGTAGGAACAAGCACTCTTGATAATAAACTTACAAAATTATTTGACATGTTTAGTTAAACCTTTCTACAGGATACTTAATGATTATTTTCTTTTTGTCAACAAAAACTTTATCGTCACTTTTTTTCAAATCTTTAATCAGCTTCAAAAAACATCGACTGTTAGTATGATATTTTTCTCAAGGTTGCCTCTGGCAACTATTTAAACTAGAATTATAGACATGCAGAAATTTATTTCAGTATTTTTTATGTGTATCTTATTAACTCAAGGCGCAAAAGCTTATGAGTATTCTTCACACTACAATGAACCAACAAGAAATCTTCAGGTACAAAACGACTTTTCTGAATATATGCAAAATATTAAAGAAAAACTTAATCGCAACTGGTCACATCCAGATTTTTTAGAAAATGGACATATAAAAGTACTTTTTAAGCTTGATAGAAAAGGAAATGTAATTTCTGGTGATATTTTAGAGAGCTCTGGCAACCCAGTTTACGATGAATCTGCGATTGATGCAATACATAAATCAGAACCTTTTGGTGACTTCCCTGCAAATTCAACAAGACAAAGCATTACAATAAATTATTCTTTTGATATGTCACTCGTTAAAACTGATACAATGAAAAATTATTATGATCTAGCAAAAAAATATGCATACTCAGACAAGAAAGAAGCTTTAAAATACATAAATCTTGCAATAGCAGAAGTCCGAGGCGATTGTGAAAGTTATTTCTTATATAAAAAACGAGGACAAATAAAAGAGTCCTTGGGCGATCACGTTGGCGCAAAAGAAGATTTTGATGAATATAAAAAATTGAAGACAAAAGTAGACATTAAACGCATACACGCACTAAAACATAGAGCAGAAAGCGAAGACTCTGCTTTTGCATATTACCACTTAGCATATGCCTATGAGCAAATAAAAGATTACGAGAGCGCAATTTGGGCTATTAACAAAGCTATTGAACGCACAGAATTGAATCAAAGCTATAAACGATATCGTACAGAACTTATAAAAGTATACGAACATTTATAAAGCATATAAATATACATTGTCATGAGCCCTACATATTTCTTCTGAAACACTACCTTCTAAAACGTCACAATATGTTTTTTTAGAAACCATTCCTAAAATTTTAAAATCTGATACTTTTGTTTTTTTCATATCTAACATATTTAACTTATTGTAATTAGGCCCGAAAAATATATTAGCATCAGGGACACCCATATCAGCACAAACTTGTTTTGCAAAAGCTATAATATTTTCAGTAACAATCGGATTAGATGCAAGTTTTCCAATAGCTTCAAAACTATCCATTACAAACGAAAGTTTACCACCAATTAAAGCAAAATAACATAAAGAGTTTCCATAAGAATTTCCATATTCATCAACTATTTCAATGCCTTTAACATAGCTATTTAATAAATGTTGTGGCGCAGAGAAGCCTGCATGAGAGCTATCTACACTATTACAACAGCTTACATGATTCCCGAAGAAAATATTCCTTCCAATGTCATCAAAATCCGCAAGTCTTAAATGTAACTTACTAACACTTTTAGCGACCTTAGCTTCTTCGTATTTCACATTAAAACCTTTAAAGTGATCTATTAAGGCTGTAGCTGCATTTATCTCCACGTCTGATAACACTAAACCACCATTCCCAATAACAGCCTTAAAATACTCTGATTGATTAAAATATTCAATTACGTTTTCAATAAATTTTCCAAGAGAAATCTTTGTCAAATCTTCACCATTACACATAAGTTTATCATTTTCTAAATCATAGCCAGAACTTTTAAGATAATTAAGAAATTTGGTTATCTCTTTTGAAGATACATTTAGTAAATTTTGGCCTTGGATTTCTTCAACAATAGATTTTTGCAACTCTAAAAATAAAGAATCTGAGTCGTTATCAACATCGAAATTATTGCCTCTTATACCTAAATCGTTTTTATTCCATTTTTCAAAACTCAAGCCATTTTCTTCAAACTGTCTTTTAGTATCAAGATTTGCTTTGATCTGATCAATCAATCCATATCGTTCATAAATCTTATATTCAACAGAATTTTCTTTAGGCATAACAACTTTCATTTCACTAAGTTTTTTGCCTTCATTCCATTTAACAAGCTCAATCAAAGCTTTAAAATTTTCTCTAAAACCATCAAAAGAAACTAACAATCTATCAAAATATTTTGAATCGTATTTGATTGAATTTAAAAGATGCTCTGTAGATTCAATATTAAAAGTTTTATACATTATATCCAATATAGAATTATTAAATTCATTATCAAGATTAGGAATATTAACATACGCCTCAACAACTTTTTGCAATTCATTCATAACCTTTGTATAAATCCTTGGAGCTGTATATTTCTCTGGATTTGACTGCATATCAGCTTTTTTTATACTATATTCATTTATATATTTAATCTTTTTTTCTAAAGGTATTCTAGGGTTTGTTAACATTTGCTGCGTAAAAATATCCATTTGAGCAAGTTGTTTTTCAATGGGTTCTGGATACTGTACCTGCTCATTTATTGACAATTTCATTAAAAAATTTTTAACAAACTCTTGATTTTTAACTGGAACTTTAAATTTTTGCAAAAACTCTCCTATTTGTTCTGGATAGGAAATATTGCTAGAAAATATTCTGTTTACAAGATCTTTTTGTTCTAATGTCATTTCTGGAGATTTAATACTTCTTACCAATGATAAAAGTACATTTTCTTTAGTTTTATCAGAAAGAGCCCCAATCATTTGCAACCTCTTGACCTTAAGATCAGGAGATGGTAGCATTTTAATCTTATTAACAAGTTCTGAAATTAAAGCCGAGCTATTAGAAGTAAAAATTTTAGCACAATTTCTTACAAATTTAATATAATTATCTATTTTTAAAGAAGTTGCATAAACAAGTACATCTTTTCCAAAAACTTCATTAATATGACTTATTTCTTTTTCAACAGATAACAATTTCTTTATTATTTCAACATCATCAATTGTAGATACATTCTTTAAAATTTTACAATATTGAGTCAAGGATAAGATTTCATTATAACGTTCTATTGAAAAATTTTTAACACCAGCATAATTTGAACTTGATAAAACTTTTCTAATACCAGAACTGTCGTAACCTCTATAAAACAATTCTGGTATTTTATTATAAGCATTACTAGAAAATTTATCAGTAAATTTACAAGAATCCAAAATTTTAGCAATATCAGCCTTACCAATGCCTAATTTTTCTAATTCAAAAATTTTTTCATATATTTTTTCTTCAAAATATGTTTGTTTTACTCCATTTTTGTTTTCATTAATGGTATTTTGACAAACATCCATTAAATCTTTAAAAGATGTTTTCGGATAATTGTTTTTCTTTAAATTCATTAAAAGTACAAACAGCCTATCTTTAAAAATCTTATTTTCTTTACAGCTATTTATTAAATCAATTGGTAAATTTTGCGCATATAGTTCTTTTATTCTTAAAAAAGCTTGCTCATTAAAAACTTTTTTTTCTGGAACTATTCCTATTGGTTTTCGAACAACATCATAACTAAATTTAATAGAATTACTTATGTCTACTTCTCTCATTCCCAAATCATATAACTCAAGAGAGTGCTTGATATTCATTTCATCAATTTTACCAGATTTTGCCACACATACAGATACAATATTTTCTGCCGAAATAAAGTCAATACCTTCTTCTACTAACATTTCAAAGACATTAATTTGTTCTAAAGTTAAATTTTTAAACTTTTCAACCACAGCTGCATCAAACCCTCGTTCTAAGTACGATTTAATCTTTTCAAATTTACTTAAATTAAATAAATGGTTACCCGCTTCATCCTTATCAAATGCTGCAGCCAATAATTTTTTATCCCATTCTAATTTAGAGATGAAATTATAATTATATTCTATTTGTTCTATTTCCCTAAAAGAATTCAATGCGTCAAAATTAAATATTTCGTTTATTTTTCCAACCGAATCTTTTCTTAGATCCAAAAACATACCTATTGCTATTTCAGGGTTACCAACTGAAAACTTTAAAACATTTAAATCACTTTTTTGATTCTTTTTTAAAATTTTGCTGTAATCCACATAACGATATGAATTTTGTCTAATAAAATCAAAAAATAAATCAAAAGCATCGTAATTAAAATATTCTTTTTCTAAATTTGAATCATATTCTTTCGAAAATTTTAACGTTTTTAAAAGATAATCTAACGTATATTTTTCATCAGAAACTCTTTCTAAAACAAATTCGAAAATTTTATTATCGAATTTAATACTTTCTCCATCAGAAATTTTACAAGCATCAATTACTTCAGCCAAAGGTGATTTTTTTGACCTTTCTGGTTTTAATTCATACAAAGAAACACCTTTTTCCATTAATAATAACGCCTTTTTCAATATATTTTCATCAAAAACTTCACCTTTATATGGATCTAAAACCTTACAAGCATTTATTAATTTAGCAATAGCAACTTCTTTTTTGTCTACAACAAAAATTGAATCAAATTCCGATATTAATTCTTTTTCATATTTTTTATAAATATCAACCATCGTTGGATCAAAAGATTTAATACAATCCTTATTACCAGTAGCTTTTTTGAGCATACTCATGCCTATTATTGCAAACAACTTATCACCAAATAAAAATTTATCCCCATAAGCATCCCTTGCTCGATGATAATTGTTTAAATAATCTTCTACACAACAACCACAATCTACAATTTCCTTTATTGAAGAAATGGAATGAATTTTTCTGTTATAAGCCTCTTTGTTTAATTCATTAAATATAACATTTAAAAAAGATAGTGGCTTTACTATTTTTTTACCATTCTTATTCTCAACCATGGCAAGTAAAATATTTTCTATCTCATTTTCTTCAAGACCTTTTTTTAAACAATGACGATAAACATCCGCTATCCCTTTATTAAAGCCATCATTGTCATAACACTTAGTCACATAATAATCTGTCAATTCAAATACATAAGGATAAATATCAATTACAAAAGAAATCGCATCTTTTGAAAACTTTCCGTTTTCATACGATGCAGAAATGTTTTCATCAATATTAGGGAAATATGAGTCTTTTTCTCTTAGCCTATCAATCGCATCTACAACATCCTGATTAATAATAATATTGTCATTTTCATCTCTTCCATAAATTTTTGCCATTATATTTTCAAAATCGGAATATGATTCTTTAGGAAACTTCTTTTTAAGAGAATCTAAACCTAGCATCAACTCAGAATTCAATACTGGAAAACCTTGTTTATCAATATAACTACATATTTCAATATATTTTTCTATAGCAGACTCTTTACAACCTTCTTGGATCAATTTTGATGAGACTTTTTCACACTCTTCAATATATTTTTTTTCAACAAGCTCTTTTTCAGACAAACAAGTTTCTTCTTTTTCATCATTAATCCTCAAACTAAAATCCATAAAAGGAACAACACCTAATATCATAGAAAAATGACTTGCACCTGAAAGAAATTCTGCACTTTTACTTAATGGAATAAATTTCAATTTATTCAAAACTTTTTGATTTACAGAATTTACGCTTAATTTTTTTACTATGTTATTGACTTGAAGTGGCATAGTTATCACACATTTTGGCTTTATTTAGTTAAAAACCAAAAATTAAAAATTTTGCCATATATAATTATTTTTATTAAGAGATATTTACATTTAAAAAGCCCTCTTTCAGAGGGCTTTTTATTACATTTCTAAATTCATTTGAGAGAATTGAACTATCTTGTTTTTACCTCTATGTTTTGCATTATATAATGCGTGTTCCGCATATCTAATAACTGTATTAGCATCTTCCTCTACATCAGGCATACAAGGATATGTAGAAATACCACCAGAAATAGTCACCCTATGAGCTTCATCCTCTCCTGCTGGTATAAATTCCATTTTTTCTACTTCTCTTCTAAATCTTTCACCAAATAAAAAAGCATTTTCTTCAGAAGTATTTGGTAATACTAATAAAAACTCTTCATCGCCATAACGAGTCAAGATATCTTCCTTACGAACCATTGCTGATAATTTATTAGCAATATTTTTAAGAAGTATATCACCCCATTCATAGCCATACATGTCATTAACAACTTTGAAAAAGTCAATATCAAACAAGATACAAGATAATTTAGTGCCGTAACGTCTTGAACGTGAGATTTCTTGTTCTAAACGTTCTTGCAAGTATTTCCTATTATGAAGGCCTGTTAAATCATCTGTTGTACTAACTCTTTCTAACTTATCTTTTATTGCCTTAATACGTAATAACGCATTAGCTCTGACCAATAACTCGTCTTTATTCGAAGGATTTTCTATAAAATCATATCCTTCAGCTCTTACAGTAAAATCTCGTCTAACTTTGCCAAAAAACAAAATTGGACAAGGGAATTTGTTTGTCATTAACGCATCATTTGCTTTTTCAATATCTTCAACCAAAATCAATGAAGGATTAATTACTGCATAGTCTTTTAACTGTGCTATATCTACACTTCTAACCTCAGCTTCATCAATATCCATAAGAATTGCTTCTAATTCTGGCATTGGCTTAGTAGAATAAATAACAATATTGCTCATAAAACTTCCTCTTATTTTTATAACGTCTCTTATAATAATATACACTATTTGTAACGTTTTGTAAATCTATTTATCTTTATTTTGAAGACTACATTCCTGCAAATTTACCATTCAAAACTTCAATAGCTCTTTGTTCAGCCAAATCAGCTCTTCTTAATGCATTTGCTAAACCAGAATTATCAAACGTTTTTGTTATTTTAGCTGCTGTTTGAGCTGGAATATATTTATTAACTTCATAATTTTCTTTTTTAGTATTAGCAAATAAATTTTCTGAAGAAGGAATGTATGTATAATTATCCCTTTTAACTTTTGGCTTATCCGCTACTAAATTTTGAGACTGACTTGGCACATACTTAGGTTCAACAACTTCTTTAATATACAAATCTTCAGCTGTTAGCGGTTTAGATTCAGCTTTTACATGCTGAACTGGTTCCTTTGCTACTAACGGAATTGATTCTTTAGGGACACTAGTTACTGCAAAGTCTTGAGAAACTGCTTTTTGTGGATAACTAGCTTGTACTGGTTCTTGTACCTGTGCTTGTGTTGGCGTTGGCTCTTGTATCATTTTTTCTTGAGCAATATTTTCTTGTTGAATATTCTCTACAGTT
Organism: Candidatus Gastranaerophilaceae bacterium; assembly: GCA_045651505.1. Lineage (GTDB taxonomy): Bacteria > Cyanobacteriota > Vampirovibrionia > Gastranaerophilales > Gastranaerophilaceae > CAG-196. Next base: position 12,659 of record JAZRSL010000005.1, on the reverse strand, counting down.
TTACTCTTTTGAGCTTGATTTTCTTCAGACATATATTGTTCGTCATAATATTGTTGCTGATTGAACTGTTGAGGCATTTCACCATTTACTGGAACTTGATTAAAAGCTTCTGGCCCTAAAACTTTTACAGCTTGAGCTTCATATAATCTTTTTTCTAATTCTTCTTTCGTAAATTTCTTCTGTTGTTTTTTACTTGCAATAATTTCTTCTTCTTTGTAATGATCATAATGGTTACCAAATACGCCCTTTATGCCTTTTTCAATAAGCTTTCTGAAGAAAGATTCAATAACAAACGCACATAAAATAAATCTTATTGGTTCGAGTCCTAAATGTTTAAAGAAGTTGGGAATTTGTCTTACTTTATCCATTAAGATGTTTCCACTTTTATAACTTCTAACAGTATTTAAGTCGCAATAGAAGAAATTAGTGATTTTTCTCATCATTCTTCCAAATAAGTTTTGACTTTTGACTCTTGTAAGAGCTTTTCTCTGTTTCATCAAATATTTATAAGCTTTATCATATTTAGCTTTGTCCATTAATTTACCTGTATCAACAAGCTTGTTAAAGGCATCTGTCTTTTCCATAAACCTTTTAACATTTTCTTTACTCATGCCGGCAAATCTCATTCCACCTAGAGCATAAGTAGCGGCTATTGATAATGGGAATGTAAATACCCAAGTAATTGACTCTAAAGCACCATTTACTGCAGTACCGACTTTTTCACCCTTTTCTGCCTTCTTAGTACTCTTCATCGCCATTACTAAAGCTGGAGCAATGAATAACAACATAGATCCTTTACCACCACCAAATGTAAAGCCTCTATGAATTTTATGAATTAGCTTAGACAAGAACCTACCTGTACTTGTTTTAGCACCCTCCATGACACTTTTGAACTTATTACTTATTTGATCACAACTTATTGTTCTTTCTAAAGGTTGGAAAGGACCAAGCCATTTATAATGACCAGCACCAATTCTTACACTTTTTCCAGCTCTTGATACAGCTTCCTTAACCTGAGTAACACATTCTTCCGGTTTGGTTGCTATTTTAGCTAAATCATCAATAGTTAAGCCTAATTTTTTAAGAATTGCATCTTTAACTTGAGATGTTGCATTACCAGATTCAATTATTCTGGTAATATCATCAGCAGAATAATTTAACCTCTTTAATAAAACAGAATTAACCAACTTTTCTTCTGCAACTTTTCCATATTCTTTACCAAAAGTTCTTGTTAAAAATTCTTTTTCGAGCTTATCTAAACCAATTTCAGTTAAAGCAATATCACCAAGAGGCTTACCTTTGTCTGCCGCTGGATTTAATTTTAACGTATTTACAATATCGTTAAACTCTTGAATAAATCTAACTTCTTGAGATAACATTTCGTGTTTTGGCATAGATTTTTCAGGTCTTGCCGGAGTCGTCCTCATCGCTCTTATAAGACTACTTTTATTTAAAAGATTATTTATTTTACCAAAAACATTTTTTACGCCAGCACCTGTTTTTTGCATAAATTTATTTTTGAATAAAGCATTTTCTATATTGTCACCAAATCTAGTAACTTTACCCAATAAGCTTTTTTCATACTCACCACCGCAAGCTTCTGTAAATTTATCAACACCTTTGATTAGAGCATAGCTTGTAGCTCCCATCAAAAGAGGATTCTCAAACCATGGATATATCATCCCCATCATATCAACTTTTTTAACTTTATCGACAAAGGTATCAGGTTTTTCATATGTTGTATTTTGATATATATCTGGTAGTTCAATTGACGGTAAAATATTCTCTTCTGAAATAGGCACTGAAACAGCATTCTTAAAGTTTGGACTTAAGAATCTTTGTCTCAGAGTATTATTATCTATATTATGCGGAATTTGATTCACAATATTCGACCTTCTAACACTAATCTATACATGTAAAGTACTTTTTTTTTAATAAATTGCTATTTTTGTTAAAAAAGTAAATTTTTTGTTACAAATCTTTTTATAAAGCGAGATTTTTTTCGGCATTTACTATACAATAGTTATCATGGATTAAGGATTTAAGCATGATGGAAACTTTTGAACTAACAAATTATAATTTTTATTCAAGCCGTCTAGATATGGAGTTAATAACAACTATTGTTGACTCTTTAAAAGAAATTTTAGAAGAAGATAAAAAGCAAGAGCAACCTTTATTTTTACGTGTAGCAGATGACTTCATTATGAACATCGCACGCAGAGTAGTTCAAGAAAAGAAAAAAACTTTTTTAATAGGTATTACTGGGGAAAGCGCTTCAGGTAAAACAGTATTTGTTGATAATACAATAGAAGCTGTTGTTAGAGAAAAAAAAGAAGGCATATATACAGTTATTCGTCAAGATGATTATTATAAAGATACTTCTAAAGAGCTTCAAGAAGCTGGAAGCTATGACGCTTTATTTAAAACAGGTTTTAGCTTCGACACTCCAGAAGTAATCAATTTAGCTTTAATGAAAGAACATTTAGAAGCTTTAAAGAATAACGAAACAATTGTTTCACCTAAATATGATTTTGTAACTTGCGTTTCAAGTCCTGACGGAGAAGTCAAAAAGCCAGCTAAAGTTATTTTAACTGAAGGTCTTTACGTTTTAAACGAAGAAATTCGAGATGTAATGGATGTTAAAGTTTATGTATTTACACCATTAGATGTTATAAAAGATCGTTGGTATAAAAGAGCAGTTTCTAGAGGAAAAACTGGCGAAGCAGCTGATTTACAGTTTAAAAATGTAAATGAAACTGCTCAACAATATATTAGACCAACTTACCAAATTGCAGATTGTATTATAAATGGTATGGTTGATAAAGAATACATCAAGATTATAACCGATAAAATATTAAAAAAACTAGCAGAAATTTGCAGTTAAAATATAGGGGGAGAAATGTTTGAATTAAAAGCTCAAATGTACTTTGCAGCTGCACATCATCTATTGAATTATGAAGGAGAGTGTGAAAATCAACACGGACACAACTGGTTAGTTGAAGCATATGTAAAAGGCAACTCTTTGGATAAAAGTAATATCTTAATTGACTATAAAGTTCTTAAAAAAGAATTAAAAGCTGTTTTAGACTTACTTGATCATAAAGATTTAAATGAACTTCATTTTTTTAAAGGAGAAAGCCCTAGTAGCGAAATGATTTCTATGTTTATTTATAATCAACTTAAAAATAGAATTCCTTTGGTTAGCAAAATTTCTGTATGGGAAACTCCAACAAGTTGTGCATCATATTACGAAGAATAGATTAGTATCCAGTTTCCTCTAAACGGGATGAAGGTAAGGGGTTAATTAAAATGCATTTAATTCAATCAATATTAATGGGAGCAGTCCAAGGTTTAAGCGAATTTTTGCCAATTTCTAGTTCTGCTCACTTAGTTTTTACATCAAATTTTTATAAAGTGTTCAAAGGAATAGAAATTGCACAAGAATCTAATCAGGAAATTTTTCTTGATATAATGCTACATTTAGGAACACTAATTGCAGTCCTAATATTCTTCCGTAAAGACATTTTAAATATCATAAAAGCTCTATATAATGGTTTAAAAAATAAAGAATATAATACCGATTTTAAAACTGGAATTTATATAATAATAGGTACTTTTATAACTGTTTTAATTGCTTATCCTTTAAATGAAATTGCCGGAGATTTAGTTTTTAAACCAGCAATTGTTGGAATTTTATTAATTTTTACAGGATGTTTACTTCTATTCAGCGAGTATTTATCTCAAAAAAATAAAGATAAGAAAGAAGTAAAACTTAAAAACTCAATTTTTATGGCAATAGCACAAGGTTTGGCGGCTCTACCAGGTTTTTCTCGTTCTGGATTAACTATTGCAACAGGGCTTTTATCTGGACTAGACAGAACTACAGCAGCTAGATACTCATTTTTATTATCTATTCCTATTATTTTAGGAGCATCAATGCTTTACCCATTAATCAAACTAGATTTACAAGAAGTAATAACATATAATTGGCTTGCAATTATTGTTGGCACAGTAGTTTCTGCTATAGTTGGATATCTATGTATTAAATATTTTATGAAATTTTTATCAAAATTCTCATTAGCAATTTTTGGATATTATTGTTTATTAATGGGAATTTTTACATTTATATTTTTTATAGGTAGGGGGTAAAATATGGAATTAAATAAATATATTGAACATACTTTATTAAAACAAGATGCAACAAGCAACGAAGTAATGACTCTTTTAAATGAAGCAAAAGAACATAAATTTTTGGGCGTATGTGTAAACCCAGTAAATGTTAAACTTGCATCTGAATATCTTAAAAATACTGAGGTTAAGATTGTGACCGTTGTAGGTTTTCCTTTAGGACAAACAACAACCGAATCAAAAGTTTTAGAAACAATCGATGCCGTAAAAAATGGTGCTGATGAAATTGATATGGTATTAAACACTGGAAAATTAAAAGATGGCGATACTGAATATATTATAAATGATATTTCTGCAATCAAAGGTGCTTGTCAGGGTAAAATTCTAAAAGTTATTTTAGAAACAGATCTTTTAAATAGCGAAGAAATAAAACTTGCTTCAGAATTATGTATAAAAGGTGGGGCTGATTTTGTTAAAACATCAACAGGCTTTGTAAAAAATGGAGTTGGAGCAAAGGTTGAAGACGTAAAATTAATGTACGAAACTGTAAAAAATGCAGGACTTGGAGTTAAAGCCTCTGGTGGTGTAAGAGACAAAGAAACAGCTATAGCAATGATTGAAGCTGGTGCTACTAGAATTGGAACCAGCTCTGGAGTTAAAATTTGTTCTTAAAACAGAAATAAAAACAAAAAAAACACGCCTTTAAAATTTAAAAGCGTGTTTTTTATTTTTTATGTTTTTACTCTCCAATAATATTCAACTAAATAACTTATTGCATCAAAAGGGTGTTCCAAAAATTTAGCCTCTCTACTTGATTTTATCTGCGTATGTGTTGGTACATCTACAATACTTGTCCCCTCTTTAAATGCTAAATTATAAATATTATAAAGAATCCACTTACATCTTCTCGGATCTATAAACAAATGCCTTTCACCTTTTGAATTTTTTACTCTAGCATTAAAGGCTGATATCCTATTCAATATTGGTGGATTATAATCTCTAAGCCTGAATTTAATATCTTTATACCCATATCCAAGCAAAGCGTTCTTAATTATTGCATAATTTGTATACTCACTCTGAGTACTTCTATTGTCGCCCGAAGCATCTCCATTAATTATTATTTCAGATTTGTGTTTCGGATAGCGTTTTAAAAATTCTTCAATGCATTGTTGAGTTGTTGTTTTTTCAATAACAATTTCATCAAAAAAATAAACATCATTTTCATCTTTATGAGCTAGTGCCCAGCACATGGGATCAACATTGAAATCACAAGTTAAATGTAAAGGTAAATTAGAGTTATATTTTAATTTTAATTTATTAGCTTCATCAAAACCCTTAACAACAAGCCCAGATGAGTAATCTCCAAACTCTCCTAAAACATTTATTTTATAATATTCTTCATCAAAACTTTCTTTCATTGATTGAATAAAATGCGAGGGCAAATATATGTTATTTGTCGTAGGAGCAATTATTAATCTATAATTTTCCTTTGAGTTTTCTACAAATCTTCTCCAAATCCAGCCCTTATCTGCTTGAGGATTAGTATGCCCAAATAAACGATAACGAAAATCAACCCAATTTTTCCCTCTATATGTATTTCTTAAACGCCCGAGAAGTTGTTTAAATGAAGAATCACTAATCTGCGAAGCTTCTTCTATTTCTGCCCAATGTAAATTTAAAGACTTAAACTTTTCTGGATCTTCAAGTGCTGAAAAAAGAATTTCAGAACCGTTAGAAAAATGTATTATTTTATCAACTTTATTGTACGTATAATCCTTATCTTCAACAAAACCTAAAGCGTTTAAATGGTCTAAATAACTTACCAAAGTAGTTTTTCTAACTAATTCATATTCCTTAGCTCCAACTAAACCTCGACAACCCGGATATTTTTTTGCTAATAAAATTCCAAGAAGAGAGCCGCACCAAGTTTTACCGCTACCATAACCTCCTTGATATATCGCAACATCAAGAGAATTTGAATGAGGAATTTCAATAAATTCTCTCTGCTTATCAAGCAGTTTGTAATTAACCATCAAATCACCTCCAATTACAAAAACGCTGATAAAAATCAACCGAATTTTTCATACAAAATCTTTTCACAGGAGAGACTCCACTAAATTCAAGCAAAGCATTAAACACTTCCGAAGAAAACTTTCTATCATTGTCTATAAATTGATGATTTTCACATAAAACATCATGTACTAATGCTGCTATCAAAAATTTGTTATCAGTATTAGCCCCAATAACTCGCCAAAAAAAACGGGGTACTGAAGCCCCGTCAAAACAATAACCCTTTGGAATATCAAACAAATATTCTTTCAGTTTTTTTATATCAATTAATTTAACTTTAAGTAATTTTTTATTTATAAAAGGATATTTTTTTATCGATTTTCGTTTTTCTGCAGAAGTTGATGGTAAAACATATCTAATACATACTCTAGGCATGTCATCAAATAATATTTCTACCTTTTTATTTGAACACCATTTAATCATTTACAACCTCACTTGAAAGTAGATAAGTATAATCCTTTTTTTCAAAAAATTTATCCAATTGAGTAGAATTTATTCCCAAAGTAAGCCCTAACATATCAATTAGAACGTTGCCACGGTAAAAGTTAAGAGCTTCATCGAAATCGATTAAAGCCATTTCTTTTTCGATTTCTGTTAACTTTTCGTTATTTTCAATTATTTCCCGGAGCATTGAACGAGTTACTCCTTTTGCCTTAAGCAGCCCTCTAAATACATCTCCACGTGTTAATGATAGTTTAGCAATTCGCTCTTTTTCTTGTAAGTCCAATTCATCTTCTGTGTAACCCAACGCTTGAAGCTCTGTTGCGGTTTCTTCTATCGTATAGCCTAATTGGTGGTTATACTTAACAACAAATCCTGTTCTTTGAGATTCTGTATAAGGTTTTTGTAATGTTGCTTTTATTTCCATTGGTTAACCTCCTATACCATAATATTTAATTCCTTGTTTAGGTAAACTATACACATCAACATCTTCTATAACATCATAATCTGTTTCATCAGACTCTTGTAATGTTCTAAAAACACCACTCATATCAATAGTATAGACACCCATATTTGCATATCTACTTACTTCTGAACCAGTTAACTTTATACGATACTTCTTATAAAACTCAGCAGAGTTTATATCAATTGTTTTAGATGTTGTGGTTATTACAGATGTATCCAACGAAATCCATTCGCCATTAGCTTCATCGTAAGCATCTAAACCTCTATAAGTAGCGCAAGGCACAGCATCAGCTGTTACGTATCCTCGATATGTTAACGATGTTATCATAGCACCATCCTTAAAATAGAATTCATAATATGCACCAGCACTATTAGGTACTGGTGTTTTTAGACTTGTTACAACCGAACTCCAAATATAATATGGTGATATAGAAACACCGTCAACACCGCTTATAGCCTCTGCTTGAGAAGAAAATGTAGGTAAACTTCGTTCTGTTATTTTATATTTATAATATTTTCTTATTATTTCTTTATTAGCTTTCATAATTCACCTACTTTATATAACCGCTTGTTTGCCAGTTAAAGCTAACATTTGAGTGACCAGTTATAGTGAATTCTGTTTGTGTCTTTGAGTCAGGTTTTACTGTACCGTGCATATCTGCAGAAGCAGTATAATATTGACTCAAAAGTATTATGTAATTACCATTTATATATGGTTTTAACAAAGTAATAACTTGATTTGTACCCTTACCAGTAATTCCACCTTGCTCACACCAACCATCAGACCAAATGCGATACCAAGAAGTACCGTTTTTATAGGTTTCAATAACAACTTGCGTTTCTACAAGCGACTCTTTAGAAACCCGACTTTCAATACCTTGGTTTACTTGCTCAAGAATTTGCATACCTTGACTCACAACATCCGTCATATTTTCATAATTTGTCGTATTACCAACGCAAATATAAAGTAATTTCTTAACCGCATTAGGTTGAACCGTGTCTGAGTTGCCATAGATTGGGTTAGAATTTGAGGCGTCGAAAGATAAGGTATTAATCCCAGTAGAAGCTTTTGTGTCTGTATCGGTGGCTATAGACCCTGTTAATTCAGATAATAAAGCTCCAGAACTATTTTTAACGTTCCACATATGCGTGTCTGCACGTGAACTTTGAGCTTCACCCTCAATATTAGGCAACCCCGCTTCAACAGATTTACCAACTTCTGAAACAACACCAGTCACTTGCTCAAAATAGTTATTACGAGGCAAGAAAATACGTTCGTTTTCGGTATCTATACCATAAAACCAAGCAGAACCTATTGTATTGAAGAAATCATCAATAGCTAATTTATTTGCTATATCATAAAACTTATGTCCATTTGAGTGAACTTTTATTTCAACCTCATTCACCATTTCGATAGCTGTTGCATCATTAAATTCTTCAACTACTTTATTATAAAAATCCGGATAACCATATCTTGAGCCAGCTAAAGCTTCTTTGTACACATAAGTTCCTTGCAAAGCCCAACCCTTTGTCTCAGTATAATCTAAAATATGATCAGAAAGCTTTAAATCAAATAAATTATATGAACTTGGAGTATTCCAATATAGTTTTTCACCATTGGTATATAAAACCTTACTTTCATTACCTGATTGATCTGGTATGACTGCGTCAAATGTTGTATATTCCATATCATTTACTAACTCACCAACATTGATCGGAATTTCAGACCTAAGCGCATAATCATCCAAATCTTGTTTTCTGTTAATCTTTTCATTCAATTCACTTTTAACTGAATCTATATAACTATAAGTAACGTCTGAATTTTGTTCTGCATAATATTGAGCATTATCCCTATATTCTTTAGCTTCATCTTTATATTTTTCTGCCAAATCAGAATAGTATTTTGCTCTATTATTTGTTGCAGATATTGTTTGTTTAGAATCATTAATAGATATCCTTAATTCGCCACAAGAACCTCCTGTGTGAATTTTTGCTGAGTTATTATAACTTTCCATTATTTAGCACCTCTAACCTTTCTTGGGTAAACAATAATTCTGTTTAAATCACCATAAGTACTATCGGCTATAAACAAAGTGTCTTCAGTATTTTCGCCAACTTCAGAAACTTTAATTCCATAATAGTAAACACTATATGCCCTATGCCTAGGCACATTTAATAAATCTGTATAATCAGGAGTTAAAATAAAAGTCACTGTATCGGAGTTAGTCGTAGAAACTTGAAGTTCTTCACCTATCAAATTTCTATTTAAATCTTGAATTGCAAAAAATACAGTAAAATTTTTCGTTTTATCAAGCCCTGATATCACAAGTTCTCCGCTATCACCTTGATAGAGAGATATTGTTCCGTCACTATCTATTGAAATCATAAAATCTCCTTTCTAAAAATTCTCTATATTTATTTCAGTCACAGGCAAGAAGAAAGCCCCTTTGATTGATATTGTCGAAGTAATTACATCAGATTCTTTCACCGGCAAAATAATAATTCCTTCATTTACTAAATCAATCGTTGTTGAATTAATTTTTATATTTCCATCCACAATAGATTCAGGTAGGATTATTAAATAGCCATTTGTATTAACAGTATAAGAATTTCTAATACTAACCGCTCTGCAAGCATTCCAATGTGGAAGCAGAGTTGTTTGTTGAACTAAAATTTTAGTTTTATTCTTATATTCATCAAGTTTTGCATTGATTTCATTTTTATTATCAGAAATTATTTCTGATAGATCTCCTAACCTTGTATTAATCGTTGCAATATTAGAAAGAATAGAAGAAATACTTGTCATGACTGACTCTGAATTTTCATCTATCTTCTTTTCTAGATATGAAAAATTTTTATTCATCGTTTCGGAACTTGCCAAAGACCCGTATTCTATATTTACCAAAGCCATTATTTATTACCTCCTTCAATTATTACGTCGTATATCTTATCAATTTTTGCTTGCATAATGTTTAATTGAGCCCTTAAATCGTTATATTGCTCTTTTGTAGAATAATTTTGTGAGATATCACTCAAGATTTCGCGATGCTTCACCTCTAATTTTTCTGGAGTTACGAACAAGTTATATTGAAAAATTAAAGCAACACAAATAACCCCCATAGGGAAATATTTATAAATATATTTTTCCATGTTTATTCCTTATAATTCCGAACTTTGCATAGCAATTTGCAAAGCTAATTTAATTAATTCAGAGTTATCTGAACCATTACCTGTTGTAGACCCCGTTTTTGTAGCGTTGCCTTGACTTGTTGACAATGATTGTTGCTGATTATCAGAAATCACATTGTAGCCATTCATATACCAAAGTAATAAATTTGTAAGCATTTTTGCTGTTTCATTTTGAGATTCTGCAAGAAGATTATTTGTATAATCAGATACTTGCGAAGCATTTGCTTGAAGAAGCTTGTTGTACATATCTGTTGCCTGTGAAGAACGTACCATATTTCTTTTTGATAAAGGGTTTATAATATTATTCTCTAAGTTTTGAGTAGTTTGAGAACTTAAAGTCTTCATGAAATTATTCAATTTGGCTTGATTAGTTACTGAATTCAACGTTGGATTTAAATATTCATCCAATAAATTATTCATATTGGAATTTACAAAATTATTAATAGTATCATAAGCTGTTCCTGGATTAAAAGTGCTTACTGTTCCTTTATTATCTGTTTTACTTGTAACGTATGGATTTGTAGTTGTAGTGTTTCCATATACAGTTTTATTATTTGTTTTTGAAGATTTCTTTCCCATAATATTCCTTTCTGAGCATAGCTCGAATTTATGATTTCACTTTAATTTTTCCAAATTCTATATTATTAATACAGAAGTTTTGTTCTTCAGATTGTGTAAAAAAGCTCATTTGAAGAGTTTTAAAATATGTAGCAGGTAATTTTTTTATTACATTTATCTTCTCTACAGGAAAAAAACTTGAATCCCAAAAACTTTTATCAAACTTAAGAACATTTTTTAATGTTTTTGAAATAATATGTCTAACCTTTGTCGTCATCGCATTATAATCTTTTGTATATTCAACATAAAAGTCGTTATCATATTCCATATTTAACGTAACTTTTGGTGGGTAAGTTAAAATCTTCATGGAATATTCAACACCTAAATTGAGAGGGGTACATTTATAAAAAGCTTCAATAAATTCTCCATCAAAATTTTGAGTCTTATATTCTTCATAAATTTTTTTACCCGCAGAATATAACTTTGATGCAATTGCTCTAAAACAATTTATTTTTTGGGATTTTCTCTTTGTCCAAGCTTTTCTAATATAGTCATAAATCATTATAGTACTGTATTTTTCATCTAAATTTGGCAACAAAAACCAAACTTCATTTCTGCTTGAAGTTACAACTGATAAAGCTTTAATTTTATCAACTAAACCTGATGGTATTGAAAACAGCTCGTCTTGAATATCAATTGCAATATTCTCACCTAAAGTTTTGTCACCATTCACAACCTGTAAGAACGAAAACACACCTTTTTTTGTATCATCATAGAAATATAGTTGTGTGCCATGAAATACAAGTGAATCGTAACCTGCACAACCACCAGGAGAATCAAATGTTTTATAAAAACTATAATCCGTTTCATCTTGTGCAACCATACAAGATGAATTTGAATGAAAAATAGCTAAAGAACCAAGATATGGATAAATTGCAGTAATTTTTTTAACAAATTCTATATATCCTGCTGAAGTTGAAATAGTCGCATCAGAACTTGAAAAGTCATAAATATTTTCTTGAACTGAATACCAAAGAACTTGTTTATCAAAAATCCAAAGTCTACCTGCAAAAATAACAACTCCAAGACCTTTAACTTTTCTACCATCCATATCGGTTAAATCCATAAAAACAACTTCATCTGGATTACCTTGCTCATCAGTTTTTTCAAGTTCTATTGAAAGTATTTCCTCAGAATTTGAAAAAACAAATAAATCTGACCAACCCTGAGTCACATCAGTAGCACAAGATTTTCCAGTAACTGAAAGCCCATTAACTTTTTCATCAAGTTTATGTTCTAAAGGCGAAAATAAATAAATTTTGCCCTCACTATTGCTTTCAGTATGGACAAAAAAATGACTCTTTGTTTTTTGAATACTTTCAAAAATATTAATCACATTTTCGTCTTCTGGAATTAAATCACATACTGAAATATTCCCATTTGCAGTTCTTATACCAACACCAGAATTCGTTTCTGTTGAAAATAGCTCTACATTCTGAATATCAGATGCTGTTATTACAGAACTTGAAAAAACTGAATTACTACGATTAATTCCAGAAAAACTATTACAAATAAGAGATGTTTTTTGCATAAATTTTCCTTTCATAAATATTTTAAATTTTTTGAGGCTAGCTAAAGCTAAGAAATATGAAGATTTTCCATAAAAATTAAACCAAACTTTACATTTCTTAATAAAATAAGAGAAAAAAGGCAATTTTTTATATCTAATATACTTTATATATACATAAGAGATAAACAACGGAGCTTTATTTAATGTTATTCACTACTGAAACTGTTAAAAACGAAGA
>JAZRSL010000004.1:0-143614 GCA_045651505.1 Candidatus Gastranaerophilaceae bacterium | reverse complement strand
CGAGCGTACCGTGGGTTCGAATCCCACCTCCTCCTCCATTTTAAAAGCCCAAACCATAAAGGTTTCGGGCTTTTCTTATTAAGTACTATGTCCATATTATGTCCATTATCCATTTTGAATAATTCCCTTATTACATGAATCAAGAACTTCCATAGCCTTGAACATTTCTCCGTCTGGAGTATGAATATATCTCATTGTAGTAGATATGTCAGAGTGTGTCATAACCTTTTTAACAGTAGGTAATGGTACGCCAGCATTCACTAAACGAGTTGCCACAGTATGTCTCAAATCATGGAATCTAAAGTTCTCAATTCCAGCTTTCTTTTTAGCTGTATTCCAAGCACGCTTAATCTCTTTTGGAGGTCTCTTGGTTAAAGGATTTATAAACACAGTCCCTTTTCTGTTTTCCTTAGGAGTGCGTTCAATGTAGTCATATAACATTTGTGTACATGGCATATCCATATATTTATTTGTTTTACGAACATATAAATGAATAACCTTGTCATTGTATGACTTTATTTCATCCCACTTTAACGGTAGAATATCAGACTTTCTGAGTCCAGTGTTAAGTGCAAAGATAATAATACCTTCAAGATAAGTGCCTTTAACTACTTCTAAAAGTCTTTCTTGTTCTTCAAAAGATAATTGTCTAAATAAGTTATCTTCTTTTAAAGCAAATTTCACATCATGTTCAACAGGATTCTTCTTTACCCAGTCATTACGAATAGCAATATTGAACATCTTGCTAAGAACTTCAAGATATCTATTTACTGTAACCTTTTTCAAGCCTTTATTAAGTAGGTATCTTTTGAATTGTTCAATATCATCTAACTTAATGTTGTTGATGTATTTACACTTCTTGAAGAACTCACGAATTACTTTAATTCTGGACTTATCTTGTTTATAACTCTTTTTGTTTAATTCCGAGTGTTCAAGAAACTTATCGCAGCCCTTATCCACAGTAACCTTCTTTTCTTCCATAGGTATTACACCATTTAATTGTTGCTGAAGTTTATACTTATAAGCATTTTCAATTTCTTCAGCTTGTTTCTTAGTAGTAGCACCAGCACATAATTTATGCTTAGTTACACCGTTAACCGTGAACTTAGTGTACCACTTGCCATTTTTGCGTTGTGTAACTGACAATTTAATCACCTTCCTTTCTTATGCAGTTTGCTTAATCCATTCCTGCATTTCATCTACTCTTACATACACTGTTGTACCAATAACTTTGAAACAACTTGGAGGAATTTCTCCTCTGCGTTTCCAAGTTCTTACTGTACTTTCAGGCGTACAGATAGCCTTTGCGAAGTCTTTTAACTTCATAATGTTGAAATCTAACATTATTGTTCTCCTTTTTATTGTGCTTACAATCGAACATGTTCGATAATATAAGTATAAACATAATCACTTTTCTTGTCAAGCGTTTTATCGAACTTGTTCTGAAATAGTTGACAAGATAAGTATTTTGATATAGTATTAGTACATAGGAGATACGATTATGAAAGACGCAGAAAAGGTTAAACAACAAGCATTACAATATGAAGATATAATTCTTAAACAGATAGGTACATATATAGGTAATGAAAGAAATACCAAAAGAATCTCTGGTAAGAAAATAACAGTTAGAGACCTTAATCACATGACAGGTGTTAGTATTGGTGTAATTTCTGACTTAGAAAATAAAAGATGTATGCCAAGAATTGAAACTTTAATTAGAATTTGTGAAGCTCTTGAAATACCATTGTCTAACTTATTTGAGCAGATGAAACCTGTTACTGAAAATCAACCTAATGGCTCTAAACTTATTCCAGATGACAATATGATTAGTAAATATGATAAAATAAGTTCTTTATTATCCAATTTAGAATATTCTAAAAAAGAAATTGCAGACATTGTTGCATTTGCAGAATTTATTGACTTTAAGAAACAAGGTAGATAACAATTAAATACATTTAACTTTATAATTGAAATGCCAGCTCTATTGAGGTGGTATTTCTTTATTATGTCGCAGTTCGATAAGTTTCCATAAAATTCGATTCTCAGTATTAGAGGTTTATTGTAACTGGATTTTAACTTATTAGGGTACTTCTATCTATATATTTGAGATTCCTTGTCAAGTGTTAGCTCTGAATTGTGAAGAACTGCTGCTGAATGCTGCTATTTGTTACGAGTTTAACTCTTTGAGCTGCGTTGGCTCGAAAAATGACATATCATGAAAGAGTAAGCAACGGCCGCTGCTTCTTAGTTAAGACAAATAATATAAGGAGCAACAATTATGACAAACAAAGTTATTACAACAAACATCAATTTAGAAGACAACGCAAAAGTTATCAAATCCCTTGATAGTAAGATAGCCGAATTAAAAGAGCTACGAGATGAGAAGATAGCAGAAGTGCGTGAAGTTATGAAGAAAGCTAATGTTATGGAGCTTAGAGCTGGTGCGTTTACTTTCTCATTAAAAGAAATCACACGAAACAATGTCGATACAAAGACTTTGAAAACTAAATATGCTGAACTGTATAAATCACTTTTAAAAGTTAGTTCGTACTTTAAATTTGAGGTTGTGTAGAGCTTCGGCTCTACCCCTCAAAGAGTACCTGTAAATGACAATTAAAGGAGATATTGAAATGACAGCAACATATTATGATGTTAAGCAAGTTTATGATAGAAACTATGGCTCTGATAGATTATACAAAAGGAATTATTGCAATAACCTATACTACACTACTGGAATAATGGATTTTGCTGAGACTCTGAATGCCCATTGGTTGATTGATACAGTATGTAGCTATATGCCCAAAGTTATAGATGAATATAAGAAATCAGAAGAAACATTCTTTTTGATTGAAGTTAGATTGAACAAAGAACAAGAAGGATACTTCGAGATTTATAGAGAAGGCTGGGTTGGAGACGAATATCACGAATCCATAACAGTTGTAAAACAAATGATTCCATTCATTGACCTACCAACTAAGATTGATGATGAAATAACAAGTTATAAATTCTATTTAGAACTAAGCTCATACAATCCAGTAATCTATACCTTACTCCTTCCAGGAGAACATTAAGAGATTTAACAGGGGGATTCATTCCCCCTTATAATAAGAGGTTTTAACAATGACAGAAACAAAATATATACCAAAGATAAAAACATATAACGATTTTGTGAAGCAATTACAAGAGATTGAGAAGTCAAGCACCGATATAGTTCTTTCATATTATAAGTATTGCTGGACTCGTAACCATAATTACAAAGGTTTTAAAGAGCTTATGCTTGAAGAATTAGAGCCATTAGGACTTAAACCATATCTTCACAAGTTCACAAAAGAAATGAATATCATATTTAGATTTAAGCGAAAAGCTGAGGCTATTGTATATGTGAAAGAATATGGAATTGACTTACTGATTTATAAAAAGTGATTGTGTCGCAGTAGATAAACTTCCATGAAAGATTGGAAATTTCCTAAGCCAGTTTAACACAATAGGTATTGTGTTAAATACATCAAAATAGGCTCAAACCTAAGTACAACAAGAGCCACACAATAATTAACCATAAACTATAGTAGATAAGTTTAACATATTGTTCCATAAAGTAAAATTTAATTTAACATAATGAATGAAAACGAGGTGTCAAAATGAAATATGTACAACCTATTCGAGATAAGAATAAGATAGAAGAAATAAAATCCTATCTTAAACAAAATGGGAGTCGTGATTTACTTCTGTTCACTATGGGAATCAATACTGGGCTTCGTATCTCAGATTTACTAAAATTAAAAGTGATTGATGTCCGAAACAAATTACATGTTGAAATCAAAGAACAGAAAACAGGCAAGATTAAACGATTCCCTTTGCTTGGTAATCTACAATCAATGCTTGATGAATACACTAAAGGTAAGCACGATAATGAATACTTATTTAGAAGTCGTGAAGGTACAAATAAGCCTATAACAAGAGTTATGGCATATTTAATCATTAACGAGGCGTGTCAGAAAGCTGGAATAATTGATTCCATAGGTACGCACACACTTAGAAAGACTTTCGGCTATCATCATTACCAGCAATTTCATGATGTAGCTATATTGCAATATCTACTTAATCATAGTTCGCCCAGCATTACATTAAGATACATTGGAATCACTCAAGACAATGTGGAAACCACACTACAACAGTTTGAATTATAGAGATGTCGTTGCTCCTTAGACGATAGAGAAGCCCTCATTATTTACTAATGATGGGCTTTTCTCTTTATATTTAATCACTACCACTTGCACATGCCAGCCGTAAACGGCAATAATGGTGTATTTTAAGAGTTTGTGTTGTGTCCTTATACGACTTATAAGCCGATTCTTATATCGTTGTCTTAAACTCTTTCCAATCTTTAACAGGCTCTGCTGGGAATCCAACCTCAAGAGTTTCAAAGTGCTGTTTACCACAATGTATCTTGAGTTGTTCAGGTGTTCTTAAATCAAATAATGTGTTAGTTCCTTTAGATTCAAGAACAAAGTACAGTTTTTGCTCTCCATTCTTTTCTAAGAATACAGCCCAATCTGGATTATATGAGCCTATTGGTGTATCAATCTTGAATCTTGAAGGTATCTTAAAGAACATCTTAACATCAGGGTCATTATCAAGACTTTCAGCAAATCTGCTTTCTATTCCACTATCATATAGTAAATAATCATATACACTGTTATTTACTGCTATTGCGTTCTTATCTAAATATCCCACTAATTCAGATGAATCAAATACCTCTTGAGCGTAGTATTGTTCTCCAGCTAACTTCACATACTTAATACCATCAATAGCTAAGGAATGTCTATTTCTTGATATTATTTCGAGAGCTTTCTCATAGAATCCTTGAGGGTTATTGATGAAGTCTTGTATTCTACCACTTTCTTCAATAATTCTTATAACAGTAGCTCTCTTTAAAAGAGTTTCTGTAGAAATAAGTCTTATAATATCAGGTAATGTCTCATAAGTTCCTGATAAGTCCTGAGTTTTAATGTGTGTTTCAGTATGAGATACACCAGAATTCTCAATATCAATATCAGCTATCTTAGAAACTAATTTCGCTTTAGGAATTGGAGACATTTCTCTTAGGTCATTAACACATCTTTTCACTAACTCTTCTATATCAAAGTTTACTCTATATGTAGTCTTTTGTTTAATCTTATTCCACAATTCAGTAAACTCTGGAGACAATATAACTTGTTTCTTAAGTCTAATCTTAACTTCTTTAGAAGCGTCATTGATGACAGGCTTATTCTTACTTGCTATTTCAAGAGCTTGTTCTACAGCTCTCATTTTAGCTTCTCCCCATCTCTTAACTAAGTCTAACTTTCCAGCCTTAAGCTGAGCTTTCATAGTATCTTTTATTCGACCTTCTTTAGAAATAACTTTTGTACTCTTCAAATCTTCTATCATTTCTGTAGCTTGTTCATGAGTAAATAGAGGTTTCTCTTCTATTACTCTTTCAACACACTTAACCTCTTTTAAAGTATCAAAAGTCAAAGGCTTAGCTTCTTGTACCATCTTCTTAACTTCATTTCTCAACGGTTCAGAAATCGTAGAAAGTTCTATTTCTTCTAATTTACCTTCATCTTTAACCGTACCATCAGCTTCAATGACATCATTCTTTAATAACTCATCAATAACATCAAGAGCGTCAGCTTCTTGAATAGTATGCTCAATAACTTTCTCTTCTTCAGTAGTTAAATTTAAAAGGTAACTTATATCAAACATACCAAACTTCATACCAGTTTCTGTCTCAATTTCTTTTTGCAGATTCTCAGCAAACTCAGAGAAGCTCTCATTAGCCATTACATGAAGTATGTTGATATTTCTATCTTCTATTCTTTCTCCGTCTTGATTTACACAAAGTCTTAAACCTCTTCCGACTTTTTGTCTGCAAGTAAAGGTGGACTTTTGGTCTATTAAAGTACACACTTGGAATACATTAGGATTATCCCAGCCCTCTTTCAATGCTGAGTGAGAGAATATAAATCTCATAGGACACTCAAATGATAGCAAGTATTCTTTATCTCTCATGATAGTGTTATAAGTGCTATCGTCAGCTAAAGTATCTCCTTTAGTATCTTTATAAGTACCCTTCTTATCTTGAGAAAAGTAACCGTTATGAGCAAGTTCTACATTAGGGTTAAATCTATTCCTTAATTCTTCATACTTAGGCTTATTTATAAGCTCTATATAACACTCTTCAAACATCTGAGCATATATACCCTTCTCTCCAGATTCAGTTCTATACTTCTTAACTTCATCTATGAAGAACAATGACAATACTTTTATACCTTTATCATAATATCTCATTTCCTTATCTAAATGAGCTTCAATAGTACGATATATCTGAGCTTTCTTCATAATGTTTTCATCAACACTACCTATTGCTTTACCCAGCTTAACTATTTCTGAGTTAGAAAACTCAAGACACTCAAATCCTTTGGTACAATCAATACCCTCAATTACATAGTCTTGATAAAGTTCTCTCTTCCCGGAGAGAATATAAAGGTCGTCTCCAGCACGAACAGTTTTAGTAGTTCTCTCAACTTTACCTTCTTTACCTTCAATATCCATTTCAATCTTAGCTGAGAATCCGTTTTCATTGGATACGGATTTAAGGTATATGTAAGGCTTATTAAAATCATTTGCTACAGAGTTTGAAGATACGCAAATCTGCTTAACTAATCCCATTTGATAAGCGTCTACTGGAGTTAATCTATAAAGCAAGTTAATCTTCTCTCTATGTGTAGCACTGTATCTTAACACACAAAGAGGGTTAAGACTTTGTATAGCTTCTTTTGACTTAGGTGTATTATCAACCGATTGAGGCTCGTCAATAATAACTATAGGATTAGTGTCCTGAATATACCTCATAGCTGTTTCGCCATTGAGTTTGTCTTGCTCTTGGTTAATGATGTTTTCAGCCTTCTTAAATGCGTCAATATTGATAATCATTATTTCAATGTTGTTTGAAGTTGCAAAGGCTCTTACATCAGAGAGCTTAGAAGAATTATAGATAAAGTAATTATAAGGTACTGAATCATATAAGTTTGAGAAGTGTTCTTGAGTTACTTGCAAGGACTTAAAAACTCCCTCTCTGATAGCTATTGAAGGGACAACGACAATAAACTTTGTAAATCCATATCTCTTATTAAGTTCAAGTATGGTTTTAGTATAGACATAAGTTTTACCAGTTCCAGTCTCCATTTCTATTGAGTATTGCTTAGACTCAAAGTCTCTAGTAATGGGAAGTTTGTGTCTCTTTTGAACTTCATGCATATTGGCAATCAGAGTGTCATCATCAATCATGAGCTTGTTACCATAACCCAGCTCATTTTGAAGAAAGTTTATTTGTTGAGAATTTTCATCTACTGAAAATGTTGTATTTGCCTTCTCTTGACCTTTGAAAAGGTCAGCTACTGAGTTCACTGCCTCTGTTTGAAAATCTTGATTTTTGAATTTTAGTTTCACTTAGTTTGTTCCTTTATTTCTTATTTGCTTAGGTTTCTTATTAGGTAAGAAGTTACCGTCATTAACTACCTTATGCCCTGTTTGAAGCTCTAACTTTTCTCTGGCTTCTCTTGCAATCTTACCACCCTTTTTGGCTGAGACTTTGTTCTCTTCCATACCTGTAGCATTCTCACTCTCAGCTATTTGTCTTGTCGATAGTTCAGCTAACGCTGTGAAGATAAGCTCAGCCTCAGACATGTGGTCTCTTAAGTTTTGAGACTTCAATCCTTTGAGGTCTTTATGTTCTTTAACAGAAAGCCCACTCCATTCTTGATGAATAATGTTAGTTAGAATTGCATACTCTTCGCCTTCAGTTATTTCGTGGTCTTTCCAGTAATCAGTGAGCTTGTTTCGTGTCTCTTGCCCCATCATTCTTTGCTGAATCCACTTTTCAGAACGACCTAACTTCTTATAAGTGTTTCTTGCCCTATCAATAGCTGTGGATGGGTCAGCCATTTCTTGAACACGCTCTTGACCTACTTTAGCTAACCATTTTTTAATTGGCTCAGCTTTCTTAGATGGTATGGATTGTATAATTCTGAAAACGCCCTCTACATCAGCACAATTAACCTTTTGGCTACCTCCTGCTGTTTGCATTTTAAGGGGGGTGACAATTTGTCCCCACCCTTCTGAAAGTTCTTCATCACGCTTACGGAGTTTCTTAATATAGTCCTTTGGATTCACTGAATCTGTAAGGATTCTTACAATATCCTCAATACTAAAGTACCATTTGTTATTGGTCTCGTCAAAGACAGACCTTATGTTACTATCTTCAAATACTTTAAGTTCGTTCTTCATTAACAACCTCCCTCTGCATATTCAGACATAACATCATAATACAGGCTTTCCATTTCTCCTGTCATATCCTCTAAATATCCTGAAATACATTCAAATTCATGACTTATTCTCTTGACCCAAACATACAAATTAGTTAGGTCTAAAGTAATATTATCCTGTGACACATAGAAATGAGTATCCTCATTATTCTTAGTTTTACCAATCGGATATCTTCCAAAAGACATATCATCAGTGTATTTATAAATAATATCTATAAATTTCCTTATATATAGCAGTGATGGTCTAAACTGTTTGTCATTACTTTTATTTATTAAACTCATAGCAACATCATGAAGTTGTTTTATATCGTGATTCCCTTCAATATTACTTTCTTCTATACCTTCAAACTTCTCAAGTTTTTTGTAGATAGGGTATAGTGAATTAAATCCTTTTAGGTATAATTCAGTTCCATGAATAACATTGAATAATACAGGGAATATCCAAATATCAGATTTATGTGTACTTGTTGAATCAACACATTCTTGAATCAAATGTAGAGCAACTTCAAAATAACCTTCTGCTAAAGTAAAGAAGTGCGTTTCAATTCTATTACTCGGATAAAATCTCCAATTAAGAAATGCAGTTGTATCAAGAGAAGAAGTTGTGTCAAAAGGACTCTTAGAATCCTTTATCATTTCATCTATAGGAATAGATATTAGGTCTTTGTCTATCTTATCCCATCTTTCTTTCTTATTATCATATTCCGTCTTTGTGTTATTCAAATCTTATCTCCTGTTTAACTTCCTCAAATTCGAGAGAATTAAAATTCGTCTTAACGACTTTTATCATATTTTTCAAAATCTTCCCATTCTCTATGAGTAAATTCCTCATCATAATAAAACAATTCAATACCTTTAGATACTCTACCAGCTCCTGTATCAAACTCTATCTTAACCTTAACCTTTGGTTTATTAAGATTAGGAAAGTGTAAGAATACGCACTTTAAATCTTTAGATTCATAACCATTTAGTGCAAAAGGAAATTCAATTTTGTTTTGACTATAGCTTATAGAACTACCATTATAAGTACATTCTCCATCTTGCATATAATAGAAAATTACATTTGACCAATAAGGAAGCGTTCTATCAGCAAGTTCATAGTATGTATTATCAACTTTTAATCGCACTTCGGATATTGTCACTGGTGTTAGAGATTTATTGTATAAACGCAGATTAACATAAGCAGCATAACTGGTAGGAGTATTGTCTTCTGATACATGCGTGCCTCCGTAACACGCATTTATCAATTCATCTACTAAGCTAATCTCCAATTTAGGCACTTGTCTAAGATTCGCTTTAATAGAGAAATAAAGTGATATTACTGAAATTATTATAGGTATTACTGCTAACCAAATATTCACTAATGTTTACCTCTTACAACAACTTCATTTCTATATTATGGTCTTTGAGGATATAGTGAGCATTTGAAAGTGCTACATCATCTTTGAATGCTTGTTCTGAAGCTACAATCTTTGCTGGTACATACTCTTCGCACATTGTCTTAACATCATCTGCTGTTATACCTTCTTTACCGTAATCTAAGCATATAAGAACTAAACATTCTTCTCCTATTGAATACGCTTTCTTATCATTCACACTTACTTCCGTAACTGAATAATCTAAAGGTATTCCCAGCTTAAGCATTGTTTCATATACCATGTCTAAGTCATTTCTATCAGGCTTGATGGTATCTTTGAGTAATGCCATTCTATTTGTAAGTTCTTTAGTGTTCTCAGTAGGTGTAGAATCCCATTTAACAAGGTTTGAAGTATCAAGTTTGAATACTTTGAATCCAGTATCAATATTCTCATTTTGTTCTGCAATCTTAGCTCCAGCCCTTCTGATTCTTTCTTTACCTATTTCACAAATGTTGTTATAACCAGCCTTTGCTCCCTGTGAATTTTCGTTGCATATTTCAGGAAGTTGTATCATAATAAATTGCCTTTTAATTTCATCATCACAATTAAGTTGCATAATGGCATGTGCTGTTGTAGAACTACCTGAGAAGAAATCAAGTATTATATCAGTATCATCCATAAATAACATTGAAGCTAATTTATTAACAATATATGTAGGTTTGGGATAATCAAATATCTCAGAATTTCCAAACAAGTCTTTTATTTCATTCTTGGCGTTTTGATAATTTATTTCTTTTTCAACCCATATAGTTTTAACCTTAGTTGTCTTAACTTCGCCATTGTCATTATCCAAGTAGTCTTTTCTAAATATATCCCAAGCGTCAGGCTCTCCTACCCTATTTACTTGCTTAGCTACGACTTTGTCAATTTCTTCTATAAACTTTTCTTTTCCCCATGTCCATCTGCTTAATTCTCCAGTTGGTCTTTTAGGTACAACTTCAATATCATCATTGTTTATTTTGGTTAAAGATACTGAGCCAGTTTCGGTATTAACATACACTGGATAAAACATGTTAGGTCTATCTTCTTTTCGCCATGCTCCACCTCGCTTGCGTAATCCTAAAAGTCTATATCTTCTTCCATTTGCTTCTTGTAAAGAATATTCAGAAATTGCACTCTCATCTTTACCTATCCCCTTAAGCTCAAGACTATCTATGCTTTTAGCATACATTAGAATATATTCATGCACGAAAGATAGAAATTTACTATTTTGCGAACCTCTTGGGTTACTTTGAATAGTTAATAAACCCACGAAATTTTCCTCTCCGAAAACCTCATTACACAATTTCTTTAAGTTATAAACTTCATGGTCATCAATAGATATGAATATTACCCCATCATCTCTTAGTAGGTTAGAAGCTAATCTTAAGCGAGGGTACATCATATTTAGCCAGTTTGTGTGGTATCTTCCCATTGTTTCTGGATTAGACTTAGTTGTTTGTCCTGTCACTTCCTTATACTTAGCCATAGGGTCAGCAAAATCATCTTCATAGACAAAGTCATTACCAGTATTGTAAGGAGGGTCAATATAAATCATCTTAACTTTACGGTAGTAAGAGGCTTGTAAGAGCTTAAGGACTTCGAGGTTATCTCCTTCAATATACATATTCTTTGTAGTATCAAAGTTTACACTCTCTTCTTTACAAGGTCTAAGTGTTCCAGTTGAGCGTTTACCAGCTATTCTATAGCATTCAGACTTACCCTTCCACTCGAACTTATACTTCTCAAAATCGTTATCAATATACTCTCCACAAAGGTTTAAGAGCTTATCAATATCCAACTTTCCTTCATTAAAGCACTGAGGGAATAACGCCATTAACTTCTCTTTATTTACCCCCTCTATATCCATACTCATGCCTGATACTCTTTCAACTTCTACCATATATACTTCCTATAATTGCCCCTAACTTACATCATAATTCTACCATGAACATGAAGAATAGAAGTATTATTACAAGATATGGTTATGAATTAGGATAAACTCTTATTTTAAACTTGCAAGAGGTCAGCACATTGAAGTTATATGAGTTTGTCAGCTCTTCAATTTCTTTATCCGTATCAACATCAATCTGAGCTTCTGCAAAGAAAAGTGACTCTTCCTTCTCTCTAAGCTCTTTTTCAATCAACTTAACCCTTTTAGTAACCTTTAGCTCTTCAAGTCTATCAGCCATTCTGTTTTGAAGTTGTTTATTAAGTTCTTTCACTTCTGCTCTTAGGTCATTTAGGTCAGTTTGTAGCTTAGCTTTCTTTCTCCCGGAGAGTAGTTTAATCTTTTCAACTTCATAAGCAATAGAGCCTTCTTTAGCTCTTAAATAATCTCTTATAATATCTTCTTTAACTACTTTATTATCAAGGTCTCCAGCCTCTTCAAAATCATCAAATAGTTTAGTGTAAGCGTTAATAAAACTAACTTCTTCTTGTTCTTCAATCCTTGTAACAGACATGTCAAGGATAGCTCTACATTCTGAATCAGTTAGAATCCTACCAGATTGAGTCTGTCCTATTAGCATATATTGAAACAATTTATTAGAGCCTACTTTACTTGTTGTAATTGAATAGTTATAAAGTCCGATATCGCAAGGCTCAATATTTGAATCCACATATAATACAGCTTGTTTTGTATTAGTGCTTTCAAGCTCTTTCATTATTCCTTTTGCAAGTAGTGAAGTATAAGTTATTCTTTTATAACTCGGTCTGAAATCAGCACTCATACCATACTCTGAATATCCTTCATACTTTCTGTGTCGCATAAGGTTATCTTCTTTATAGTCAAATAAATATGGTCTATTATATCCATCTATAAGTTTTAGAGTTCTATTTGTATCATCAATCTCATACCAATCTGGCTTTATATTCAAGAAGTAGTATTTAACCAGCTCCCACAAATCCTTATTCAGCTCTTCCGTTTGTTCTTCAATATACTGAGGAGTAACAGTTATCTTATCAGCTATAGACTTAGAGAATGTTGTAAATAGGACATTCTCAGAATCCTTAACAAGCTCTTCATTAGATAATTTGTGTTCTCTTAAGTTATCTATAAATCCTTTTGCTACCTCAGATACTGGTCTGAATTTTGTTAGGACTTCATTTAGTTTTAAATCAAAGTTACCTACAATATCATCAGACATACCAAATATACCGTTGAATTGTAAAGTCCTTTTGTTAATGAGTTCAAGCATACGAACATCAGCTAAATTCTCTTTGCTTAGCATATTTATTACAAGCACATCAGACTTTTGTCCCTGTCTATGACATCTGCAAATCCTTTGTTCCATCTCTATTGAGTTATAAAGTAGGTCATAATTTACAACTACTGGACAGTATTCTATATCTATGCCTTTAGCTGAAGAATCGGTTGTTACAAGAATCTGAATCTCATCATTATTTCTAAATTCTTCTAAGGTGTCATTGTCCTTGTATTTAAGCACCTTGTAATCATTCTTTCTAAAGATATCGTACAAAACATCAAGAGTAGTATTGTTAGTAACAAATACAATAGCTTTCTCATTAACTTTACATGCTCTTAGGTGCTTGAATACCGATTTAAGAATCTTCAATAAGCTCTGTGTCTTAGAATTAACAGTAACGGTCTCTGCTAAATCATGAATCTTTTGTAATACTACTTTTTCATCTCCATAAGTTCTTGATATAGCTGGAATCAACAACTTAGCCAGAGCTTGGGGAGAAGATGATAAGGTGTTAAATAGCATTAAAGCTAAGTTATACTCTTCCATCTCTGGATATGCGACTTTATTTTCGGATTTAATATATCTATGAAGAATCTCATATAGTTCTTTCTCTTCATTTATTAGAGGATAATCCACAGTAAACGGTATTCTGTTAGAGAATGGTACATATTCAGAGGCTTGTACTTTTAGTGTTCTGAAACAGAACTGAGCCACCCAGCTTGTAAGCTCAGGATAATTCTCAGGTTTCCTGAAATACCTTTTATAGAACTCATCAGCGTCAGGTAACACGCTTTCATCTATGAAGTGAATAAGTCCATAAATATCTCTTATATCCATTGTAATAGGTGTAGGTGTAAGTAATAGTTTATACGCTTCTCTTACTGCGTCTTTCAGAGTTTGTGTAAGTTGCTTTTCTGGTTTTGATAATACATCAGCCTCATCAAATATTACTAAGTCCCAATCTCTTTCTTTAATACGGTCAGAATATTTAAGAGCCACATCATACGAGGTTAGAACAATCCCTTCTTCATCTGGTATAGACTTTGTATTATTCCAGAATGCATAAGGTAGCGTGAAGTCAGAATCTAATTTTCTTAACCATTGTCTTATAAGGTTTGAAGGTAGTATTACAAGAATATTTTCTTTGCCTTCATACCACTTTTGTCCAGCAATCAAAAGAGCTTCATAAGTCTTACCTAAAGAGCCTTCATCACAAAGAATACAGCCTTTAAGATAGTCAGAGCGTAGAGCAAATCTCGCTGAGGCTATCTGATAAGGATAAATCTTAGCCTTAGAAGAGGCATAAATTGGTAAGAAGTTCTTGTCATCAGCAAGAGCTATCATTCTTGTTGTTTCTGCAACTGCATGATACTTATTCTTTATCTTTGAAGATACTTCCACCATGAGCTTATTTTATCATGAAAACAAGGTTGTATTATTGTTATTCAAAACATTCAACGAGAGGCAGCTCAGCAGCTCAGGAAGAGGCTTTTGGGTGTTACATGGTATAATTCCTACTCTCATTTCGAACATTATCTCTGAAACAAGCGATATTAAGAGGCTTCAGAGCTTGTACTTACAAGTTTCTCCCTTAACTCATTAAATAAAGGGTCTGACTTTCTAATTTTAGCTTCCTTAGACTTTTTAAAGTAGTTATACTCTCTTCTCATGCCAGCATTTACAAATAATAATTTATAATTTCTATCAGAACTGCCAATTAAATTAACAGCAATTTCCTTTACTGATTTACATGATAAATTTTGAAATTCAGCAAATACTACCTTATTCATTATTCCATCAAACTTACTCTCAAGAATTGTTTGAAAAATTCCACTTTCAAGGGCTTCAATCATTTCATCTATTGTTTTAAAAGGGAGGTTATTATCTTTAAGCTCCATTTCACATCTCAATAATTTAATTTCATCTAATTCAAGATACATTGTGTTACCTTCGCAATAAGTCGGCAACTCTGGATTGTAATCTGGCTCTTTTAATTTAAGAATCTTACCTCCTAATTGTTCTTCACTCATTAACTCTATTGCTTTGTTATAGAATTTTATTACAAGTTTCTGGGGAGTTCCTGAATCCAATTCTTTCTTCTTAGAAATATACACCGTTTCAAAAGAACGCCAACTATCATCTTCATTATCGTCCTCTTCAGAAACGCTTGAAGCTGTGTTACTCGCAACATACCCATTCAAATATTCGTGATTTAAAAGATTGTCCAAATATTTATCTATCTTCTTGTACATTAAGACATCTTTTGCTAAATGTTGAAGATAAATTGTTAAATCTTCGCCAGCAGCTTTTCTTAAATCCTTCAAGAATTCAAGAAACTGGTCTAAAGGTATCATCTGTAAATTATGATTATATCCATCGTAATAATCTCTAAGTTGTTTAGTTGGTGTTACTGAGATAGTTAGCTGGTTAGCTTCCTTTGAAATACTATATCTCTCATAGTATGACTCCAACACTTCTTCTATCTTATTAGCAATTTCTTCAGAACTATTCCTAAAGCCGACACGCAATTTATCTACCTTAACGGTACCTATCATATTACACTTCCTTATAGAATTTGTTTAAGTTATATACTGGTGGTAGCTTAAGTTTCTTTATCTTTCTTATTACCTTTTTAATTCTGTCAGAAGTTCTACTGTCAAGAGAAGCCAATGTACTGTCAATAACACTTTTCTCTTCTTTATAAAGCTCCATTACAACAATTATATAGGATACGAGGTTGTTCTTCTGACCTAACTTTATTAACTCGTTTTTGATATGTATTAGTAATTTATCATCTTGAGGAATTTCCTTTAGATTACGAAAAGCATTCTTCTTTGTATGTATCTTAGTCAATAACTTTGCTTTACTTTCATCATCTATCTCTGCAAAGGTTTTAAATTTATCTTTAGCAACAAACTCTTGAGCCTTATTAAAGGTACTCTTCCTTAGTGCTTCGTGTTCTTGTGTGTATGACAATAACCTTTCCAATATAGAATACTGAAGGAGGTATATTTCTTCTTTATCACACAATCTTGATAATATTGGTGCTAATGAATTATATTCACTTTCATCGATACTAAAAGAAAAGACAGCATTAACCATATCTCTACTTATAATAGTAGTTCTGCAAGTTAGTAAGTTATCCTTATTCAACTTGTAATTGCACTTAATCTCTCTTTTGCAGTAATTTGAATCCGATAATGCATGGTTAGTAACTTCATTATCAATAGTATTCGTTAAATAATGTGACTTAGGTCTGAATATAAATTCAACTTGGTTTTCGTCTTGTTTTACCAACAAGAACTTGTAGGCTGGATGTAACTGTTTCAATTCTGTAAAGCGTGAGTAGTTATTATCAGCATTTACAGTAAGCGTATATTTAACCTTTGAAACAAGAGGATTCAATAATACAAAAGCATTCTTGATAACCCAGTTTACAAACTTATTAGCTGATAAAAACTTAGTATTGTACTTCTTATTATGTTCATAAACATGCCTGTTCGTATGCTTATATAGGTGCAATAGCACCAAGTAAAGCAAACTAAAACAATAAGATACAGGACAATCATCTGAAGATTTCTTAGGGAATAACTTAACAATTAAATTACCCTTGCTTACAGCTAACTTAATTATACTGTTAAGTCTCCCATTCTTCACATCATCTCTGAACATCTTAATATGATAATCCTTTAGGTGTTTTAGAATATAGTATTCTATACCAGAAAATGAATTTCTATCTTTATTGTAAACACATACATCTTTATAATCTTCTATTCTTAAACCTTCTATATCATTTATAAACTCTTTATCAAATATAGAACCATAACTACTACTTATAAGTTTATATAAATTATCCTTATCATTACCATCTATCATTATAGACTCTAATCCAATAATAAAGTCTATCTCTTCCATCTCAACACACATAGTTTTGTCGTAGGAATCTCTATTATATATAGCTGAAGACAAGTTTATAAAATTACTATTGGGTTTCTTCTTACTTATCACACTTCTCTTGCTCCATATTTTGTATTATCTACAACCAGATTCAAATCATAGTCGTAAATAATATCAAACACATATTCTAACTCCTTTAAAACAACTATTAGAATCTCTATGAAAATTGCAGATATTGAACTATGGTACATAAATGCACTAAGAAATAAGCCTTCTGCCAAATCTTTGGATATAGTTACTCTCATAGGAATTGTTTCTTCATCATAATAACTGTCATCAAGAGTTTCCAATGTATATGGTATAACTCTCTTGTAGTTATATTTAATAGCTTTTTCTATAAATTTATCTAAATCAATACAACCCTCATCTGAATATGAGTGAAGTAATGTTACCATAAATTCTGGAACTTGAAAGACTAAAGTGGTTTTACTTTGTTCTTCAGCTATTTGTACTTCTTTCATAACAGTCCTTTCCGTATTCTATTTACGAACATGTTTTAAATATAGCATACAATATTTGTCTTGTCAATACGAACAAGTTCTATAAATGATACATTTCCCATGTCCATATTGTGTCCATTTGATATGCTTATTCAATAGAAAAGGATTTAATTCATAAAATTCAAAAGTGCCGTTATTACTTCAAAAACGGCTTATGCATTGGGTTCGAATCCCACCTCCTCCTCCATTTAAAACAGAGTCTTAAAGGGCTCTGTTTTTTTATGAAATGTCGGGTGGGTTGTTATAAATTAACAATTAGTTGTATTTTAATGTCCGTTTTGGTCGGAAGCTCTTTTTGTCATTGCGAGGGCGAAAGCACGAAGCAATCCCGCTCTTGTTGATTTTAATTGGTCGAAAGTTTGCAATTCCAAACTGGACCAAAACGGTCTTTTACTGGACTTTGTTTTCCTTTTTTATACACCCCTCACCGGAGCTTCGCCCACCGTCTCCCACAAGGGGCGAGGGTAATAAAAGTCCAATTTGGGAATTTAATTATATAAACAAATTTTCAACTGGATCTTTCATAATATAGTTTATAGGTATTTTTTTGTCTATTTGTCCATTAGAAATACAAAAATAAGTGTATACACGACTTTGTTTATAACGCTCATACTTATTAGCAAAATTTTTTATAGATATGTTATTAATTTCATTAGGGAATTCTATTTCTATTTGTTTTAAAATAGATAGCAGACGTTTTGTTGGATTTATACCATTATCAAAGCTCTTTAAAATATAATAAGGTAATTCACACATAAATTTTTCGTCTTTTATTGTCTTTGATTTTTTTATAAAATCATTTATTTCCAAAACACAATTTTTAGTTTTATCAACATTTTTTATTGCCTTAGCAATATTTTCTACAAATCTTTCAGAGAAATTAGAATCCTGAGCTAATCTCCTTGCAGAACGTTCTTTTATTGTAGTTTCAACTATTGAGTTTTCATCATGAACAGTACAAATAAGATTTAATATATTATTGTCTAGACGAGGTCTAATAAGTACGCTAGAGTTTTCTTTCATAGAGACTAATGATGCAACTCTTTGAATGACAGTATCTAATTTTTGCCCATTAACTTTTTCTATAAAAAATTTATCAGACATTCTAGCTGTTTGTATGCTTTTTAGATTAGCATTTATATTTGCTTTAAAAGATATTTTATTCATATACGAATTAAACCCTCTAAAAATATTTTTTGCTAACTTTTTAAATTATCATACTCTCTGTTCTTTCTTCTCAAACCGAGTGTCAAATGTTAATTAACATTTCCAAAACTAATTGTTAATTTATAACAATCCACCCGACATTAAAAAAGAGCCCTCTAAGGACTCTTTTTTGTTTATTATTTGGTGCAATGAATTGCACCCTACAAGCTTGATACATTGTACCCTCTCATTATTTAATATTACAAATTGTTGACGAAAAGGTAAAATCCAAGGCTCAAATAATTTATGTCAGGATTATTTCTTCTAATTTCTTGAAAATCTGCCTTAGCTTTGTAATACATATCCACTTCTTCCTGAGTCAAGATCCCCATGCTTACACATTCTTTCATTACATATGCCATGTTTTCTTCTCGATATGGATTATTTGGAGCAAGACCAATTTCAGCCTTTAGAGAATTAGACCTCTTTTTACCATTGCTATCTACATATGTATGATTTCCCCATCCACGACGAGCTTTTAATTCAATATCATCTACAATTTTACTAGCTTCCATGTATGTATAGCCATTTGAACCTTTTTGATCTTTTATGTACTCATATATTTCTTTGCCACTAGGGGGAACTGTAATAGTTAAATTACCGGATTTCAGAGTTCTATTAGAAGGCTTAATATTTGCATTTGATTCTTGCGCTTTTGTAAGCCATTCTGACGCTAGATCATTAACATTTTGACCAGTTCTAGCTAAATACGTTGTAATAGATCTTACTGCATTATCAAGATTTATTTCATATTGAATTGTTTTGCCACCTTTATCTGCAACGAATTCATTCCATATAGATGCTTTAATTTTACCATCTGTATTTCCATCTTTTGCGTCAAGTGCATTGGCAATAGTTGCTGCTGAAGCATTGTTTAGATTTGTTACATTTAAATTTGTCATAAAGCGTTCCTCTTATTATATGTCTCGTATATACATATTAAGTATTATGAAAGTTAAGAATTGACTAAATTT
Organism: Candidatus Gastranaerophilaceae bacterium; assembly: GCA_045651505.1. Taxonomy (GTDB): domain Bacteria; phylum Cyanobacteriota; class Vampirovibrionia; order Gastranaerophilales; family Gastranaerophilaceae; genus CAG-196. The sequence goes on along the minus strand of JAZRSL010000004.1, from coordinate 124,002 downwards.
TAAAATATCGTTACAAAGCTTAACAAACCAATTATGACCTCTTCCAAGGTGGTTGGGTTGAATCATCTTCTATTGTGTCAAAGACTGGAATTATAATTTCTTCCCCGCCTTCATACTCAATAACATTGTTATACTGAACATTTGCTTCAAGAATATAACTAGTTAGTAGGTTGGGTGAAACCCAACAAATAAAATTCTTTCAAAATTCCCAAAAGTAACTTTTACGGACTTTGCTCAAGTCCCCGTTCCAAAGAGATGAAATCCCGTCATTGCGGGCCTGACCCGCAATCGCAAGGGCTAGCTTATGCGACCCCAAGTCAAGTACAGGGTGACGTAGTGAGTAACAAAAGTCACTTTTGGAGTAGTTTGAAATTTAATTCTCAACTTACTTCCAATCGCTATGATTTAGAATTGTTGGGCAAGTATGCCCAACTTACAAAAAAGCACTTCCGACCAAACCACTCATTAAAATACAGTGACGAAAAGGAAAATGTTTCAAAACAAACGACTAATTAAAATACAAAAAGAGACTAGAACAAATGTTCAGTCTCTTTTTTAAAGTAATTGGAGTTCTGAGTCAAGTGCAGAATAGTCTCTTTAAATACAAAATTCCCTGCTTTTTAAAAATGCAGGGAAAAACTTTATAACCATGACTTCAAAACGCAATAAATATCAGTGTTATACTAAAATTTCCCTAATATATAAAACAGGGAAAATTTTATTTAAATCTCAAACTAAACAGCGTTTGTTTTTAATTAATAAGTTTCTTGTCTATATGTTACGTTTTCAAGTTTTGGACTTGAATTCAGTAGGGACAAGAGCCAACAATGTACTGAGGTCAAGATTATGAAACAAAACATTTACCAACAACGTATCCTACAATGGGAAAAACAATACGGGAACTTATCACTCCATGCTCAAAAGAAGCTTAAAAACCTTTTAGAAGAATTTGAAAAAACTCAGGCTATTTCTAAAACAAGTAAGGAGCTTCGATTAGCAATTGGAACAAAACTTATCAGGGAAAAACAATTATAGTTACTGTTATGGCTAATGGTTTTGAATTTAAAAATAAGGCTTATAAAAGCCTATCAGCTGTAGCTAATGAAGTTACTGGCAAACATTGGAACGGACGAAAATTTTTTGGAGTAGTTTAATATGATAAAAAATAAAATCAGATGTGCAATTTATACTAGAAAATCCTGCGAAGAAGGGTTAGAGCAAGATTTTAACTCTCTTGATGCTCAACGTGAAGCTTGTGAAGCATATATAAAATCACAAATGCACGAGGGGTGGATTTTAATTGAAAAAGAATACAATGATGGCGGTTATTCAGGTGGAACTATGGAACGTCCTGCTTTTAAAGATTTAATGCAAGATATTAAAGACGATAAAATTGATATAGTTGTTGTTTACAAGGTCGATAGGCTAACTCGTTCTTTAATGGATTTTTCAAAAATTATAGATACGTTTGATAAACATCAATCCTCATTTGTATCAATAACACAGCAGTTTAATACAACAACTTCTATGGGTAGATTAACTTTAAATATTTTATTATCTTTTGCACAGTTTGAAAGGGAAGTAACCGGTGAAAGAATAAGAGATAAATTTGAAGCTTCAAGAAAGAAAGGTTTATGGATAGCAGGTGCTACACCTTATGGGTACAACAAACAAGGTTCGCACATCTTGGTGCCAGAATATCCTTATGCAAATAATCTTCAAAAGATTTTTGAGCTTTATTTAGAATTAGGAACTGTTGAGAAACTTTATAAAAAGCTACCAGAGTTAAAAATTCTATCTCGAACACAAAAACCTTTTTCTAGGGGGATGTTATACAGAATACTAGCTGATAAGGTTTATATCGGTAAGATTGTTTACAAAGATAGAAATTATGATGGACAGCACAAGCCTCTAATATCAGAAGATTTATTTAATGAGGTACAAAATTTACTTAAACAGCATTCACAAGAAAAAAAGTTTTCAACAAACTCAAAAGATGGTTCTTTATTAACAGGATTAATTTATGATGATATGGGAAATCGAATGACTCCTACGCACGGAAATAAAAAAGGAAAGCGTTACAGATATTACATTACCAAAACTAACAAGTTAGAGCCAAATCAGATTGGTGCAATTACAAAAATTTCAGCGGGAGAAATTGAAGATTTTATAATAAAACAATTAAATAATTTTATTAAAAATAATATTCAAGAAAATATCCAATCCGAATCAATTAATAAACAAAAAGCTATTTTGAAATTTGTAGAAAGTTTTCAACCTAATAAAATATTTATACAAAATTCTATCAACCAAATTTGTTTACTACCTAATGAAATTTTTGTAGAATATGACTCGGCTTATATTTTTGAATGCATAAAAAGCTTATTCAACAACTCAATAATTTTAGAAGAATCTACAGAGCACCAATTAACAAGAGTTCGCTATGAAGTCAGAGTATCTACTACATCTAAAAAGCACAATAAAATTACAATTTATGGCGAAGCTAATTACAATGAAAAACTAATAGAAGCTGTTGTAAAAAGCTTTTGGTATAACAAGCTAGGGGCAGAAGGTCTTTTAACTAAAGAAATTCGCAACTCTAGAACAAGACGATTAGCTAAAGTAAGGTTCTTAGCTCCAGAAATTTTAGAAAGCATTTTAAATGGGACACAAGATCCTGAATTAACTATAAAGGAATTAACAGAAATGGCTAATAAAATTGTTTAAAATGTAAAAATGTATTATCAAACTAAACTAGCAAATTTTATTTTTAGGAGTTTTACATAAGATATAAAAGGAGCAAAAAATGAATATTACCCCAACCGACAACTTGAATTTTTCTGGTAAATATGCACTAAGTAATTATAAAGCTTGCTTAAAAGGTGGCGCTATTGGTGATGCATTAGGATGGCCTGTTGAATTTATGAGATTAAATTCAATAAAAAGACAATATGGATGCAAAGGAATCCAAAACTTAGTTTTAAACAATAAAGGAAAAGCTGAAATTACTGATGATACACAAATGACAATGTTCACTGCAGATGGGCTATTGAAAAATATATGTAAAACGTTAAATTTAGATGAACTGCCTGATATGAATACTGTATTTAATTCATATAAGTTATGGTTAAATACTCAATACGGGAAAATGATTCAAAAAGGACAAGGTTGGATTGCAGAAATACCAGGTTTATATGAAAACAGAGCACCCGGAAATACTTGTACTTCTGCAGTAAGAAATGGTATTCCTGGTAGTTTTCGTAAACCTATAAATAATAGTTGCGGTTGTGGTGGTGTTATGCGTGTTGCACCTGTAGGTTTAATGTATAAAGATAATCCAGAGTTAGCCTTTGAAGTTGCTGCTAGATGTGCAGCTTTAACCCATAGTAATCCAAGAGCATATTTGCCAGCTGGCGTTATGAGTGGAATGATAGCAAATATTATAAGCGGAGATGATATTCCTACAGCTTTGGATAAAAACATGAAAGTTCTAGAAGAATATTATGGTAATGAACCTGTGACAAAATTATTAAATGATGCTAAAAAATATGCAAAATCTGACATGAATCCAGAAGATTCAATTTACAACCTTGGAGAAGGTTGGGTTGGCGACGAAGCATTAGCAATTTCTGTTTATTGTGCTTTAAAAGAACCGAATGATTTTCAAAAAGCTGTAAGAATGGCTGTTAATCATAATGGTGATAGTGATTCTACTGGTGCAATTTTAGGCAATATTATGGGTGCTCATTTAGGAATAGAAAAACTTCCTGCTGATTGGGTAGAAAAAATTGAATTAACAAAAGAACTTGATATCTTAGCAGAAGATTTATTTGTTAATCCAAAAGAAATCAAAAACCCTGAAAAACGATATCCAATATCAAAAAATAATACAAAATAAGATTTGTTTTACAAGATTATCTTATTAATAAATAATTATTTTTATTTTCCAAAAATAGTATTATAATACTGTTCTATGATGCCTTTTTGAGATTCATCAGGACGAATTGATCTTAAAGAATTCCAATTTGGTAGAAATATCTTATTTTCTGGTGTATAAAACCAATTACCAGCTCTCAAATTTTGTTCATCTACTAAACCCGCTTTTGTAAGTTTTTGAAGATCCATATATGCTTTCAATTTAGCATCTGTTGCAACTTTTTCTATTCCATCTACAAAATATGGTTTCAATTTACCTGTTTGCGTCCCTTTATGTCTCATTATTATATATAAACTGTTATCTTTATTTATGGATGTAACCAAATCTGGTACACAACTTAATTCAAGTTTTTCTAATGTTTTCAAATTTTTTATAATTGTTTCGCCAACGTGATTCATACAAGTAAGAATATTATAATCTTTATGCTTGAATAAAATATAATCTAACATTTCTAATTCTTCTGGATTTTTAGATATATCAAGCAACATTTTATCAACTTCTTTTGCACTAGAAGAATCTTTTATTTTTTTTATTAATGCTTTCATAAATTCATCAAGTTGACTTACTTTTTCCAATACTATTTCTCCTGATTTTGGTAATGTATTATTTAAGGAAACTTTATTTTGAAATTTTAAATTATTTAAACTGAAATTCATTTTATATCCTTTCTAAAATATTTTTAATTATACCATATTTTACTTAAATATATTTATCAACAAAACTCCTTATTATATCTAAAACATTTTTCTGAGGATGCAATTTATTAGCAGAAGAATTGTTTAAATTAAAGTTCAATAAATAACCAGAAAATGAAGTACAATTGTCAGGTACCATATATTGGAAAGAAGTACATAGTGCATTATTTCCAAAACCAAGTTGCCCTCCAAAAACAATTTTTACAAGGTATTGCGCATCTTCACTTGATAATTGTTTCGTAAAGTTTGGAAAACTTGCCATCATTGTATCATCATATAACAATTTATCTTTCGGTCTGTTTTTAGACGTTATTGAACTTATAATATTATTATGGCCCTCTTGTGAACAAGTTATAGGTGAGAATATCATAGTAGAATTTGGATTATTTTGAATAAATGCACTATAGTTAAATTCTTGATGAAGCATTGTTGCCCCAGAACCAACAACATCATCTAATAATACAACAACTTTGCCTTCAGGAAACTTTGTAGTACCATTATCAAATACTATTTTTGAAGAATCAATATCATTTACTTTTGCATACATATAATCGATAAGTTCAAAACTCTTTCCTTTTGTAGGGTAAACATAAATAACATCATCCATTGACTTGCCAAGTGATTTTACATATTGTTCAATTTGTAAATGTTTATTTTTCAATACTTCAACAAACGAATCATTTGAACACATTTTTAGCATGTGATCTACATATTTAGCTAATAAAATTTTAGCTTTTTTTATTTCATCTTCTGGTAAATTTAAACTTTCAACATACCCTTCTATTGTTGCCCTAATTTGAGCTGTACTTGGAATATTTGGTTTTATTTGATTTGCTATTGTTGATACATTATTTCCTTTTGATCCATTTATTTGTACAGTTTCGATTTTCTTTGCAATATCACTTCCTAATGCTATGTTTATTCTTTCTACACTATTGCCATTAATTACAGCATCTAAGCTTTTGCCTTCTCTCATTTGTATAATTACTGCTTCTGTCATGGCTTCTAAACTTTGACCACCATCCAATGCTGTATAAGAATAACAATTGTTTCCAATCTCAAGCCCAGTACCATCTAAATTAATTAGTACCACTTCGCCATTATCAACTTTTCTAATGAATTCTTGTTTCTTTATACCATCCAAGTTTTCAATATATTTTAACCCTGCATCATCTAGAATAAAAGCTTTTTTACCTTCTGTGCCTGACAAAGCAAATTGATGTTTTTTCTCTGCAATATAATTTAATGCAGAATTTGATGATATTCCTGACTCTAAATAGAAACCATCGACACCTAAAGAAGATAGTTTTTGCCCTAGTTTTTCTAATTGAGAATAACTGCCAAATTGAGTTAATCTTGACATAATGTCAAGAACTTCTTGTTTAGGAATTCCATATTTTTTGCTTAAATTATCGGCCCAAGCTGATATTTCTTCAGGTTTAACAACTCCCATTTGTGCTTCCATTTTAGTATGTAAATATTCACTAATTTTTGGAATATCCTCATACATTGGATCATTTATATCTAATGTTTTTGAAGATGTGATCTCTGTAGGTTTATTTCCTGTTTTTATTTGTTTTTCAATTGGTGTTAGTGGAGTTGGATTACGTTTCGGAACTTTTATTACAGAACCTTTATCTGTTAAAGATGTAATAACAAATTTACCATTTATTTTTTGAATTAATAAATGTTCATCGGCAACGCCATTAAATTGGTGCCATCCAGCATGACTTGGCAAACCTTCTAATTTACCTACAATAATACTTTGTCCATCAGTCATAGATTTAAACGGTTCAGTATCTAAAAATATGTCACACTGATTTGCCAAGCTTATATGTGCATTATCCGTAACTATTGTTGGTTCAAATTGTTCAATTATTGTAGGCGGATTAGATACAGTCTTATCTACTGTATTGAACCCTTTACCTTTTATTTCAGTAGTATATTTTGTAATTAAAGCTTCGTTTAGTAGTTTTGTGTATGTTGCTTCATCTATTAATAAACGAGTCCCGTCTAATGCATAACCATAGTATGAACCATTGGCAAAAGATGCAACCAATTTGCCATCTTTGTAAATTAATTTGCTAACAATTCCATTTTCACAAAAATCAATTGTCCCATTACCATCTGTAATTTTAATTTTATTTTTAGGATTATTAGTTGCTTGAATCTCTTCTATTGTTTTTTCAAGTGAATAATTTTCTAAAGTAGTGAAACCACTTTCCTTAACTTTTGATGGTAATTCTATTTCACCGTTATGAATTTTACTAGGACTCTTATCTGAGTAAATAACGGTTCCGTTCATTGAATTATCTTTTACAACATATGAATCTCCCTTTTTTGTAATAGTTAAATGATTTCTTGAAACAGTCATATCTGCATTTGGTAATTGTATATCTGCATCAGAGGTTATATCAGCTCTACCAATAGTTAAGCTTTCCCCATCTCTTAATTTTTCTAATTTAGATTTGATTTCGGGTGAATCTAATTTTAATTCATAACCATTTGTCCCAAGAGTAATACGATCCTCTGCTGTAATAATCAATTCTTGATTTTTTTTCAAGCTATATTTTCTAAGATTTGAAACAGTTTTTTTATCAATAAAATGTTCTTTTGGTAATAATTTATCAAATTTATTATTAAAATCAACTGCTAAATCTGTTGTATTATTATATTTTGCTTTAAATCGAGCAAATTCTTCTTTTAATTTTTCAAGTTCCTCAATACTTCTCGCATCTGCAATTCTTGTTTGTAGATTACTTATATATTTACCTTGATCCAATACTTTAGGGTATTCGTCAAAATTTAGAAAACTTGTTGTAGAAACGCCAGAATCTTTATCAAAAATATATTTAATCCCTTGTTCGTAGTCTATTTCTGTAATTTTATTACCACTATTTTCTTGTATTTTTATAATATCTCCATTTGAATTTTTCCCAACCAATTTAGAAGGTGTAGTTGCATTTTCTGACTCATAAACAAATTCAACTACCATATCTTCTGCTTTAGGCTTAAACTCTATTGGGCGATTTTTTGCGTCAACTTTTATTGTACCTTCAGAACACCAAAGTATTTTTTCTCCATTTTCTAATGTTTCTATTCTGTTTATTTCAAGCTTTTCTCCCAATAATTCCATTGTTCGTGGAGTATCAAAAGTCTCGATTTGAGCAATATTATCAGGTTCTTCAACATTATCAAATTTTACAGCATTATCTGTTTCATCAATGGCATCTATGCTATCTATAGATCTTAAAGCTTCTCTTTTAGCCTTTGCTTCTAAATCCACTTCTTTGATATGCATTGACGTACCATCATAAGTTACTGTTATTTCTTTTTGCCCTTGTAAGAATTTGAATTCTTCCCCCAAAACTATAGTTTTTTCAAGAGCAGTTTCTCTTAAAGCATTATCTGGGATAATATCTTTTAAAGCATTATTAAATGTTTTTTTATTATTTGCATAAATAATTTTTTCTATTTCAAATTCACTACATTCAAATTCTCCAATTTTATAATTTTCATGTTTTATAATTTTACCAATAGTTTTAAATTTTTCATCAAGCCAATTTAATAATTGTTCTCTAACCTCCTTATAATTTTGATAGAAGATTTCTATTTTATTTTTTATTTCATTGTAGTCAACAAGATTTTTCAGATTTTTGATTTTTTCTAAAATTTGTTCGCCAGCTTTTCTTAAAGAAACACTTGGTAACTTAGCGAATAGCGTGCTAACAACAGATTTTGGAGGTTCTGTATATGTATGAGGATTTACACTAGGATTTGTTGCAGTAGAATTAGCACTTTCAAGGACTGAATTATGTGTGTCAGCTTCAGATGTGTGTGGATGACTTGGTGTTAATTCCGCATCAGCTGAGCCTAGATCTCCATCAAGAATCGACTTTGTTCCTTTTAAATCTGTCGCGGCACCAACAGCATGACCAAGAACATTACCACCTACAGACATTATTAAGCCATTTATAAACGTTGCTTCGTCAAATTGACCTGCTTGGCAATACATTTGCAAAAATGATTGTAATGTATCACTTGTAACTTCAATCCCTGCAGCTTCAACTCTTGCAATCCAAACCATTGCAGTTTTATAATTTTCCGGATTTGTAATAAATTTTGATGCAATCTTGGCATTTGTAGGATTCATTTTTTCTGCAATTTGCAAAGTGATTTTATATCCATTTGCTTCAATTCGAGTAAGAGTTTGTGTAGCACTTTGTAATACTTTTGGATCTTTTATTACTTTTGAAAGCATATTAGTATTTTTTGTTAAAAGATTATTTAATAACGCAGAATCGACTTTTGTTCCTTGGGCAAAACCTTCTGCATACTTACCTATTTTCATACCAACAGCTGCTAATACGCCATCCCATAATGCTTGTTCTGCATCTGTTGTCCATTCAGAATTTGTATAACCATTTGCATCTGTTGATTTTTCTAATGCATTTAATCCAAAAGAAGTTCCGGCTACGGCTGCGAAAACTGCTAAACTACCACCGCCTGTAAATGGAGCAGCTATTGCAGCTCCAATTAGTGCTACAATATTAACAATTGTTGTTCCTGTATTTATTGTAGATATATAACTGTCAATGATTTCATCCGGTGCATCTTGCCCAAATGCATCTTTAAACTCCTGTTTAAAACTTTCTTTTTTAGTATTATAAGCTTCTTCTAAAACTTCATTTATTTTTGATGATGACGTATTAAGCGGAATTTCTTGACCTAATAAATCTTTTGCAACATCTGCCAGACCTTGTTTTAATTGATTTGCCAATTCTCTCAATTTTTCTGGTGGTACCGGATTATCTGCTGAATCAAAAATTATACTATCTTTTACTTTATATCCATATCCGGTAAGTGATAATTCACGACCCGACATAGTAGATAATTTATCCAATGTATCAAGAATTGCAACTGTTAAACGTTTTGCGTCAGTAGAATTTAAGCCATTATCAATTTCTTGCCAACATACTGCAATATTTGTTTTAGCATAGTCCATTGCACCTAGCATTTCAACTTGTTTTTGGACTTTTTCTACTTTTGCAATATCAAAGTTTGTATCAATATTTCTCTCTTTAAATACTGCTTCAAATGATACGGCAACAGTTTTTCCTTTTTCCATTTTGCCTAATTTACCATCAGCAGCTAATTTCAAAAGTCTTATGGTTTCTCTATCTTGTTCAATTCTCGCTTGAATTTCTTCTCTTGTTGTTCCAATGCCAAAATTTTCTTCACATAAACGATTAACAGCCCAAGAAACAGCACCTTGAGTATCTAATGCAGCTTGATAATCTTTTTCCATTTGAGCAAATTTCTGTTCCATTAATTTTACAGTCATTTGGTATACAGCCTTTTGTTCTGGAGTTAATGTTTGAGTTTGTTGTGTTTCTATAAACATATTATCTGAACTATCAGTATTTTCACGATATGCATCAGAAATGTCTTCTGCTATACTACCAACAAGAAATTTGCCCCAGCCATCCCAAAAATCAGCTTTTAATTTATACTCAGCTTTTTCTTTATTAAACTGTTCCATAAATTTGGCTAATGAACTTCCATCTTTTTTAAGTTTTTCATCAACCATTTTGGCAACAGTTTCATTTCTAATAGCTCTAACACCCATTGCTCTATTATCAAAATCAGAGTTTTTCATTAATCTGTATGCAACATCTGCTGCTTTTTCATTTGCTAATAGATTATTGCTTGCAAGTTCAGCATTAATTAAATCTGATTTCGTAGAATTTAATTTTTGACTCAAAAAGTCATCTAATGATTTGTAGCCTTTAGTTGTTAATAATTGTTCAAGTTTTGCAAGAACTTTTTTATCTTTAATTTGTTCAACGGCATCTTTTATATTGTCAAAATTACCTTCTAAAATTTGAAGTGCTACTTGTTCTGCTCTTAAATTTACAATTTCTTCTTCCGTATATGCACCCTGTGAAATAAGCATTTCATTGAATTTGCGAATTTCTTTGTGATCTGTTGAAATTCCCATAAATGTATCACATTCATCATAAAGAATTGCTTGCAGATATGCTTGACCTTCTATTTGAAGTTTTATACCTTTTTTCGAACAATATTCTTTTAATTTTGCTTCAACAGCTTTTCTATCTTCTGGTGAATCAATACCTTTTATTGCTTGTTCCAAATATTCTATATCAGTTCCGGCACCGCTAACAGCTTCTTCTGTCAAATCTGAAACAGCTTGTGCCTTTTCTTGACCTTTTATAGCATTTGTTTCTGCAAGAATACCATTTAAATATTTAACTTCGCTTTCCCATAACTCTCCCCTGCAATAATCTAGTAAATCTGTACTTGCACTTCCCAAGCCGTAGAAAGTATTATGTTTTTTAATCATATTATTAACAAGTTGATAAACTTCTCTTGCTTGTTTATTATCTTCTGCACGATTTCCGGTAGGCTTAGGACATTTTATCATTCGTACTGCTTTTTTTATTTTATCTGGATCTGTACCAAAACCATCTCCGCCATCATACAAAACTCTTGCAGCCATTCTTGCTTGTGCTTCATTAGCGGCTTGACCTTTAAGAGTTCCATTGTTTATCCATTCTTGAACGGTTTGTTCTAAATAATCCGAAGAATTATATGTATGAGCAATAGAATTATTTGCTTCTTTGTATATATAATTTTCAATAGCAGAATATTTGTCAGTTGGTGGATAATCTTTAAGTGTTAAAAGACGATTAACTTCTGCAATTTCTTCTGGCTTATCAATTCTTCGAATAATATCTTTTATTTTATCAACATCATTATATCCGCTAGTTTCTTTTATTAAATCATTTACAATTTGTTCTGCTTCTGTTTTTGCAGTTTTTTGTAGTTCTCTTGATTGCTGTCTCTGAGTTTCTTCTGCATTTGTTGCATAATATGTTTCTTTAGCATTACTCATTGTATTTATTATTTTTGCTGAAGTATTATTAATCCATTTTTGTAATGAACTTATATCATTAATTTTTTGATAATCACCATAATATATACCTTGAATACCTAAACTTTTTGCTTGAACAACAAGTTTTTTACAAATATGTTCCTTTATAGTATTTATATCTAAACCCCATTCATCATCAATATCTTTTGCTAATGAAACATTAAACATTCTTTGATATTCAGAAATAACAAAAGCAGCATTTTCCTGTGTAATACCTCTTAATAAATTAATTGTATTTTCATTTATAGAAGCTCCGTCAATTTGACTATGAATTTTCTTTGCCAAATCACCAGCTTGTCTTTTTATAGTTGGAATATCATATTTATTTCTAGTTCTTTTTGTTGCACCTCTTTGTGTTTGTGTTACATTTTCATAAATTGATGGACAAACTTTTTTAAATTCTTCCGGTGGTATTTCTTTTTTATTTGGATTCCAATAATGCAAATTGCCATCACTTGTTTTTGTAACATAATAGCCATTTTGCCCTCTTGCAATCTCATCACCAATTTTTGCTTGTCTTTCGGCTTCACGTCTTTCAGCTTCTGCTTTTCTTCTAGCTATATAAGCATTGCATTCTTGCACGGCCCCTTCTTTATTTAGTCTGCCTTCTTGTGCTTTTGAATATTCGTCCGCTTCCATTTTGCGTGGAATTTTAATTTCATCACCAACATTAAAATATCTTTTACCCTTTAAAAGATTTGCATTAACTTTTACTAATTCTTCAGGTGCTACGCCAAATTTTTTTGCAATTGCTTGTATTGATTCACCATTTTGAACAATAACTCCTAATGTGTTTCCGTTTTCATCGTAACGGACTTCATACTTTACACCATCAATTACTTTTTTCTGATAATAGATTTTTCCGTCTACTGAAACATTTTCAGTAGAATTATTGCCATCATAAATAATATGTGAAACTCTTGTACCTTCATCAGTTTGTGTAGTTGTAGTCTTTTCAGATGGTACGCCACCGCTATATAAAGTTACTTCTCCAGATTTTGTTGTTTTTTTAAGAACAGGATTGCCTTGTTCGTCAAATCCAAATTCTTGTATTTCACCAGTTTGTTTATTTGTAACGTTTTGGCTTATCTTTTTACCGTTAGAATATAGAATGATAGTTTCTGTTTCTTGATTTGTTATAGTTTGTTTTTTAGGATTTGTTGAGTTTTTTTCATATTCAGTTTTAGTTGTAGTTCCATCTTCTTCAACTATTTCTTCTGTTGTTTTATCGTCAGCATTTTTCATTGATACAGTTGTTTTATTACCATTTTTTACTGTAATTATTTTTGAACCATCTGAAAAAATTTGTTCTGTGTGTCCGTTTTCATAAGTAATAATTTCTGCATTTGAACTAACAGAAACATTTTTTACACCTTTTGTTAATTCGGCAAGTTTGCTAATAAATGTTAATAAATCTTCTTTGTTTTTACGTAATTTTTCGCCATTTAGTTCATAATTCTCTGCTTCACTTTCTGATATAGTGGTATCTTTGCCGGCAAGTTCTCTAATTTTGTTAATAAATGCAATTAGCTCATTACGTTCTAACTTACCATTTCCTTTACTTTCTCCTTCTTTTGCATTATCAATACTATCAAAAATTGTAGCCAAAATCGTATCGCCCTCAATGCCGAGGTCTTTTTTTGTGATTCCACTTCGTAATTTGCTAAAATCAATATTTCCGAAATTTCCATTCTTACCTAATATAAACGAGTTTGACATTTTTTACCTATAATCACAGTATTTTTTATAACACAATTAATATATCGGCATTTTTTGAAAAAACTTTAGTTTTTTTGAAAATTTGTTACAAATGGAGGATATTTGTTACAATTTGAGATGCTTAGTGATAATCATTTTCAAAAATATATTGCTGCAATATGTATTAAAAGACTTCAATTAGAGGTTTTGGACTTAATGGATGCATTGATTTACTATTCCTCTAATGCTTTTTTTACTTGTTTTTTGTAGCTATTCTACATTTTTAAAAGAAGCAACCTTTCGATTTTTTTATATCCTAATTCTTTCAGTTAAATTCCAGCTTATAATTAAAACTTGATGGACACTCAAAAAGGGCAAAAGAGAATTTTTAGAAAAATTGGCTAAATTTTGTCGTAAAATTAATTTTTTCTATTCTCTCTTTTCTACAAAACCCGCTATATACGGCATTTTTACACACAAAAAAGAACCTATTCTCTAGGTTCTTTCTAAAAACTTGGGCAGGGGTAAGGACTCCGTTGCGAAGCAGAAAAAGGTGACTAAATGTCACGTTTTTCGTAAAATAATAAATTTAAATTCCGCAACAAATTGGAGCAATGGAGGGGAGAACCCATTGAGCGGAGCTCAATGCGTGAGAATCCACCTAATAAAAAAAGACCCCTTTCGGAGTCTTCTTAATGGTGGGCAGGGGTGGATTGTCTTGAGTTGCTCGCGTTAAACGTGTCTACGGATTTTGCTTCAATGAATTACAATCATTTCGCAAAAGTCCTCCGCACTCTGCTCGCTCCTCGCTCGAACCACTGACAAGGCTTCGCCTTGTGTGGTTCTCATCCACCTTCCAAAATCTATAAAAAAAGAGGTTAGGACAGAAGTCCAACCTCTTTTTAGTAATTGGGCAGGGGTGGATTCGAACCACCGTACCCTCGCGGGAACAGATTTACAGTCTGTCGCCTTTAGCCACTCGGCCACCTACCCATATTTAATTTTCATAAATTTGCCCTTGACGAGATTTGAACTCGTGGCCTCTCCCTTACCAAGGGAGTGCGCTACCCCTGCGCCACAAGGGCTTGCTTTTATAGGCTATTTAATTTTCAAACTCTAAAAGGCTTCTAATAAAAAAAGCCGGTAATAGGAATCGAACCTACAACCTACGGTTTACAAAACCGTTGCTCTACCGTTGAGCTATACCGGCAACAGAATTAATGATACTTGAAACAAATTTTCTTGTCAATATTTTTATTTAACTTTTTTAAAAATATGTTAAAATAAGTCTATGAAAATACTTTTTTTACCAATTGATAACCGTCCAGTATGCTATTCTTTAGCTAAAGACATTGCTTCTCAAGATTCTTCAATAGAGCTTTATTTGCCATCTAGAGAAGCTTTGGGAGGGCTTACAAAAAATGCTGATATAAACGCTCTTTTCGATTGGTTAAAAAACTGCCCTAAATCAGATTCAATAGTTTTGTCTCTTGATACAATTGCATATGGTGGGCTTATCCCTTCTAGACGTTCCAAAGAGTCTTTTGAAGATATAAAAAGACGTCTAGAAGATTTAAAAGAAATTCTTAAAGATAAAGATGCTAAAATTTATGCCTTTTCAAGCATCATGCGAATTTCTAACAATAATTACAATGAAGAGGAAAAAGAATATTGGAAAGATTATGGCAAAAAGATTTTTGAATATTCATATTCTAATGGTAAAAACAAATCAGATATACCACAAGAAATTCTTGAAGATTATTTAAGGACGCGTAAACGTAATTTTGAAATAAATAAACTTTATCTCGAATGGCAAAAAGAGGGAATCTTTGACACTTTAATTTTTTCAAAAGATGATTGTGCTGAGTTTGGATTTAACGTAAATGAAGCCATTGAACTTGAGAAACAAGGCGGAAAAACGAAGACAGGAGCTGATGAAATTCCGCTTATGCTTCTATCAAGAGCTATTGAAAAAGATATAAGAGTTTTTGTTGAATACACTGAACCTGACTGTAAGGATTTGATTTCAAATTACGAAGATGTATCGATTGAAAAATCAGTACTTGGTCAACTTGAATTAGGTGGTTTTAAAATCGCAAATAACCAAGACGAAGCGGATTTGATATTAATAGTAAATAATTTTAGAGAAAAACAAGGTGAGTTAGTCATGGGCTGGGATACTCAGCTATATAATAAAACATTCACTCCGCCTAATAAACCATATTGTGTAGCGGATGTGCGCTTTGCAAACGGTGCTGATAACGGTTTGGTTGAACAATTGTTGTCTAAAATTATTTTGAATAATTTCTATGGCTACGCTGGTTGGAATACTTCTGCAAATACGTTAGGAAGCCTGCTTGCTGGTGTAAAAGTAAGATTTAATGCTCAAAAATATAATGAAGAAGCTTTCAAACGATTACAGATGGTAAGATTTTTAGACGATTGGGCTTATCAAGCTAATGTGAGAGTTGATATTAATGCCCCTTGTGATATTTCGGAGTTGATGAGGCCTTTTGAAGAAAAAATACTAAATATTTTGGGCTATGAAAAACTACTTCAACCTAAATATATTTATCCCTGGGATAGAAAATTTGAAGTTGAAATTGCTTTATGATAGGATTTTCTTATGATTAAACCTGAATTATTAATGCCAGCTGGCAATGTGGAAAAATTAAAATATGCAATTAAATACGGTGCAGATGCAGTATACCTTGGAGTTGTTGATTTCAGCTTACGTGCTATGCGTAAGGGTGAGTTGATTACGCTTGATAATCTTAAACTTGCAATTGATACAGCTAGAGAAATGGGTGCAAAAGCTTATTTAACTTTAAATATTTTTGCATTTAATAATGATATTAAACTTCTAGAAAGTTGTATGGATAGAATTAAGGATTCAAATCCTGACGCACTTATTATAAGTGATGTTGGGATTATGAGAATGGCACAAAAATACATGCCAGAAACTGAAATCCATGTTTCTACTCAAGCAAATATTTTAAACTACGAAGCCGTTAGATTTTGGCAAGATATGGGTGCTACTCGTGCAATCCTTGCTAGGGAATTACCTATAAAAGATGTCGCTGAAATTAAGAATAAAGTACCAGATATGGAACTAGAAAGTTTTATTCATGGTGCGCAATGTGTATCTTTTTCTGGGAGATGTCTTTTAAGCGATTATATGACTGATGGAGAAAGAAAAGCTAATTCTGGGAACTGTTCTCAGCCTTGTCGTTGGAGTTACAAGCTTGTTGAAGAAACTCGTCCAGGGCAATATTATGAGATTGAAGAAAACCCTAGAGGAACTCATATTCTTTCTACAAAAGATTTGTGCCTAGTAAAACATCTTAAAGAAATGATTGAAGCAGGCATAGATTCTTTTAAAGTTGAGGGTAGAACTAAGAGTTTGTACTATGTTTCAGCCGTTGCGAAAGCTTATCGTGAAGCTATTGATAAGGTTTGGGAGAATCCAAGCGCAGATATGCAACCTTATTTTGAAGAGTTGTTAAAAGTTGGAAATAGAGGTTACACAACGGGGTTCTATCTCGGTGAAGGATATCCGAAAGATGGTTATAGTCACGATATTTCAAAAGGTTTAGCTGGCGCAGATTTCTTGTGCGAAATATGTGGTAAAGAGGACGATTGGTATCGTATTAAGATTAAAAACAAATTCTTTAAAAACGAAGATATTGAGATAATTACACCAAGCGAAAAATTCATAACTCAAGTTACTGATATTAAAACCTTAAAAGGTGAAGAAATTGAACTTGCAAACACTAATGACGACTTATTGGTGAAATTTGCCAAAGAGCCTGTAGAATATGAATATGCAATGGCAAGAACAATCGGTATCAAAGGTGGAGTTAATGAAGTTCAAAACTGTGCTTGTTCATAGGAGTAAAAATGTTTCTTAAACCTGATTATAATTTAAAAAATGTATACGAAATTAATTTTGAAGAGCTTAAACAGAAAGGTATAAAATGTTTGATGTTTGATTTAGATAGTACAGTAATGGTCTCTAAATCAGCTAGATTTACTAAAGAAACTTTAGATTGGTTTAATACATTTATAAATGATTTTGAAGTGGCAATTATCTCTAATAATAAGAACGAACAATATATTGAAAACGCAACTCAATTAGCACCTTGTAAAGTAATTGGTTGGGCAAATAAACCTAATCCAAAGGTTATGGGAGAATATTTGCACTCAGTTGGTATAAAACCTTCTCAAGCAGTAATGATCGGGGATAGACCATTAACTGATATTTTGGCAGGGAAATTATTAGGATGTAAAACTATTTTAGTAGGTTCAATTAATCCAGTTGAAAATTTGCCGACACGTTTTGTTAGAGCTTTGGAACGTAGTACAATTCGAAAATAGCTCTTGATTATTTGCTATGCTTAATTTATTATAATGCTTACTAGACGAAATTTATATGTGTAGGTATATTAGATTATGAGAATCCCAGCTATCAGCAATTATTATTGCGTTCGTAATGAAAGTAAAAATGCGATTACGCCAAATTTTCAAAGAATAAAAAAAGATGTTACTTTGTCCAATAAAATTTCTCAAGTAATTCCATTATCTGAAAATGGTGATATTATTGTAGTTGGCAAAAGCTTTGAAAATATTATAGATGGTGTTAAAAAAACTTTATCTCAATATTCTGGAATCATTAAAAGAGTTTTGCATATAAAAGCATCCGTCTCAAATCCTATGGCGATTACTATATGTGATGATGGCGATTTCCAATGTGTTAATTTAGGCGAAAAATCTTTTGCGTTAGTAAAAGATTTGAAAAATTCTGTTGTTCCAAACAAACACATGGCTGTAGATCCATTACATTCAATTAGCATTGAACAAGGGGATATCATTGTTAATGGAAAAAAAGAAATTGAGCTTATTGATTGGTTAAGTGAATATGCTTGTACTTTTGATAATGACTTTAATGGATTAGCTTTAACTGATGATTTATGTAAAATCTATGATTATACAGAATTACAAGCAAATGAAACTGAAAAAGTTAATCAAGCTTTGTTTGAGAAGATTTCTCAAATTGAAAAAAATGTTAAATTGAAAAATAAAGTTAAAGATGACAAGATTTTAAGCTTTGATAAAGTCGGTGGGTTACAATCTGTAAAAGAAGAACTATATCATGAAGTGATTTATCCAATAAAGTATCCATTTGCGTATGAAAATATATCTTTAAACAGAGGTATACTACTTTATGGAAAACCTGGAACAGGAAAGACGTTAATAGCAGAAGCTTTAGCCGGTGAATGCGATGCTAAATTTATTAAGATTTGTGGCTCAGAGCTTGAATCAAAATGGGTTGGAGAATCAGAAGCAAAGTGGCGAGAACTTTTTGCTGAAGCAAAAAAACATCAGCCTGCAATTATATTTGTAGACGAATTTGACTCTGTGGCAAAAAGTAGAGAAAATGCAAATAGTACGGAACACGGCTCAAAGGTTGTAAATCAAATTCTTTCTCTTATGAGTGATTTAGAAAAAAGTGATGATCAAGTTTTTGTAATAGCGGCAACAAATTTTCCAATGCTTGATAAAGCACTAATGCGTGCAGGCAGATTTGGCAAGCAAATTGAAATACCAGCTCCTGATAAGGAAGCACTTTCTGATATTTTTGATATCCATACTCGAAATAAAACTTTAGATGAGAAATTAAATAAAGAAGTTTATATTGATAAATTCTTAAAAAATAAAATGACTGGTGCAGATGTTAAGCATATTGTAAACCAAGCTCATATAAATTCTTGGGTAAGATGTGGAGTTTTTGATAAAATGAAAGCTGGCACTTTGTTGAAAAGTGATATGGATAATGTTTTCATAAATTTTGAAGATTTTGATAAAGCTTTTGCAGCTACAAAACCGAATGAAGAAAAATCTGGAAGAAGGAAAATTGGCTACTAGTAATATTTATTTATACTTAGTTGCTTTTAGCCCTGTTTATGCTAGCATGTAATCATAAGGAGAAATATAAAATGAAAAATTACGAATTATTAGCGGTTTTTAAACCAAGCTTAGATGCAGAAGAATTAGACAAAGCTGTAGAAAAAATTACAGAAGAAATTAAATCATATGAAGGTTCAGTGTCTTCAGTTGATAAAATGGGCCGTAAAAAATTAGCATATGATGTTCAAGGCTATAGAGATGGGTTCTTTGCTAATATGATTATTTCAATCCCTGCTAATTCAATTGTTGAGTTCAAAAGAAATCTTAAATTAAACGACAATGTTTTACGATTCATGTTTATGGAAGTTTCTAAAAAAGCTCAAACAGTATAGATGAATCGGAAAAAGCCAACAAAACAGTTTAGTATTTTGCTAAGGAGATTATAAAACATTTTTGTAATATTTATAGCAAAATACGTTGGAAGAACAATACAAGTAAGAAAGTCGAGTGTAAAAAATGGCATTAGCAAAAGCAGTTGTAACAGGCTCAGTATTCAGAGCTCCAGAAAAAAGATTTACTCAAAATAATGTTCCAGTTTCATCTTTTGTATTAAACATTGGTGAAAGAGAAGAAATGTTATTAAGAGTTATCGTAAAAAGAACAGCTCTAGATGAGGTTGTTTCTGCTATTTCTAAAGATGACAGAGTTCTTGTTGAAGGCAGACTTCAAATCACAACTGTAAAAAGCGATACAGGTGCTGAAAGAAGAATTTTTGAAATTGATGCTAATACTATTGAAATGATGGGAGCAGGTGCTCCAGTAGCAGTTTCAGCTTCTTCTAACTCAGATATTGTTAAGTTCTCAAACGATGAATTCGCTGATGAATTAATTGGCGAAGACGAAATCCCATTCTAGGTGGTAAGATGAAGATTCCAAAGGTTAGTTTGACTAATCAAGTGCGAAAAATCCGCAAAAAGGAATCTTTTCAAATTCTAGAAAAACAGATTTCAAAATTGCAAGAAGAATTATTAAGTGTTGAAGTATCAAGTATTCAAGCAATTTATGGAATAAAGATAGATAAAAGTAATTACAAAAAGTATAAACTAGGCTAGAAAGGCAAATAGTAAAATGGCAAAAATGGAAAATGATAGAAAAAAACGTAAAACCTGCTCATTCTGTGCAGACCACGTTGAGTATATCGATTACAAAGATGCAGCAAAACTAAAAAGATACTTAACTGAAGCTGGAAAAATCATTCCTAGAAGAGTTACAGGTAACTGTGCTGAACACCAAAGAATGGTTGCTAAAGCTATCAAAAGAGCTAGAGAAGCTGCAATTATTAACTATGTATTTGACTAATTTATAGTGTGGAATTTATTTTCTACATATTAGGTCAGTATAAGTATTTAGGAATGGCCTAAAATTTTAGGTCATTCCTTTTTTAATCTCTAAAAGTGTTTATGTTAAGAAAAGGAAAATTTTATGAGCAACAAAATTACAATCAGATCAGACAGAAAAGATGACTATACTTTCCAATACAAAGGTGAGGATGTAACGCTTAAAGCTGGAAGTATTATTGGTATAGCAGATGGTCTTTCAGAAGTTGTATTACCAACTTGTGTAATGAAAATAGTAAAAAATTTGATTGTTATTAAAGATGATGCTAAGTAATAAAAAATATTCAAAACGGGCTAATGATAAAATTCATTAGCCCGTTTTTTTATTATTCTATTTCTTTGATAAATCAGATTTGTGTTTTTTTAATTCACTGTACTTTGCCCAAAAACGCTTAAAAAAGCCTTTGTTCATTCGTTTTTCAACTTCACTTAATTCTTTACCAGCGCTAATTTTATCCAACATTTTTCTGTAACCATTACCTTCGTTTGTTGCAAATTCAGACATCGCTTGGCGTATTTCAGGAGTGGCTAACCAGCGAGCATATAATGTTTGTGAGATTTTTTCTTTACGGCTAGTATTGATATTATCAAAATCCTGCACTCTTTTAGCTAAAATCCTAGTACCATTTTTATCAGAAGCAAGCAAAATGTTTTTGTATTGGTTATGGAATTTAGGGAAATTAATTTCTTCTAGAGGCCATTCCAATGAAGCTCTATTTTTTAATCCTGAAGCTTCACAGATTTCTTTAATGGAACAAAGATTGCCCCAGTATTCTTGAAGCATTTTTAATGCAAAATCTTTTTGTGTAAAACGTTCTTCAAAGATTTTTTTGTAATGGTTGTTTTTAACAAAGTTTATTTCATTTTTAACATTCTCAAATTCTGGAAAAAGAGCTTTTGCTTCTTCTAGAGTTTTGCATTTTAATAAAGGTTTATAAATTTTTTTATGTATTTCCAAAAGTGAGGGTACTTTATTTCTATTATGAGCAAGTAGTCTTTTTGCTTCGTTTAAAACTCTTTCTGGTAAAACGTAGCTACGGTTTTCAATGATGTATTTTAATTTTAGGGGTTGTCCGTTAGCACAAAAAGCAGGGTACGAAGGACTATTATTTAGTCTGTTACTGTATGCTAGTGGCGTTTCTGTTAAATTTAATATTTTCATACTCTAATAAAGCATCTAAAAATAAAATTTGCTAATTAAAAATTTTAATATAGGGCTTGAAAGTTTTTAAAAACAAGTTAAAATAGAAGAGTAAGAGAAAGATATTTTATGAGCTCAATTTCATCAATAGATTCATCAATTTACTCCGGCTTGATAGATAGTATTACGCTACCATCGAGTAGGCAGCCTATTGCAGGTGTAAAAACTTCTGTAGCTGAACCTAATCAGAGTGTTGAACAACCTGTTGATTTAAGTAATTATTATTCAGACTTAGCTTCTAGAGATTTATTAACTGAAGTTGCTCAAAATGTTGCAGAATCTGCTGATGCTCTTGATTCGGCTATGGTTACAGCTCTTGAAAATGGCATGAGTGTTCAAGATGCTTGTAATGTGAATGCAGCATTACACGCTTACAAGGCTAATTGCGCTGTTTTACAATCAACATTTGAAATGAAGATTTAGAATTTCTTAGCACACCACTCTGCTATTGGACAATCCTCGCAAAGAGGCTTTATTGGTTTACAAATATTTTGTCCGTGGGTTACCATTAGTGTGTTTATATCAAGCCAATGTTTAAGGGGTAAATTTTTTCTAAGCTCCATTTCTGTTTCTTCCGGGTTTTTGGTCTTAATATAACCTAATCGATTAAAAATTCTATGCACATGAACATCAACACAAATTGCAGGCTTATTAAACCCTTTTGCTAAAACAAGATTAGCGGTTTTACGCCCAACTCCGTTGAACTTGATTAAATCTTCAATTTCATCAGGAACTCTTCCATCAAGTTCTTCTACAATTTGACGAGAGAGCTCAACAATCTGCCGAGCTTTGTTCTCGTAGAAACCAACAGGGTAAATAGCATTTGCTAAATCCTTTATATTTACCCTCATCATTTCTTGAGGCGTTTTTGCAAGCTCTAACATCCTTAAAGTAGCGGGATAAGTTGTTTTATCATTTGTTCGCAAACTCAAAATACAACCAATGAGCACAAGATAAGGATCTTGAAATTTTTCCATTAGCTCAACAAACTCGCTTCTTGGCTGTTTTGCATCTATTAAAGCTTGAACAATTTTGTCTATCATTTATTAACCATTCTAAATGAGTCTTTGCTTTTTATCTAAAGAAGTTTTTTTTGTTTGTATTTTACTACCATTCAACACGATGAAATGCTTTTGTAATTTTATCAAATTCTACCAAATTAGAATCGTCAGACTCAAAAAAGTTTTTAGTTTTATCATTTTGTTCTAGTAATGAATCTAAAACTGTTTCTAAATGATTTTTTACCGAGCCAACAACTATTGCAACCCCAAAAGCTTTTTTAGTTACATTATTAAAAAGCAAATAAAAGTCAGAAAGTTTCTCATTTATTGCAGCTCTACCTGAATCAATAATTTCTATTTCATGATTTGGCAAACCATTTTTAATACGCGCTATTTTTTTATGCAGAACTTCCATATTACTTGGCTTGTATGCCCATAATTTTTTAAACTCAGTATTTGGCTTAAAATAAGCTTTATGTGACAAATTATTTTGATTGTTGATTCCTTGCACTTTCATAATACACATCCTTTCCTTTGTTGGACAGGTATGCCCAACTTACATTTAATTATAATGAACTTAACATCTCAACGTCCTAAAGTCTTAACGATTATCTGTTAACTACATTCTTTCTGGTGCAGAAACAGCTAAGATATCAAGCGCATTTTTCAATGTTGTTTTAATTGCAACCATTAACGCTAATCTTGATTTCATTAACTCTTTATCATCACAAATAACACGGTTTGCATTATAGAATGAATGGAACTCTGCAGCAAGCTCTTGAACATATCTGCAAATTGTATAAACTGTTCTATTTTGGGCTGAAAGCACGATTACTGATTTGAATTCTTCGAGTTTAAGAACTAATGATTTAGCACAATCTGCTGTTTTTAAGAATGCATTTTTATCAAAGTTTTTAACCAAATCTTCTAATTCAGCTTCTGTTAGAGGCGCTGGAGATTTTTCACCAGTTTCTGTATTTAGTTTTTCGTTAATTGCGTTTCTAAGAATTGAACATACTCTAGCATAAGCATATTGAACGTAGAATACAGGGTTTTCATCAGTTGAACGTTTTGCAAGCTCAATATCAAAATCAAGAGTCATATCAATGTTTCTCATTGCCATCCAGTAACGCGTTGCATCAATCCCAACTTCTTCAATTAAGTCATCAAGAGTAACCATATTTTTACGTTTACCCATACGAACTTCTTCGCCATTAATTACAAGGTTAACTAATTGACCTAAAAGCACCTCTAATTTGTTAGGATCATATCCCAGTGCTTCAATCGATGCTTTTACACGAGCAACATAGCCGTGGTGATCTGCACCCCAAATATTAATTAATCTATCATATCCACGTCTTAATTTATCAATATGGTACGCAATATCAGCTGTTAAGTAAGTATTTGAACCGTCAGCTTTTTTGATTACACGGTCTTGATCATCACCAAATTGAGTTGACTTAAACCACATTGCGCCTTCTTGTTCATAAAGCATACCTTTTTCGATTAATTCTTTGTAGCTTTCTTCAACTTTACCAGAGTTATGAAGAGAAAGCTCTGAATAGAACTCATCAAAATGTACTCTAAAATCTTCTAACAAGGCTTTTTGACAAGCTTCCATTTCAGCTTTTGCGAAATCTGATAGAGTTTGAGTATCTAAATCTGATGAGTTTTCAACTTTATTATTTTCTAAAAACTTCTTAGCGACTGGCACAAGATAATCTCCAGGGTAGAAATTTTTCTTTTCAACTTCGTCAGTCGGGAAGTCAATATCTTCGCCTAGTTCTTGTCCAATTCTGATTCTTAAAGAATTTCCAAGTTTTTGAATCTGACTACCAGCATCATTAATATAAAATTCTTGATGAACTTCGTGACCATAAAACATTAAAAGATTGGCTAAAGCACTGCCCATTGCTGCCCAACGACCGTGTCCGATGTGGAATGGGCCAGTTGGGTTAGCTGAAACATATTCTAAAAGAATTTTTTCTGTAGGAACGTTTTGAGGACGTCCGTAATTTTTACCCCTTTCAAGAACCTCTGCAACAGCGTTAGCTAAAAGGTTGTTTTCTATTTTGAAATTAATAAATCCACCCACAACAGAAGTTGTGTAATTTTTTTTAGATAGATTCTCAACGATAGCGTTTGCAATCATAGGTGGAGCAATTCTAGCTACACGAGCTAGAGATGATACATTTACTGCAAAATCGCCAAAATCAGGGTTCTTAGGTTTTTCAATTATAAGAGAAAATTCATCGTTAACTCCCAT
Organism: Candidatus Gastranaerophilaceae bacterium; assembly: GCA_045651505.1. GTDB lineage: Bacteria > Cyanobacteriota > Vampirovibrionia > Gastranaerophilales > Gastranaerophilaceae > CAG-196. The sequence continues at coordinate 98,945 of JAZRSL010000004.1, read as the reverse complement.
AGAACCTAATTTATTTTCAGAAACAGCTTTATTAATTGCAACTTTAACTTCATTTAAGAAAAAATCTTTTAACATTTTATACCCTCAACTATTTACATTTACCCCAATATTATAATACAAACAGGGCTAAATAGTTGTAAGTTTTAATAAAATATTTAAATGTCTTCTTCCTCTTCTTCTGAAACAGTAGGTGCAGTAACTGTAATGCCAAATTCAGCTAAAGCTGCACGAGCTTTTGGCGCAAGCGCAGTATCAGAAAAGTTTTCTAAAATAGTTTGATAACAATCAATTGCTTCAGCTTTCATACCTCTCAGTTTATACACATTACCAGCTTTATAATATAAAGGAGCCATTTCTGTAGCTGTTGCAACTAGCATCTGATTATCAAGTTGGATTTTTATGCCGATTAAAGTTTCGTTATCTTGTGGTGATAATAGTGCTCTAGCATAAATTTTTTTAGTTAGGTTGTCTATGCTATCAGACATTTCTTGAACAGCTTCTTTTGAAAGCTTAGAAGATTTTTTTGCAGCTGATACATCAAGGCAAATTGCTGATAATAAAAATAGTCCAACACATATAAAAGTAAAGATTTTTTTCATTTCTTGCTCCGATACTTACCCAATATTATACTTCAATTATATTAAAAAGTTGATTTTTCTCATCAATTAAATGTATGATTATTTTATGAAGAGAATGATTTACCAAAAGTTTATTCTGGGAACTGGAGAGGGGCTTAAAAACGCTTTATTGCGTGGCCTTGGTGGTGTAATATTTTTCACTAATGATATTCAAAACGAAGAGCAATTTAAAAATTTGATTTTAGATATCAAAAACAAAGCTCTAATCCCTCCGTTTTTATCTATTGATCAAGAGGGTGGCAGAGTTGAACGTACTGAAAACTTGAAGCAAAAAAGACTTTCAGCAAGATATGCTTTTGAAAAAGGTGAAAAATACTTAAAAGAACAGTCAGAAGAAATTTCTTTTGAATTAAAAAATTGGGGATTAAATTTGAATTTCGCACCTTGCGTTGATGTAAATACAAATCCAAGCAATCCAATTATTGGTGAAAGAGCTTTTGCAAATAATACAGATGATGTTATTAAAGGCGAAAAAATATTTATAGAAGCTTCTCGTAAAAACTACGTTATTCCTTGCGTAAAGCATTTTCCAGGGCACGGTGATGCCGATAAGGATAGTCATTTGGATTTACCTCAAATTAATTTGTCGCTAGAAGAAATGGAAAATTTTCACATAAAACCGTTCAAAAAAGCTATTGAAGATAATATTGAAATGATAATGGTAGCACACTTACATTGCACTTGTTTTGATAAAGAAATTTTGCCAACTTCTTTAAGTCAAAATGCTGTAGGATATTTGCGTAATAAGCTTGGATACAACGGGGTCGTTATTACTGATGATATGGTTATGAAAGGAGTTAAAGATTTTGGTTCCTTAGAGGCTTGTATTATGGCTATAAAAGCTGGGGTTGATATGTTTATTTTTAGAGAAGCAAATGAAGAGGTGATAGAGATTATTGAGAACTTAGCTAAAGTTGTTGAAAAAGACGGTGAATTAAAGCAAAAAGTCTTTGAGTCTAATGAGAGAATTTTTAAGCTTAAAAAGGATTATAGGATATTATGATATTAAAAAAAGGGGAGGGTTGCATTCTGTAACCCACCCCTTTTGGTTTGTTTAAAATATTATTCAGCTGATTCTGTTTTAGCAGCATCAAAGCAAGCTTTACATAAAACATCTCTACCTTGGGTAGGATTAAATGGAACTTGAGTCTGTACCCCACATTTTGCGCAAATTGCGTCATACATTCTTTTCTTTCCTCTGCGTTGTTGTTTTTTTGCTTTTCTACAATCTTGGCATCTTTTAGGCTTATTTGTTAAACCTTTTTCTGCGTAAAATTCTTGTTCTCCTACTGTGAATACGAACTCTTTACCGCATTCTTCACAAATAAGCGTTTCATCTTGGTACATGACTGTTCTCCTAAATAAATAAATTGACCATAACTAACCATCGTGAGTTATGGTCTAATTCTATACTTTTTTTCAATAAACGTCAAGCTTTTAGCTATTTTATTAAGATTTTTTACACTTTGCCAGTGGAACCAAAACCACCTTCGCCACGAGCGGTATCTGAAAGCTCTGTAACTACTTGGATTTCAGCTTGTTCGTATTTTGCAATTACCATCTGCGCGATTCTTTCATCAGGTTGAATTGTATAAGCTTCGTTTGAAACATTAACAAGCGGAACACAAACTTCGCCACGGTAATCTTCATCAACTGTTCCAACGCAGTTAATAAGGCTTATGCCGTGTTTTATTGATAAACCAGAACGTGGACGAATCTGAGCCTCGTAACCGTGTTCAAGTTCTATTTTTAAACCAGTTGGTATAAGTTTTCTTTCAAGTGGCTGAAGTGTTATTGGCTCAGATATTGCTGCGCATAAATCCATGCCTGCAGCACCTTCTGTTTTGTATTCTGGAACGAACTTGTTATGTTCCATTCTAAAGATTTTTAAAATCATAGTTCTCTCTAACCTTTCTCCCTCTTCAGGGAATATTTATTCCCTCGCCCTTGTGGGAGAGGGTGCCCAGAGGGCGGGTGAGGGGTAACCCCTACGCAGTAATTACAGTCTTGCCATTTACAACTTCTTTAGGGAAGATTGTAAATTCTTCTAAATTTTCTAATCCTAATTTTTGAGTTTTTTGTTTAGCAATTAAGTTAGCTTTTTCGATTGGACTTTCAACTTCAGGAGCTGACATAAATGCATTACTCATTTGTATAAATAAATTTCTTCTAGGTCTGCAATCTTCAGAAGAAATAGGATTGATAGCTGATACTTTCATATTTCACCTTTTCTTGATTTGGGATAAAGGGGTAGAATCCCTTTATGCATAAGTAATTATCAAGATAATTTTCTGATAGAAGGAGTTTGGAGTCAATAAAATATAAACAATTGTAACATTTTATATTTTATGTTAATATGTCTGTGTTGAAATTTGAATAAATAATAGTATGAGTCGATGTGGCAAGGACTCCGTGCAAAAGTTGACTAAATGTCAAGTTTTGGATGGAGGGTGCGAAGCACAATTCCGCCAGTTGGAACTGACTTGCTTCGTGGCACTTGAAAATTAAATATGTCGATGTGGCGGAATCGGTATACGCGCACGTTTGAGGGGCGTGTGGAGAAATCCTTGGGGGTTCAAGTCCCCCCATCGACAATTAAAAACAAAACTGTCATGCTGAACTTGTTTCAGCATCTTACAAGTAGGACATACGGTTTCAAGCTGGTAAGACCCTGAAATAAATTCAGGGTGACGAGAAAAGACAAGTCCCGCCTACGACACCATTTTAATTGATTCATCACCTTGAACTCTGTAGCTGATGTAAAATAAAAGAAAGGTTAAATTTATGATTTGTCCAAAATGTAATCAAAACATAGAAAACAATGATTTTTGTCCTTTTTGCGGTTATACATTCTCAGAAAAAACAACAATTATTGATAATGAAGAAATCGAAGAAGTTGAAGAAATTACTTCTTCTGAAAAAGAAGATTTAAGCAAAAATAATAACCCTTTTAGCTTTTCAGGTAGAATAACTCGATTAACTTATTTATACACAAATATTGCGATATTATTTTTCTATATATTTGTTGAGTTTTTAAAATACTTACATGAAAGATTTCATAATGAGAACTTCTTTTTTGCATTCATAATAGGAATGATAATATTGGCAATTGTTGATACGTTTGCACACATAAAACGTTTGCGTGATATAAAGTGGAGCCCTTGGCTTATACTAATAGGTTTTATTCCATTGTCTTATGTAACAACTATATTTAAATTGACCCTTTTGCTTAAAAAAAGTAAATATGAAACATATAAATCAGGTGCACTTTTGTCTCGCTAAAATAGTCTGTAGTTCGTGGGGTGCAATTTATTATACAAAAATTATTCACAAAGATTTTTCCAACCCAAGTATTATCCTCATATTATAATATGCTTGTGTATCAAATTTTAAGAACAAAACGAGCTTGCAGTAAAGATTGCAATTATCATCTAATTTTGCTAATATTTTCTTGTCGTAGGGTTCCAGAATAGTCCCCCCATCGACACCATTTTATATAAGTACAAAAGGAGTGTGTATTATGCAAATAAATAAACTATCACAATCAAATTCTCAATCTTTTAATTCACGTTATAAAATCCCTGTGACATCAGCTCATGTAAATAGTTTTGAGAAGCACGTTGTTCCTTTATATAAAGATTTAAAAGGAAATCCAATCAAAGCTTTTTATTCAAACAAATTTTTACATGTATTTACAGGTAAAGAGGATACTTCACTATTTCTTGAAAGAAAACCGAAGGCTTTTGGTGTGATGATTGATACTGGAAGTCATAAAGAAGCAAATTTAAATTATAAAACAGTACAACATGCTAGCACTCCATTTGATAATGTAATTTTTCTAAAAAAATTCAAAGACATTACATTTGAACCTTTGAAAGATTTCCAAGAATTAGTAACAAAATTATTATCATAAATGACAAAATTATATTTGAATAATTAGTAATTATATTCCAACCCAAGTATTATCCTCATATTATAATACGCTTGTGTATTTAATTTTATGAGCAAAACTAGCTTGCGATAAATATTGCAATTCTTACCTAGCTTCGCTAATATTTTCTTATCGTAGGGTTCCAGAATAGTCCCCTTCTCGACACCATAAAGAGGGTGATAACTTTTGTTATCGCCCTCTTTATTTAGACAAAAGGGACGCAGAACCCCAATGCGAAGCATTTATCGGGTTCAGCGGGAGCGAGCTGAGGCTGGAGAGTTTTGCGAAAGTAGAAGACTTGAAGCACAACTCGAAATTGCCGTTAAACGCGAGCGACCAAGACAAGTCCCGCCTACGACAATTAAAAACCGTCATGCTGAACTCGTTTCAGCATCTTACAAGTAGGGCGTAAGACTTCAAACTGATAAGACCCTGAAATGAATTCAGGGTGACAAAAAAAGACAAGTCCCGCCTACGACACCATTTTTAATCGGTGCAAAGAATTGCACCCTACAAGCTGTTGTAATTATTGGGCAAACCGAAACCTATCCTTAATACTTCTTAACCAAGAAGGTAATTATTGTGCCTAGAAATACTTTATATAAATAGTAGAAAGTTAGGAGTTATTGTGTCACTGCAAGTAAATTGGCTAAATACAGTACAAACTTACTCAAAACACTACAAGCTGTCAAGCTGTCGGCATGGTAATCTATATTATTAAGTGATACCCCCAGTACATTTTTTTATGCTCAAAAATCTTAATACCTTATGTACCTCAAGGGTGGAACAAAAGCTTATTAACTGTACCTACACACCACTTGTAACACCATTTATTTGAACACACAAACTACACACTCAACCTTAACTCACAATTTTATACACATCTCATTTATAGCATTTCCCACCCTACTAGCTAGCTATTTAATTTCATTAGATTTTGCAATAGATATTCTTAAAATTTAATTTTTCAAGAATTCTTTTCAGCTTGTTTTTTATTTAACCAATCTGAACCAATTAGTGGTAGAAATGGCAATGTAGCTGGAAGAGAACCAATAAATACAGCTAATTCATCTCCTCCACCCATTTCACAACCTAATTCAAATATTTTATTAAAATGTTTAAATATTTCATTTTTAACAACACCTTTTTTTAATAATAAATGTGAAATACCAGACAATGCTAAAACACTAAACGTTCCTATTGCAGCTACAATAGTACCATTAGCTGTTTGTTTATATAAATTTCCATTCTTTGAAACTTTTAAATTTTTATCAATCAATTGCGCCTGCTCTACACCAACTTCTGCAATCAAATCTGCTGCTTTTTGTCTTTCTTTATTTGTTAATTTATCAGCAATAGCACCCATAAGAATTAATGGAGCTGTTAGCCCAAACCAAGCTAAAATAGTCTTTTTAGAATTTGGTATATTTTTTTTGTGTGTAATCAGAGACGACAATCCTGTAGCCAGAGCACAAGTAGTACCACCAACAGTTAGAGCATTATTAGTATGACAATATTCATTACCATTTTTAGTCTTGCGTTTGTTTGCTTGAAAATTTATTGAATTGTGATTTTTGATACTAAAATCCATAACCAACCTTTCTATATATAATAAAACATAAAACAATTAAAATTTGCGTTTTTATTTGTTATATTAATTTTTTGTAACAAAAAGACAATTTTTGAAAAGAAAAATACTTTATATAAATAGTAGAAAGTTAGGAGTTATTGTGTCACTGCAAGTAAATGGTCTAAATATCGTTCAAAACAATCTAAAACCTCAAATGAATACAACATTTAAGGCTAATCCTGTTGTGGCAACAAATACTTTAGAGAGAACTCCTACAACTGATACATTGGTTAAGCCAGCACAAAATAAAACCAAGAAAACTTTATTAACTCTTGGTGCTCTTGCATTAGCAGGAGTCGGTATTTTTACTGCTATAAAAGCAGGCAAAGCTCATCAGCAAAAGAAAGCTATACAAGAAATAGAGAAGAAGTTTGCTGACGTACAAGGAGATATGCCAAAAGTCCACAAAACATTTAAAGAAGTATTGCTAAGAGAAGATTTAACTGAAAAAGAAGCTCTTGAAATGCTTAATAGATACAAAGAAGTTGAGAAATTGGGAATAACAGGCAAAAAAGAAGATTATATTAATGCCGTTTTTAAAGAAGCAAAGCGAAACTTTGGCTTTGAAGAAGCAAAATTCCCATTGATAATTGAACAGAATTCTAGAAGCATTATGGTTAAGGGTGGTGCTAACATATATAATAAGCACGTTGAGATTTCTCCTCAACAAGCAATTAAAGAAATACAAAATAAGGTTCATCATGAAATGCGACATATTAAACAGCACTTTTTAGCCGCTAATTATGATGAAAAAGCCTTTAGACATTCTCTAATGAATCATAATTCATCATTAACAGAAGGTTTAACAGAAAAAGAACTAAAAGAGATTTTGGACGATACAATTTTAGAAATGAAAAACATACATGGTGTTACATCTTTTTCAAGAAATAATATCCCTAAGAATCAGCTAGATTATGCAAGAAAGTGTTCAGAAGCTTTTAGTAAACCATATATAGATGGAACAAAAGATTTTGCTAAATACGAAGCACAATGGCAAGAAGTAGACGCACGCTTCGCAGGGGAAAGCATTGCTAAACTATTTGGGCTAATGGCTAGGTAAATCTCATATTAAATCAAGGATTTATATTATGAGCAAGCTTGTATGGTGCAATTTATTGCACCGTTTCATAACCAAGAATAATCCTCATATTATAATACGTCTGCGTATCAAGTTTCATGATTATTATTAGCTTGTGAAAAATATTGCAATTCTTACTTAAATTTGCTAATATTTTCTTATCGCAGGGTTCCACATTCGTAACCTTCTCGACAGTATTTAACAAATGTGTATTATAATTGAACGTTTTTAAAATATAGCTTTAGTTTTTAATGGCTAGGAAATAAGCGTGTTATAAAGGAGTGTTATATGAAAATTTCACCTATCAACCAGTATTCAGCTAGCAAGCAAGTCTCTAATTTTAGGGCGAGTCTTAAACTTGAGGATTCCGTTTTTGAAGTTGTTAATCCAGAGAACAAGGTTTTTAAAATTGCAACTGAAAATTTTAATAAATGGTTGCAGACACGTCACGCGAACCTTTGGGAAACAGTTATTCTTCGAAAGATATCATCAATACAACCGAAGAAACTTTTCGATCGTTTAGATGCTAAAACTTCATATGCTTACCCTTTTGAGGAATGTGGCTACAGTTATATGGAAAAGGTTTCTTGTGTTGAAAACTTAGAGTTTGAGTTAAAGGGTAAAAAATGTGGCTTTTGGCTTGATCCTAAGAGCAATGAGTTTGATCTCTATGCTGATTTTAGAACTGTATTTCAACATCTACATGGAAACAAGTAGGCAGCTCTAAAAAATATTACAAAATTGCCCTATAAATATTTTTATAATATAATAATATTGTGGAGGCTAAGAGATGGATTTTTTTAGAGAAAATAAAAAGATAATAGTTGGTCTTATCGCTGTATCATTTATTTTATGGACTGTTGGTATGGGCTTGCTTATGATGCTTGCTTAAGCAGGGAGAGATTATTTTGAAAAAAATATTAAATATTTTAATATTTTTAGCAATATTGTTAAGCACATTTGGGTGCTTGTCTTCGTCTGCAGCAACCGATATTGAAGCAAAAAAGAGGGAAACTAGAGAACAGATCAACAGACTTAAGTGGTTGGAGCAACTAGAAACAAATAAACTTTATAAAAACCAACAAAAATTGGAATCAGCTACTAATAGTCTTACAACATCAAAAACAAAAATAGTTTCAGCTCAAAAAGAGATAAATGATTTGCAGGGCAAATTAGAAAAAGCCTCAATTGAGTATAATGCATTAAATTATACTTTAGCAAAACATTTGAGAAGTGTTTATAAGTCACAAAGAAAAGCATTCTTTGAAATTCTTTTGAATTCTGAAGATATTAACATGCTTGTTGATAGGCTTCATTATCAGAAAATAGTCTTGAAAAACGACTATGATAAAATGGCTAGGGCTCGTGATAAAGCAAAAGAGATTGCAACTATCAAGTATAATATTGAGGCTAGAAAACGTAATTTAGAGCGTTCTGTAGCATCAATAAATTCACAACAAGCATATATACAAAAAGCTATTGCGAAGAACGAAACAATGATTAATAAGCTTAGAACTGATAGGGCAGCTTATCAAAGGGCAGAAATGGAATTAGCTAAGCAGTCTCAAAGTATTGGATCATATATTAATAAGACAGCAACTGATACGAATGTTCAAGTTGCATCAGGTTTTATTAAACCTATCCAAGGAAGGATAACATCTCCGTTTGGCTGGAGAACTCACCCAATATTTAATAGTAGATCTTTCCATTCGGGAATTGATATTGGTGGACCAAATCTAGGTGCAATTAGAGCTTCAAATTCAGGTAAGGTTATATATTCTGGATGGTATGGAGGTTATGGTAAGGTTGTAATAATTGAACACGGGATTATTAACGGAAAACCTGTTACAACACTGTATGCTCATATGAATTCAATTGCAGTATCAAATGGTACAAAAGTTACTAAAGGTCAAATTATAGGCTATGAAGGAACAACTGGATATAGTACTGGTCCTCATTGTCACTTTGAAGTTCGTGTAAATGGACAGCCAAATAATCCACTTAATTACATATAGGAATAAGAATATTGAATAAAAAATTTACAACATTATTAATAGCATCTTTAATTGTAGCTCCTGCTTATGCTGATTTTGCGTTCACTCAAGAATCAGATTTTACAGGTGAAGCGTTTTTTACACCAACAGTGACTCAACCTCAGAATGTTGTAAAAGAAAAAAGTGGTCGAGCACATACAACACCTCCAATTAAACAACTTAGGCTTACTATACAGGATAAGTTGAGAGAGAAAGATCAAAAGAAATATGAGTTAGCACCAACTGCTCAAGATATTTATGAAGGAGAGATTGAAACTTCTGAATATGCTTCAAAGGATATTGTAGACGATTTTGAAGAGATGAATCCTGATGGTTTTGAGTCAGATGTAGAGGACGTTGTTGCAACTGATAAAGAGAAAAAAAGTTTCTTTAAAAGAAAAAAAGAAAAAGTAAAAGTAGAGGAAGAAGACAATATAATCCTTGATTGTGACAATATAGATTACGATACTGAAAATTATTTAATTAAAGCAACAGGTGACGTAAGTGTTGAGTTTGTGAAGCAAGGAATTACGATAAAAACTGATGTGATTACTTTTGATAGATTAAATAACACTGTAATGGCAGAAGGAAATGTCAGAATTTTAAAAGGTTCACAAACAATAACTGGTGAATATATTTTTGTTGACATGAACGAAGAAAATGCTTTGATTGAAAATCCTCAAACATCAAGTGGTACAATTGAGATAAAAGCTAGAAAAGGTTATGTGTATACAGATAAGGTTGTGCAGGAAGACGGTTCAATTGTTGTCAACGACTCATTCCCTATTAACTTTCATTCTGCAAACCGTGGGCCTCAAATGAGAACTATGCTTGTTCCTAAAAATCAAACATTAACAAATGACATGTCTAATGGTGTTATAAAGTTACAGGCTAAAAATATAAAAATTAAACAAAAAGGTGATATTGAAACGATTTCCCTTACTAAAATGAGATTATTCAAAGGGGATAAGGTTATTTTTAGAACCCCTTCTGTTAAATTTTATACCAATAAAAATCATGATTATGCAGAAACTAACCACTGGGAAGTAGGTGCATATAGAGGACTTGGTGTTTTTGCTGGACCTGGTTTTGTATTTGAATTACCTAAAGGGTCTGTTTTAAAAGCTATGCCAATACTAAACTATAAAAGTGGTTTTGGTGTCGGTGGCTATGGACGATTTAGTAGCGGTACTAACCAAACAATGTTAGCTTATGGTACAGCTGCAGAAAAAATGATTGTATTAGGTAAACAACAGCTGGATGATAATTTGTACTTGCAATACGGTATGAATAGTTATATGGATGAGTGGTTTTTAGGTAGAAGAAGACCTAAGTATGGTGCAAATATTGTTTATGAAAAAGCTTTTTCTACAGATAATTTCTTATTAAAAGGAAAAACTTCAAGATTTAAACACAGAGTTGATGGAGGTTACTATCAAGATTTAGATTTCGATACGAACTTTGAAAAACTTAGAGGTACTGATATGGGTACTACTAGGTTTAGATATATGGCTGAAGGTTCTCAATCGTTTTATTCATATAAAGACAAGGATGCATTAAAAGCGTTTGATTTTTCTGGAGTATCTCAATTCTCGGGAGCGGTGTATGGTAATGGAAATACACAAGTTATAGGTAGAATTGGGCCTCGTATGCATATGCAATATAAACGTTGGATGCAAGATATAGGCTATTTTTTCTCAGTCTATGATGATAATACTCCAATGCCTGTGTTTGATATGTATAGATATGGTAAGCAAAGTATGTATATAAGAGAATATTTACGATTGAATCGTTACTTGACTATATCTTGGTTTGGAAATATAAATCTTACTGGAGATGCCGCAAATGGCAAAGACTTCCAAGAAAACTCATTCTACTTATCAGTAGGTCCAGATGATATGAAATTCAATGTGGGTTATGATTTTGTCAGAGAAAACCTATATTGTACTGTAGAAGTTATGATGGATGCTAAAGGTACTAAAGTTGAATATGATTCACTTGAAATAAAACAAGATAAAAAAGCAAAAAATGAGTCTAAAACTAAAAAGGTTTCTTCTTTTGAAAAAGCTCCTGCTCAACCAAAAGTTTTAAATAAGGCTGTTGTTGAAGATATAACTGAGCATGAAGAAGTGATTTAGAATTTAAAAGGAAATAATTTGATGTGGAATTCTAAAAATAAATTAATTCAAGAAATTATTGAGTATGGTAAACTTTGTGGAATTAAGAATTATACACCAGGATATTCGGGTAATATTTCTGCTCGCTACAAAGAAGGACTTTTGATAACAGCATCGGGTTCTTCCAATGGATATTTAAAAAAAGAGAACATTGTTTATACAGATTTAGACGGTAATTCTTTAGAAAAAGGAAAAAAACCTTCTAGCGAAAAGTTTTTACATATTGAAATCTATAAACAACGACCAGACGTAAACTACATAATCCATGTTCATGCTCCATATTTAAGTAGTTTTGCTTCAGCTGGAAAAGATTTAATGGCGCCTATTATGGCAGAGAATGTTTTTTATTTTGGTGGAATTCCACTTGCTGAATATGCATTACCTTCTACAAGAGAGCTTGTAGATAATACTATTAAATTTTTTGATAAATACGATGCTGTTTTAATGGCAAATCACGGTTTTATCGTAGGAGCCAAAACTATGGAGGATGCTTATTTAAAATTAGAACTAGCAGAATCTTATGCTCAGGTAGTTTTGAATACTGAAATTTTAGGTGGGGCTAAATATTTATCACCAGAAGAAGAACAAAAGATTTTAGACTTAAGAAATAAGCTGTAAGATAATTGTTAACAAATGTTAAGATGATCTTTAAAACCTTTAAAGCCTCCTTTTGATAATATTCTTATGCTTTTTATAATAAAAAACTCGCGCAATTTTTTTTCTGAAAAAACTTAATATATATATAAACTATGTTAGAAATATAAAGGAGAGTTTTATGGTAAAAAGTATTAACAGTAATTTCTATTGGAATGGCAATGAAAAATCAGTACGTTATCAAGTTGCAAACTCCGGAGAAAGACCTCCGTTTTGTTCTTGGGAAGAAAATAAACCTAAAAATATTAATGGTAAATATTATACACAATACGATTCTCAAGGAAAAGTTGTAAAAGAAATTTTTGACTACGGACAAAATGATACTATCGATACAGAAAAAAACTTTGACTATAACGAAAAAGGCTTCCTTACTAAAGTTGTTTATCATGATTATAATGATAATATGAATGATAAAACCGAAACTTGGAAATATGATGAGCAAAATCGTGTAGTAGAATATACTTCAGATGAATACTATGAAAAATCAAACGTAACATACAAATATACCGAACAAGGACGTATAGAAGATCAGACATTTACTTTTCCATATTGTACTGATGGAATTAATGAATTCTCTCATTCTGGAAGAATAGTACGTGAATATGATAAACAAAATAATGAAATAAAAAGCACTCATTATCACAAAGGTGAAAAGAATCCTTATATGACAACAGTATTTTTAGAAAAAAATGTAACACTTACTTCATTTGATGATGACAATGACGGAAAGGCGGATATGGTTCATGTCACTCAATATTATTTTGGTGGGAAAGAAAATTGGGTGACTTGGAGTGATGATAATGCTGACGGAAAATTTGATAGAACCTCATATCGTGATATTAGACCTCAAACTTTTGATCCTAGAGGAGAATACGAAGGTTTTCATCCAGAAATAGCAGAAGATTTTTATGCAAAACCTCCAAAATATTTTGATAAACAATAATAAAGAGGGTTTGATATTTATATCAAACCCTCTTTATTTATCTATGTATTTATAGCAATTCTTTTAAATAATTTGGTAATGCAAATCTCGCATAGTGATAATCTTTATTATAGATTTTACAAGATTTAGTAATTTTTTCTGCACGTTCTTTTGCATAGTAAGAAAGTGGTTCAACTTCTTCAGAGCAGAATGCCCAAGCCCAATATGCGCCTGGGTAAGTCGGAATATTTGAAGTGAATGTTGAGCAAATAGGGAACACTTTTTTAAGAAGATTGTACATTTTTTTGATTTCTTCTTTATTAACAAAAGGTGATTCTGATTGAGCTGCAACAATACCGCCTTTTTTAAGTGAACGTTTAACGTTTGTGTAGAATTCTTCTGTAAATAAACCCTCTCCAGGTCCCATTGGATCTGTTGAATCAATAAGAACAACATCAAACATATTTTCTTTGTCTTTAATATACTCAATTGCATCTTCTACTAAGATTTCGCATTTAGGATTGTCTAATTCACAAGCAATTGTTGGTAAGTGTTCTTTACAAGCTTCGATAACAAGACCATCAATTTCGCAAAGAACAGCTTTTTCAACTGTATCATGTTTTAGAACTTCTCTAATTGTGCCGCCATCACCACCGCCAATTACAAGAACTGTTTTAGGGTTTGGATGGTGCATCATCGGAACGTGTGCAATCATTTCGTGATAATGGAATTCATCGCCTTCTGTTGTCATCATTAAATCATCAAGAGTAAGAACTCTACCTAATGCGCTTTCAGTTTCAAAAACTTCAACTTTTTGAAACTCTGATTGTTTTGAATATAATAATTTACCTGCCTTAATAGCGATACCAAAACCGCTAGGTGTAATTTCGTGGTAAAAACCGTTTTCTAAACCATTTCTCATTATTTTATTCTCCCTGCTAAAATGTGTATATGTAGGTGAAACACTTCTTGTCCAGCTTCTTTTCCGGTATTTATAAGTGTTTTATAAGATTTAATTCCAAGTTTTTCTGTTACCGCCTTGACTGTTAGCATTAATTCTCCTAATAAATTTTTGTCATTTAAACCATTAAGAGATTCAACGTGTAATCTTGGGACAACTAATAAATGTGTATCAGCTTGTGGGTTAATATCTTTAAATACAACCGCTGATTCGTTTTCGTATACAAATTCTGTTCCAAAATCACCGTTAATTATTTTACAAAAAATACAATCCGTCATAGCTATCTCCTTTGTTTGTAAATTGTAGCATAAAAACAAAGTTTTATCATTTTGCAAAAGCACTTGAGCTTCAGTAAACTGGATATTCGGACACGATTTTTGTTCTCATTCTGAGACAAGACAAAATAAATAGAGTCCAGATTAAAATCTAGTCTTTATTTATTTACGCCTGCCGCGCTTGTCTTGGATTTGCTCCACGTTCAGAAAGTTTCGCTTATGAACCTTCGGTTCAAGCCAGCTAAAATTCTTTGCTATTCGGACTCGCATTTTCATTGAGTCGTCTGTCCACAAATCCGCTCGAACACGTAACGACTTCGTCCTTGGCTATTTCTCGTCACTGACACACAAAAATTTAAAAGGGCAAGAACAAAAGTTCTTACCCTTTTAAATTTACGCCTGCCGCGATTCGAACGCGGGACCCTCTGCTTAGAAGAAGTTGAAAGCCACATTCTCAGCGCTTTTCAGCTTTTATTATAATTTATCAGAATTTGTTTCTATTGATTGCGGTACATGAATTTGAAGCTAATTTTATTCTCGCAATTTATCATAATTGATATTTGTTTATCAGAATTTCTGCAACCTATTTGCAACTTCCTCCTTTTTTGAGCCCAAAAATGTCTTTTTTTAACACGGACGGGGGAGGGCATTTTTATATATAGGTAAACTTAAATAGAGCCATAGAAAAATTTCGTAATTTTTAAAATTTTAATTTGAAATAGTGTAACAAACCATTAGCACTTATTTCAGTTTATATTGAAAAATTGAAATAAAGATGTTATAATAAACTTGTTATTTCAATTTTGGAGTTACTATGAATAATAGAGCAGGAACATATAAAAATAATTTATCCGGTGAAATGGCTTATAAATCATTTATGCCAGCAATTTTACCGCCTAATCCTCCAATAGAGCTTAACAATGAAATTGTTGATTTATTAGTTAAAGCTAATAAACAACTAGCTCTATTAGAAGGAATTTCAAGCAGGATTCCGAATATTCATTTATTTGTTTCTATGTATGTTAGAAAAGAAGCTCTTATGTCTTCTCAAATAGAAGGGACTCAAGCAACTTTAGAAGATGTCTTGGACCCAATGCTTGAAGAAAACACCAATAGACCTGTCGGAGACGTTGTAAATTATATTAAAGCAACTGATTTTGCAATAAATCGATTAAAAGAATTACCTTTGTGCAATCGCTTAATTAAAGAAGCTCATGAAGTTTTATTATCAGGTGTTAGAGGACAACACAAAAGTCCTGGGGAATTTAGACATTCTCAAAATTGGATTGGCGCAGCTGGATGCAATTTGCAAAATGCTCGTTATATTCCACCTAATGTTGAAGATATGATTCAAGCAATGTCTGATTTAGAAAAATATATTAATGGTGATGATAGGCTTGATATTTTAATTAGGGCTGGTTTAATTCATTATCAATTCGAAACCATTCACCCATTTTTAGATGGGAATGGTAGAATTGGGCGCCTTTTAATAACTCTATTTTTAATGGAAAAGAAAATCTTAAGCACTCCGGCATTGTATATTTCTTATTTTTTAAAGAAAAATAGAATTGAATATTATGACAGAATGAATGAAGTGCGTTTAAAAGGTAACTATGAACAATGGATTAAGTTTTTCTTAGAAGCTGTTTATGAATCAGCTAAAGACGCCGTTGTAACCATAAATAAACTAACATCTTTACATGATAATTATTGTTCTAAAATTGAAGATTTGGGACGTCGTGCCAAAAATGTTATGAGGGTTTTTGAATACTTAGAATCAAATCCTATTATTGACATTCAAAAAACATCCAAAGAACTTGATATAGCATTTAACACAATGTCTAGTATTGTAAAAGACCTGATTAGTATCGGTGTCCTCGTACAAACTTCAAATCAAAGCAGAAATAGAACTTTTGCTTATAAAGAGTATTTGGAAATTTTAAAAGAAGGTACATAATTAGTGTGTGTCATCTATTAAATCAGGAAGTTCATTTGCTTCAACTTCATCAATCCTGTATTTTAATGCTTCTAAAAATTCTTTTCCTACTAATAGTCTTCTATATGCAACATTATCTGTTTGAGCTTTAATTCGTTTTACTTCTGTATTAATAAATTTAACAATTTTTTCAAAATATAGAATAAATGCTTGAGCTTTATTTGAATGGATTTGCTCGTTTAAAAAATAACCTTTATCAACTATTTGTTTAAATATTCTTGTTAGTTGATATTTATCATATTTTATATTTAATAATTTGTTAATACCCCATACTATGTGATATTTAAAGTAAAAAGGAGGATAATCTTCTTTATTGTCATAATCCATTAAGATATTCTTTATTTTCATATCAACATATGTATAAATATAATAACTTCCAAAAAGTTTATAAAATTCTTCATCAGTTATTGAATCAACTTTTTCTCCGTGGTTACCAAATATTTTATAATAATAACCATTTTCAGATATATCCCAAAGTTTTTTGGAACTTAAATAGATGTCACTAGGATTTACAAACATACTATAATATGTCTTTGCAATATTCTCCATCGCAATAGTTTTGTACTTAGATTCATTTAAGCGACGCTTTCTTTTATACGCAACAGGCTGGGACATTGGATAATCTAATGGATATTTTAATTTATAATCTTTAACTTTTTTATCAATATCAACTTGTATCAAATCATTGCTTCTAAAATCAATCGCTTTTATTACAGTTTGACTATTATTATTTTTGACAATATTAGCCGCCAAGCTATTGTCCCTATCTCCAGTTGTGTATTTATCAGCTTTAACTATTTTTAATAAAACTTTAATTTGTGATAAATCAACACCATCTGGTTGCTTTGCCAATGTAGTAAGAGTTTGTGCACCGTTAACTATTTGAAATTTTGAACAAGTTATTGTATTTTTCTCTTTATCAATTCTATAATCTTCACAAATTGCAGTAATTCCATTATTATAATAGAAAAATTTATTTGGTTCATTTTCTATTGTTTCCATCATTCCTTTATTAACAGCATTTTTACCTAACCATTGTCTAATATTATAATTAAATAAACGTTCCCTACAGTCACTTCTTAAATATAAAGATTTAAGTTTTGAACCTTTTTGTGTAATTAAAATAGTTTCATTTGGCTCAACAGATAATTCAACAAAATCTTCTTGTCCAAGATTTAAAGTAATTGTATCAGGAGGGTTTTCACCTATTGTAGAAACAGTTTCGTGTTCAGACCTTAATAAAGAAAAATCAACTAATGTAAATTGAACATTATTGGCTTTTGCTCGTTCTTCAAAATGTTTTTCCTCTTCTTCATTTGCTTGTTCTGTGGTGACATACAATAATATAAATTCAGGGTTTTTTATTTTTTTTATTTCTAAAATAAATTCTTTTAAATCAGCATTAGCAGTATTTTGATAAAAATTCGTCTTGATGTTTTGTGGAATATTTAAAAAATCTTCTATTTCATTATTTTTCTTATAATTATACTTTGTTTGAACAATATAAATTTTATTATCATCAATAGCAATAAAATCTATTCCTTTATCGCCTGCATTATCTATGATGCCTGATTGAATTAAATCGTCATCAATACGATAAAAATCTTTAAAAATCTTGTTTAAATAAAATAATAAAAACGCTTTACCTTTTGCTTTGTTATCTAGATTATTGATATCATTAATATTTTTGAAATTATTTTCTACATATCCCATTTCAGAGACAAGCATTTCCTTCATGCCTTCTAAAATGATGGTTTTAAAAATATCTCTTTTTTGTTCTGTTTTTGCCATTTAAACACCTCATAAACAAAATGAAAACTAATTTTCTTCAAAAAAATCTTCATCAAGTTTTTTTATCGATACAGTATCTTCCACTTGAACTCCAACGTTATACTCAATCATTAATTTTGTTAAAGTTTGACCATCTATTAGTACAATAGTATCACTTACTTCTTTAGCACATTTTTTAGCTGCATCTGTAAAAATTGAAGTTGTAATAAAAACGCCTTTTGTTGCATGCTTTTGCCTTAATGCACCTGCAAATTTTTGGATTTCTGGACCAGATACTGAGGATTTTGTCCATTTTTTTGCTTGTATATAGACTTTATCTAAACCAAGGACATCTTGCTTGATAATACCATCTATACCTTCATCTCCGGTCTTTCCCTTCAATTGAATAATATCATCGTAAGAACTTCCGTATCCCATGCCAACTAGTAATTTTGCAACAATTGTTTCAAATAAAGAAGCATTTTTTTCTTTTAATTTGTCCAATAAATCGTTTTCTAAGTTACTATTTAATATATCTCGACCAGAATATATCATATCCATAGGCGTTTGAGTTTCTTTTAAATTTTCATCCTGTTGTGAAAATTCAAGTGCAGAACTTTTATTGCTCAACTTTTTAAATTTTCGAAAAGGTTCAAATTGCTTTAAAAAATTATTATCTATATTTTGAGGTTTGTTTTTTAACACATTTAAGCCCAATGAGGTAATTCTTGACATACCTCTTTGAGGAGAATCAATCAATTCGGCCTTTTTTAAATATGTTCTTGCCCAGTCAATTCTATCTTTAAATATTTTTTTTGAATTGTTAGGATAGCGCATCTGTAAATCTTCTTCCGAAAGATTAATTTCTTTTGCTACAAGTTGTTCAATTTCATTTCCAGTAAGTTCATTTTCTTTGCCTAACAACACAAGAACTGGATACATTAATTTTTCATAATCAGGTATAGACATAATACTCCTTCTACTCAAGTATTATTCTCTCACTTAAAAAGTTAAAAACAAGGCTTTGTAAATTTCTCCATATTAATTATTAAGCACTTTAAGGATATTTATAAGTTTATTTTTTTCATCACTACCATTAGTCTTAAATCTTAATAACGGAATATTATACTTTTCTAAAATTTCATTTTTTAATTTATCACGCTCAGCTTGTTTAGTACCTTCTTGGTGGTATTTATAACCATCTACTTCAATTGCTAAAAACGGTGAATTATCAATTGATTTATAAATTACAAAGTCAATGTGAGTCAAAGGATTTAGGGCATATTCTTTTTCTCTACCTGGAGTTAATAAAGACAAGTCTTTTAAAACAGTTTTTAATTGTACGTGTGGTGTTACGCTATATTGATTTTTATAATACTGTTTCAAAATATCTTTAATAAAAGCATATGTTAAATTTTCACTATCATATTGAGATATTCGTTTTTGTTTAGAGAGAATCTCTCGTTTTCTTTTTTCATATGACTTATAAAGATAATCAAATATTGAATGTAATTTACTATCGAAAATTTCTAAATTGTTATATTTGATATAATCTATAAGTTCTCCAATATTTTTATCACTACCAATTGCACTTGGATTGACAATTAAAAATAGTTGTTCTATTGCTCTTGAAATAGCGACATTTAATCGATTAGGATTATCAGTGAAATCACTTATTTCATTATCAACTGTTGAAATAATAATAACTTTATTTTCTTGGCCTTGAAATTTATCAACAGTATCAGCTTTAACACCTGTCCCTTTAAAAGTACTTTTCAACGCAGCTGTTTGATTACGATAAGGAGTTACAATACCCAAAGAATCATCCTCTATATTAAGCTTATATTTAGGAATAATTTCATTTGTTATTATATCAATTTGCCTTTGATTATAATGGTCTCTGTCGTGATTTCCTTCAGCTGTATAACATAAAACTAAAGGATTTTTATTGGTTTTGATATTACTCAAAATTATTAATTCATTATTGTAAAATTTTCTATTACAAAATTCTATTATTTTAGGATGACAACGATAATGTTCTTTCAACAATGTTGTTGGAGCCTGCTTAAATAGTTCCGTTATTGATGATAAAAGACAATGATTTTTATAACGATAGCACTCATCAAGCTTATAAGATGAAAATATATAATCAGTGCTTCTTGCGACTTCACTTTTAACAACATTAGGAAGCTGTTTTAAATCTCCCACAATAACGGCCTTTTTGGCACAAGCTAGAGCTAATGCTCCTGTACATAAATCAACTTGAGAAGCCTCATCAATAATTACGTAATCATACATTACTTCACTAGACAAACAATTTTTCAAAGAATATGTTGTACTTAAAATAACAGGATAATCATTTATAAATTTTTGAGATTTTGTTTTAAGTTCATCTAGAGTATACTTATCGCGATTATTATCTACATATTTTTCATACAAACAATGTTTAAATATCTTAGCAGATAAATCTGCATAATTTTTCATTTTCGCTTCAAAATTATAATCTTTCAAATGATTCTTTAAATTTTGAATATTAAACTCAAGTTCTCTGATTTTAAGTTCATAAAATTTGCGTTGAAATTGTATTTTTAAAAAATCTATTGTATATTCATTTCTTTTAGTTAAATTGTGCAATATCAATCTTTTCCTATCCCAAAATTTAAGATATTCCAAAAAGATTAATAGAAGTTTTACAAAAATGTTTTTATGATGAATTTCTTGAAAAGTTTCACAAGCATATATCATATCTAACATTTTTAAAGATGATTTTGCTTCATAAATACATTTAGGGTCTTGTTTGATTTCAATAGTTTTGTAATATTCATCAAAATGTTTGTGTTCAATTTCAACATTAGAAAGCTCTTGTTTTAATTTAGCTAAATCATTTTGAATATCAAGTTTTTCTTGCAAAATTTGATATTCATTTTCTAATTTTTCATTAAGTTCAGCTATTTGTTCTTTATCAATTTTCCAATTATTAATATTTGGTAAATCTGTTTGAGAATTTATAAATTCTTGTTTATTTTCAAGCTTACCTAAAAATGCAGCGATAAAATCAACGTCATATTTTTTTAATTTATCTAGTACATTCTGTATTGCAGAATTATTGCTTGATACAACAGCAACACTTTGTTTCGACATTACAATATTTGCAATTATATTTAAAATAGTCTGAGTTTTACCAGTGCCTGGTGGGCCTTGAATGATACTAAGTTCATTTAAGAGTGCATTATTTGTAGCTATAGCTTGGCTCTTATTAAAGCCAAAAGGATAAATTATATTATTATTAAAACGTTCTTTTTTGCCTGATAAATTTTTACTAATAAATTTAGCAAGCATACTCTCTTTATCTATAAATTTTATTTTATTATAACTAGAGGATAAAAGATTTTTCCCTTTATAAACAATTCCTATTTCATCTGCAATTTCTTTTAAGTATTCAAAGCAGGCTTTTGAATTTTTATCTTTTAGAGCAGATTCAATAACTTTCACATTACAAGCGCTATAAGTATATTGTTTGCCATTTTTAAAAATAACATTATATTTGTTTCCAATTTTTTGGTATTTAATAATGTCGTCAGTAAGTTCTTCACCTTTTAAAAATATGCGAAAATCTTTTATCATAACAAACTTATAATAGCACAAGTAAGCTGTATATTTTCTTTCCTAACTTTTGCAACAAAAATTTTTCCTCGCTTAAATCATCCTCCTTTTGCGACATAATGCATAAAAAGGAGTTATTAGAATGGAAGATAATAAATTAAACGAAGTGGGACACCTATTACTAGAGGCCAAATGTTTAGCTAGGCTTAGTGCGTTAGCTTCTGATTCTTGCGTGATAGATAAAGAATTACAACTACAAGATAATATTGATTATTATTTTGCTTTACGCAAGATTGTTAATATTATCAATGAAGCTGAGAATATTTTAAACAATTAGTAATGGTGCCCAACTAATTATTCTTGTATATCTTTGGGGATTAAGATACCTTTTTCTTTATCATGTTGATAAATAAATCGAACCCTAGCCATAACTTCTTCTTCCCCAATAATGTTGTTAATTCTATTTATTAACCTAGTTTGTGCTTCTTCATTGTGATAATAAATATTGATAATAGAATTTTTATTTGCATTTAAAACGTGTTTTAATATTTCCCGGTCAGTTTCATCCAAAGAATGACCAACAATATGAAAAACGGGTCTTACTTTTTTTCTTTTATCTAAAGGGTTTAATTTTTGCAATAAATCCTGATATTTATTAATAGTACTATACTTATGCCTTTGATTATGTTTTTTGAAAATATTAAAGTCATGTGAAATGCATGAACTAGGACTTGTTGGATTTGTATTTTCAAAACTATGCGTGCCCAATATCAAATTACAGTTTTCACATTGTCCGGCTTTACCATGCACAAAAATTGGTTCAAATTTTTCTATATTACAATAAGTATTAATCTTAGAATTATATAATCTTTCACAAGTATCTGTATAGTTAAAACTTAGTAAATAAACATCTTTATTGTTAGGTTTTACTCCAATAGCTTTAAGAGACAATTTATAAGGCGAATCTTGATTTATATTTGCCAAAACTTCATTAAGTAAATAATCTTCAAAAAGTTTTGAAAAATCTCTTAATTGGTCATATAAAAAGTTAATAAAACCTATTGAATTAGCCATATAGGCACTGTAAGTTAAATTGTTGTGAGGTTGAATCCTTATGTATCCTCTTACCCCCACTTCGCCAGTTCCAAAAGAATCTTGTAAGTAGTTTGAAATGTTATCAAACATAAATATGTTGTCATTGAAATTAATAGTAAAAACCTGAGGTTTTATTTTGGGATGAGTTGTATTTTTTAGAATACTCAAATTTTTAACTAGTTTAATGACTCTAAAAATTTCTTTTTCAACATCAATCCAAGTATCACCCATATTTCTTTGAGCATTTATAAAATGCTTTACCCACAAATTTTGATAATAAGGGTCTGATGGAGGATACGTAATTCGTGGCTTAACAAGTTTTTCATAACAATAATTCAAAAAATCTATATAAGAAGTTTTTAAATCGTGCGCTAAATCGAAACCGTTTCCAACTATTAAAATATCCATACTCCAATGATAGCACAAATATTTAGTAATGGTGTCTCAAAGATTCCACAAAACAGCTAGTTATACGCATATAAACATAAGAAAGCGAAATTTATTTTTGCAAAAACAACGCGTTAATTTTACCTTAAAGCTCCTCAAAGAGATTAGAAGGTTTAATATTCAAAGCTCTTGCGATTTTAAATACATTTTCAACTGTTGTATTTCTCTCGCCTCTTTCAATCATTCCAATAAAATTAGGTGACATGTCAAGAATTTCAGCCAACTCTAATTGAGTTAGATTTCTATCTATCCTCAATGACTTTAATCTTTTTCCAAACTTTTGTAAGTCTTTCTTACTCATACGCATATTTTCGTGTTAATATAAAATCAATGGAACAAACTGACCGTGCGATAAAATAGATTAATCTTTTAATTATCAATACTTTAAAGACTAATACTATGCGTGGTTAAGAAAGGTTTGATATGAAGAAATTTTTTGTTTTTGCTCTAACTGTTACAACTTTTATTGCCGTTTCACAAGAAGCTTTTGCTTATTATACAGTTGAGCAAATCAAATATGAACAAAGCTTGGGTAAATATGATACTCAGAATAAAGCAATGGAAAATCCTAGAGCTTATCAACAAATGTACCAAAATTATTATAATAAGCAAAGAGATAATAATAGAAGTTATTACAACGATTCAAGTTATACAAGAGAAAGACCTTTATATAGATTTGGAAACACGAATAAGTTATAAATAATTTTAAAGAGGGATATATGGCAATTACATTTTTAATGCTTGTTGTTTTTGGATTAATATTATTTGCAATTATGGGTAATAATATTGAACCTAAGCCACAAGTAGAATCCAAACCAACTTTAAGAGAGGGCGCCTTTTATGACTATGCAAATAAATATGTTACACAAATTGCGCCACCTTGGTTGATTGATGATTTAAAGCCTTACGCAAATAAAGTAGTAAAAAGAATGTTTGATTTATCAAAAATGTATAAATCAGAAAATATTCAGTTTAAACTTGCAGATGAAATGGAATTAATAGAATGTTCATTAGAACTATGTTTAAAGAAAATTTCAAGTGAAGATTTCTATAACTATTTAGGAAATGTAAAAACTGCTAGAATTGTTAATACTCCTGTACATATAAGATGTATGGCAGAAAAATTAATAGATGAATTTTTTCCTTTGATAATTGAACAATAAAATATTTTTCAATTTATTAATCGGTGTCCTTGATTTTCTTATACAAATAAACAGGGAGACCGATTTTTATGGTAATTATAATTTGTGTATTGCTAGACTTTTTTAAAGATTACATAATTACAAAAATTACACTTATTTTAATAAATAAATTTTATTATGTTTGTTTTTATTTTTTAATTTTTTATTTTTAACGTAATTTTTGTAATTATGTAATTTTTGTGAAGTTTTAAATTTCTTGTGCTATAATATTTCGCGAAAGGCTTATATATGAAGAACTTTAATTTAATTTCTATTGATTCAGGTTTTGATGATGATTTCAAAAATTCTAGTTATAAACAAGAGCTACAAGACTTGTATTTATTATTAGATAAACATTGCAAAGAATCTTGTGAGAATCTTAAAATTAATGAGCCTAATTTAGAACTAATAAAAAATCTTGTTAATTCACTTGATAGCTTGAATGAATTAGAATTTATTATTGCGTTAAAACAGATTCAGAAGCTAAATAAAGTCTATCCTATCACAATTAATTTTACTCCTGATTTAAGCTCTCATTATAAAAAATATGCTCAAATTATCTCCGTTTTAAAAGGGAATGAACAGTTAAAAAAAATTGTAAAAATGCTTGAAGATAATTTAAATAGCACTTATGATGAAAACAATTCTATTGAATTTATTTCATACATTAATGGGCTATATACATATTTAAAATATTTCCAATTTAATGTTCACAAATTATGGGATTCATTAAAGCACTATCGTCAAGGTAAGTATATTATAAATTTTGACAAGCCTTTGAGTTATTTAAATTGGCATATTGAAAAAGATTTATTTAATGAAATAAAAGAAAAAGGTGTTTCTCAAAGGTTTGTGAATGTTGATATTTTTGAACTTGAAACAGCAAGGAAATTAAGCACAATTCAGTTAGTTATAGATTTAAAACTTAATAATAACAAATATACTCAAGAAAACTATTCTATCGGATTTGAGCCTGTTAATATTGGCTATAAGTTCGTTAAAACTGAATGGGTGAACAATTTTGATGAGCAAGTTATAAGTGATTTTATTAAATACTCTAAACCTCATTCATCTGTAGAATTAAAAGGATTAATTCAAGATATTTTAGAAGAAAAAAGAATTACTTTTGCAGATATGATTAGCTTACAAAAGGAAATCATCGCTTTGCATAATAATGAAATGAGACGCGAAATCTATAAAAATAAATGCAAATACAAGAGTTCTAATCATTCTATGACCTGCAATAATGAATTTTTAACATACGATAAACGAGCATTATTCTGTTATGAGTGTTCGTTAAAGCCTGATAAACGAGCTCAAATAACAAGAATTCACAGAGAGCGAAAAGCAAAGCAGTAATATAGATTCAACCACTTTATGCGTTTCTTGCATTAAGTTTTATGAAGCATTTTGAAAATAAGTGCTTTATTTTGCATGAATATTTTGAAATTTTTGTTTGTGATTATTTATGAATTTTAAAAGTAAAATATTTTTTGTTTGAATTTCTATCTTAATTACAAAGCCGTAAAAATATGTCAAAACTATTGATTTAAAACGCTTTACCCGAGTTGCGATAAAAATTATAAATCGCTATATTGTACTTGTAAGCGCTTACAAATTATAGAACACAAAACCCAAGAAAGGAGAAAATTATGGGTAATTTAGAACTTACAAGAGAATCTGTTGTGGCTGTATTTGGTGAGCCAAAAGAAGAAAAAAATAGCGAAATGATTTATCCTTGTCCTTTTTGTAAGGAAGAAGGAGCTGATAGCGATGATAATCATTTAAAAATTAACATTGCAAAAGGAATTATACATTGTTTTGGAGAGCCAGAACATGCAAAAAAACTTTATAAAATATATCAAAATAATATTAATTCGAGAGAAAGAGTGTCAACTTCTAGAATTGATAACAATCCTGAAATAATGAAAGTTATGCAGAAAGAACTTCATGAAAATTTAGAAGCAATAGAATTATTAAAAAGCAAAGGTTACAACGATTTTACAATTAAACATTCAGGGATTGGTTTATATTTGGGAGATTGGTTTGCCATTCCTATGTGCTCATTAGATAATGAATTTATAGGATATGAATTTAGGTACAATCACAATTATAAACATTCTCATAAAACCAAAGGTTATGCTGATGACCCTAAGAAAACATTGTGTTTAATTCACGGTTATAAAACAAACAATGAAAACCTTTTAGTTATGGCGGGGTTTAAAGATGGACATTTAATGTTTCAATATCTTCAAGAAAATAAGTTATTAAATAATTACACAATAGTCACAGCAAGTAACGGTGAAGGAAATACATTAAAAGCTTTAAATTTAAACATTGATTATATTAAAAAATTTAAAAAAGTAATTCTTTGCCTTGATAAAGATAAAACTGGTAAAGCAAGTACAAAGAAAATAGCACAAGAATTGGGAATACCGGTTTATGAACTATCGCTACCTTTCATTAAAAATGATAAAAATAAATCTTTCAAAGATTTTACAGATTGGTATAATTTAGCAAAAGAAAATAAATTTTCTAAAAGAATTCTACCTAAAGATATTAAACTTTTACCTGAAAGCATGTTGTCTAAATACATCAAATATGATGATAATTTTGATAAAGCAAAATTTTTTACAAGTACTGAAGAAACAAAACATGAGCTTTCAAGTTTACCAGAAGGAATTTATCCTACAAAATATGGATATTATTCAGTAAAACATCGTGGACAAAAAATTATATTAAAACGAGAAACAAATTTCATATTTAAAGTTACAAGAAAAGTTATCAGTAGTAACACTAAATTCAATACAGAAGATTCTTATAAATTTGAAATTCAAACTTTGCTTGACGGAAAACTTACAAAATTAATCATTATGTCAATTGATGATATAACAAAACCTGAAAGTATAAGTGAAAAATTAAATACAATGGGTTTACATTTTAGCTGTCTAAATGCTGACGAACTAAAAGCTGTTCTACATTCTGAATCTATGAGTTGCGATAGAACTTTAAATGTTATAGAAAATCCTGGTTATGCAAGTATTAAGGATAAAAAGTACTGGCTTTATAATAATGCTTGCTACGATATTGAAGAAAATATGCTTATTGAACCAGAAAAAGATTCTTTTTTAAAACAAGGCGTGATAAAGCTTGATGATAATATTGAAGTAGCATTGAATGTTACTAACGGAATGAAAGCTCCCAAATATCCCGTTGGCTCAACTATAGATTTTAAAAATCCAAGATATGCTTATTTGAATGAAACTCAAAATATTTATAGGAATTATTTTAAAAACAAACCTGAGCCTATAAATATTTTAGCCGCTTCACTTATTAGAAATACTTTAGAGGCTTACAATAATAGTATTGAACCATTCATGCTCATTGGAAATGCTATAATGTCTCCTTTTGTAGATATTATTTATAAAGAACTTAAAGCTTTTCCTGTTAGTTACATTTATGGTGAAGCCAGAAGCGGAAAAAGCAATGCTTTGGAGTTAATTGCCAATCTATTTGGCTATGACCCGAGTTTTATTAATGGTGGAAATGATACAAGCAAAAATGTTGCACATAATATGGAATTTTATAACAAAATCCCTCTACTATATGCTGAAGTTGAGGGAAGTATTAAAAAGCAATTTCCAGAAAATGTAAAATCTTTTTATGATAGAACACCAAGAAAAATAATGACAAGCTATGGACAGAATCAAGACATCAAGGCTATAAATGCTACTGTACATTTTGCTTCAAATAGTATGCTACCTAATAATGAACAAACTATGTCAAGATTAATTTTTAGTGAGTTTAAGCAAGAAAATTTTGACTTTAAAAAAGCAATTCCTTTCAATGCAATTAGAGATGATTTAATTGGTTTAATTTTGCCAGAGTTATTATGTTGTCTTAATTTCCCTGAATTAATTCAAGAACTTATGAAAAAGAATTACTTAAATATAGAATTAGTTAACGCTGAATCAAAAACTTTAAGTATAGATACAAGAAGTATGAAAAATATTGCTGTAGCTATGTCAGGTATTGATTTATTGTTTATGATAGCTGATTTAGATAGAAACAGTGCTGGTGATGATATAAAGGAAATGTACGACAATTTAAAGGAGTATTTAGGTCGCTATGCAGAAGTAACTGCGACAAAAGACCATTTCCAAACCTTTATAGAAGTTTTAACAGAAATGTTTAGACAATCTCGATTAAATAAAGACCAAGATTACATCTTTAATAAAAAAGGCTTAGCTATTTATTTAAAAACAATTATGCCTGCTTTTAGGCAAATTTTAAAATCAACTAGTGAGCTTGGTGAATATATTCCTAAAGCAGTAGAAATAAGAAATTCTGCAGAAAAACACGGCTGCGAGTATGGAGTTGTAAATTTTAATGGTAAGTCTCAACGCGCACTAGTAATTCCATATTCAATTGAGGATGTAACGTATATCCAATCATTACTTGCAGGTCCAAAAGAGGAAATTAAGCGTGCAGGGGAGGTGATATAAATGAATAACCTTTTAAACATTCAAGAAACAGCTAGATATTTACATATATCAACAAGCACACTTTATAGGTGGGTACACAGAAAAGAAATTAAATACATCAAAATTGGCTCAAGAGTATTATTTTCTCAAGAAGACCTAGCAGAATTCATCAGAATAAATACAGTTGCACAAGACGTAGCCTAATAAAACTGAGCACCGCGAGCACCGTGCCGCCTCGTTGGTACAGTGCTCACTCCCTAAGGGGGAAAGTCCAATTAGCAAAAGTTAGCAAAGGGGCTTACAAAAGCCAAATAACACGCTAAATTGATTATAAAAGGAGGCGTTATGCCAGCAGTAAGAAAAAACAAACAAAAGAATAAATGGGAATTCGACTACAAAGACTTAACAGGAAAGCGCAAAACAAGAGGCGGTTTTTCAACAAAAGCCGAAGCTGAAAAAGCTCAAGCTAAAATGATTGATGAACTTAATAAAGGTCTATTTGTTGCAAATGATAAATTAACTTTCAAAGAAGCTGCTGAATTATATCTTGATAATTATGCCAAAATCTATTGCAAAAAATCAACTTGGGTTGGTTATGAAGGTTATCTCAAACATCATATCTATGAGTACTTGGGCGATTTAAAGTTATTAGAAATTAGACCATTACACGTACAAAATTTTATTAGAGATATGACAAAAACAGGTTTGGCTAATTCAACTATAAATCATTTCAAGAAAACTATCGGTGCTGTTTTTAATTATATGATTGATTCTGGCGTGATTTACCAAAACCCTGTCAATAGAATCAGGAGTTTAAAAGTTATAAATAACACTTTTATGCGACCATTAACAATCAAAGAAACAAATAAATTATTGACTGTCACTAAAAAGCATTACCCTGATTTTTATCCATTACTTTACATTGCAGTAAATACAGGTTTAAGAGAGGGTGAATTATTTGCTCTTACTTGGGATTGTGTGAATTTTGTTGAAGGTTATCTTGTTGTTAATAAAAGTTATACTCACGGAGTTTTAGGCACAACAAAAACAGGCAAAGATAGAAATGTTAAAATATCTTCTATTGTGACAAAATTTTTAAAAGAATGGAAAATGGCCTGCCCTAAAAGTGAATTAAACCTAGTGTTTCCTAATGCAAATGGAAATTATATGGATTCACAAAACATGATGAAAAGAAGATTTAAACCAGCTTTAGCTCTTGCTGGTATTGATAGTATCAGATTTCACGATTTGAGACATACTTATGCAAGCACGCTTATTATTCAACAGGTGCCATTGCCTTATATTTCAAAGCAATTAGGCCACTCTACAAATAAAGTTACTCTTGATACTTATATTCATTTAATGCCAGAATCTGCGCAACTTGGTGATTCATTGCTTGAAAATCTTTATGAGGATAGGGACGCCAAACAAGAAAAAACTCAGATTAGAATGTTTGGAACATAAATATTTATAAGAATAATATTTTTTATAGAATTGAACTTGTGTAATTACATAAGTTCAATTTTTATTAGATTATTTATCAAAAAAAATAATGCTCATATTTTCTTTTGGGATAGTTATGGCGTCCCCTGTCGCATTTTCTCAACTTGTTGAATATAAATCATGCAAAAATAATTTCACAAGCCTTAAAACACATCCCACACAAAACCAAATTAAAAATATAAAATTTCAAAAAATTTGCAACTTTTTTGCAACTTTTCTAAAAAAAAGACACAAAAAATACGCCTGCCGCGATTCGAACGCGGGACCCTCTGCTTAGAAGGCAGATGCTCTATCCAGCTGAGCTACAGACGCATATCTTGTTATTTATTTAATTGTCAAATTTTTGTTTTTCTGAGCCCTTGACCCACCGCTTAGAAGGCAGATGCTCTATCCAGCTGAGCTACAGACGCATATCTGTTTTTTGGTCCTCGGCTAATTGCCTCACCTATTTAAAATATCACATAAAGTTTTTTTTGCAACTATTCTTTTATAAATTTTAAATTTTTATTAATTCTTCTGCTTCAATAGAATCTCGTTTAAATTCTTGACGTACCATTTTTTTTGATAAATATTCAGAAATTTCTTGTAGAATCTTTCTTGTTACGAGCATTGGTATAGTATCATCACTTGCTTCTCCGTAATCAGATATAACATATTGTGCAGAATTTTTATTGAATAATTTTAAGCGTTTATCACTCAAACGCTCAAAGCCTAAGCTTTCATAAAAATCTGTTGCAAATGAATTTTCAGGCACCTCTGAACGCACAAAAACGTCTCGAAACTTATCTTTTTTTACTGTTCTGAAATATTCTCCAACAAGAGCTTTTCCAATTCCTTTAATTTTACTTTTACCTCTAGGTTGCCAAGTAACTAGCCAATCTAATTCTGTTTCATTTTTTGCTGGATTATGTCTAGAAGAGTATTTTATCTGCTCTGTATCTATATTTTTTTTAGGAACATTTCCAACTAACAATCCACAGGGAGTACCCTCATGTATTGCCATAAACATTTTTATCTTTTCAAAAGATTTATAAGACATGCCTAATGCATCCCGAATAGTTCGTATAGTATCATTTACAAGTTCTTGTTTTAAACTATCTTTTGAACAAATTAAATCTGATTTTTCAACAAACTTTTCTACGAAATTTAAATCTTTTTTTTCTAATGCAACAATTGTTATATTTTTAGTTTTATTATTCAAAGCTTTACAGCGCCACTGTGCAAGCGGTATTGCATTAAAATTTATACTTCGTTGACTTGACGATACTCTCATAATTTCTAAACTATCATTTCTTTAAAAAATATTCAACCCATTTTATTAAATCTAATATTTCATATGGTTTTGGCAAATATAAATCCCCACCAGCATCAAGAATTGTAGATTTTTCGTGAATAGTTGTGGTAACTATAAATTTTGTATTTGCAAAATTATGCATTTGTTTGATTTTTTTTAGATTTTCTAGCTCTTTTAAATCATTACTTATATCTATAATCGCAATAGAAGGCTGTAGTGCTGATTCAAAATCTAGAATATCTTGAATATCATAACCTTGGAGTTCTAAGGATGTTCTAATCAAATATTTTAATGATTCATCTTTTTCCTGAATGTAAATGTTTCTATTTGAAAAGCTTTCAACAATAGAATCATTTGCTGTCAGTTGAGTTCTTTCTATTATAAAATTAGAACCATTAGGTATTTTAGCTATTTGAGTGAGATTTCTCAACTTATCTAGGATAAAATCTGTTGAACCTATTTTGTTAAGATTTTCAGTTATACCGCCAATAAGAATAGATACAAATTCAACACGCATTCCTGTATAACTCTCTCCTTTGAGAGTCATATATCCTCTTTTTACATCTGTTTCTGAGTAAAATTTCGGTGCAACTGTATCAAAAGCAAAAACCAAGTATTCAGCGAGTTTTTCTACCCCATATTTGTTTGTTATAATAACAAAATTTGTTTCATCAATTTGTCCAATAAAATCATCTTCTGATAATGCAGATTTCGCTATTGCAACAAAGGTTTGTAAGAGCTTGTCAGAAGCAAGTTCAGTATAAACGGATTTGTACTCTTGTAGATTTTGTATATTTACATTTAAAACTGCATGGTTATTAGAATTTAATATTCGTTTTAATGATTTTTTTACGTATTTTCGATTTGGTAGAAGAGTTTTGTTATCTAAATTAGATTCAATATCTCGTCTTAAGTGAGCTTTAATTCTCGTTTTGAACTCTTCAATATTTACTGGCTCGCTTATAAAATCGTCTGCGCCAGCTTCCAAGGTAGAAATTCTATCATTGAAATCTGCAGATTTAGATAGTGCAATAATTATTGGGCGTGTATTGTATGTCAAAGCTCTTATCTTTTGGCAAAAATCAGGTAATGCTTCTTCGATACTGTCTGATACAATAATCATGTCAGGTTCTTGTGCTTGAACAAAAATTAATGCTTCTTGCAAAGATCTGGTTATAATAGCGTTAATACTGTGGTTTTCTATAGATTTTTTATATTTTGTAGAGAGTTCTTTCCTTTTATCAATAATTAAGATTGTTGAAAGCATTTAACAGCCTCCTCAGGATTATAAAAAGGAAATTCTACCCAAAACTCAGTGCTTAAATTGGGAATACTATAAGCGGAAATAGTTCCTTGCATTGCTTCAACAAGACTCTTGGTTATATAAAGCCCCAGACCATTCCCTTGAGTAGTACTTGTTAAATGATTCTCAAGACGAACAAATTTTTCAAATATTTTTTCTCTATTCATTGGGTCTATTCCAACGCCATGATCAATAACTTTTATTGAAACCTTATCTGCAGATGCAAATGACGTTGTGATTATTATATCTTTATCAGGTTTTGAATATTTACAAGCATTGTCAATAATGTTTGTCATTACTTGCTGGAACTTATCTTCATCCAATCTTGCACAAGGTAATTTTTTATTGCATTTTAAGATAATTCTATGCTCTTTATATTTTTGTAGAACCATCTGAACGACTTTTTCAATAGATGAATTAACATTTACAGCTTTGAATTTTGGTTTATCAGAGCCGATCTTGGAAACTGTTAAAATGTTTTCTACTAGGTTAATCATTCTATTGGATTGTTCTTCAATAATTTTAACAAATTTCTTTTTGCTATTTTCATCTAATTTATCCCATGAGTTTAAAAGAGTTTGAGAAAACCCTCTTATACTTGTAAGAGGGGTTCTCATCTCGTGTGAAACTGTTGATATAAATTCATTTTGAATATCGTTCATGTTCTTTAAATTTTTGTATGTAATACTATTCTTCTGTCATAAACAATGTTTTAGCTTCCTCAATAGCATCAGTTAAAACATCTAGTTGATCTGGAGCAAAAGTTACACCTTTTTTTGTCGGTAACCAATTTGCACCATCATCTGTTGTGTAGAAAATTCTTAAATTAAAATAAGATTTTCCTCTATATTCTGAAACAGAAATTTGTAACTGTTCTGTATCGCTTCTTTCGATTGTTGCTAAAATTTTTGCTTCTGCCATTTTATATCCTTTCTATAAATTAGTAATTAATTTTGTAACCTTCAGCTACAACTCTTGCAGTACAAGCCTTGCCGTCTGTAATTTTTGTATCGGAACAATTATTTTTATAAGAATCTATTCCATATGGTTTTAATTTACCAGAATTTATTAAATCAAACTGGAATACATCTTTGCCGTACATATTAGGTTTATTTTTGATCCCATTAACATCTATAATTAATGTAGTTATAACTCCATTTTTATCAGTAATTTCTGTATTGATTTTATCTAAGAAATGGATGCTTATGTTACTTTTATTAGCTTTATATGTAGACGGTTCTTTTGGGTCAGCTGTTGGGAGAGGTGTTGGTTCTGGACTAGGTGTAATCGGAATTGCTAAATCTGGGTTCACAGTTAGATCGGTTTCTCCTTTGCAAGAAGGATTGTCAGGGTGTTTTTTGCAATGTTCTCTGTGGTGTGCTTCACAAGCCTCTTTCCCCTCAATTATTTCAGATGGATTTTCCATATTATAGCAGCGGATTTCTACTAAAGTATCACTACTGTCTTTGCCTAAGCTAACATTGCCATCAATTAATCCAGGTAGGGTTGCACCAGAATTTGTACCATTGCCGTCAATTAATAAACCATTGTTATTAGGATTTACAGCTGCATATGCTGAAGGCAATATTGAAGAAGGGATACTTGCATAGTTTTTAAAAGTGTCGGTTTTGACTTCTGTATTATCAGGCTTGAGTCCAATAAAAGATGCTAATTTTGGGATACTAACACCTGGGACTTGTGCTAATGTAATATAGTGAGATCCGTTATTTGTTTTATCATTTTCGTATTCTAAATAATTACGACATCCAAGTTCTATTTGTTCCACAATTCTTGCGAGTTTAAGTCCCGCTATTTTTTTCTGTAATTCAGTAGTTGTTTGAGGGATTATAAAAGCTGCAATTACCCCTGTAATTGTTAGTGCAATAAGAACTTCTGCCAATGTGAAAGCTTGTTTTTTCTTTTTCATATAAAGACCTCCTATTTGTTAATAATTATAGCATAATATAAGAAATGTTAACAATTTGTCTAATATTTTTTTTTAAGTTAATATTAAATTATGGAAAAGGGGAAGATTGTTGTAGTTGATGATGAAAAAATTGTCACTTCTGCGTTTAGTACTTTACTAAAGGTTGAAGGTTTTTTTGATGCTCACTTTTTTAATTTTCCTAAAGAAGCCTTAGAGTTTTTAAAAAATAATACACCAGATTTGGTTATTTCAGATTTCCTAATGCCAGAAATGAATGGATTAGAGTTTTTATCTGAAGTGAAAAGACTTTACCCTGAAGTCAGTAGGATTTTATTAACAGGTTATGCGGATAAAGAGAATGCTATTCGAGCTATTAATGAAGTTGGTCTTTATCGTTATATAGAAAAACCTTGGAATAATGATGATTTAATTATAAATATTAAAAATGGCATTGAACGGAGCTATTTATTATTTCAACTAAGACAAAAAATTTCTGAATTAGAGTTGGCAAAGAAGGAATTAGAAAGATATTCTCATAATTTAGAACAACTAGTAGAGGAGAGAACTGCTGATTTAAAACAAGCTAATGCGAAGTTGGTTGGTATTTTTAATTATTGTGCTGATGGAATTATAATACTTGATGAGAAAGGTATTATTGAGCAAGTAAATCCAGCTTGTGAAAATTTAATTGGATTAATAAATGAAAAAATAGTAAAATCTTCTGTGGATGAATTTCTATTTAGTAAGAAAACATTCATTACAAAAGAACTTCAGATTTTAGAAGAAAATGAATTGTTCTTAAGAGATTTTTATATTAAAAATCCTTTGAGCAATAATATTTTACCTGTAGAAATAAGCTTTGCGAGAATAAATCCTGAGGAGGAATTTAAAAGGTTTGTTGGGGTAATTAGGGATGTTTCTGAACAGAAAAAAGCTGATAGATTAAGGGATGACTTTATTGCAACTCTTACCCATGACTTAAGAACTCCATTATTAGCTGCTATTCAAACCTTAAAATTTCTTTTGGATGGTGCTGTTGGAGAGGTTGATGATAAGCAAAAAATATTATTATCTACAATGCAAAAAAGCAATGAAGATTTATTGGGGCTTGTGAATGCTCTATTAGAGGTATATCGCTATGATGCTGAAAAATTAGTTTTAAATAAAACTGATTTCAATATTTATGATTTAACAAAACAGGTTTATGATGAATTGAAGCCTCTAGCTGATAGTAAAGAGATTGATTTTAGTATAGTGGCCGAAAAAACTTCTTTTGATATTAATGCAGATAGAAGTGAATTAAGAAGAGTTATATGTAACCTCTGTGGCAATGCTATAAACTATACTCCAGATAAAGGTAGCGTCACTATTACTATAAAGCGGGAATGTAATGATTTAATCTTTTCTGTTTCAGATACTGGATGTGGTATTCCACAAGAAGATATTCCAAACATGTTTCAGCGTTTTTCTCAAGGAACAAGTAAAAAACGCTCTGCAGGAACAGGGTTGGGGCTATATCTTTCAAGACAAATTATTGAATCTCATGGTGGAAAAATATGGTTAGAAAGCAAAGTTAATAAAGGGAGTGAATTCTCTTTTATATTAACAGATGTTGTTAAGGTTGAGGTGTATAATGATTAACGTTCTTTTGGTAGAAGATCATGAATTATATAGAATGGGATTATCGATGCTTTTAGAAAAAGCAGATGGGGTTAATCTCGTTGCGGAAGCTTCTGACGGTGTTGTTGGAGTTAAAAAGGCTCGTGAGTTTTCACCAGATGTTATTTTGATGGATATTGGACTTCCTAATATGGATGGAATTGAGGCTACATTAAAAATTAAAGAATTTCTACCAGAAGTTAAAGTCTTGATATTTACATCAAGAGATAGCGAGCAGGACGTTTTTGAAGCCTTTAAAGCTGGGGCAGATGGTTATATTATGAAAGGTGCATCACCAGAGCAAACAATATCTGCGATAAAGGCAGTTTATGAAGGTATTGGATGGATAGATTCTGCAATAGCAAAAATAGTTTTTTCTAACTTACAAAGACCTCAGACATCAAATTCAATTATTTCAAATGATGTTTCTAAAAAAGATAAAAATTCTTATGGTTTAACTGAACGCGAATTGGATGTACTATCATTAATGGTAGATGGGCTGACTAATCCTCAAATAGCTGATAAACTTGTTATTACAAGAGCTACTGCGAAAGCTCATGTGCATAGTATTTTACAAAAACTTTGTGCTACATCTAGAACTCAGGCTACAGTTATGGCAATGAAAGAAGGTATAGTTTAATGTTTGAATCTCTTGCCGGATATTATATGGCTATGAAAGTTCATTTTGCTCAAATAAATTATCCTTTTATGAAAAGAAAAGATAGAATCGTTGCTGAAGAAATTTATAGAAATGAAATAAATAAGCTTGAAGAGTCGGAAAAATACGAAAAAAGTAAATTGCCAGAATCTGGTTATATGACTGTAGAAGAATATGAGGCGAAATCTCGGGCGAAGACTAAAAAAGATGTAGAAGCCGAAATTGTCGGTGGAGAGTTACCTAAGGATTCTAATATGGTATATGTACCTCAAAAAACATTTAAGCTTGTAAAATATAACGACCCTGTTGGTAGCCCAGAGCTTTCTTTACCAAGGAAATTGAATTTTGATAGGCAAATTAATGCGCAAGGGATTATTTCTGGTGACAGGACGATGATGGTATATCCTGCGGTCTATTATTATGCACAAAGTGATTGTACTTCTTGCGATTTATTTTTAATAAAGTTGGATCCAAAACTTTCGGATACTGAAAAAGCTAGATATGCGAATATTGTACAAAAAGTTGAAAAACCTTTAATTTCTACAGATAAAGATATAAATACTAAGTATATTTTTAGAACTTTAACACCAGTGGATTTTTCTTCTGATAATAAAAAACTTGTAGTAAAAGAAAAAATTGGTTATAGACACGATGGTATTTGGAAGACTGATTTGTGGGTTTATAACTTTGAAACGGAAGAAGCAATAAAAATCCCACAAATAAGAGATGCAATTATTGAATATTGGGCACAGACTGGTGGTGTAGATTTCGATGATAATCGTTGGGATATTTATCCAATGGGGTTCGATGCAAACAATGATGATAGAGTTATTCTAAGCGCTTATGCTTATACTGGCGAAGTGCCTAAGTTCTTAGGAACTTGGAGTATTGATGTGGAAGGTAAAAATTCTAAGCTAGAAGATTTATCAGGTGCAAGTATTCCTGTTTCTATAGTTGGTTATAGATTGGCAGAGGATACTGTTATTGATACTAGTGATATCGAGTTTGAGGCCCAATTAGCTAAAAAGAAAGAAAAGCTTGAAGAAAAAACAACTAAAGAAAATGAAAAATTTGAAAAAAAAATAAAAAAAATAGAATACGAACGTAAATTATATCAAATGGATATGGAAACATATCTTAAAATTAAACAAAGACAGCAACAAGTAAAAAATTTTAATAAAAATAAGACTAAAAGTAGTAATGTTCCTACTGGATTAGAATAACTTGTTTAAAAATGTAAAATTTTATAATTTTATTGTTACAAACACGCAAGAATTTTGGCTCTATAGTTTTTATATAGTAGTAGAATTCTATTTTAGGTAGTGTGAAGTGGTAAGAATTGACGGACAAAATCCTCAGAATAATTATTATTATGAACGCAAAAGTTCCCAGTCTGCTGAAATTGGATATTGGATTGCAACTGCTGCGACAGGGTTGTTGTATAAAGCGTTACCATCTTTTTCAAATCCGTTTTTGAAGCAAGTGGTAAAAGAACATGCTAATAATAATCTATACAAGGATGCTTTTATCAAATCAATTGAATTATCAGGGCTCAAAGAAAGAGGGCTGTCACTTGTTAATGTAACTAATCCTGCTACCGATATTGGTAAGGGTATTAATGCTTGTTTCGTACCTTCAGTAAAAGAGATTAGGCTAAACATGCATAAAACGTCAATAACAGGCTTCCATGAACTAGGCCATGCTTTGAATAATATGAAAGGTGGCTTCGGAAGAATTTTGCAAAAGCTAAGAGGTCCAGGTATGGCTTTAACCGGAATTATGGGGACAGTAGCTCTTTTTTCTAGAAATAAACCTAAAGATGAGAAGAGAAATTTAGGAGACGTAATTCAAGATAATTGTGGAAAGCTAGCTTTTCTTGGGATGATGCCTACAGTTATAGAAGAAGCTCTTGCAAGTTATAAAGGTATTAAAATCGCAAAACAAGCAGGGCTTGCTAAACCTCAGATTCAGAATCTTAAAAAGTTTTATGGTAAAGCTTGGTTAAGTTACGCTGGGTATGCTTTAATAGCCGGAGTCGCAACGTTCTTATCAGGTAAAATAATGGATAAATTTACAAGGCCGGAAAAAAGAGAAATTTTTTAAGAGGAAATTTTTTCAATTAAATTTTCCTCAGCATCAAATATCTTGAGTTCTTTTCTGATACCATCTTTGTAAATAGGTATAATAGTTTTAACAAGCTTGTAGTTTTCGTTATAAACTAGCTCTTTTGTTTTGTATCCATCGGAAAATTCACTCAATATACTAATACTATCAATAGAATTGTGTGAGTTATAGTACGTAAATCTTGAAATATTAGCTCCGTCATAATTTATAGTTATGCTCATTGAAATATTTCCACTATTGTCATAAAAAATATGTTCTTTTCTGTAGCTAGTTTCATTTTCTTGTGTTTCTTTTAATAATGAAATTGTAAGACCTTGCTTATCTTTCATTTGATATTTTATAGGCTCTTTTTCACTATAGTTCCAGTATTCTGTATATTTTGTTTTACCTTTTTCATCTTTAGCAATATGCTTTAAAGGACGATAAGGTTCAGTTGTCTTATCGAAAGTCCAATTATCTTTTGTAGTTTTGGTATCGATGTAAACTTCTTCTTCAGAGCCAGTGTATCCAGCATTATGAAAGAGTTTTTCTCCATTAGGAAGGATTTCTACATATTGCAAATCATGACGAGGATAGGCATTAGTCGTTACAATTGGATTTTGAAGCAAAATTAAAATTCTATCGTCAACTTTTTTTAAAATATAAAAACCTTGAGATTTTTCTAAAAATTCATCTACAATTTTTTTTGTTGTTTCATCAATTTTTGAAATTTCATATATTGAGAGTAGTGGTAAGTCATATGGCGTTTCAGTATATAAATCATATTTTTTTATATCTGGTAAAATTTTAGTATTTTGTTTTATATTTTGGGCCGTATTAATCTTACTTTTTTCTTGGATTTCTTTATTTTGTTTTTCAGTAACTGCAATAAAAGTTAAACCTAAAATTAATGTTGTACAAAACAAGCTTGTGATAATCTTTTTTGCAACCATTTCTTTATCCTCTTATATTAATATTATAAACTCTTTTTTTCTTCGTGCAATACTATATTTTTGTTGTAAAATTGATTTATGGCTATCGGAAATCTTAAGGGTAAAATTATAGTATCTTCACAAGCAATGCTTGGTGAACCTTTTTATGATGAAAAGTGCATGGAAGCTATGATGCAATCAGCTGTAAATGGAGGAGCTTCTGCGCTTCGTGTAGCTGGTGCAAGGGATGTGAAAATTGCTAAAAAATTTGGGATACCAGTTATTGGTTTAACTAAGCCTAATAAACTTCCAGAAAACTGGAAAAGCGTTGTGTATATTACCCCAGGATTGAAAGAAGTTAAAGAGTTAATAGATGCTGGTGCTGATATTATAGCATTTGACGGAACTCTTAGAGAAAGACCTGATGGTAGTAACTTAAAGCAAATTATTGATTTAATTCATTCTTTTGGGAAGCAAGCAATGGCTGATATTTCAACTTTTGAAGAGGGAATAAATGCTGAAGCCCTAGGTGCTGATATAGTTTCAACAACTCTCGCTGGATATACTGATGAGTCAGGTGAAGCAGGA
The DNA here is from genome assembly GCA_045651505.1 of Candidatus Gastranaerophilaceae bacterium. Taxonomy (GTDB): domain Bacteria; phylum Cyanobacteriota; class Vampirovibrionia; order Gastranaerophilales; family Gastranaerophilaceae; genus CAG-196. Next base: position 58,103 of record JAZRSL010000004.1, on the reverse strand, counting down.
GAAACGCCTGATTTTGAGTTGTTAGGAAAACTTGTAAAAAATATTAAAACTCCAGTATTTTTAGAAGGTCGTGTGTGGTATCCTGAAGAAGTTAAAAAGGCGTTCGAGCTTGGAGCTTATGCTGTAGTGATTGGCTCAGCAATTACAAGACCACATCTAATTACAAAAAGATTTGTAGAGGTTTTATAAATGAAAAAAGCATTAGCGTTTGATATTGGTGGAACAAAGATTTATAGCACAATTGTTGATGAAACAGGTAAAGTTGTTTCAGAAATTGATAAGTTTTCTACTCCAAAGTCTTTGGATGAAATTAAATCTTTATTAAAAACTCAAATTGCTAAGTTTGAAAACGATGTAGATATGGTTGCAATAGCAACTGCTGGGGCAGTTAATAATGAAAATACAAGAGTACTAGGCTCAACAGGGAATCTAGTGGAAGGTTATTATACAATAGATTTTCAAGCCTTAAGTAACAAAAAAGTTTTTGTAGAAAATGATGCAAACGCAGCAGCTTGGGCTGAATACAAAATTGGCTCATCAAAAGGATCTTCAGTTTCAGTTATGCTAACTCTTGGAACAGGCGTAGGCGGCGGTATTATTATAAACAACAGACTCCTTAAAGGTAAGTCTGGTGCTGCCGGTGAAATGCATTTCAAAATGTATCCTGACAAACGCAGAAAATGTACTTGCGGAAGTTGGGACTGCTTTGAAGCCTATGCTTCTGGCACGGCTTTAAAATGGGACGCTGAAGAAATGCTTAATGATCCAGAAATTACAACATATGATGTTATTGACGGGGTAAATAACAACGATAAAAAGATGTTAGAAGTTTTCAAACGTTGGCAAGATGATTTGACTGCTGGGATTGTTGGATTAGCAAATATTTTTGACCCAGATTGTGTTGTGCTTTCGGGCTCAATGGCGCAATTTGTAGATGCTAAAAAGATTGAAGTAGAAGTAAATAAAGAAATTGTAACTTCGCCAACTTCAATAAGAATTGGAAGTGCTGGAAATTATTCAGGCATGATAGGTGTAGCCTTACTTGCTATGGAAAGGAGCCTGTAGTGGGAAAAGCAAAACGCAGAAGCTTGAATCAAGGGATTAATAATAAATTTCAGTTTATGACAAGAGAATCTGCATTAGATTCTGTTATCAAAAATATGGATAACAAGAACGAGGTAATTGATACAATTACTCTTTTTGGTTTTTCAGCAGAAGAAATGCTTGAAGCAGGAGCTGAATATGAAGATGTTATGGCTCTTGGAGGTCTGGTTAAATAATTAATTTAACAAATTTTTTAAACAACCCCTTGAGCAACCATAGCCTCTGCAAGTTTGTTGAATGCTGCCAAGTTTGCACCAGCAACGTAGTTTCCCGCACAACCATATTTTTCAGCATTTTCCATGCAAGAATTGAAAATATTTATCATTATGCGTTCTAGTTTTGCTTCAACTTCTTCAAAAGTATAATAATATCTCATACTGTTTTGTGACATTTCAATGGCAGAAGTTGCTACACCACCAGCGTTTGCGGCTTTAGCTGGAGCAACAAGAATTCCTTTTTCTAGTAAATAATCTGTTGCTTCTTGAGTACAAGGCATGTTTGCACCTTCTCCAACTGCTAAAACACCGTTTTCGACTAAATTTTTAGCTGAGTTGAAAGTTAATTCGTTTTGAGTTGCGCAAGGTAATGCAACATCTGTTTTTATTTCCCAAATAGGAGAATCTTCTCCTGTTTTTTGAGTATAAACAGCATCAGAATGAGCTCTCAAATATTCGCTAATTCTACCTCTTTCAACTTCCTTGATTTGTTTTATTAGATCTAAATCAATTCCATTTTTGTCATAGATACAACCATTAGAATCGCTCATAGCAACAACTTTAGCTCCATTTTCAATAGCTTTCTCTGCTGCATAAATAGCAACGTTACCAGAACCAGAAATTGTTACTGTTTTCCCTGTTAAACTGTTATTATGGGCTTTAAGCATTTCTCTAACATAGAAAATTAGACCATATCCAGTTGCTTCTTTTCTAGCTAAAGAACCACCGTAAGAGATTGCTTTTCCAGTAAGGACGCCTCCTTCATATGCATTCTTAATCCTTTTGTATTGTCCAAACAAGTAGCCAATTTCTCTTGCGCCAACACCAATATCACCAGCAGGAACGTCAACATCTTGACCAATATGTCTGTATAATTCAGTCATAAAGCTTTGGCAGAATCGCATAATTTCATTATCGGATTTACCTTTTGGATCAAAGTCGCTACCACCCTTACCTCCACCTATAGGAAGCCCTGTTAAAGCATTTTTAAAAATTTGTTCAAAACTTAAAAACTTCATAATACTTTGGTTAACGCTTGGGTGAAATCTTAAACCACCTTTGTATGGTCCAATTAGTGAGCTGAATTGTACACGATAGCCTCTGTTTACAATAATCTCACCTTTGTCGTTTGTCCAAGGTACTCTAAAAGTTATTATTCTTTCAGGCTCTACCATTCTTTCTAAAATGGCTAGTTTTTCATATTCAGAATGCTTTTCTAAAATGGGTTGAACAGTTGATAAAACTTCTTTTACTGCTTGTAAGTATTCTTTTTCGCTAGGGTTTTTTATTTCAACTTCTTGTAAAACTTTTTTTAGATATTCATTCATTATATAGTCTCCCAATTAAATTTTTACTATTCTTTTTCTATAGTATAATAAAAATTTTTCTATAGAATATTTCTTAATTTAATCTTTATAAAAATAAAATATTAATTGTTTTTAAACCTTTTTTTTGATAATATATCGATATGACAAAGTTTTTGTTGATTAGCGAAGATAATGAAAAAGAAGTTTTAATAAGGGAGGTTTTTCCGTCGGATGAAATTATAGTAACGACGGATGAAGTTTTTGTCTTTGATAGTTTAAAGGTAGAAGAACCTGATATTGTTGTAATTGATGGCGACACGAATGTTTTAGAGTTGAAATCATTATGTAGGAAAATTAAACAGTATCCGGTTATTATATTAATGATATTGGGCGAAGTTGATCATAACAAAGATGTTATGCATAATGTAAACCTGTTTATAAAAACACCAATAGACAAGAAGCTTTTGAACGCCACTGTAGAATCTAGTTTAAAAACTCGCCAATCATTGGTTAAAATGGCAAAATCTAACCAAGAATTAGCAAGAAGTCTTTATCAATTGAATGTTTTATACGATACAAGCTCTCAATTAGCTGGCTCTTTAGACAAAGATAAACTTTTAAAGATAATGATTGAGGGAATTGAAAAATCTCTTAATTTTGAACTTTCATGCACCTTGATGTTTCGCTCAGAACGCGAGCCTGTGCTTTTGATAAACTCGCTTTATAAAATCTCTGACAGGCTGCTGGAAGCTCTAAAACTGCGTGCAATCTTAAGTTATAAGTCACTTCTTTCTGATCCGCCTTTGGATATCAAAATAGGGAATCTAAAAGTAGAAAAGAATATTAAGCATAATTTTCAAGAATATGATTTTTCTGTTTTACAATACGATAACATGTTTGCACCGATTATGCTTAATGATGAATTCTTCGGGTTTACTGAAATTTATCGAGAAAAGGCTTTTAGTACAGAAGATGCAACTTGTTTCCAAACTCTTGTTCAACAAGTTGCAATTCCACTCCAAAGTGCATCATTTACTCAAGAATTGAAAGCAACAAATAGAAAATTACAGAAGCTAGAAAGACTTAAATCTGAGTTTATTTCAATTGTATCGCACGAATTAAGAACACCGCTTACAGCTATTAAAAATGCTATGGATATTGTACTTAGTGGAAAAGCTGGAGATATGACAGAAAATATAGAAAAATTCTGTTCAATGGGAAAACGTAATGCGATTAGACTTTCTGGCATTGTTAATGATTTATTAGATATTTCTAAAATTGAAGCTGGAAAAATGGATTTCAAATTTGAGCTAACTCATATTGAACCTGTAATTGAAGTAGTTAAAAACAATTTAACAGAAATGGCTCGAGAAAAGGAATTAAATATAAACTATACGCCAATCGGTGATTCTGTAGAGGTATATGCTGATTCAAATAGAATTGAACAAGTTTTGACAAACTTAGTTTCGAATGCTATTAAATTCACACCAAATGCCGGAAATATTGATATAATCTCTCGAATAGTAAATGCTAGAGAGCTACAGTATGACCAGTGTTTTGAAGAAGATATCAAAAATCTTAAAGGTAATTATTTACAAGTCTGTGTTGAAGACCATGGTATTGGTATTGAAAGAAAAGACTTAAATCATGTGTTTGACAAATTTGCTCAGATTGAAAACTCTTTATCTCGACAAGTTGGTGGTTCAGGTTTGGGGTTACCGATTGCAAGACAGCTTATGGAATCTCATAACGGTGCAATTTGGTGTGATTCAGAGATTAATAAGGGCTCTAAATTTTATTTTGTAATACCTGTTGCAAATGACAAGAGCAACTTTAACATGATAAAAAAACAGCTTATACAAAAAGCTCGTTCAAGTGGAACAACCGTTGCTATAATAAAAATTAAATCAACTAGTGAGATTATTGAAAAGTTGATGAATGAAGAAAACTTGCTAAACAAAACATATATGTCAAATTCTCTTGTAGAAAAAGATGGGCTTTTGGCCTCTTTGTCAATGGTTGTAGTAGATGGTGATAAGCCTTCTGCAGAGTTTTTAAAGAAAAAAATTGAAACAGTTGTTGCTCAAAACGAGACGACTTATGGAAAATGTGATATAATGTATTCATACGATATTGAGGGGGATACGCATGAAAAAGATTCTTATAGTAGATGACGAACAGGATATTGTAGAAAGCCTGAAATTCGTGCTAGAAGTCTCAGGTTATGTGTGTTATACAGCTTTTAATGGCGAAGATGGTCTAAGATTGGCTAAAGAAATTATGCCAGATTTGATTATACTTGACGTTATGATGCCAAAAATTAATGGCTATAAGATTAGCAGACTTTTAAAATACGATAATAAATATAAAGACATTCCAATAATTATGGTAACTGCGCGTTCTCAGTTAGAAGATAAAGCAATTGGCGAAGAAACAGGGGTTAATGAATATATAACTAAGCCGTTCGAGCTTGATGCTATTGTAAAAAAAGTTGAAGAATATCTAGGCAATTAGTGGGTTAAAAGGAGGAAGTATGGGTAAAATTTTCGGTATATCAGATAATCCAGTTTCAACAATTGAATCAGCATTAAGAGGCCAGCATTCTGTAGAACCTCCATTTCCAAGAGAAATTGTAAAAAGTAAAGATATTCCAGCAGATAAATTTGTTAAAACAGGTAAAAAAGCTTTATCAAATCCAATGATAAAAATGCGTAATTTAGTAAGAAAAATGCTTTCACATTTAAAATAACAAATTTAAAACATTTTTAAAAGGTAAAAAATGGAAACTATAAACAATAAAACTTTAGAAAAACTTAAATATGAATTGGTTCGCGACGGTATTGTATCTTATGAAACATTAGAAAAAGCTGAAGAGCTAGCTAATGTTCAAAATATTAATATTGGTCAAGCTATGATTAATTCTAATATTCTTTCTGAAGAAACATTGTTGAAATTTTTGGAATCAAAGCTTCATATACCTTATGTAAATTTAGAAGATTATTCTCCTGATCCAAGATGTTTTAATTTTGTGGCTTTTGCTGATGCAATGAGGTATCGCATTATTCCTTTATTCAAGATTGAAGATGTTTTGACTGTTGCAATGGCTGATCCATTAGACTTATTTGCTATTGATAAAATTATTGAAACTGCTGAATGTTCAATTGAACCGGTAATTGCTTCGGAAGCAAGTATTCTTAAAAAGATTGACGAGTATTACAAAGTCGCTGACACAGTTGACAACATTTCTATCGGTGCTGGGACCGAAAAATTTGATTGGACAGAAGAACTTCATAAAGAGGATTCTGGAGAAGAACATATCCAAAGAGTTATTAGAGCTATTTTGAAACAAGCTATTATTGAAGATATTCACGAGCTAAACTTTGAACAGGATGAAAATGGTTTAAAAGTTATATTTAAACAAAACGGTGAGATTGTTGATAAAGGTATTATTCCTGCTGTTTTAAACTCAGCTTTTGTTTCTAAGCTAAAAACTTTATCTAACCTTGATCCGTCAGTTTGTGAAATTCCTCAACTTGGCAAACTTTGCTTTAAGGTTGATAATACAATGCTTATTGCCTCTATTTCATCTTTCCCGACAATTATGGGAGAAAGGATTTCTTTAAAAATTTACAAGCCACCAAGCAAGCTTGATAAAATTATACCTGACGAAAAACAAAGAAATACACTTCTTAGTGCGGTAGAAAAACCAGGAATTATTTTGGTCTGTGGAGCTCCTCTTTGTGGTAAAACTCATATCACGTATTCTTTATTGGTTGAAACTAAAAATATTAAAAAGAATATAATGACGATTGAATCAATTGCTAAGTATGAATTACTACATATTAACCAATGCGAACTTAATGAAAATATTGGTTTTAATATGGATAAGGCGCTTAGGTTTGTAGAATTCCAATCTCCTGACGTTGTTTACCTTGAGGGAATTAAAACAAGAGAAGCTTTTGAATTTTTATCAGAATTATTTTATAACGATAAAACTGTTATTACAGAATTTATGGCAAATAGCATGACTGATTTAAGACAAAAACTTGCATTTGAAGACTTTTCAAGCTTTAAATCACTAATCTCATGCTTAGTATTTATTCACTCTCGTGACAGTATCGAAGTTTTTGATAAAGCAACATTACAAAAATACTTAGCATAATTTGCTATCCAAAATCCCCTGTAGTAGAATACTTTTATGGATTATTTAAATAACAAATTTGATATAATTGTAGTTGGCGCAGGCCATGCCGGATGCGAAGCCGCTCTTAGCGCAGCTCGCTTGGGTTGTAATGTTTTATTATGTTCGCTAAATCTTGATAACATCGCTTTACAGCCTTGCAATCCAGCTATTGGTGGTCCTGCTAAATCAACTCTTGTAAGAGAAATTGATGCTCTTGGTGGAGTTATGGGTGAAGTCGCAGACGCTACTTATATCCAAATGAAGACTTTAAACTCTTCTAAAGGTCCAGCTGTAAGAGCATTAAGAGCTCAATCTGATAAAAAAGAATACACTCAATATATGCGCAATATTATTGAGAGCACTCCAAATATTTGGCTTAAACAATGTTGTATAACAGAATTAAAAACAAAAGATGGCGTAATCTGTGGTGCAGTAGACGAATTTGGAATCGAATACTCTTGTCGTGCAGTAATCCTTACAACTGGAACTTCACTCGAGGGCAGAATGTTTATTGGACTTCAAGCTTACCCTGGTGGAAGACTCGGCGAAGCTGCAGCTTACGGACTTTCTGATTGGTTACGCAAAAACGGAATCCAGACGAAGAAATTAAAAACAGGAACTCCAGCTCGTGTTGATAAACGCACAATTGATTATTCTAAAATGACAATTCAGCCTGGAGATGATAAGCTTAGCTTTTATTCTTTCAAGCCTAATCGCCCTATACGTCCACAAGTTCCTTGTTATCTTACAAGAACTAATGAAGATACACATAGAGTTATCCGTGAAAATTTAGATAAATCACCAATGTATCAAGGTTTGATTCAAGGTGTAGGACCTAGATATTGTCCGTCAATCGAGGATAAAATTGTTAGATTCGCCTCAAATCCATCACATCATATTTTTATTGAGCCTGAGGGTTTAAACACTTATGAAGTATACATTCAAGGTTTTTCTACGAGCTTGCCGGCATGTGTTCAGGTCGAAATGTTGCGCTCGCTTCCTGGCTTAGAAAAGGCGCATATTATAAAACCTGCTTACGCAGTTGAATACGATTATGTCCCTGCTGTTCAGACATTGCATTCGTTAATGTCAAAAGATATTAACGGCTTATTTTTTGCTGGTCAAATTAATGGTACAAGTGGTTACGAAGAAGCTGCAGCGCAGGGTTTAATTGCTGGTATTAACGCTGTTAAATACCTAAACTCATCTGAGATGTTAGAACTACCAAGAAGTTCATCATATATTGGAACTTTAATTGATGATTTAGTTACAAAAGACATTCAAGAACCTTATAGAATGCTAACTTCACGTTCTGAATATCGTTTGTTATTAAGACAAGATAACGCAGATGCTCGTTTAACAGAAATTGGGCATCAAGTAGGGCTTATTGACGACTCTCAGTATTCTAGATTCAAATTTAAACAAGAATCAATTCAAAAAGAAATTGAACGTTTAAGAGAATCGAAAATTTCAGCTACAGATGAAGTAAATGAAGTATTAGCCAAGTATGGTGAGCATATTGATAGAGGTATGCGTATGGCTGAGCTTCTTAAACGACCTAATATTACTTACGAAACATTTAGAGAAATTGATTCAGCTACTAAGGAAATGAATTTAGGTGAAGATGTTACTGGTGAAGTTGAAGTGCTTATCAAATATGATGGATATATTGCAAGACAAGAACAGCAAGTTGAATCAACCGAGAAATTGGAAAAATACAAAATACCAGCTAGTATTGATTATTCTCAAATTAAGCATATTTCAACAGAAACTAAAGAAAAGTTAGAAAAAATTCGCCCTACAAATTTAGCACAAGCTTCTCGTATAGGTGGTGTGAAGCCGGCTGATATTTCAGTTTTAATGGTTATGTTAAAAGGTTAAAAGGTTATTTTTTTTCAAGGATAATAAAAACGCTCTAATTTTGTTTTAGAGCGTTTTTTATCTTTTTTTTATTGCCTGCCATTGTGCTTCAATTAACTCTTCTAGGAAGTCTACACCTTCCCGAACTTTGTTTTGAATGTTATCACAGATACTTTCAAGTCTATAGTAGTCAAATCCTTTTCTGTTATGGTAAACTTTTTTTTCGATTTCTTCATTGTTTTTAAAAACTTGATATTCAAGATTTGTATATTTGTTTTTTATTTCAGTTATATTGGTTAATATTTTTGTTCTATTCTTGCCAGGAACTTCAAAACTAATAATTCTTTTAACAGGTTCTGCGTTTATTGTTTTTGCTTGAAAATTTAAAGTCGATTGATTTATATTCATTTCAACACCACCTTTTCATTAAGCAAAAACTCTTAAATAATTTTTTTGCTATTTTGTATGATGATGCTTTACAAAAATTTATATTATAAAATTTCCATTATTGAATCAACTTCTCTAGTCTCAGGGATTTCTTTTAAATCCGGTAATTCAACCGGTTTTTGAGAGCTTTTCAATTCTGTTTCAGCATCTAAAGTTGTCTTTTTATTATATTTTGCAATTGCAGGATCTGGATTATTTTTCATTTGTTGATAATCTTGCATGATAATATTAACGAAACGCTTTGTTTCTTTAAACGGAGGGATTGTTCCACCGTATTTTTTTACATTACCCGGTCCAGCATTGTAAGCTGCAAGCGCAAGTTCTGTTGAACCAAACATTTTATACATCATTTTATAATATGTTAGTCCTGCTTTTATGTTTTCATTTAAATAATATGGGTTGTAGCCAATTTTTTTCGCTGTTGATGGAAGTACTTGGAAAACACCAACTGCCCCATAAGGACTTTTTAATTCGTGCTTAAAACCTGATTCTTTCTTTGCAATACTTAATGCTAAAGCCGGATCTACTCCCATTTCCATAGAATGTTTAACAATACTCTCTTTAATTACATCTTCGGAGATTGCAGCTTGTACATCTACTGATAGGAATGATACTATCGCAATAGCTGTTAAGACTATTTTCTTTATCATCGAAATCCTCGTTGTTTTGTAAATTGGATTCTGTATATTATTTCCAAAAATCCTCCCTACGGTTTCGCTATGTTCTCGTTTAGTTCGTAACAGAACGTCTCTCCTAAATTTTTACGTGCCATGCTCAATCGCTCTTAGCTTCGCTCAAACTTGTTAGGCTACTCTTTCTGTTATTCCCCGCACTCCGGCTTGGATAAATAACTATACAGAAATTGTGTTACTAGGATTATATTCTAAACAAACGTTTTTTTCAAGTTTTGTAAAGAAATTTACCTAAGTAGGCTATAAAATGATAGAAAAATTTCTGTTTAGTAGTTGTCTACTACCTTCAATAAAATCTAGTTCATTTACATATAAATGAACGCTTTTGTCGATATTCATTGTGTTAAATAATATAAAAATATCTGAAGGAATATTAAACAAGCTAATTTTTTTATTAGAAGAAATTTGCTTCAGATTTTCTATAAAATCTATAGTGCAATCACTTACATTTATTAAATCGATTCCAATTTTTCGAGAATCATTAGCTATATTAGTAATAAGTCTAGAACTTTCATATTCATTAATAGTAGCTGATAAAGGTGCGTAAATGCATATTTCGTTATTTTCTCTGATTTCCATATTTTTATAATACAAGTTTTAATTACAAAAATTAATTATATTAAATTATGAAATATCTCCACCAAAAGTTTAAGATTAAAAAAGACTGTGATATAATTTTTTATGTGAAGAGGTTGTTAAAGATATTTTTATATAAATATAGACGAATGAAGCTTCTTGATAAATATATCTTGAAGCAAGTAATTACGATGTTTATAATGGGTGTTTTAGTTTTTACTTCAATTATATTTGCATCAGATACTTTTATAACTTTAATTAAGCAGATTTCTCGTTATGGCATACCATTTAAGATAGCATTTATAATAATAATACTGCACTTGCCGTCTATTTTTGTTATGACAATTCCAATGGGCGTATTGTTATCTACTGTGATGACTCTTAATGGATTGAGTCTCAGTTCTGAGATTACCGTAATGAGAGCTTGTGGTATTGGACTTAATCGTATTGCAAAACCTATTTTTGTATTTGCAATTGTGATGGCCTTAGCAAGCTTTTTTATCAATGAAACTGTTGTGCCTGTTATGACAAAGCAAGCTACGGACCTTGCTCTGTATGCATTTGGTCAAAAAAACATACCAGAAGGCAAGGAAAATTTTACATTTAAAGAAGTTAAAAGTGGTGGTACTCTAAAAAGATTATTTTATGTAGGAGATTGTACCGACAAAACACTTCATAATATTACGGTTTTAGATGCTTCTAAAGAAGGTACAATCCAAATTCTTCAAGCAAGAGAGGGAAAAACTTCACCAATGGGTTGGAACTTTAAAAAAGGTGCAATATATACAATTGCTGATAGTGGTAAAACATTGGATACTACATTATTTAATGATTCAACAATCATGTTTGGCGTAGATTTAAGTCGAGAAATGGAAAAAAACCAAGCTGGTGAACGAAACTTTGTTCAGCTGGCTAAATATATTGCAAAAGAAGGAAGGCCAGAATTAAAGATTGATTTATACGATAAAATAGCATTACCTCTTACAACTATTGTTTTAGTGTTGATAGGTGTGCCACTTGCAATTACTCCGCCAAGAGTTCGGTATAATAGGGGATTTTTATTTAGTATATTAATAATTTTTGCATATTATTTAATAAGAGCTCTTTCAATATCTTTCGGAGAAGCAGGTACATTAATTCCTGCACTTGCAGCTTTCATGCCTAATATTATTTTAACGTTAATAGGTATTGCCTTGTATTATAGAAAAGTTTACACAATTTGCTAGCATATGCTATATTAAAAATATGAAAACATATCTTAACGGTAGTGTAAAAAACGGAAATATCATGCGTTGGTCAATAAACCCTTTAGTGGTTTATATAGCACCTATGAAATTTTATTCAAAGCCAGGTGAAGATGCTAAATTTCGTAAAATGGTTATTGATGCACTAAACGCTTGGTCATCTGCTAGTGGTGGAAAAATCTCTTTTAGAATAACAAATGTATTACTCGAATCAAATATAAATGTTGATTGGAAAAGAGTAGACAGAAAAGCCCTAGGTCATTGCTATTTTAATTGGGATGCTCAAGGCCGCTTGTATGGTGCAGAAGTTTCTATTGGCTTAACTGATGGTAAAATTCACAGGCAATACGATAGTGACATAGAAGTTTATCATACAATATTGCATGAAATAGGGCATGCTTTAGGGTTAGGCCATAGTCCATATAAGGAAGATATTATGTATACTCCTCATCAGTATGGAAACGCTACATTGTCTAATAATGATAAGTATTCTATTAATTGGTTATATAGATTGCCAGCTGGTGCACCTGTTCAAAAAATTGCACAAAAGTATTCTATTAATACTTCAACTGATATTGATTCTGTTATAAGAAGAATTGATTCAAAAGACGATAAAATTGAAAAAGTTGAATCTAATCAAAATTTACCAAGAAGAGATTTGTTAGAAGAAGCGTCTAACATTGGAGATGTTAAACGCTATAATATGATGCTTCAAAATATATCTCTTTCACAAAATGTGAAGAATTATATTAAAAATAATAGAAATAAGTAAGTTATTAAAATTTTTCGTTAAAAACTTCAAAATATCCTTGTTCATGAGAACAAACAGGGCATTTGTTTGGAGCACATTGTGAAATTTGTATGTGTCCACATTTTCTGCAATGCCATTGAGTATTCTCATCTTTACTGAAAAGTGTTTTCATTCTTAATTGTGCTGCAAGAATTTCATATCTATGAGAATGGTGTTTTTCAATTTCAAGAATTCCTAAAAATAATTTTGAAATTTCATCAAAGCCCTCATCTTTTGCTATTTGTGCTGCATGCTTATAAACATATTCCCACTCTTCTCTTTCGCCATCTGCTGCTGCTTCAAGATTTTCTAATGTATTGCCTAAAAAGAAAGGATATTCACCTGTAACCTTCCAATGTTCGGCATGTGGTATATGTTTATAAAATAGCTTAGCGTGTTCCTTTTCATTTTCAGCTGTGTTTAAAAATATTTCTGAAATTTGATGATAACCTTCTTTTTTAGCTTGTTTGGCATAAAAAGTATACCTATTTCTGGCTTGTGATTCTCCTGCGAAAGCGTTTATTAAACACTGTAGTGTTTCTGATTGTTCTAATTTCATTTTTTTTCTCCTATTTTTATTTAAAATAATTTGTTTTTTAAGTTTTAGAATCCGACAATTGAGCATGATGTTTGTATGATTTTCTCAAACTAAAGTTGTAGAAGAATAAAAAAAAAGATATAAATTAAAAAATGATGACTAGTAAAAGTGCTTGTATTTGTAGGGGTTAGAATATCTTTCTCCTCCAAATGGAGGATTCTCTAACTAAAGTTGTAAAGTCCTTTTTTTTTCTGCCGTTAACTATGGGGAAAGGAAAATGAAAGGAAATTTATTATGGGGTCAACTTCAACAATTACAATTAACACTAATTTGTCAGCCTTGACCTGCCAAAAATACCTTAGTGATGCTACTAAAGGTATGAACACTGCAATGGAGAGATTATCTACAGGCTTCAAGATAAACTCTGGTAAGGATGACGCTGCCGGCTACTCTGTGGTAGAAGGTATGGAAGCTAAGGTAAATGGTTACGATATCATTAAAACTAACGCTAGCATGGGTCTTGATATGTTAACGACTCAAGAAGGTGTTTTAGATATCTTAAACGAATACTTACAAAGAGTTAGAGATTTGACTATGCAAGCAGCAAACGGAACTTATGGTTCTGCTTCGTTAAATGCTATTAGAACAGAGGTTGAACAAAGAATGGATGAAATCAACCGTTTATGTTCAATTACAGATTTTAACGATACATTCTTGCTTGATGGCTCAAGAAAAACTGATATAAACTTACAAGTGGGTTTATACTCTGATCAAAGATGTGTTATTAAAATGGACTCATTCTTATTTGCAAGTTGCGAATCAACATCTCTTATGGGATTTAGATCTGCAGCAACTGCAACAAAAGATAATCCAGGTTACATTGATTTAAGAACAAGTAATCAAGAATCAGATGTATACTGCTATAGAGCACGTTTGGTGAATGAAAACGGTGAATTAGTTGATGAAAACAATAAATTATTACCACCAGGTGCTGAACCTAAATATCAAGCAGGTTACTATGCTTCAGCTCTTGCAGCAGCTTTAGCAGAAAGCGGTGATGTAACATATACAGATGGTGCAACAAGTGCTGTAATCGCTGGAAATGCTAAAAACTTTACAATTGAACAAATGTGTACTGCTATTTATAGAAATGATAGCTCAGCTCGTGCATTTATTGATAATATTGATAAAGCAATCGATAATGTTTCTCTAAGAGTTACAAAAATCGGGGCTTATATGAACAGATTAGATTCTGCAATTGATGCTACTGATGTTCAAAAAGAAAACTTAACGGAAGCAATTTCAACAATGAAGGATGCTGATGTAGCAGAAGAATCTTCAAAATACATTAAGTTCCAAATTTTACAACAAGCTACTGCAACATTGTTAGCTACAGCTAACCAGCAACCGCAAATTGCACTAAACTTATTATAATTAACAATCGGAATTATACATAAATAATAAATGTCCTTTCAAATGGGCGCTCGATTTATCGTGCGTCCATTCCTTATTGCTTCTATTTAACTGACAAATTTTATTTTTAGCTGTTTTCTTATAATTATGAAAATACTAAATACTAATTTAATATCAAAAATTACTCCCAATGTTAAACCATTATTTTGTGAAGAATACTGGGCTAAACAATCAATAAAAAATCTTTTTAAACCCAAAAAGTTGGAACATGTTAGTTATTATTTTGACTTGCACGATGTAAATTATTTGCTACTTGGGTATATAAATCCTAATTTTAATGCTAATTCAATGTTATATGCAGATTCTCCTCCAATAACAGTTAAAGATGCAATTTCTATTTCTGACAGAGAATTTAAGACATTAAAACCAATACAAAAAAAATTGACTTTATGGCGTGGAATTGAGGGTAGTTATGTTTTCCCTGAAAGGTTTCAAAAAGCTTATAATGCTAAAGTTGGTGATATTATTTATATGCCAGAATATGCCTATGCTACAGAATTAAAAATACATGCAGAAAGCTTTGCGAAGGGGTTACTTTACGAAATAACCGTTCCTAAAGGTGCTAAGTTATCGAAAAAATCAAATTATATTTTCCCCCGATATTCAAAGTTCGAATGCACTGGAGTTGAAGAGAAAGATGTATACAGGCTTATTAAACTTAAATATTTACCTAAGAAAGAATCTTTGCTACAGTTTTTTGCGAAAAAGTTTTTTGCAAATTCAAATAAATAAAATTTGTCTTCATAAATTAATGTGTTGTTTTAGCAAATAGTTTTTAAATATTCAACTATATCATCTGATTCGTACATTTGAATATTTCTTTCTGTGTCAATTAAAAAAGGTACTTGTCTTTTTCCGCCTATTCTTATTAATGCTTCTTCGTTTTCTTTTTTAGTAATATCAATTTCTTTATATTTTATATGTTGATTTTCTAAAAAATTGAGTACTTTTTTGCAGTAGGGGCAAGTTTCTAAAATAAACAATTCAATCATAATTTACTCCTTTTGTCTCTACTCTAGTTTAACTCTTTGTAAAAAAATATAAATTAATCATCTTTATAAATCTATTTGTGCTATATTATATTTCAAGAGGGAATATAAATATGCTACGCGAATTTTTACATTCAAAGATACATAGAGCAACTATTACTGATTCAAATCTTAATTACGTTGGATCGATTACTATTGATGAAGAATTTTTAGAAAAAGCAAATATTAGAGAGTGGGAAAAAGTAGAAATCCTTGATATTAATAATGGAGAAAGATTTCAAACTTATGCTCTTGTAGGTAAACGAGGCTCTAAATGCTTTTGTGTGAATGGTGCTGCGGCTAGAAAAGTTCAGCCAGGTGATAAAATTATTATTGTAACTTATGCTCAAATGAACGAAGATGAATTAAAAAAACATAAACCAACTATTGTTCAAGTAGGTGAAAATAACGAGATTATTAGTTATGGCAAATAATCCGTATAAACCTAAAAAGAAAAAGAAGCTTGTCGTTAGCACTAAAAATATGGGTGTTAATATTGACAAGAATGAATATTATGAAATTATTCTATCTAATTCAGCTCGCCCTGATGAAATTAATAAGAAAAAATGAGCATGTTAATAGTGTTTAAACGAGAAAATAATCGTGACAAAATACTCGATTGCATTATTTATTGTGACGCTATAGAACAATTAAATCTTAACAATATCTTAATATCTAAAAGGTGTTGACAAGACACTTTTTAAGTAATAAAATTTTGTATATTAGGAAATTTATCACAATTTAAAAAAGGAGATAATATATGCCAAAAGTATTGGAAAAGAAATCAGAAAAAAAGAGCTCTTTAGTTGATAATATTGATGCTCTTAATGAAATGCTTGAAAGAGTAAAAAAAGCTCAAGTAGAATACGAGCAATTTACTCAAGAACAAGTTGACAGAATTTTTAAAGCGGCTGCTACTGCTGCTGACAAAGCTCGTATACCTCTAGCTAGAATGGCTGTAGAAGATACTGGTATGGGTGTTCTAGAAGACAAGATTATTAAAAACCACTTTGCTTCTGAGTACATTTATAACAAACACAAAAATGCAAAAACTTGTGGAATTATTAGCGAAGATAAAGAAAATGGTATCAAAACTGTTGCAGAACCTTTAGGTATTTTAGCTGGTATTATTCCAACTACAAACCCAACTTCAACTGCTATTTTTAAAGCTTTATTAGCTTTGAAAACAAGAAATGGTATCGTATTTTCTCCACACCCAAGAGCAACAAATTGTACAATTGCAGCCGCTAAAATTGTTTTAGAAGCAGCTGTTGAGGCAGGTGCTCCAAAAGATATTATTGGTTGGATCGATGTTCCTTCTATGGAGTTATCAGATGCTTTATTACACCACGAACACATTAGCTGCATTTTAGCTACAGGTGGTCCAGGTATGGTTAAAGCAGCTTACTCATCAGGTAAACCTGCATTAGGTGTTGGTCCTGGTAACGTAGCTGCGGTTATTGACGAAACAGCTGATATTAAAATGGCTGTATCTTCAATTCTTATGTCAAAAACTTTCGATAATGGTATGATTTGTGCTTCAGAACAATCAGTTATCATTTGTGAAGAAGTTTACGAAGAAGTTAAAAAAGAATTCTTATACCGTGGTGCTTACTTAGTAAGTAAAGAAGAAGAACAAAAAATGATTGATCTTCCTTTTATTGATCCAAAAAGAGGAACTGCTCACCCTCTTATCGTAGGTCAGCCAGCAACTAAGATTGCAGAACTTTCAGGTTTCTCAATCCCTGCTGATTCAAAAATACTTGTATGTGAAAGACCAAAATTAGATTGGGAAGAACCATTCTCAAGAGAAAAATTATCACCAATCTTGACTATGTATAAAGCTAAAAACTTTGAAGAAGCTACTGAAATGGCTTATGAATTAGTATTCAAAGGTGGTGCTGGTCACTCTTCAGCTCTTTATACAGATGAAAGAAAATCTGATAGAATTAATGCATATGCTGAAAAAATGCCTTCTTGTCGTGTATTAGTTAACTCTCCATCATCTCAAGGTGGTATTGGTGACCTATTTAACTTCAAATTAGAACCATCTCTATCATTAGGTTGTGGTTCTTGGGGTGGCAACGCTGTTTCAGGCAATATTGGTGTAGAACATTTATTAAACTATAAAACTGTAGCTGAAAGGAGAGAAAATATGTTATGGTTCAAAGTTCCTCCAAAAGTTTACTTCAAGAGAGGTTGCACAGACCTTGCTCTTAGAGAACTTAAAGGTAAAAAACGTGCATTTATTGTAACTGACCGTTTCTTATTTAATTCAGGTGCAGTAGATAATATTACTAGAGTATTAGACGAAATTGGTGTTGATCACCAAGTATTCTTCGATGTAAAACCAGACCCAACAATTGCTACAATTAATGAAGCAATGGCGATTGTAAGACCATATGAGCCAGATGTAATTATTGCTCTTGGTGGTGGTTCTCCAATGGACGCAGGTAAAATCATTTGGTTATTATATGAACAACCTAATACTAATTTTGAAGACATCTCTATGAGATTCATGGATATTAGAAAGAGAATTTGTGAAATTCCTCAACTTGGTGAAAAGGCTACAATGGTTTGTATCCCAACTACATCAGGTACAGGTTCAGAAGTAACTCCATTCTCAATTATTACTGATGAAAAAACTCATTATAAATATGCAATCGCTGATTATGCATTAACACCAAATATGGCTATTGTTGACCCTAACTTTGTTGACGGTATGCCACAAGGTTTAACTGCAGCATCAGGTATTGATGCATTAGTTCACTCGCTTGAAGCATATGTTTCTTGTTTAGCAACAAACTTCACAAATTCAAATGCTTTAGAAGCAACTAAGCTAATCTTTAAGTACTTAGTTCGTTCATATAACGAAGGCGCTAGTGATCCGATTGCAAGAGAAAAAATGCACTATGCAGCAACAATTGCAGGTATGTCATTTGCTAACTCTTTCCTAGGACTTTGCCACTCAATGGCTCACAAGCTAGGTGCAATGTACAGTATTCCTCACGGTGTTGCTAACGCATTATTAATTCGTCAAATTATCAAGTTCAACTCTACTGATAAACCTACAAAACAAGCTATATTCCCTCAGTACAAGTATCCTTGTGCTAAAACTAAATATGGTCAAATTGTTGATAACCTAGGTTTAGGTGGTAAAAATGATGACGAAAAAGTTGAAATATTGATTAAAGCAGTAGATGATTTAATGTCTTCATTGAATTTACCAAAATCTATTAAAGATTTCGGTGTTAAAGAAGAAGAATTTATGGCTAATTTGGATGTACTTGTAGAAAGAGCATTTGATGACCAATGTACAGGTGCTAACCCAAGATATCCATTGATGAGTGAAATCAAGCAAATTTTCTTAGATGCTTATAATGGTATTGTTTAATTTGGTTAAAGGGGTTTGATGTGTTAACACATCAAACCCCTTTTGACTGTTTATATATGAAAAAAGGAGCTGGAATGAATATTCCTGAGAAAGTAATAAATCGTTTAACGCTTTATCATTTTATTTTTGACGGTTTAAGAGAAGACGAGAAATATATTTCAAGTGCAAAAATAGCTCAATTATTAAATATTGACGATTCTCAAGT
Organism: Candidatus Gastranaerophilaceae bacterium; assembly: GCA_045651505.1. Lineage (GTDB taxonomy): Bacteria > Cyanobacteriota > Vampirovibrionia > Gastranaerophilales > Gastranaerophilaceae > CAG-196. The sequence goes on along the minus strand of JAZRSL010000004.1, from coordinate 39,047 downwards.
ACGGAAAGATTTGAAATATTTAGATAACCCTGGGAAATGTAGAGTTGGGTATGAAGTAAAAAATCTTAAATTAAAGATTGAAGAATGCTTAGGATTTAAGCAAAAAAGGGATGCTTTTATTGTTGGAGCAGGTAATCTTGGTTCTGCTTTGGCAAAATACGATAGTTTTAAAGATTATGGATTAAATATTCTTGCTATGTTTGATAATGATTCCAGAAAAATAGGAACAATGATTAATGGGAAAGAGGTATTTAATCTTACAAAGGTCGGTGATTTAGCAGAAAGGCTTGGTGTTGATATTGCAATTTTAACAGTACCGACTGAATGTGCGAAGAGTACTGCAAATTATCTTGCAGGTGCTGGTTTTAAATATATATGGAATTTTACGCCTTGTATATTAGATGTTCCTAATGATGTTAAGGTTTGGAATGAAAATCTTATAGGTAGTTTTTTACAGTTTACAAATAGTAATGAGGTATAATATAGCAATGACACATGAAATAAAAGTTTGTATGGGAAGCGCATGTTTTGCAAAAGGAAATCAAGAAAACTTAGAATATATAAAAGAATTTATTGAAGAAAATGGATTGGATGCTAAAATAAAAATAATAGGATCTTTATGTGAAAATAAGTGTAGTGTAGGACCTAGAATTTATATTGATGATGTGGAACATGTTCAAGTTACCCGAGCGGAACTTATAGGATTACTTGAAAATTTAAAATAATAGGTGAATTATGGAAAAGACTTATCCGGTATACACGTTAAAAAACGAATGCAATGACTGTTATAAATGTATTCGTGACTGCCATGTTAAAGCAATTAGAATACAAGGCGGAAGCGCATCCGTTATTAATGAAAAATGTATAGCTTGCGGTCATTGTGTAACAATTTGCCCTGTTGGTGCAAAAAAAGTTCGTAATGATATCGATAAGGTCAAAACTCTATTATTAGCTAATCAAAATGTTTATGTTTCTTTGGCTCCTAGCTGGGCTGGGGTTTATAATATTTCTAAAGAAAAAATGATAGCTGTTCTTAAAAAACTAGGTTTTGCTGGGGTTAGTGAAACAGCTTTAGGTGCTCAGGAAGTATCAATTCAAACTGCTAAAATGCTCAATAAAGGGGGAGCTGGTTTGTATATTTCTTCGGCTTGTCCTGTAATTGACGATTATATTCGTTTATATAAACCTGAGTTTGCTAATTGTATTACCCCAATAGCATCTCCTGCTTTAACTCATGCTGGACTTCTTAAAGATACATATGGAGATGATACAAAGGTTGTATTTATAGGACCTTGTATTGCTAAAAAGAATGAATCTGACAAACATCCTGAGCTAATTTCAGTAGCGCTAACTTTTGATGAGTTAAATTATTGGATTAAAGAAGAATTTATTGATGTAGAACATATTGAAGTAAATGATGATTGTAAATTTGTTCCTGAAAACGCATATGAAGGTGCTCTATATCCGCTTGAAGGTGGAATGAATGAAACAATTAAGCGGGTTGGAATTGATAATAATGACGTAACATTTATTGGTGTAAGTTCATTGGAAGCTTTTGATAAATCTTTGCAGAACATAAACCCTAAAAAAATTTCAAACAAGATTTTTGTAGAAGCATTAGGCTGTCCTGGGGGTTGTATTAATGGGCCTTGTTTATCAAGTGATAAATCGAGAATCATGATTACATCTGATATTTATACAAACACTCAATATCGTGATGATATTCCAAAAGAGCCTAAAAAAGTTATTTATGAAGATTATTTACCATCGCCGGTTCAAAAAATGGAATATTCAATTGAGCAAACAACAAAAGCTCTTAAGAAAATTAGTAAACACAAACCTGAAGATGAACTGAATTGTGGTGGTTGCGGATATGGTAGCTGTAGAGAATTTGTAAATGCATTGATTTCCGGTGATGCCGAGACATCTATGTGCGTTTCATATATGAGAAAAATTGCAGTAAGAAAAGCTGCAGCTATGCTTAGATGTATGCCTTCAGCTGTAGTAATTGTTGACTCAAATATGGAAATAGTTGAGGCTAATGATTCGTTTGAACAAATGTTCTTGGGCGATATGTATGAAGTCTTTGCTTCTCGTCAAGATGGTTTAACTGGTGCTGCTTTGGATAGAATTATACCATTTAGCGAATTATTTAAGTCTGCTCTTGAAACAGGAAAAGATATTCACCAAGAACATTACACTTTTGACGATAAAGTTTATGATATAAGCATATTCACAATTGAGGACAATGAATTGATCGGTGCTGTAATTTCAGATGTTACTAAATCAGAAATAGATAGAAGTAAAATTGCTAAAAAAGCTCGTGAAGTTATTACAAAAAATATTGCGACAGTTCAAGAAATTGCAAGCCTATTAGGTGAACATATGGTAGAGACTGAATTACTTTTGAACTCTATTGCTGAGGGTTATGATTCAAATATAGGTGAGGATAAAAAATAGTAATGTTTATAGATATTGCTTGTGCTCAAAAAAAGAAATATAACCAAAATGCTTACGGAGATTTTTTTACATCTGGAAGATTTCCGAATTTGAATCGTGTTGTTGCAGTTCTTTCAGATGGGCTTGGAAGTGGTATTAAAGCAAATATTTTAGCTTGTATGACTTCAACTATGCTTTTAAAATTTTTGGAAAACAATTCTGATATTGAAAATTCTTGCGAAATTATTATGAACTCTCTTCCTGTATGTAAAGTGAGAGGGATTAGTTATTCTACTTTTTCTGCAATTGACTGTTATGAAAACGGTAAAGCAAAGATTGTTGAAGAAGGGAACCCAGATTTTATTTGGATTAGAAATGGTGAGGTTCTAAAACCCGAGTACCAAACGATTGCATCTAAAGATTTTAAAAATCGTAAAATGAGAGTTTATAATATTCAACTTGAAAAGTTTGATAGAATTATTTTTTGTTCAGATGGCGCAACTCAAGTTGCAATGGGTACAAAAGCTTATCCATTAGGTTTGGAAAGATCAGGTTTGATAAAAATAATCTTAAACAAATTAGAACAAAACCCTGAAATTTCATCGAAAGATTTGAGTGAATACTTGGTAAAACAAGTTGAATTAATAGCTCCAAATAGAGAGTTAAAAGATGATACTTCAATTGTATCCCTATATTGCAGAAATCCGAGAGAATCGATGATTTTTACAGGTCCTCCGTACCATCAAGAAAAAGATAATTACTATGCAAAAACTTTTATTGAGTTCAAGGGTAAAAAAGCAATTTCTGGTGGTACAACAGCAAATATAATCTCAAGAGAGTTAAATATTCCGGTTACTGCAGATATTTCAACAACTGCTGGAAAATTACCTGGACTTTCTAAGATGGATGGTGTAGACTTAGTTACAGAAGGAATTCTTACTTTAACAAAAACGTTGGAATATTTGGAAAGTGGAAAACCCGAAAAGAATGCAGCAAAGATTTTAATGGACTTCTTGTTAGATTCAGATTGTATTAATTTCTTGGTTGGCGCTCAGATGAATAAGGCGCATTATGATCCGAATTTACCGATTGAAATTGAGATTAGAAAAAATATAGTAAAGCAAATGGCAAAAGTTTTAGAAGAAAAATATCTAAAAAAAGTGAATGTACAGTTTATATGAGGTGTTTATTATGGAAAAAGTTTCAGTAAAAGTGTGTTTAGGAACAACTTGTTTTGTGATGGGTGGTGGAAACCTTCAAGAGTTAAATGAAATCATCCCTAAAAGATATGGTGACAAAGTAGAAGTTGCAGGTTCTCCTTGTTTAGGACTTTGTTCAATAAATTGGGAGTATTCTAAAGCACCTTATGTTAAAATAGATGATGAAGTTGTTGCTGAAGCAACGGTTGAAAAAGTATTAGAAGCACTAGATAGGAAGTTAGGAAAATAATGAGTAATATTGGACAAGCAATACACATTAAAAAAGAGATTTTAGTTAGAATTATAAAAGCATTTTTATCAGATGATTTTGAGGAACAAGCAAGACTTATTCCTTATGATATGCGACCAAAAGGGATGGAAGTTCCTTATAGATGTTGCGTTTATAAAGAACGTGCAATTATCAAAAACAGAGTAATTGCAGGACTTGGGTTTTCAATAGAAGAAGATGATGAAACTGCATCACTAGCTAAATATGCTAAAAGGGCTAAAGAAAGAACTGAAATTGATGAAAAACACTTAACAGTTCTTCAATCAGCTTGTAAAGGTTGTAATTCTAATAAAATATATGTTACAGACTTATGTCAAGGTTGTGTTGCTCGTCCCTGTGTTTCATCTTGTAAGTTTGGTGCAATTTCAATTGTAAATGGCCGTTCAGTAATTGATGAGACAAAATGTAAAAAATGTCAAATGTGTGTTAAAGCTTGTCCATACAATGCAATTGTTAAAGTTACCGTGCCTTGTGAAGATGCTTGCCCAGTAGGTGCAATTAAGAAAGATGAAACAGGTTTTGCAAGTATCGATTTTGATAAATGTATTAGCTGTGGAAAATGTATTTCATCTTGTCCATTTGGCGCAGTTCATGAAAGAAGCCAAATTATTGATATTTTAAAAGCAATGAAAGACGGTAAAAAAGTTATCGCTATGATAGCTCCGGCGATTGCTGGTCAATTCCCAGGTAACATTTATCAGCTAAGAACAGCTATTAAAAAAGCAGGATTTACTGATGTTTATGAAGTTGCTCAAGGTGCTGATATTACAGCAAATACTGAAGCGAAAGAATTTGTAGAGCGTATGGAAGAAGGTCATAGCTTTATGACAACTTCTTGTTGTGCTGGATATAATCAATTAATCAAAAAACATATTCCGGAAATTAAACCATACGTTTCTACTACAGGAACTCCAACGTACTACATTTCTGAAATTATTAAGAAGGAAATTCCAGATGCAGTTACAGTCTTTGTAAGCCCTTGTGCCGCGAAACGTTCAGAAGGATATGAAAATCCAAATGTAGATTTTGTAATGAACTTTGAAGAGCTAGGTGCATTATTTGTTGCTCATCATATTCAAATTGCAGAATGTGAAGAAGAAAGATATGTAGTAGAATCTTCCAAACACGCCAGAAATTTTGGTTTTACAGGTGGTGTAGCAGAGTCAGTTAACGCATCTTTGAGAGATAATTCGGAATTAAAGCCACTTGTCATTAATGGTTTAAATAAAGAAAGCATTCGTCAGCTTAAAAAATATGCGACTTGTGGACAATGCGAAGATGGCTGTAACTTAGTTGAAGTTATGTGCTGTGAAGGTGGTTGTATTGGTGGTAACGCTAATTTGAACAACCAAAAAACAGCAAGAAAGCTTATCGATGCATTAGCTAACGAAAGTAAAGATATAGAAAAAATCTAAGTAAATTATAAAGATGCTGAATATTTTAAAACAAGGACACCCAAAAGGACTATATTTACTTTTTTGTGTTGAAATGTGGGAAAGATTTTCTTTCTATGGTATGCGTGCTTTGATTGTACTCTATATGATCGAAAATCTGATGTATACCTCTCAAAAAGCTGGTAATATTTATGGGCTTTATACAGGGCTGGTTTATTTAACTCCTTTATTGGGTGGTTACTTAGCTGATAGGTTTTTCGGACAAAGAAAATGTATAGCTGGTGGCGCAATTTTTATGACGTTAGGTCTTTTCCTATTAGCTTTTGGTCCTAAATCGCTATTTTTATTTTCTTTATTTTTGATGATTATTGCTAATGGCTTGTTTAAGTCAAACATTAGTTCTGTTTTAGGCCTACTTTATGGTGGTGATCATACTAAGAAGGATGCTGCTTTTACGATTTTTTATATGGGAATTAACCTTGGGGCATTTTTCTCCCCTTTAGTTTGTGGGACACTAGCAGTTAAATTTGGGTATGAATATGGTTTTGCAGCAGCTGGTGTCGGAATGATGATTGGGCTAGTTTTTTATAAATTGTTGGAGAAAAAACTCCTTGGAGAATGTGGGCTATATCCGGTAAACGCTAAAGAAGAGGGTTACGTAAACATAAATAACGAAGAAAGCTGTGACTCGAAAAAACGTTTTATCTCATTATTAGTTCTTATGTTATTTACAATCCCTTTTTGGGTGTGTTTTGAGCAAGCAGGATCTTCATTAACATTGTTTGCAGAATATCAAACTAATCGAAATTTATGTGGTTTTGAAATTCCTACTGGATATTTTCAATCTTTAAATCCACTTTTTATTATAACTTTTGCACCATTGATGTCACTATTATGGGGAAGCTTAAGAGGGAAATCAAAAGAACCATCCTCTGTTGAAAAATTTTCATTAGCACTTTTTTTAATCACTTTATCGTATATTGTTTTGGCATATGCAGGACATCTATCATTAACAAGCTTAGTATCGCCAATGTGGTTAGTATTAGGTTATTTCATAATGACTATAGCTGAGTTGTGTCTTTCTCCAATAGGACTTTCTTTGGTTTCTAAATTAGCTCCAAGAAAATTCTTATCATTAACTATGGGTTGTTGGTTTTTGACAAGTTTTATTGGCAATACTGTAGCTGGTGTTTGGGGTGGTAATTATGATAAATATACTCCAGCTCAATTGTTTGCAGGATTAGCTGTGTTATCTTTTGTTACTTGGATAATTTTGTTATGTTTTATGCCAAAATTAAATAGTTTTTTAAAGAAGAAAAGTTAGTTTACATTATGTTTAAGAAGATTTCTTAGTACTTCTCCAGCTATAAGTAATCCAGCAACTGGTGGTACAAAAGAAATGCTAGCAGGTATTCTTTGCCCTTTAGTTTTTATTGGAATCTCTTTAGAATAAAGAACTTTGAGTGATTTTATATTCCTTTTTTTTAGCTCTGTTCGCATAACTTTAGCTAAAGGACAAACTGAAGTTTTATAGATATCTGTTATTTCGAAAAGTTCTGGCTGGAGCTTGTTGCCTGTACCTAAACAAGAAATTATTGGCGTGTTTTTTTCCTTAGCTTTTAAAATCAATTCAATTTTGCCTGTTACAGAGTCTATTGCATCAACAATATAATCATATTTTGAAAAATCAAAGTTGTTTGAATTTTCTGGAGAAAAGAAAATTTTATGCATAGTAATTTCAATGTTTGGATTAATATCAAGGAGTCGTTCTTTTGCCACTTCAACCTTGGATTTTCCAATGGTTGAATGTAGGGCAATAATTTGTCTATTGATGTTTGTGATATTAATATCATCATTGTCAATCAAATCAAGATGGCCAATTCCAGCTCGCGCAAGAGCTTCAACTACATAACCGCCAACACCACCAACGCCAAAAACAGCAACTTTAGTATTTGCAAAAAGTTTTAATGCTTTTTCACCAATTAACATTTCAGTTCTTGAGAATTGATTTTCCATTTTTACCTCAAGAATAGGATACCATGAAAAATTTCTTTATTCTTTATAATATATTGTATGAATTTCTCCATTATTATTGATTCCCATTGTAGTATCTTTTATTGTAACTTTACCACCACAAAGAGGTCTCTTTATTCCTTCAGGGGCATTGCTAATGTAATCAAAAATTACAATAAATGGTTGTGATTCAATGTTAGATTTAACACTATTAATTGCGTCTTTTAATTTCTTGTTTAGTGTAGTTAGCTGTAATTCGTGGTTATTTAGGTCATTAAATAATTTTCTAGATAAAAATCTTAATTTAACGTGAGTACAACTCATGAATCCATTGAATTTTTTATAATTCAAAAGTTTTTCTAGAGTTTTCATTTTATTTTCATCGGCAAGATTAATAATAGATTTTTCGATTTCTTCTATTAAAGTCATAAATTCTTCTTTACTTGCTTCTTTGTCTATGTCATTACCAATGGTGTTATCTTCTCCTATGATGCCATATTCCCTTAATTTTTCTAAAATGCTTTCTTTGTCAATTTTTAGAAAATTCAAAATATTTTCGTAGTCATCGTCTTTTTGTTTTTCAATTGCACGAGCAAGGTATATAGCTATTTCATGTGCGATATCTTTTGGGGTGGCTTCATTTAAACTGTCAGGAGCCATTAAAATTTTTTCATCTTTAGAAAAAGCGATTCTGTATACGTCACTTAGGACTTTCAATCTTTCTTCTGCTGAAGCGTTTCTAGTAAATTGAACTTTTATACCATTAGCACTTTGAGAAAGAGGAGCTTCTATGAATGCAAGGGTATTATTTTCTTTATGCTTAGCTAATAAATCGAATTCTTCTTTTGTTATATCAGAACCATTGCATCTTGTTGTTTTAAAATTTTGTAATTTGTAAAAATTTAAAAATTCGAAAAGTTCTAAATCTTCGTAGTATTGGTTGTATAAACTTAATTCTTTATTGATATTACTACGAGAGAAAAAATGTAGAATATCAAGACTTTCTTTATTTTTAGCGTAATATTCATAAATATCTTGAATTAAATCTATATTTTCAGAATATACTTTAGGATCAATATTACTGTTTGTATTTTTAAAATGAGTTATGAAAATATTATCGATAAAGTTTCTATTTTTTTCAGTATAGATAAGATCCTTTGGAGTTTCTTCTTTTATAGTAGGAAGAGTTTTTTGTCCTAGATTTCTCGCAAGTTGAGCTTTTAATTCCGGATTATCAATGATATTGATATCAATAAGTTTTTTTGCTTCTTCGGATGCCTTATAGTCTATATCTTCATTCTCTGTTGTCGTATTAGTTGTTTGAGACTCTTCTTCTGAAATGCTTTCAGATGTTGTAATATCTTTGCTTACGATGCTTTCAGAAGTCGTAATTTTAGTATCTTCATTTATATCTTTTACTAAATGGGCTTCTGTCGTATTTTCTGGGTGTTCTTCTATAAGGCTTGTTATTGCAAACATCCTATAAATATTTGCTAGTTTTTCATATAATTGATTAGAAATTTCATTATTTTTTAAATCTAAAGCTATTTGTGATAAATTAAGAATTCTTGTATCTATAGCTTTGATAGTTTCAGCTAGTTGTTCTTCAGTAGTATTATTTAGAGCTTCTATTTGCATGTTTATACTTTTAAAATTTTTGTCTGCTGAAACAGATAAAAAATCTTCATTTTCATTTGTTGATAAGAAGGCTTTTTCCATCTCTTCAGAAATTTTATTTAAAGAGATTTCATTTCTTTTTTCATTTTTTTTAGCTTTTAGTTCCAGTAAGCTTTCTATGTTATCAGAATTTGATACCAAATTTAAATATTGTTCTTGAGTTTTAGGGTTTAAAAAAGCAGAATTTCCTTTTGTTGTCCAGAACGTATCAATAATATCAAGCTTCTTTTGAGTTTCTTCTATATTTCCTTTTTTTAAAGAATTTACCCACGAAACAATGCTACTTAAGCCTGTTAGAGTGGCTAGTTTTACAAGTAGTTTTTTATTGTATTCATTGGAGGAGAGTGTTTTTACTTTTGTTAGGGTTTGAGGGCTTAAACCGTTAAAATTTATGTTCTTTTTGTGTCGGGGATTGTATTTAGGGAGTGTGTTATTAACAATTTTCATTTTGCCTCCTAGTTTTTTACTTTAACTCCTGTAAAAACAAAATTTTGTCTGAACAAAAAGGTTTGTTACAAAAAATTTACAAAAGATTATAATTTAAGTTAGACTTGCCTTTTAGTCTTTTTTTTCGTATGATTATTAGGCAGAAGGTATTGTTGTATTTTTATTAACTGCAGTAAAGGGGATAATAATGAGCGGACATTCAAAGTGGTCTACTATTAAACATAAAAAAGCTAAAACTGATTCAGCAAGAGCTGCTGAGTTTCAAAAATTTTCAAGAGAAATTATCGTAGCTTCTAAACTTGGCGGAGGCGATCCTGCTGGTAATTTTCGTTTGAGAACAGCTATTGAAAAAGCTAAAGCTGCTGGACTACCAAATGATAATATTAAACGTGCAATTGAAAAAGGTTGCGGCGGTGGAAGTAATGAAAATTATGAAGAAATGATATATGAGGGTTATGCAGCTGGTGGTGTTGCTGTCGTTATAGAAGCTATGACTGATAATAAAAATAGAACAGCTGGTGATGTGCGAAGCTATTTTACAAAATTTAATGGTAACTTAGGTGAAACTGGTTGTGTAGGCTGGATGTTTGATAAAAAAGGTTGTATAACTTTCAATGCAGATGATGTTGATTATGATGCATTGTTTGAAGAGGCAATCACACTTGACGCAGAAGATATTGTTGATGAAGAAGGTGAATATAAAGTATACACTTCAGTTCCTAATTTTCAAGCTGTTGTAGAAGGTTTAGAAAAAGCTGGATTTAAATCTGTAAGTGCAGAATTTACAAGAGTTCCTCAAAATACTATTGAAGTTACTGATGAAAAAACTGCTCAAAATATAATGAGGTTACTAAGTAGATTGGAAGAACATGATGATGTTCAAAATGTTTATGCAAACTTTGATATAGACGATGAACTAATGGAAAAATTAGATATATAAGTACATTATAAAGGGAGGATTTTATTATGATGAACATGATGAATATGATGAAACAAGCTCAAAATATACAAAAAAAATTGGTTGATGCACAAAATGAATTAACCAATATGAGTATTGAAGGATCTGCTGGTAACGGTTCTGTTTCTGTTACTTGTGATGGAAAAGGACAATTTAAGTCAATTAAACTTTCTGCTGAAGCTATAAATCCAGAAAATCCATCAGCAGTTTCTGCAGATGATATCGAAATGCTTGAAGATTTAATTGCTTCTGCAATGAAAGTTGCAACTGATAAATCTAAATCTGAAATGGAAGCAAAAATGAAATCTGTAACAGGTGGAGTAAACATTCCTGGGCTAACACTATAGGAATAAATATGATTTATCCAAAAAGTATAGCAACTTTAATAGAACAATTTCAAAAATTTCCATCCGTTGGGCCTAAATCTGCGCAACGGATGGCTTTTCAGATATTAAAAATGCCGTATTCTGAAGTAGAGAAATTTGCTAATGCTATATTAAATGCTAAGCGAAGCGCAAAAACCTGTGAAGTTTGCTTCAATATTTCAACACAAAGTCCTTGTGAGATTTGTGAATCAACCAGTCGTAATCGTTCTGTTATCTGTGTTGTTGCAGAAACGAAAGATTTAATTGCTATCGAAAAAACTAATGAATATAGAGGTTTGTACCATGTTTTACAAGGTTTGATTTCACCTATGGATGGAATCGGGGCTGAAGATATTCGTATTAAAGAGTTGTTAACAAGGTTGACTAATGATGAAGTTCAAGAAGTTATCTTAGCTCTATCACCTTCTGTAGAGGGTGAGGCCACTAGTTTATATTTAACAAAGCTTATTAAGCCTTTTGGGATAAAAATTTCTAGAATAGCTTTTGGATTGCCTGTAGGGGCAGATTTAGAATATGCGGATGAAATAACCTTAGCAAGAGCTCTAGAGGGAAGAAGAGAATTATAAATCAAAAGGATCATCTTCTTTGTAATAATTTTTCTTACGTTTTTTCATCTTAGAATTACGCTTTTTTATATCTTCTGATACATTTTTGTAAGCGTTATCTAAAGATATTTTCATTAGGGGTTTGTTTTTTACTCTATCATTTACTATCAGCCAATAAGATTGTTTAACGTTATTAACCGCAAAAGATATCTTCCCCGCTTTTCTATCACCAGGTTTGAACTGTGAAAATACTAGTTTTGTATCTCCAAAAATAGACGGATTAAAAATGGCGTTATAATCATTCATTAAAGCAATATCCATACCAGAAAACGTCTTATCAGACATGTTTGTAATAGCAATAGACAAGGTTAAAGTATTAACTTCTCCAAACGGGTCTTGTTCGTATAAAATATTTGCAATTCTTACATCAATTCCTGGATATTTCAATTCTTTTTGTTTTAGGGCCTCTTCTCTATATACTGGTAAGTCAATGTTATTAAGAATTTTTACTTTGATTTCATCTCCTGGAGCAATCAAAACATCTTTTCCTTTACGATATAGAGCCATTCCTAATCCAACGCCTGTACCAACTGCAGCTCCGCCCGCAAGAGTCCAACCCTGAGACGCAATAGCAGACTCAATGCCTAATGCCTGTGCTGCAAAAATACCTCCAAGCACAGCTCCTCCTGCGGTGTATCCAATATCTTGTGCAACTATTTTAGTTGCGGCCTTAAGTGGGTGTAATTTTGTAGACATTTTTCCTTCTATAGGAATTTCTCTACCATCAGGAGTAACTAAATAATCAAAGGTTAAATCGATGTAGCCATCACGTCCAAGCCTTTTAGCTTCGCCAGAATCTTTAATTATACCGTGAGCAACAGTACCTTTGGGTATAATTATTCCTTTATCGCCAATAACGTCGGTGGTTACTTCTGCAAAAAATTCATCTCCTTCAAAAGAAAAACTACCGTCAATAACCTGAGAAACTGTCATTTCGATAGAATCTCTTTTTTCAAGGGTTTCAGTTTTTCCAGTATACATTTCTTTATCAAGGCCGGAGGAATACTCGTCACTATATTCTGCGTGTCCTTGGAAAACATCCCCAGAAGCAAGCACAAACGTGTTAGATAAAAATATACTTAGTAATAAAGCCGCAAGTCTCTTTTTCATATTTAAATTATACTATTTCTCTATTCTTGAGTCCAAATTGTTAAGAAGTTTATTGTAAATATCAATTGTTTGGTAGCAAATTTTCAAGTTTCTATCTACTAGACTTTTAATTGTATTTCCGTAGCAAATCAAAAGAGCGTTATCAAGCCCTTTTTCTAAAGCTTTTTCAATAGGTTCTCTATATTCAATAGGTCTTGTTCTTTTTTCAATTTTATCAGCTATAAAGATAACCTTTTCAAAATCGCTCATTTCAGAATTGCCTAAAGTGTGCCAACGAGTAGCTGAAAGAACTTCTTCATCACAAATCCCTAATTCTTGTTTTGCCAAAATAGCTCCAGCAGGTGCATGGTAAGTCTTAGGGTTTTCTAATTCGCCTTCACATAGCCACTCACAATCGCAAATAGAGTTACGTAATTCTTCATTGCTAAAACATTTCGCACAATCATGGATAAGTCCGCATAAATAAGCTTTTTTTTCATCTAAGCCAAATCTCTGTGCTAATTCTTTAGCGCACTCAGCAGTCCCAAGAGAATGCTCATAGCGTTCTTCGTTAAGGTTTGATTTAAGCCAGTCTTTATATTTTGTATAATCCATTTTCTTTAATATATCCTTCTACAATATTGTTTAATTCTTTATTGCCCGCTCTTATTTCTGTTGAAGAAATATCTACAAAATCCATTTCTGCAAACTCATAGTCCCAACCTTGAGAAATATTTTCTATCCCTTTCCCTTTACGTTTAAACACAATAAAATGAACCAAGTCCTTCAAATCTTCTGCTTTATACCAAGAATCGATTTTAGCAAAAGCATCAGTGCCGATTATAAAATTTAAACGATCTTGGATATTATATTGTTCAATAATTTTTTGAACTGTAATTAAGGAGTAGGATTTACCCCCTGATTTACCCCCTGATTGGTATTCAATATCAGAGATTTCAAATCTGGAATTGTTTTTTATTGCATATTCGACCATTTTATAACGATGTTTAGCCAAATTACTATCAATTTCTTTATGAGGGGGTAAGTATGATGGAATAAATACTATTTTTTCAAAGTTGTATTTTTTTAATGCAAATTGAGCCATCTTTAAATGACCTTCGTGGATTGGATTAAAAGTTCCTGGAAAAATACAAATAGTCATAATTTATCCCTCAAAAATTATTTTAGCATGAAATAAGTAACAAAAAAAATATTTAGTGGTTTTATCCTTTATATGAAAGTTTATCCCATAAATAATATTAATTTATACAAAAATGTTTTTAATAATAAGAAACAAAACTCGAAATCAAAAATGGTGTCGTGTAATAATGAGCTAGGGTCTAATAATGCGCTAGCATTCCAAGGTAACTATTTGAGATATCTTACTGCAAAAAAGTATGTAGCAGAAAAAGTTTATCCCCGTTTAGAAAAATATCCAAATAAAAAATTTGATTTATGGGATTTTGATTTGAATAAACTTGAAGGAATTCAGTATGACATTAAAGTTTTTAAAAATATGTCAATGAAAGAGATTGCTTTTTTCTTGTCTACACTTGCTGAGGTAGCTACATTTAGGGGTTGCTATAACAATTGTGCTCATTGCTATGCTGATGCAAAACCGCCAATTAAAGAAGCAGAAAACCAAACTGCTGGGATGACTTGGGAAGATTTTACGACACTAACAAATGGGATTAAAGCATTAAATAAACGTCTGGGGTTTTATGCATCTGGGAAAAATAGGAGGAACAAGAGACGGTATTTAACACCGTTTCATGATTCAGATAGCATGGAAGTTTTTATGAAAGATAAAAATGGCAAAATCTATGATGTCATGGAAATTTCAAAAAAATTATATGAATCTATGGGTGTGAAAATAATATTTGACACTGCTAGTTGGCATCCTAAAAGTAAAATTCGTCAAGAAAAGGCTGAAAAATATATTGAGTTCATGGCCAAACCAGAAAATAAAGAGATATTTTATCAAGTAAACATTTCTTTGAATCCTTTTCACGCGATGCATAGAAAAGAACTTGAGCTAAGAAAAGAGAATAAAATAGAATTAGCTGATAAAATGAGAGATTTATATACAACAAGGATGGCAAATGCTTTTTTTACTTTTACGCCTCTCATTAAAACAAAACAACTAGAGTTGTTAGCATCAGCTACTCCTGATAAAGAAAATTTTGACGGATATAGGATTAATGATCTATATAACTTATATGATGAAATAATAGATAAGCTTATTGGGTTTTATGACGACGATTTAAACGGAGAACAAAAATATGTTAATTCGGTTAAAGATGCTGAAAAATGTTTAGAAAAATTAAATAAATTATTTGCAAACTATCGTCATATAACATTTGCGGAAAAAGCTATAAGAGTCTTAAATCCAGATGAAGTATCATTACATGACCAAGGAAATAAAATTGCAAACGGGATTGATGAACTAAAAGATTTAAAACAAAATACTTTAGTTCAAAATAATTTTGTCGGAATTCTTGATTCTAACGGGAAATACTATTTAACTGATTTTAATTTAGTTGTTCCTACTGAAATAAAATTGAATTTTGATAATGATAAAGAGACAGCACCTATTAGGCCAAATTTAATGCCAAAACTCAAAATAACAAAGGAACAGATTACTAAATTATAAAAATTATACTTATTTGAACTTATGGTTTAGTCTAGTATTCTTATGGAACTCCCTGAACTGTAATTTTGACTTGACATACCCCAGCCTTGACTAAATGGACCATTAGAATAATGCTCAAAGTTTTGGTTAATATATCCAGGAGCTGGTAGATAATCTCCACCAAAGTTAGTGAAGCCAATCCCCGCAGGCAATCCCATTGTTGAATTATAAAAATTATTAAGAGATGGTGTATATCCAGTAGGAGAGCCAGCAAAATAATTAGCTAAATTCCCGAGTAGTGAATTTTTTGTCTTGTACTTAGGTCGAGATAATATAGCTTGTTCAACATTAGCATATCTAGAAGCTATATCTCCAATTTGTGTAGCGCCGAAAGCTAGGTTTTCTAGTCGCTCTAATCTGGCTAAGTCGCTTTCTTTTCTGAAGGTTTTGTTTAATGCGTATTTTTCTAGCGCGTTCAAGTTGCCATGCGAGAGATAATCTCCTTGGTTATAATGACAATTTCTACAATGGTCTGGAAAATGAAATTTTTGTCGTGCATTCTCGTGCGATGCTATAATTACATTTGGCTTATTCATCTTTAATTTTGATTCAAAAGCGCTTGCGTAATTTATTGATAGTGATAGTATCAAAAATAAAACAATATATTTATACATATAAAGAATCCCCTTTGTTTCTAATTTAAAACGGAAAGAAATTTTTTATATTGTACGGTTGTATATTATTTGTGCTAATATTTAATTATATTTTAAGAGGTTGTATATGAAAGTATCGTCAATTGGTGTAAATGTCCCAAGAAAACAACAAGTAAAGAATGTTAATTTTAAATCAGCAGTTCCTCTTAAAACTTCTGAATTTAAAAAGATGGTTGATACATATAGATTAGTTTCTGTATTTAAATATTTAGCAAAAGAATCTAAGAATATTTTTGATATTGATAAAATAGTTAGTAAAACTTATAAAAAGCCTGTAATCTCAGAGTCTAAAGAATATTTGAAAAAATCTTTTTTTGAAGACCCAGTATTATTTATGTCTTTAGCCAAATCAAAATATAATAAAAAAAATCGTAATTATACAGTTGATTATTCTCCAGAAGAAATTTATGGAATTATCATAACGAAAAAAGAAGACCCAGAAAGAGCATATAAGCTTGCAAAACTTTTGCAGAACTCTGCTGATAAAGGGCATTTAGACGATTTAGAGGAGGTTTTTTATTTAGCAGATAAATTGAAAACTGTAGAGTATACTCCTCGAAAATCAGTTAATTCAAAGGGGTTTTATTATAGATTGAAGTCGATAGATATGAATCCAAAATTATTTGAAAAATTATCAGAGGCTTTCGATACAGATTTAGAACCTTTAACTTATAAGGATATATTTGAAATAGTTCAACTAGAAAAAGAAAATCCTGAGTTCATAAATAAAATGACTCAGCTTACTAAAATTGACCTTGAAGATTTATATATCCTAGAAGATTTTTATAATGAGAAAGAGCATAAAGAAAAAATCGATGAGCTTGTGGATTTTATTACAACTAATACAAAAGATCGATATTCGAATCCTATTCTATTTACGCATAGTTCCACAGCATCGGTTTTAAATTTATTAAGTGTTTATGAAAAGTATCCAAATGCTGTTAAAACCTTAATGGAAAAGTTTGTAGTTTATACCGATATTGAGGAATTGGCCGAATATCATGATAAGGCTTCTTATTTAACAGAAAAAACGTATAAAGCATATATTTCAAAATCTAAAAATGATAATGGTCAACTGTATTTTAAAACAATGTCTGATGTGAAAAACTTTTTAGCTAGTGCTGTCGAGGTTAAAGATATCTTTTCTGTTTATAAAAAAGCTTATGGAAAGGCAAATTTACAGAAGAAAATAGAATTGGTTAATGCTTGTGGAGATAAAGAAAATCTCGGTTCAATGTGTAAGATATTGAATTCTAAGAAAATGCCTAAGGATTTTGATATTAAAAACAAAATGCCAAAGCTCATTGAATATGTGAAAGCAAATTCTGATAAAGAGATTACTAAAGAGATGTTTGAATATGCTTTTGACCCAATTGCTAAAGATTTTGGATTAGTATAAATTCCATGTTGTTTTTTATAAAAAAAAATAGTACAATAGACTAGTTATAAGTATAATGAGAGGTTTTTTATGAAACTTTATATGCAAGTTTTAATTGCACTAGGACTTGGGCTAAAACGTAATTGGCATATTTTCGCAGGGCTAGTTCTGGGTGTTTTTGCTGGTATTTGGCTACACAAAGATCCAAACCCAGCGGTTTTAACAGCTTTACATTTTATTGGTCAAGCATTTATTAGATTAATCCAAATGGTTGTTATACCTTTAGTTATATCTGCTATTGTAATTGGGATTACAAGTGTTAGCGATAGCAAACAAATCGGCAAACTAGGTTCTAAAATGATATTGTATTATGCAATATTAACTGTTTTGGCTGTAGTTGTAGGTGCAGGGTTAGCGATATTGTTCCAGCCTGGTCTTGGAGCTGCTTCATATATTAATTCTGATATTGCATCTGATATTCAAGCTCATGTTGCTACTACTATTGAAACTCAAAGAGAGAATTTATTAAATATTATATTAGGATTTATTCCAAAAAATCCTTTAGCTTCAATAGCCGCTGGAGATATGGTTCCAATCTTAGTATTTGCTGTATTCTTCTCTGTAGCATTAGCTAAAGTTGGTGAAATTAACAGACCTTTTGTTAGCTTTTTTGAATCAATTTTTGCAGCAACAATGAAAATTACTGACTGGATTATGTGTTTTGCAGCTCCTGGTGTATTTGCTTTAACAGCAGTAGCTGTGTCAGCATTTGGTGTTGAAATCTTTACAACTATTTCTAAATACCTAGGAGTATTAGCTCTTGGTTTTGGTGTTCAATTATTTGTAATATTTCCAATATTTTTAAGGATATTTTCAAAAGTTCCTGTATGGATGCTATATGCAGCTATAGCAGAAGCAATGATGGTAGCTTTTGGAACAGCTAGTTCTTCTGCAACATTGCCTTTAACAATTGCTTGTTGTGAAAAAAGAGGTATCTCTCATAAAGTTACAAGCTTTGTAATTCCATTGGGTGCAACTCTTAATATGGATGGAACAGCATTACTACAAGTTGTTGCAGTAATATTCTTAGCGCAAGCTTATGGTGTAGTACTTACTCCATTCTTAATAGCTCAAATCTGTTTATTAGCAATAGTAGCTTCTAGTACTTGTGCAGGTATCCCTGGAGCTGGTATTATTACAATCGCTTTAGTTCTTAATGGAATGGGTTTGAGTCCAGAACAAATGGTAGCTGGTTTCGCTTTCTTATTTACAATAGAGAGAATTACAGATATGATGCGAACCTTGGTCAATGTAACTTCGGATGCTGTTGTTGCGGCTGCAATAGCGGATAATGAAAATGAGATAAATTATGATTTACTCAATAATCCAGAAGAGTATAATGAAATAATTAATTAGCAAGAAATCAAAGCGGGATTTAAAATCCCGCTTTTCTGTTACAAAGCTTAATATATTAACAAAATAAATTATATTGATGTTTTAATTATTTAAAAGGACATGTGTGTATTAAATAAAGGAGGTTTTTCATGCGTACCTTAGCTGTCAGCCAACAGTTAGTAAAATTTGATAATTTTAAGTCAAAAGATTTAAAGGTTACAGAAGTTCCAATTAGTAAAGTGGAAGATAAAAACATTGAAGATAAAGGAAAGAAATTACCATTAATAACATCTGCATTAGCGATTGCTTCTTTTGGTGTATCTATGTATGCTGTTTCAAAAAGTGGAAAAGGCTCTAAGGCTTTAGGTGAAGTTTTTGAAGGAAAAATGGAAGGTGCAACAAAAAGTATTGAAGCATTAGAAAAAAAACTTGGCGAATTGAAAGCTGAAATTGCTAAAAGGCCAAATTCAATTGGAGAAGATGCTGTTTCGAAAATCGACAAAATCATGGGTGAAATTGAACAGTTAAAAGCTTCAAAGTCAATGGAAGGTCTTAATAATAAATTGAATGAATTATTTGATTTTTTGGGCGACGTTAATTCAAAAGTTTCTAATGCAAAAGGTTATTTTAGTGAAGTTGTTGAAGTTAATGGTAAACATATGAATTTGGCTACAGTTTTTAATCAAGTTGACGGGCCTGCGAGGGCAAGGATGGAGTCAACATTAAGAACAGAATCAATTAATAGAATGTTAGGACTAAGAAAACCTCTAGAAGCATTACCTGAAGGAGGAATGATAAGAATACCAACATCAGAATATAAAGGTTATGCAAGTACTGGCGGTATGTCAATTGTGCCAAAAGAAATTGCACAAAACTTAGCTGAGATTATCGCTGGACGACAAAATATTAGAGTCGGTATTGATTTGCCATTATATAGAGGTAATGTTGAAAAGAGTGAAATTAAAGGTGTATACACTAGATTATTTAATGATTTAAGGCTTGCAAAAGACGGTAAGTATGAGTATGTACAAACAAAGATTAAAGACGGTGAAAAGCCAGTAGTCTCTATTCTTGCAAGACTTGAAAAAATTAATACAATGAATTTAAAAATAACAACTGAAAATGGTGTAGAAAACCAAGTTGTAGATGTCTTGTTAGGTGAAAACAAATTACCATTGAATTATGAAAAAATAAAAGCCCGTTTATCAGAAGATTTATTAGGAAAAGTAGAAAAATTGAATCCTAATGAAAGCTTGGAGTTTGGAACTTTGATGATAGAAAAAGATGCTACAGGAAAAGTAAACTCTTATGCTAAAATTAAAACAATTTTCTATGATAATGGTAAAGGAGGCAAATTTGACTTAAATGCACCTGTAGATAAAGCAAAAGATATTTATAGTGATAAAGCTATTTCAGCAGGTGAGACGGAAAGATTTATTTATTTTGATAAGTACTTCTTTGAGCAAATGTTAAGAAATGAAGAAAGCAAAGCTCCTTTAAGTGTTGATATGATTCTTGGTAATGACTGGCAAACTGGGCCAATTGCTGCGATGTCTAGATTATTAACAACAGCAAGTAAAGAATATGGTATGAATCCAGTTTTAGCTGATAAAGTTTATAATACACCTATTGTTGTTGTATTGCACAATGCCGAGCTTGCGGGTGGTAATTGGAAATCTCAAGAAAAATTATTAAATGTTCTTTTTGGTGAACAAGCTGCAACTATCGTTAAAAATGCGCATATGCCTAATATTTCATTAGCTGGAAAAACTGATGGATTAGGTGCTCATCTATTTAATGGCTTAATGGAAGGTAATGGAGTCAGTCCACAAATGATGGCAGTATCTTATGCTGATTACATATTGCCAGTTTCAAAAGGTTATTCAAAAGAAATTGCACACTCTGATGTTTTAGGTGGTCCAAGAAGAAAATTATTTGAATTTAGAGCTCGAGAAGGTGCATACGGAGATTTAGAAAACCTTAAAGATGTGGCTACTAAAAATAATATTAGATCAGAATTGATTACAGAGCTAAAACCTACAATGATAGGTGTTACAAATGGTTGTGATAGAGCGAATAATACATTGACAGAAAAGGGCGCAGAAAAGTTAGCAGAAGCTTTAAAACTACCAAAAGACACATTCCAACCTTATGTTAAAGGAGCTGATGAATTAGCTTGGCATAATGCAAATAAAAAAGCTGGTCTTGATAAAGTAAGGGCTGATATTGATACTGCAAGATTGTCTGGTGGTAAAAATAACCCAATGCAAATAGAAATGCCTGAACTGACAGATTTAACAGGGGTTACAGAAAAAACTCCAGTATTTGTATCCGCTGGTAGAATTGTTGACCAAAAAGGGCTAGATATTTTTGCAGATAGTATTGTAGAATTTTATAAAAATTATAAAGGTGGCGAATATCCTGTATTTTATATCCAAGGTATTGGAGAAGCTAAATATAAAGAAGCTGTCCTAGCCGCTAAACAGAAAGTTGCTGAAACTAACCCTGAAGCAGCTAAGAGAATTGTTTTTGCAAATTTATTCTCTGAACCTGGCAGATATGATTGTTCAAAATTAATCGCTGACTGGTCAGTAATGCCTAGTTGGTTTGAGCCTTGTGGTTTATCTCATAAAGAAATCGCTCAATATTCTGGTGCAGGTGCAGTTGTTAACAGAACAGGCGGTTTGGTTGATGGATTAAAAGAAGGTGTAAACGTAATTGTTTCCGAATTTAGTCCTTATAGACATGATAAGCCTCAAAATGCTCAGAACTTTGCAAAAGCACTTGAAGAGGCTGTGAATGTACATGCTGATCAGAATAGATATAGAGCAGTTGTAAAGGAAATGATGAATGCTAACTTTGATTGGGCAAGGGAAGGTGGCCCAATCTATGAATATATGGCAGTTTTTAAAGACTTAGGAGTTCTTTCAGAAGAAGTTGCTAAAGCTGCTAAGTAAGATTGATAAAAAAAGGATGATTTTAAAATCATCCTTTTTATTTTTACTTTTTTATTTTTTATTCAAAGCTGTTGTTATTAAGCCTCTAAATAAAGGATGAGGTCTTTCAGGTCTTGATTTAAATTCTGGGTGGAATTGACAACCTACGAACCAATCAAGCTCTGGTAACTCTATAATTTCTTTTAAGAAACCATCTTGAGTTTCTCCTGCAAATACCATGCCAGCTTTTTCAAGCTGTTCGATAAATTCAGGGTTGATTTCATATCTGTGTTTGTGTCTTTCTGAAATTTTGTTTGTTCCATAAGCTTCTTGAACTTTTGTTCCTTTTTTAAGTTTACAATCGTAAGCTCCGCATCTCATTGCACCGCCATAGCCTTTAACGTCTTTTTCTTCTAGCATTAAATCAATAACTGGATATGGTGTGTTTGTATTAAATTCTGTAGAGTTAGCGTCTTTCATTTTAACAACATTTCTTGCAAATTCTGTGATTGCACATTGCATGCCCAAGCAAATTCCCAAGAACGGCAGGTTGTTTTCTCTAGCATAAGTAATTACGTTCAACATTCCGTCAATATTTTTGATGCCAAAACCTCCAGGAACGATAACTCCCTGAACATCTTTTAGAAGTTCTACAGTTTGCGCGTTATCAACACATTCTTCTGAATTAATCCATTTTATTTCAACTTTTGCACTTTGCTCATATCCAGCATGCTTAATTGATTCAACAATTGAAATATAAGCATCAGAAAGTTTTGTAAACTTACCTGCAATCGCAATTTTAACAGTTTTATCAGGGTGGTTAATTCTATTTACTAAAGCTTTCCAAGATTCCAAGTCAGCTTTTCTTTCTGGAGTTTGAAGAAGTTTAAGTACAACATTTGCAAAGTTTTGTTCTTCTAATGCAAGTGGTACTTCGTAAATACTCTTCATGTCCCTACATTCGATAACAGCTTCTTTAGCAACAGAGCAGAATAGAGCAAGTTTTTCTTTTTCAACTTTTGGAATAGGTTTTGCAGTTCTGCAGACTAAAATTTCAGGTTGGATACCATAGCTTCTCAATGTATTTACACTATGTTGAGATGGTTTTGTTTTTAATTCCCCTGATGTTGAAAGATAAGGAAGCAATGTGCAGTGAATGTTTATGGCGTTCCCTATACCAATTTCAGATTTGAATTGACGAATAGATTCAATGAATGGTAAACCTTCAATGTCACCAATTGTTCCGCCGATTTCAATAATTTGAAAATCTGGTTTGTAGAACTTTTGTGTTTGTATAATTCTTGATTTAATTTCGTTTGTGATGTGTGGAATTACTTGAACGGTTCCACCTAAATAATCTCCATTGCGTTCTTTATTTATTACAGTTTGATAAATTTTACCAGATGTGACACTGTTTAATTTAGAAAAACTAGCGTCTACAAATCTTTCATAGTGGCCTAAGTCTAAGTCGGTTTCAGCACCGTCGTCAGTGATAAACACTTCGCCGTGTTGGAATGGACACATTGAGCCTGGGTCAACGTTGATATATGGATCAAATTTCTGAATTGCGACAGAAAAACCTCTTGCTCGCAAAAGCTTTCCTAATGAAGCTCCCATAATCCCTTTTCCTAATGAACTTACAACACCACCTGTAATAAATATGTATTTAGTCATCTTTTTTACTCCCTTTTTCTCTATGCACACTCTCCTTGAGGAGAGGGTTGGGGTGAGGTGTCAAATTTTGACTAATCACCCTATTAAAAAAGGGGCTAAAAGCCCCTTAATAAAACTAATTGATTTTTGGAACTCTGAAGAATCCATCTTCTTCGTATGGAGCATTCTTCATAAGCTCTTCCTTTGTTTGTTCGTAGAAGACTTCATCTTCTCTCATGACGTTTACAAAATCAATTGCGTGTGCCATTGGCTCAACATTTGATGTATCAACTTCGTTCATTGCATCAACGTGACCTAAAACATCACTCAATTGCTTTGTATACATTTCTTTTTCTTCTTCTGTAAGCTCTAATCTTGCAAGCTTAGCTACGTGTTCAACATCTTTTATTGTTATCATAATTCTCTACTCCAATAATACATAGATATTAGCATAAATGCATTGTACGTACAATGTTATCTTCGTTAAGAGTTACATTTTTTAATGTATTAAAATCACCCTCTTTAGAAAGAACATTTATATAGTTTCTTGTTACACCTTTGTAAAATCCAGTTTTTTTATCAGGTCGTTTTTCAATAAGAACTTCTTGTGTAGTTCCAATATTTGATTTTAAGAATTCTTCAAACTTTTCTGCAGAAATTTGTTTAATAATATTTGCTCGTTCTTCTTTTACTTTATCTGGCAAATGCCCTTGTAGTTTCTCTGCAATCGTTCCTTTTCTTATTGAATATGGGAATGTGTGAATTTGGCTCAATTTAGATTTTTTAAGGTTTTCAACTGTTGTTTCAAAATCCTCATCAGTTTCTCCAACAAAACCTGCAATTATATCTGAGCCTAAGAATGGTTTATTAAATCTAGATACGATATCTTCAATTTGTTCTAAATAATATTCAACTGTGTAATGTCTGTTCATTCTTTTTAAGGTTGAATTGCACGCAGATTGTAATGATAAGTGAAAATGTGGACAAAACTTGTCGCTACCTTGCAAAAAATTTAGCATTTCAGGTGTGATTTCTAAAGGATTAAGTGAACCTAAGCGATAACGTGGAATTGATGTTTTAGTCTCTATGTCTTTGAGTAAATTTAGTAAGTTAAGTCCAAAGTCTTTTCCCCATAAGCCAATATGTATTCCAGTAAATACAACTTCTTTATATCCTTGTGAAACATAACGATTGATTTCATTAATTATAAAATCACTATCTGCACTACGAGATTTACCCCTGCCGTATGGGATTATGCAATAAGCACAACGATTGTCACAACCGTCTTGGATTTTTAAACTAATACGAGTTTTTGTTGTATCATTTAAAATAACATTACAAAAATCTTTTTTATTCATTAAATCTAAAACTGCATAATCTTCTTCATTTTTAAGAAGTTCAACAATATTAAACTTATCTTCATTCCCGTAAACTGCATCGATAAAAGGCTCTTCTAAAAGTTTTTCTTTTTCAATTTGAGCAACGCAACCTGTAAGAATTGTTTTAAGTCCCAAATTTTTGGCGTGACGTAAATGATACATCGCTTCATTGTCGCTTTTGTGTGTTACAGAACAAGAATTAAGGATAAATATTTCAGCATCTTGAAGCTGCTTTACCTCTTGATATCCTGCTTCGCAAAGACTTTGAGTAACAATTTGTCCCTCAAACTGATTTGATTTACATCCCATTGATTTTAAGTAAAATTTTTTCAATTTATTCTAATGTCCTACACTGAAATCAAATACCAAGTAACAAGAGTTAAATAAACAGCCAAGCCAATAACGTCGATTGTTGTTGCAATCACTGGGCCAGATGCTACAGCTGGATCTATTTTCATTTTCTTAAGTATTAATGGAGTGCAAGTTCCAATCATTGTTGCGATTGTCATATTTAAAGCCATTGCTATACCAACAATCATACCTAAGTGTGCGTTGTGCTGCCAGCCCCAAGTAACTAGGGTTACTAAAATGCCAAAAATTGCACCGATACTTATACCAGTAAGAGTTTCTCTCCAAATATATTTCCAGCCAGAGCCAAGAGTAACTTGGCCTGTTGACATACCACGAACCATAAGTGTTATACTTTGAGTTCCGATATTACCGCCCAAGCCTGCCAATAACGGCATAAAAGCTGCAATTATTGGTAAGGCAGTGAATGTGTGGTCATATTTGTTAGTGACAGATACCGCAACGAATTCTCCAAGTAATGTAATAAATAGCCAAGGAATACGAGCTTTAATTGAGTTTCTCAAACTACCGGTTAAAACATCATCATCCTCGTCGTCACCTAAATCTGTTACGATACCTGAAGATGTTAAGATTTCATCTGTTGTTTCTTCTTCTACGATGTCTTGAACGTCGTCCCAAGTAACAATTCCTTTTAAGTGGTTATATTGATCAACTACAGGTAAAGCATTGAATTGATATTTCATAAAAATATCAGCAATATGACCTTGATAATCATCAACGTTAACTTTGACGATGTCTCTGTCCATAATTTCTGATATAGGTAGATTTATAGGTTTTGTGAGCAATGTTCTTAAAGAAACTACGCCTAAAAGATGCTCTTGTTTGTCTATAACATATACGTAATAAAGTTCAATACTATCTTGTTCAGCATTTTTTCTGATGGTATCCAACGCGTCTTTTACAGTCATATTATATGTTACAGTAATAACTTGTGGGTTCATGATACCACCAGCTGTGTCTTCGTTATAAGTTAAAAGCTCTCTGATTTCTGAAGAAAACTTTTCAGGAAGTTTCTCCAAATAAATTTCGGTTTCATCTTCTTCCATGTCACCTAAAACGTCGGCAGCTTCGTCGTGAGGGAGCTTGAAGATTAATCTTGAAGCCAAGGTTTCGTCGATATCTCCCAATATTTCAACCTGAAGTTGTGGCGGTAAGTATTCAATTACGTCTGCGGCTTTTTCTTCGTCAAGTAAAACAAAACACTCTAAACGCTCTTCCGGTTTTAGCAACTGGAAGATATCAGCTAAATCTGCTTCGTGATACGAGTTTAACTCCTCTCGAAGTTGTGGCATTGTATCACTGTTGATTAATTCTTGTATTCTATCTATTGTGTTTTCTATATTTGACATATTTTTCAACCTTTTGGCGGAACACATTCCGTCATACTACTAACTTGTTTTCTCCTTCCGAGTGTTACTTTGGAACAAACTAACAGTTTGTTTGAACTTGTTTGTTAGGACCAGACGTAGAACTAGCGGTAGTTAGTGAATTGTAGTGGATAATCGTATTTATCTTCATTTGCACGAAGTAATTTGATTACATCCTGTAAGTCATCTTTAGATTTGCCAGATACTCTTACTTGTTCACCTTGAATTGAAGCCTGAACTTTAAGCTTTGAATCTTTAATATCTGCAACAATTTTTTTTGCTAATTCTTGTGTCAAACCTTTTCTTAGGTTATAAACTTGACGAACATTTCCACCTAATGCATTTTCCATAGGCTGTGCGTCTAAAATTTTAATACTTAAACCTCGTTTTACTAATTTAGATTGAAGAATATCGTAAATATTTCTCAATTTCATTTCATCATTTGTTGTTACAGTAATTGATTTGTCTGCTTCTAAAGCGACATCTGAATTAGAATTTTTTAAATCAAAACGTGATGTTATGTCTCTTTTAACTTGGTCGATAGCGTTCACTAGTTCCTGCTTGTCGAATTCAGAAACAACATCAAAACTACAATCTTTTGCCATTACTACACTCCTATTTAACTTACACAAATATAATAACATGGATAAGTTAAATTAGGGAGTATTTTTATCTAAAAAGATCTCTGATATAACGAGTAAACCAATTGCCTGTTGGCTGAGTGTTTACAGTTTGAGATTGTTGTGAAATTCCCATTGTATACTGACGAGTATAAGGTCTTGTTCCGAAATCTTCATTTCCGCAGCCATATCTTTGATGATAATAACTTGGAACATTTTGACTGTACATAGAGCCATACATCATTGGACTGTACATTGCACTGTACATCATTGGATTGATTGAATACATACTTACCATAACTACACACCTTATAATTAATACTTACATTAATATAAAGTATTTTGGTTTTATAAAATTGCCCAAAGTGTAAAGTTTTGTAAATTAGAATATTTATTTAGACCAAAAACGTTTCCAAAAGCTTTTTGAAGGATGGCTTTCTAACTGTTCAATTCTTGCAGATAATTCTTTATTGTGTTCAAGTAATTCTTGAATTTGTTTTGCAAGAATTTCATTATCTCTTTTATATCCCCCAGCTTCAATTAATTTAGAAGATAAGTCTGAATTTGTAATATCATCGCTAATTTTTTTAGCAACAGCTTCAGCAAGCATTTGTAAAGTTTGAGAAGTTACATCTAATGTAAAGCTTTTTTCTACTTTTGGGGTTAAATCCGTAATAGTATTTGTTTCAACTATTTCAGGCTGAGTATCTTCCTTTATTGAAATATAATCTTTAACTAATATTGGTTGAACAGGTTCTTCTTTGTTTGTTTTTTCTATTTTGGCTTCCATTTTTTGCAGCTTTGTTATTATTTGCTCATCGCTATAGCCTTGTGCTTTTAAAGAAATTCCTTTTTTGATTTTATCTAAAGATAGATCATCATAAAATTCTAAGCCATCTTCATCCTCATATATTGAGTCGATGTTCCAGTCATGAAGGAAAAGATCAAGCGAATGCTTATCAATGTAATAATTTTCTGAATTTAAATTTTTTAAAATAGTTTCTCTATTAAACATTCCCCTAAATCCTTATCTTTTAATTTGTCTAGCTATATCACGGTCTTGAGTTTTCTTTGCAATAGTTTCTCGTTTATCATAAAGTTTTTTACCTTTTGCAAGACCTATTTCTATTTTAGCAAAACCATGTGATAAAAACAATTCTAAAGGTACAATTGTATAGCTTTCTTTTTTTATTTTACCTAAAATCTTCATTATTTCTCTTTTATTCAATAAAAGCTTTCTAACACGATCCGGAACGTGATTATACCTATTTCCTTGTTCATAAGGGGATATATGCATGTTGTAAAGAAAAACTTCGCTGTCTTCAATTTTTGCAAAGCTATCTTTTAAATTTACCATGCCTTTTCGAATTGACTTAATTTCAGTACCAGTAAGAACTATTCCTGCAATAAGCTTATCGAAAATCAAGTAATCGTGAAAGGCTTTTCTGTTTGTAGAAATAACTTTTTTATCCATATGAGGATTATAAAATAAACACATTTTTTTGAAAAGTTAATAGTGTTAACATTTTTTAAGCTCTAAACTTGACACTACAATTAGGCTTGTGTTTAAATGGTACTTGTATAAATAGTATTAGATAGGTTAACCGTGCCTAAAATCGCTCTTGAAAGCGGTTACGGTTCCTCAAAAAAGAAAGGAAATTAACTATGTACGCTATAGTCGAAACTGGTGGTAAACAATACCAAGTTGAAGAAGGACGTTATGTAGACGTTGAATTGCTAGGCGAAGAAGCTGATGCAAAAGTTGTATTCGATAAAGTTGTTATGATCGTTAACGGTAAAAAATCAAAAGTTGGTCAACCTTATGTTGAAAAAGCAACTGTTGAAGGTACTGTAATTAAAACAGACCGTGCTAAGAAAATTATCGTTTACAAACAAAGACCTAAAAAAGGTTACAGAAGAAAATATGGTCATAGACAAGGTTTTGCTAGAGTTATGATTAATAAAATCAGAACAACAGCTGCAAAGAAAGCAGAAACTACAGAAACAGCAGAAGCATAGTTTAATGACTCCGCACCCTCCCAATGTGGTGTGGAAACGGCAGAGGTTGACTTGTAAAAAAGTAATATAAGTAGGTAATTATACCGATGTCAACCGACCAAATGTTATAAAAAAAAGGAGAATAAAAATGGCACATAAGAAAGGTATGGGTTCCACCCGTAACGGCCGCGATTCAGAAGCGAAGCGTTTAGGCGTTAAAAAGTTTGGTGGAGAAATCGTAAAAGCTGGTAATATCTTGGTTCGCCAAAGAGGAACTAAAGTTCACCCAGGAAACAATGTTGGTATTGGTTCTGATGATACTTTATTTGCTCTTATTGATGGTCAAGTGAAATTTGAATCACACAGACGTGATAGAAAACAAGTTTCTGTTTACGCAGTATAGAAAAATTTGAAATTAGTAAAAAAACAAAGCGGTATATATTGTATGCCGCTTTGTTTTAAGTTTTGTTAATTTTTTAAGGGTATATTGGCAAAAAAAGGATAAAAACTGTTTTGATATAGATGTATTTTAAATTTTAAAAGTAAAAATGTAAGGAGTGTTTCATGACAGTAAAGGCTATTGCAATGGGAGTTGATTCTCAAACTGGGAAGTATCGTGTTAATGTGAAAGATACTAACGCCAAAGGTAATATTGGTGGTGCTGGAGTGATTCGTTACTTTGAGACTAAAAAAGAAGCAAAAGAATATATTAAAGCAGTTAATAAAACTGGTGAGGATGTTTTTGAAAAGAAAGATTCAAATGAAAGTTTAGAATTGGTGAGACATGAAGGTGATACTTTTACATCATCCTTGAAGTAACTTTGTAAATATAAAAGCGGCGGATTTTGTTAAAAATCCGCCCCTTTTATATTTGTTTCAATCCTATTATTTATATAATGGTGCTAATTTCTTTTCTTGTTGAGGAATAACGCCTTCTGTAATTGACTGATAAACTCTATAATCAATTTCAGGGAAGCAGTTATCGATTGATTCAATTTCAGAAAGCTTAGCTTCGTCAATAGAACCAGCTTCAATCATATCAGCAATTAAGCTAAATCTGTCAACGTGTTCGTTGAATCTATCTGTAGCATAATCTTTTGCCTGCCAAGTTGTAATCAAGAATGGCCAATCTGAAGATTGAAGTAATAAGTTTTCACGAGCTAATTGGTTTAATGCTCTTAATAGTAATCCATCTTCAGGTTTTTCTGCATGTGCATCAGTAATTGCGCTCATACGTTTTTCGCATGAGTGAATAATTGGCCACATCCATTCTGTTAAGTGGTTCATCCATACGTAGAAGTGTCCGCCTTGTCCCCAAGAAGATTCAGGGATTTGGATAGCTTCTTTTGGAGGATATTTTGTTACGTATTCACCAGCAGTTAGTCTTTCTACTTCTGGTAGATAGTCATTGAATTTTTTAACAACTTGTTTAATAAATTCAACACCTTCAAACCACCAGTGACCGAATAATTCAGTATCAAATGAAACCATTACTAAGCCATCTTTATTTTTAGCTTTTTTATAATCATTTAATAAATGGTAAATCATTGTTGTGTAGTGATCAGAGTTTTCATTGATCTTATTCATAGCTAACACTGGATCGTATAACATTTTGTCACCTAAATCTGTTGTAGGTGATGTTATTCTCCAATAGTGCATTCCTGATTTATCGTCTTTTTTGTGGAATTCTCTAAAGCATCCGTCTCCAGGATATCCATCAGCTGCTGACCAAACTTGGTAACCAGCTCTGTCGTTACGTCCCATAACCGCAACCTGTGCGTCAGGTAACCAGTAAGCTGAATAAGTATCATAACCTGTTGCAGGTCTTTCTGGAAGTGGAATGTATTCAATATTTCCATACATACCAATAACACGTCTATTACCGATTGAGTTTCCACCTTCGATAACGTGTGATTCAGTAAAGAAATAATGAATATCATTGTTTTGAAGGGTAACTTCGATAGCAGGTCTCCAATGTTTTTTACCATCTTTACCTACGTATTCATAGCCTTGACGGTAAGCACATTCAGGAAGCCAAGTTCCCATCGCTTTTTTACCAAACAATCTTTTAGTTGTATCTTGACCAATTTTGAATTGTGCATTCAAGTTGCTATCAGTTGCAAGTAATGGAGAAAATCCGTGAGTTGCTCCAGAAGTTGTGATTTCAATACAACCTAAATCTTGATATTTTTTGAAATATTTAATCAAGTCCATTTCGTATTTCTTTACGAAATCATCTCTCATTTTATTCCATAAATCAAAATAATATTTTGCTAAATATTTTAAATGCTGAGAATGAGCAACTTTTGGATCTGGATATCTTTCAAGATCTTCAGAAACAGCTTTAATTCTTGAATCAATATACTCAACAAAACCGTGTTGTAAATGTTCATCTGCTAACTGCTCAGCAAGAATCGGGGTAATACCGACTGTTAACTTTGCTTTTATTCCTTCTTCGTATAACTCAGAAATAGCATTTAATAGAGGAACGTAGGTTTCAGCCATACATTCGTAAAGGTTCTCTTCTCCGAATGGCCACATACCTGCTTTTCTATAATATGGCAAGTGACTGTGTAACATAAATACGAATTGTCCTACTGACATTTTTGCCTCCATTCATTTTACGGATATATATTTTTACATTATTATTTATAACATAATCTTAACAAAAAAATAATTCTTAAGTATTAGTTAATCTGAATAATGTTACAATTGTTTACTAACTTTGCACCCATTGTAGCGTAGGAGCCATATTATATATGAGATATATAATACCAATTGCTGCATTAATATTAGCAAATGTAGAATAAATTATTGGATTGTAAAAATATAATTGTTGTTATTTGAACAAGTTGCACAAAAATCGCTTTCTGCAGTAATGGTTTTTGAATAATTTTCAAAAGTTGATCCTACTCTTCCTCTATAATCACTGGATAAGAATGGGCAAGAATAAATACCTTTAGATGTCAATGTTCTACTATGCATACAGTCTGTTTTAGTCGCTTTTTGGGTTAGGTTTTCTTCTGAAAAATTTGGATATGAAGAAATGATTTGAATTTCCGTGTTTTGAATTTCATTTTCGATAAAAATTTTTGAAAACATTTCGTTTATTAAGTTTTTATCAAGATTATAATAATTTTGTATTGTTAATACGGAGTTGAAATTATATCTGCATAGAGTTTTTAGTGAAAAAATAGTTTGTCTATAGTTTCCTCTGTATTTTGATTTGTCATTTTCAATTTCATCAAAATGTGTAAGTGAAAGTTTAAAAAATATTTGATTATTGCTTTCATTTTCTACTTTATTTAAGAAACGAATTTTCTTTTCGTTTAAAAAACTTCCATTTGTACAAATACAAACATTACATCTTTTTAAGCATAATCTTAATATCGAGTTGAAGTCTGGGTGCATCATTGGCTCTGCTCCAGTCAAATAAATGCAATGTAAAATTTCGTTTTTAGTTTGGCTAAGAGCTTCTTTGATTTTATCTATATGTATGAAATCCTTAATTGGCTTTGGGTTATAACCAGCTTGTTCAAATCTGATGTAACAACTTTGGCATTTATGATTACAGCTTTTGGCAGTAAGTTCAATAAAAATATTATTTAATTCTTTCATCTTATAAACTGGTGCTGTGTATATGCTTGCCATAAATCCTCCTTATCTGTGTAACAAAATTATTTTATAAGTTTGAAATTTTTATTGAAATTGTCTTGTTAGGTATAATATTTTTTGCAATTGAGCTGAAAGTTTATTTTTATGTTGTATAATGTTTTTCAGGGATGAGGAAAGTACTTTTTTTAATAATCTTTTTTATATTTTTTATACAGCCTGTTTTTGCTATAAAAATAGGGCTTGAAACTGATGTGAGCCGAACTTATATAGGTTCTTCAACTCAAGCTGAAGTTATTGACTGTAATACTAACAAACTTCTTTTTGTAATGTCTAAAATGAAAGGTTATGAGTTTAAAGCTAGCAGAAATAATATTTCAATAAGGGTTGACGGACAGTATATAAATTTCAATACTGATAAGATTGTTGTAAAACCTCAAGAAGATGGGTTTATAAGTGCAAAAAGAAAATGGTATAGAGGTTACTTTAAAGTTGTTGCTGATGGTAAGGGGCTAACCGTTGTAAATGATTTACCTATAGAATTATATATACAAGGTGTTGTTCCATCAGAAATGCCTTCTGGGTGGGAACATGAAGCCCATAAGGCTCAAGCAATAGCTGCTAGAAGTTATGCGATTGCGAATCTCGGTAAACGTGCCAAATTAGGCTATGATTTAAATGATACTCCAGAAGACCAAGCTTATGGAGGAGCTACAGCAGAAACTATTCATACGAATGAAGCTGTTGCTGAAACTGAAGGGATTGTATTAATTCACGATGGGAAAATAATACCAGCATATTACTCAGCTTCAGCTGGTGGACATACTAAGGATGCTTCAGAAGTGTGGACGAAAGATTTGGCTTATATTAAAGCCGTCCCGTCTTTTGATGATGGAATTAAAAAGAATGGTCATGGCGTTGGTATGAGTCAGTATGGTGCTAATAATTTGGCCAAAAAAGGTTATAACGCATATCAAATTTTAAAATATTTTTATGCAAACACTAAATTTGCAAAGATTAATCCAGAATACTATAGATAATAAATATAAAGAGGAAGTAATGAAAACAGCGCAAGTAAGTGGTGAGAAAATAGTTATAAAAGAAGTAGATGATTTAAAGCTATATGGTCATAAAGGTGCTATTGTTAAAGTTTTAGGCTGTGGACTTTGTGGCTCTGATATTGTCAAATTTAAGCACAATTTAGTAAAAGACGGTGCTGTTTTAGGTCATGAAATAGTTGCAGAAGTTGAAGAAATTAATTCAGATACTAAATTTAAGGTTGGAGATAAAATCGTATCATCGCATCATATTCCTTGTTTTAATTGTACATATTGTAAACACGGAAATTATTCAATGTGCGAACACTTTAAAGCAACTAATATATTACCGGGTGGGTTTAGTGAAAAAGTATATCTATCAGAAGAACACTTAAAAAATGTAGCGTACTTAGTTCCTAGTAATATTACTGATGAAGAAATTTCTTTTTATGAGCCTTTGGGTTGTTGTGTTCGTGCGATAAAAAGGTGTAATTTATTACAAGGAGATAAAGTCCTAGTCGTTGGTCTAGGTTCTATTGGATTAATTATGGCGCAAGCTATTCAAGCAATGGGATTTGAAGTATTCGCTTGTGATATTTTAGATGAAAGAATAGCTTTAGCAAAATCTAAAGGAATCAAATCTTTTAATTCAAAAGATTTGGTAACATTTGAATTAAGTATTAAAGAGAAAACGCAAGGTTTTGGTGTTGATGCTGTTTTCATGACCTCTGGCTCTGATAAAGCTATTGAGGTAGCGCTTAAAGCTATTAAAAAGGGTGGAAAGATCCTTGTTTTCTCTAGTACTCCTCAAAATTACGGTTATGCCAATAATGAAATTTATTATAAAGAACTTACAGTCATGGGAAGCTATTCACCATCTCCAAAAGATTTAGAAGATTCTTTTAATTTAATTACTTCAAGAAAAGTTGATGTAAAAGACTTAACAACAGTTTATCCGATAGAAAAAGTTCAAGAGGCTTTTGACGATACTATTTCTAATAAAATATTTAAAGCTTATTTAAAAATATCTTAAAAATAAGATTAGATATCCATGCCTTTAAATTTCTGCTATAATAATAACAAAATTAGGAGGAGAGAGATATGGAATTAGAAAAAATTAGGTTAATTGACTCTGATGTAGCTAAATATATTGAAGATGAGCTAGACAGACAACAGAACACGATTGAGCTTATTGCTTCAGAGAATTTTACGTCAGAAGCTGTTATAGCTGCATGTGGAACAATATTAACTAATAAATATGCAGAAGGAAAGCCTCACAAACGTTATTATAATGGTTGTGAAGTTGTAGATAAGATTGAAGAATTAGCACAAAAACGTGCTTGTGAAATTTTTGGGATGGCACACGCGAATGTTCAGCCTCATTCCGGCGCTCAAGCAAATATGGCAGTATTCATGTCAGTATTAAAAGCCGGAGATAAAGTTTTAGGTATGGATTTATCAAACGGTGGTCACCTATCACACGGATCTCCTGTTAATTTTTCAGGATTATTCTTTGATGTAAAAAGCTACGGAGTTGATGCTGAAGGTAATATTGATTATGAAGATGTTCGCAGAATGGCACTTGAACACAGACCAAAATTAATTATTTGTGGTGCTTCTGCATATTCAAAAGTAATTGATTTTAAAAAGTTTAGAGAAATAGCAGACGAAGTTGGTGCGTATTTGCTTGCTGATATTGCGCATATTGCAGGTTTAATTGCTGGTGGACAACACCCATCTCCAGCTGGCTATGCTCATTTTGTAACTACTACAACACATAAAACATTAAGAGGCCCTCGTGGCGGTATCATTATGTGTGATGAAGATTTAGCCCTTGCCGTAGATAAGGCAGTCTTCCCTGGTGTTCAGGGCGGACCTCTAGAACATATCATTGCAGGTAAAGCTGTTGCACTTAAAGAAGCGATGCAGCCTGAATTTAAATCTTATGCAGAACAAGTTGTTAAAAATGCTAAAGCATTAGCGCAAGGGCTTATGGATAGAGGCGTAGATATTTTAGGTGGAATGACTGAAAATCACTTAATGATTGTGGACTTGAGAAAAACTGGAAAAACCGGTAAAGATATGGCGAATGTTCTAGAAAAAGTTGGAATCACTGCTAACAAGAATACTGTTCCAAATGATCCTCAAAGTCCGTTTGTTACTAGTGGTATTAGATTAGGAACTCCAGCAATGACAACAAGAGGCTTCAAGGAAGATGACATGAAAGAGGTTGCTAGAATTATAGCTGAAGCTATCAAAAATTCTGAAAACGAATCTGTTTTAGAACAGTTAAGAGCTGATTCTTTGAAACTTTGTAAAGCACATCCGCTTTATAAATAGAGGTAATATATGATAATTAAATTAACACAAGCACATGTAATAGGTGCATTTATTTCATATTTATTAGGTGTTTTTATCGTACCTTTTGTAATAGATTTTTCACAAAAAGAGGGGTTGGTGGATTTGCCTAATGAAAGAAAAATACATAAAGCTCCAATATCTAGATTAGGTGGGGTTGCTATTTGGTTAAGTACAATGCTAACTTTTTTATTTTTAGTTATGTTAAGCTATTATCCATATGGTAGTCTTTTGTCAGGAATCCTTTTGGGCGGTTCTTTGATGTTTTTATTAGGTTTAATTGATGATATTTATAATTTAAATGCAAAATTTAAACTTGTTGTACAGCTTTCTATAGCAACGATTGTATATCTTTTAGGTGTTAAGATTGATACATTGTTCAATCCTTTTGGCAGTGCAATTAACCTAGGTATCTTATCTTATCCTATTACTGTACTTTGGATTGTTGGGGTTACTAATGCTGTTAATTTTATCGATGGTGTAGATGGTCTCGCGGGTTCAGTAATCACGGTTAATTCTATCGCTTTAGCACTAGTTGCTGTTGCAATGACGCCAGCTCAACCAATCACCGCATTAATTGCTTTTATTTTAGCAGGTTCAATGTTGGCATTTTTAACATTTAACTTTAATCCTGCCAAAATTTTTATGGGTGATTCTGGCGCTTTATTTTCAGGTTTCTTACTTGCAACGCTTTCAATTGCCGGGGTTATGAAAGGTGCAACTTTAGCAATCTTGTTGCCGTTTTTAGTTCTAGCAGTGCCAATTATGGATATAACATATTCTAGTTTGCGTAGAATAATGAAAGGTTCATCGCCTTTTGTTGCCGATGCGGAACATATACATCATAAGCTTCTTAAAGCAGGATTTTCACAGAAAAAAACTGTCGCAATATTGACTTCTGTAGCTATTGTTGGTGGAGCTATTGCAACATACTTTTCAGGAGTGTTTAAACACTATTTTATTTATATTGCAGTTTTAATCTTAATAATGATAGGTTTGAGTATAATTAGTGTTCTAACTAAACATCCAAGTGGAGAAAAAGATTAGAAACTAAAAGAGGCGAAAGTGAAACTTTCGCCTCTTTTATCCTTTTCCCTTTACTAACTTTCTACGCTTCATTGTCTAAATATCTATAATCAAGTAAACTTGAATCACTTGTAGAATCTACATCATAAAACATTGACATATTGTTGACGATTCTTTTTCTATCAGCTTTTTTCTGGTTTTCTAAATCTGATTCAACGCCGAATGCTTGAATTTCTTGATTAGTGACTTTTCCATCTTTGTTTTTGTCAATTTCGTTAAAATGGCTTAAAACTGTTTCTTGCAATGACGAGCTTAGACCAGAAGAAGCTCCAATGGACATTATTTGCTCTCTTGTAAGCCCTTGTGTTGCCATCTTAGACATTAAATCTTGGATTTCGTTTGCTGAAATTGTTCCATTTGCATCAGTATCAACAGCAGAAAAATTGTTTGTCAAATATGAAGCAAAAGTTCCGTTTGCATAAGCTCCATTTATAAAATTTGAATTTGTCAAAGCCTTATTTAAATTTTCTACTGTAACACCGTCGCTATATTGATTTGTAAGTTGTGCAAAAGCATTTGTTAATCCAGCGTTGATGCCTGTAAACATTGATGTACCATCTAATCTTTTGCTCATATTAACTCTCCTTGGGATTTTACTTAGTATTTATATAAATAAGTTTAATGATTTTTCTAGAAAAGTCAAATATTTACAAACAAAAAAGCTCTTCGACTGAAGAGCTTTTTATATCCTTGTAATACAAACTATTTGTTTCCGTAACGTTTGTTAAATCTTTCAACTCTACCTTCAGAGTCAAGAATTTTTTGTTGACCAGTGTAGAATGGGTGACAGTTTGAACAAATTTCAACTGTGATGTTTTCTACAACAGAGCCTGTTTCAATTTCGTTACCACAAACACATTTGATAACTGTTTTTTTGTAATCTGGATGTAATTCGTTTTTCATTATAGACCTCTTTCCTTCAAGATTCCAAACTTGAAAAGTAATGTATTATTTCGACCTCCTATATAATATTATCCTAAAAATATATTTGCAAGTAATAATATATTTATACCTACTCAAGGTAAGGATTTGGGTGAAGTATTAAGAAACAACAAATTCCACTATAACTATGTTTCACCTTCTTATTGTAACGAATTGTAACAGTTTGCTTAAAAACTCTAAAGTTTTAAAAAAATATGCCGTAATACATGACACAAAGGAAAAATGAAAAAAGGAGTATTGGAAAATGACTGACGGTATTGGAAGAATTTTTGGCGGTAACAACTACGGTGTAGGTGGATATGTACCACAAAGAAAAGAAGAATCAAATAATGAAGTAGCGCAAGCTCTAGTTCAGAACTATGAAGAAACTCAAGTAGATCCTTCAAAAGTTATGGAATTTATGGCAGCAAATAATTTCTTTATCGCACCAGCAGAAACAACAAAAGTCGGTGAAGTTGATGCCGCTACCCAAGAAAGAATTTCTAGTTATATGGAAAATTTTGAGGTTATATATGGTGTGATTGTTCAAGAATTTGGCGAAGAATTAGCTCCAGCTGTAATGGATTTCTGTATGGACTATTTAATGGGTATGGCTGCTTAATAAAGTCAAATTTATTAATAAGGTATTTTCCAATTTATATGATAAAACTTCTACACTAACTTTTCTAAAGGCTATTATTAATAGCCTTTTTTATTAATTTTTAAGTTTTGTAAAATTAATTTAAAAAAAGTAGTTGACATTAAATCTTGACTTGGTAATATGGAGGATGTCGGAATTGCTAAGACAATCTGTACAGTTGACCAAGGGTCTGAGCGACGAGTAGAGTAATCGCAAGAATGTGCAAGATGGTGTATCCGATTTGAAACCGAATAAATAGCAAATTATTTATAGATTCCAGGAACGCTAAGGCGTTCGCTGGAGATTCTATAAGAACTGAACCTTGAAAACAGAATAGTTGAAGACGAGAAACTTAGAAACCTAAGTAAAAAACTTGTTAATTCAAAAAGCAATGATAGGACAACACAAAAAGTCGAGCATCTTATCAAGAGATTGGTAAGAGATGGACATAACTTTT
>JAZRSL010000003.1:0-16143 GCA_045651505.1 Candidatus Gastranaerophilaceae bacterium | reverse complement strand
GGAAATTTAGTGGCGCCAAAAAGCCTTACGATAACGGGGGTAAACCGTTTTATTCTATTTTTCTCGTTACATCGCTACTTTATATATTCAGTATAGCACTTTTTTTAAGAATTTCAAGTATTTATAATAATTCTAATATTATTTTTTTATTTTAATAAAAGTTAACATTTAAGCAATTTTTTCTAAAAAAATGTTTTTATATTAGTAGTATAGTGTGAAGGAGTACTATTATGGTTCAAAATGTAACTAATCAAGGTCAAAATCTTTATGGCTCTATTAATAGAGTCGGCACTACTCAAGATGGCAGAGGGGTTTATCAGGTAAACGACGGCACTGGCAAAGTTGCAGGAAGATTAAGCGTAGCTGAAAACGATTGTGATAAATTTGAAAAAACTTATCAAAAAATTATGGAAGCAGCACCAAAAATCCAAGCTTTCGCAGCAGAAGCCACACCTGAGAAACTGGAAAAAAAGAAAAAAAGAGCTTCATGGACCCTAGGCATCAGCACTCTTGTTGGTGCAGCAATCCCTATCTACTTAACTCGTAACGCAAAAGTTTGGAAACAAGCTCTTGCAGCTATCCCTGGTGCGTTAGTTGGTCTTATGGGAGGTTCTATGATTGCTAGAAAAACACTTACACCTCCTGGAATGGCAGAATTAAACGAAGCATCTAAAACACTTGAGTCTCTAGATATTAAACCAATGCAATAAGAATATATAGATTTACAGTGATAAAAAAATATGCTACTATTAAATAGTAGCATATTTTTTTAGAGAGGTCTTTATGAAAAAGTTTGGTTTAACACTTGCTGAAACTTTAATAACTCTTGGGATTATCGGAGTTATTGCAACATTAACAATACCTAATACAATAGGTAAAGTTGGAAATATTGCACAAATTGGCCCAAAACTAGCAAAAGCTGTCTCTAATTTCGAACAAGCTAACCAAACATTATTAACCAACAATGGAATTGAAAGATTAACTGATAAATTAGATGAATTCGGAACCGTTTATAGATATCTAGACGAACTGGGCATATATCTTAAGTTCACAAGCCTAGGAACAGGTCAAATAATGACAAAGGACGGAATTTCATTTACAATTGCTTATCCTAGCGCAGCACCTACCAATTCATCAGATCCGGCTTACAAACAAAAAATAGGAACAGTTCTCATTGATATTAATGGACCAAATAACAATCCTAATAGATATGGTAAAGATTGGTTCACATTCTCTTGGTGGAATGACGGCTCTTTAAGACCAAAAGGTGCTGCAAACTGGAATGAAAGTGCTGATTCACAAATCGGTGGAAAAGATTATTGGCAAAAACACTGCCCAGCAGATTCTACTCCAACAGATTATAGCTACTGTGCAGGACACATTTTTGAAAATAATTTGAAAGTTTTATATCAATAAACAAAAAAACTCGCTCAACAGCGAGTTTTTTGTTATTATTTGTTTTTTATAGTATAATTAATTACG
Source organism: Candidatus Gastranaerophilaceae bacterium (assembly GCA_045651505.1). Taxonomy (GTDB): domain Bacteria; phylum Cyanobacteriota; class Vampirovibrionia; order Gastranaerophilales; family Gastranaerophilaceae; genus CAG-196. The sequence continues at coordinate 14,661 of JAZRSL010000003.1, read as the reverse complement.
AAAATAAGTAAAATTAATGGAAGCGTCCGGCTTTCGAGTAGCCGGAAGAAAGAAGGAAAAATGGTACCGGAAACAAAAAGTTTTCAAATTGAGATTGGCGGAAAAACCGTTACAATCGAGACTGGTAAGTATGCACAGTCAACTAATGGTAGTGTTACAGTAAGATGCGGTGATACAATGCTATTTGTTCACTGCGTAGTTTCAAAAGAACCTAGAGTAGGGATTGATTTCTTCCCTCTTCTAATTGATTATGAAGAAAGAATGTCTTCAATCGGTAGAATCCCAGGTGGTTATAACCGTTCTGAAGGTAAAGCTAGTGACAAGGCAATCTTGGTTTCTCGTTTAATCGACAGACCTATAAGACCTTTGTTCCCTAAAGGATATAGAAACGATATTCAAATCGTCGCTCAATTATTCAGCTATGACCAACAAAACCAACCTGATACATTAGCGATGTTAGGTGCATCAACTGCATTAATGCTTTCTGGAGCTCCTTTTGAAGGCCCTATTGGTGCGGTTAGAGTTTCAAAAGTTGATGGACAATTAGTTGCTAACCCAACTCACCAACAAGCTGATAAATCAGATTTAGATATCGTTGTAGCTGGTACACACGATAGCGTAATTATGGTTGAAGCTGGCTGTAAATTTGTTACAGAAGACGATATTATGGAAGCTGTTGAATTCGCTCAAGTAGAAATCGCAAAACAATGCGAAGCTCAATTAGAATTTGCAAAAGCTTGTGGTGTTGAAAGAGAAGAATTCGTTAACCCATACGATACAACTGAATTGAAAAATATTATAGATGAAGTTGCTGGAGCTATGATTCACGATGCATACCACAACTTCGATAGAAAATACAGACAAGAAAAACTTGAAGAAGCTAAAAAACTTGTTAAAGAAAGAGTTGAAGCTCTTCCTGAAGATCACTATATTCATCAAATCATTGAAGAAACAGGTATTGACTTTGTTGCAGAAGAATTCAAAGCTGCTGAAAAGAAAGTTATGCGTGCAATGATTACTGATGAAGGTGTTCGTGCTGATGGACGTAAGCCAAACGAAGTTCGTCCTATCTGGTGTGAAGTTGGCGTTATTCCAAGAGCTCACGGCTCAGCTGTGTTCACTCGTGGACAAACTCAAATTCTTTCAGTTGCAACTCTTGCTGGACCTGGTATGAAACAAGAGCTAGATGGAGTTGATCCAGAAACTGAAAAAACTTATATGCATAAATACATATTCCCAGGTTTCTCAGTTGGTGAAGTAAAACCTCTAAGAGGCCCAGGAAGACGTGAAGTTGGTCACGGCAACTTAGCAGAAAGAGCTAATATTCCTGCCCTTCCTAGCCAAGAAGAGTTTGGTTATACAATTCGTGTGACATCTGATGTTCTTGAATCAAACGGTTCAACATCAATGGGTTCAACTTGTGGTTCATCAATGGCATTAATGAACGCGGGTGTTCCTGTTAAATGTATGATTGGTGGTGTTGCAATGGGTATGATTACTGAGCCAGATAAAGAACCTGTTGTACTAACTGACATCCAAGGTATTGAAGACTTCCTTGGTGATATGGACTTTAAAGTTACAGGTAATGACGACGGTATCACTGCTCTTCAAATGGATATGAAAGCTAAAGGTATTGCTAATGAAACACTTAGAAGAGCTTTGGCACAAGCTAAAGAAGGCAGATTACATATCTTAGGTGAAATGAGAAAAGCTATTACTGAACCAGCTAAAGAACTTTCACCATTTGCGCCAAGCATTACTACAATGACTATTCCTACAGAAGATATTGGAACAGTTATCGGACCTGGTGGTAAACAAATTAGAGCAATTATCGAAGCATCTGGTGCTGAAATCGATATTCAAGATACAGGGGTTGTTACAATTACTTCTAATGACCAAGAAGGTGCTAAAATTGCCAGAAAAATGATTAGCGACTTAACATTCAAACCTGAAGTTGGTATGGTTATTAAAGGAAAAGTTGTAAGAATCATCCCTATCGGAGCTTTCGTTGAATTAGGCGGTGGCAAAGATGGTATGGTTCACATTTCTCAAATCTGCCAAGAAAGAATCGAGACAATTGAACCTCACGTAAATATCGGCGACGAAGTTATCGTTAAGGTAATCAAAATCGATGACAAAGGCAGAGTTAACCTAACAATTAAAGGTGTAACAGAAGAAGATAAAGCTAAATTAGATGCTTAATTCTAAATAAGATAAAACACCCAAGATTAAAATCTTGGGTGTTTTTTTATTTGTTAATATTTAAAAGATTTTATTTAAATTGTTCTAAAAAGCGTTTATCATTATTAAAGAATAATCTTATATCATCAATTGCATATTTTAACATCGATAATCTTTCTACACCCATACCAAACGCAAAACCAGAGTACACGTCAGGATCAATACCTACTCCACGTAAAACATTTACGTCAACCATACCACAGCCAAGAACTTCTAACCAACCTGTACCACTACAAGTTCTACATCCTTTTCCTTGGCACATAATACATTGAACATCAACTTCTGCAGAAGGTTCTGTAAATGGGAAAAAGCTACTTCTAAAGCGAGTTGGGCGAGATGTTCCAAAGTACATTCTAATAAACTCATTCAAAACACCTTTCAAGTCACCAAAAGTTATATTTTTATCTACATATAAACCTTCTATTTGGTGGAAAAAGTTGTTTTTACGAGCATTTACGTTCTCATTACGGTACACTCTACCTGGAGCAATAACCTTAATCGGCGGTTTTTGGTTTTCCATAACATGAATTTGAGCTCCTGAAGTTTGGCTTCTTAAAACAGCATTTGAAGCTATACTTGCATAAAAAGTATCTTGCACGTCTCTCGCAGGGTGATCTTTTGGAACATTTAACATATCAAAGTTGTAATACTCAGTCTCAACCTCTGGAGATAAACTTGAATCTACAACAGAAAACCCTAAATTTTGGAAAATTTTAACAATTTCATTAGTAGTTTGAGTTAGTGGATGTATTTTTCCAATAGGAATTGATTTTCCTGTTAAAGTTATATCAATTCTATCTTTTTGAAGTTTCTCATCCATTTCTTTACGATAAAAAACATCATATTTAGCTTTTAATTGAGATTCCAAATCTTCAGTTATTTGGTTAGCAAAAGCTCCTACGGTTCTCTTTTCATCCTCTGATAAATCTTTTAGTCCCTTTTTTATAGAATTAAACTCACCTTTACGGCTTAAGTATTTTAATCTTATTTCTTCAATATCACTTATGGTTAAAGCTTTATCAATATCAGCTTTTGCCGAAGTATAAATGTTTTCTAATTGTGTCTTCATTTTTTTTACTCTCCAAATATTTATATTCAGATTGTACAACAAACACCAAAAAATTTATATAAAGCATAATATTAATTGTTTACCATATTCAAAGCTCGTGTTATACTAATTACTATGAATAAGAAGATTTTAATTATCGGTAATAGTGCTGGTACATACGCTCTAGCAAAAAAACTTTCAGAATCTAATGATATTTATGTTGCTCCTGGTAACGATACTATTAAAGAGTTTGCTACTTGTCTTGATATCAGAGAAGATTCTGTTTCAGAGCTATTAGAATTCGTTTTAGAAAATGGGATTGATATGACAATACCTGTTTCACAAAAGGCTATTAATTCTGAAATCACTGAAATTTTCAATAAAAATGAACAAGCGATTTTTTCATCAACAAAAGAAGTTTGCAGAGTTATATATGATAAAGCTTTTGCAAAAAAATTACTTTATAAATTAAGAATCCCAACACCTAAATTTGGTATTTTTGAAAAACAAAACATGGTACTAGATTATATTAAAAACATAAAAACCCCATTTGTTTTAAAAACCAATGAGACTTCTAGTGCAGTCATAACAACTTCATTAACTACTGCAAAACCAATAATTGATTCGTATTTTGCAATAAAAAATCAAAAAGTTATTATTGAAGATTATTGTTGGGGAACTCCATTTAACTTTTATGCTATTACTGATGGTTATAGAGCACTACCTATAACATCTTCAATAAGTTATAGACATTCTTTAGAAGGTGAAGGAGGACAACTGACTTCTGGAATGGGAGCTTGCGTTCCTAATTATAAATTATCTAATGATAATGAGTATTTTTTAATGGACAACGTTATTTATCCTCTAATTGAACACCTAGAAAGAGATGGCAATCCTTATATCGGCATTATTGGAGTTAATGGAATCCTATCAGAAGATGGAAATCTACAAATTCTAGGCCTAGACAACTTCTTTCAAAATACTGATGCAGACGCTATACTTGACTCAATAGATTGTGACTTATACAAACTTTTTGAATCTTGTATTTTAGGCTCTTTTAGTGATGAAATAGATTATATATCCCAAAAAGATATATCTTACACTTCAATTACACTTATTTGTAGAAATAAAGAAAACAACCAAAATACTATACATGGCATTGAAAGCCTTGATGAAGATACTTTAATATCATATCACCCAACAACCACTAAAAACAAATATCTCGAGTTTGAAGCTCAAAGTGGTCCAGTTTTAGTCTTAACTTCTGCAGGAAGAACAACCTCAAGTTCTACACAAAAAGCTTATGACGAAATTAAAAACATCAATTTCAACGGACTTTATTATAGGAAAGATATCTGCAAACCCCTATTAGAGTTTGTTTAAGACTATTTGTAACAAATTCTTAACATTTTAAATCAAAAAAAGCAATTATTTGTTTTTAAAATACTTTATATATACATAGGATTCAAAAAAGAAATAGAAGATATAGAGGAGTACTAAAATGGCAAGAGTATTAATTTCAATGCCTGAAAGTTTTTTAGGTAAAATTGACGAAGTAGCTGATATGGAAAGCAGATCTCGTTCAGAACTAATCAGAGAGGCTCTTAGAAGCTACATTACAAGAAATCAAGTTAGAAACAGCGGTTTGGCAGAAAGAAACGCTAAGATTCTTGAGGCGCTACTAGATTAGCAAGATTGGGGTTCTCCTTCAAGCTATATTCTATAGAATTCTCACTATGCTTATAGCTTGAGCTATTGGAGTAATAGGGGTCACGAGGAGACGAGGAGAATAGGTTAAAGAGAAAAAGAAAAAGAAAAAACACGAGAACATTATGAGTAGAGAATAGAAGAAACGCGAAAGCGAATCCATTCTCGACAATCATCGGAATTCTGTATATGCGAATTCCGTTTTTTTTGTGCTACGCACGTAATCCTCTGTACGCTTTAATAAAAACTTCCGAATAAAATAATTTCTACTAAAACGCTTAATAATAACTACAAACTTGATTTTTACTAATAGCTTCACACTTAACAGATGACTCGCTTTAATAAAAATTTTTAATATGATATTACCAGATTGACATGCAGTTAAATTAGCGCTAAGCTAGCATTATAAATAGGAAGAGGTTATGAAAAACAAGGGGTTTGTATTACAGATTAGCTTAATAATATTGGGCGTTCTATTTTATTTTGTTGCAAACTTTCAACGAATAGCTGTTCCAGGAGCTATATTTGATATTCTAGAGCAAGAATTATCTGTTGGAGCACCACAAATAACTGCCTTTGGGGCGATTTTCATGTATATATACGCATTTACACAATTATTGAATGGAATTTTCGTAGATAGATACGGTGGATATAGAGTTATGCTTGTTGGTGGAATAATTATGTCACTTGGATGCTTAATTTTTCCTCTAAGCTCAAACCTAGCTGTTTTATATTTCTCCAGAGCTCTTTTAGGGCTTGGTGGAAGTATGTTTTACTTGAGCTTAATAAGAGAACTTGGTAATTTATTTTCAGAAAAAGATTTTGGAATAGCATTATCTGTTATGCTTTTTATTGGCTATGCTGGTGGTATTGCTGCAAATGCCCCTTTTGTCCTCGCAATGAAATACATCACTTGGAGAGAAATTCTTTTAATTATTGCCGGGATTGTTATAATTTCTGTTATTGCATACTTAATAATTCTCCATAAGATACAATTACAAAAGATAAATAGAAGCGTTAAATTAAGAACCCTTCCTTTCCGCTTAGTTCTTCATAAAAAACACAATAGGAATCTATTCAGTTTTGCTTGTTGTAATTTTGGCATTTCATATGTAATTCAAACAGTTATTGGCAAAAAGTTTTTAGAAGACTTTTGTTCTATGACATCTGGCAAAGCCGCAACAGTTCTTTCTATTATGGCCATTGTCGCTGCTGTATTTAACATTATAAATGCTACAGTATGCAAAATGTGTCGTAATAATAGAGTTAAATTTTTAAAAGGAGCTTCTATTATAACTTTTTTATCACTATTAACAATTTGTATTCTTATAGCTTTAAATATAAAGTCAATATTAATCCCTATAATATTCTGCGTACTTGCTGGCAACGCAAGTTTATCATCACTTCTTGTTCCGGTTCTACATATGACCAACACAAGAATGACTTCTGGAACGGCAGTAAGTATTCTAAATTTTGGCTTCTTTATGGTTGTAGGATTCCTTGGCTCTATCACAGGATATGTACTCAACATTTTTGAACCTACAAGAATTGGAAACACATTAGTTTATAACAATAATTCTTATTTAGTATTATTTAGCATTTTCTTTATACTAAGTATTTATGAAATTTATAAAGCAATGAAACTATCCGACAAGTATTAATTTGTCTAAAATATTTTTAACTTGTTTTTCTAGTTCTAAAAAATCCCCATTATTTATAATCACATAGTCAGATTTTTTAATTTTCTCAATCTCATCATCTTGAGCCATTATTCTTTTTAAGGCCTCGTCACGGGAAAGAACATTACGCATCATAAGCCTTTTTAATCTAGTATCAATATTGGCTGATACAAAGATTATTTTATCAAACATTGAATCAAATCCCGACTCAAAGAGTTGGGGAACTGCAATGAAAACAATTTTCTCAGAACCTTTAAAAATATTTTCTAATTCATTTTTTACTAGAGGATGTATTATTGATTCTAATTGTTTCAATTTTTCTTCATTATTAAAAACAACCTTTGAAATTTCTTTTCGATTTGTTGTATTAAAAACCTTTTTAACTTCAGCAGAACTCTCTAAAAATACATGTGCAATCTTGTCGGTATCATAAACTCTGTACCCACTTTTTTCAATAATTTTTTCTACTGTAGATTTACCAGACGCTATATTTCCAGATATTGCTATTTTGAGCATTTAAAATATACTTACCCCTGTTTTTTTATTTTAGCTAAATAACCTTTTAATTCTTTTACGTGTTTAGGTTTCATAGCCTTAATTTGTCCTTTTTTAAGGCCTTCCAATGTAATAGTTCCATGCTGAACCCGCTTTAGTGAAATTACTTCATAACCTAACTTAGCAAACATTTTACGTATTTGCCTATTTATACCTTGATGCAAAGTCACCTGTAAAGTAGAAGCTTTATTTGACAATTCAATAGGAAGAACTTGTGCATAAGCAATTTTCTTTTCGCCAGTATCAGTTTCAATTTCAATACCGTTGAACATTTTCTCACCTTCTTCTGGTGTAAGTTTCCCATTAATACTTACTAAATAAATTTTTGGAACCTTAATCGAAGGATGAGTCATTTCATTTATCAACTCACCATCATTAGTCATAATAATTAAACCCGTTGAATCTTTATCCAATCTACCAACTGGTTTAAGCTTTGATAATTCTGGTGGAATCACATCATAAATAGTTTTTCGACCTTTTTCATCTTCTGATGTTGTAATATAACCTGCAGGTTTATAAAAACGATAGTATTCCATTTTTAAAGGCTTTAACAATTTACCCTCAACGGAAACTTTATCTTTAGGACCAACCTGAAATCCGAGTTCTTTAACAATCCTACCATTAACAACAACATCCCCATTTTCTATATATTCATCGGCTTTCCTTCGAGAACAAAAACCAGATGATGCGATAAATTTATTTAGTCTTTGCATTATTCCATTGCCTCTTCAAGTTTTATTTTTAATTGTTCAGGAATTCTTCTATAAAGTTTTCCTTGATTATTCACAGCAACAACATCAAAATCTGCTAAAAGATACGTCAAACCTGTTTCTTTATTTTTAATAGATTGTGAAAAAGTTACGCATAATGGTGTTAATTTTGATATCCAAGTTTCAACAATTAAAACATCATTTAATTTGGCTGATGCTTTAAACTTCACATGCATATTAGCTACAGGTAGTGCTATATCTTGCTTAACTAGCTCTGCAAGATTAAAACCCAAAGCTTCACTAAAATCACAACGACCTTTTTCTAGCCATCTTAGATATGCTCCATGCCAAACAACCCCATAAGCATCTGTATCAGCATAATAGATATTTGTTTCAAAAACATTCTTCATATAAATCTAATTCCTTTTCATGTATAATCATATTGTATCATGATTTTTTAAAGAAGGAGTTTTTATGAAAATTTTACATACAATGATTCGTGTTAAAGATATTAACGCATCTCTTAAATTTTACACAGAAGTCTTAGAAATGGAACTTGACCATAAAAAAAGACTTGATGATTGCTGGTTATACTTTTTAAACGATAAAGAAAAAACAAGTCAAATTGAATTAACTTATAATGATGAAACTCCTAAAAACGGCTATGAAATAGGTACTGGTTTTGGCCATTTTGCTTTTGCTGTTGATTCATTAGAGAAATTTAGTGCAAAAATTGAAAAACTAGGTTATAAATACCTTTACGAACCATTTGATTTAAATGGCAAAGGTACTAAAATAGCCTTCATACAAGACCCTGACGGTTATGAAATAGAACTTATTGAAAAAGTAATTTGGTAATCAACACCATTAGTAATCCTCGTCTTCTGGTGTTTTATCACTATTGATATAATCATTCATTATATTGCAAAGCTGTTGTTGCCAGTCATTATTTTTTTCCAAGAAAAAGTCGGCACCTCTAGCTCTACATTGCTGTTCAATTTCTTTTCTTGGAGAAGCAGTTATAACACCAATGACTGTTTTAATACCCAGGGACATAGCTAATTTTTTCAATTCTGTTAAAAGAATAAAGCCTTCCCGTTCAGTAGGAATGAATAAATCCATAACCACATATTGATAATTACGTTTTTTAAATTTATTAACAGCATCATATATCTCTTGCGAGCAATCAACATCTAAATCGAATTGAGAAAGTAATACTTTTAACTGATATGTAATAACACCTAAATCATCCACGATAAGTATAGCTGGTCCTGTAGATTCTTCGACTACCTCGTCACCAATACCTTTTGTTAATAAAGGTTTTTTTGAGTTTTTATTTAATTCCTTAATTGCTTCAACTACATTCAAAAGTTGTTTTTTTAAATCTACAAGCTCGACATTCTGAGGTTTTTTAGTATTTGTTATACTAAATAATAGATTTAAAAACTCGTCATCTAAATCAACTAAAGGCATATTCTCTCCTTTTTCTACTCTTTGTTATGATTATAACATATTCTTCAAAAAAATGAACTTATTATCAAGATAATACTATGTTTGGTTTATTTATAGAAAAAAAATTTTGGAGTATAATTTTGTCTATGAAAAAATTTGTATTATCACTATTAATTTTATCCGCTTTTATTAAACCTTCTTACGCACTTGATAAATCAAGCTTCTCTTTTCTAAATTCACAAAATAGAGAAATACGTGCCGTAAAAAAAGTTTTAACCTCACAGGTTAAATATGCTAACAAAGAAAATTTTAATAAGTTTATTTCTACGTTTGACGAAAAATACACAAACTCAGATGGATTCAACCTTGATACATACTCAAGCCTAATAAAAGATATTTGGGACTCCTACGAAAAAATAATTTACAAAATAGAAATAAAAAAAGTAGATATAAAGGATAATACAGCTACAGTTGAGGCATATGAAAATTCTCACGCAAATTTAATAGCTGAAAAAATTTATCAAGGGGAACTAAGAAGCGATGCAAAAACTATTTATTATCTCAAAAAAAATAAAAATGGGAAATGGAAACTAGTTTATGACAATATTTTAGAAGAAACATCTTCTATACTTTACGGAAATGCTCGTGGGTTAGATATCAAGCTATTAGTACCAAATAACATAGAGGCAAATACAGATTACACAGCAACACTTGAGTTTACACCGCCTAAAAACACATTAGCAATAGCATCTTTAGCTTGCGACAAGGTAGAATACCCTCAAGCAAAAACTAAAGAAGTTTTTAGAACTTTACCAGAAGATAATATACTAGAACGAATATTCACCTCAAATAACGACAACGCTAATGAATATATTGTCGCATCCATTGGACTCACTAAAACAACTATATCAGACTTAAACATAAGACTAAACTTAACAGGTTTTGGTTATACTGTTAAAAGAGTAAATGTAATACACGAAAAGAAAGGACAAATCTCAGAAGATGACAAAGACTAGTAGGGTTTTATATTTTATTATCTCTGTAATATTTTTTATAATTTTTGATATGTCTTTATCTGAGCTTATCCTTGATGAATTACGTTTTAAAATCCAACCAAATCCTATTTTAGATTTGATATTCATACAAAATACAGGAGCAGCATTTAGCATTTTAGAAAACTATAAGTTATTTTTAATTGCTTTCTCTTTCTTTGCAATTGCAGTAATTTTGAATTTTCTTTTAAAAAATGCAGAAAAATTTTCAGTTTTTTTTGTTTTTTGGGTGGCAATGTTACTTGCAGGTATTACCTGTAATTTATATGAAAGAATAGAATTTGGTTTTGTAAGAGATTTTATTAAACTTAATTTTATAAATTTTCCAGTTTTTAACATTTCAGACATTTTTATTAACGTTGGCGTTTTTGCAATAATCGTTATAATAATCAAAAACAAATATCTTAAAAATAATGAAACTGATAATTGACGAAAATACAGAAAATGAAAGAATAGATTCTTTTCTTGCTGACATATTGTCAGACTATTCGCGTACAAAAATCCAAGCTTGTATAAAAAATGGTGACGTTAAAGTTAACCAAAAAAAAGTTAAAGCATCTTACTTATTAAAACTAGGTGACTTTTTAGAATTTGAAGTCCAAATTCTAAAAAACAAAACAGAAATAAAACCAGAAAATATACCTCTCAACATCGTTTGGGAAGATGAAAACATGGCAGTAATCAATAAGCCTTCCGGAATGCTTACTCATCCAACATCTACAGAAACCACTGGAACACTAGTAAATGCTCTTCTATTTAAATATGGAGCAAATCTATCAAATTTGGGAGGAGTTGCTAGGCAAGGTATCGTCCATCGTTTAGATAGGAATACTAGTGGCCTAATAATGATTGCAAAAAACAACAAAACGCACAAATTTTTAGTAGAAGAAATGAAAAATAAGCATTTTACAAAAAAATACATTGCAATTGTTAAAGGTGTCATTGATAAAGATGAATTTGCAATCGACAGTCCCATCGGAAGACACGAAACACAACCTCACAAACAAACCGTCCGAGATGACGGCAAAGAAAGTTTAACAATTGTAAAAGTATTAGAACGGTACAAAGATGCTACTTTAGTAGAATTAACTCTTATAACTGGACGGACACACCAAATAAGAGTTCATATGTCATCAATAGGACACCCTGTCTATAATGATACTCTTTATGGTTTTGGAAAAATAAAAATAAAAACTGAAGAACAAGTTTTAGAATCATACAAATTAGAGTTTACCCAGCCTTTCACTAATAATAGAATTCTTTTAAAAATAGATCCTGACGCAGAATTCCAAAAAGTACTTAATTATCTTAAATAAAATTCGCCTAAAATACACTAAACATATGATGAGAATTTCTGTGTAAAAGTTACAATTAATAGTGTCATGATTTTGGGCGAAATGGGATGGAACAGGAATTATTTTTTTCTCCATACAATAAAATAAAACGTGCATCGAACGAAGAGTTAGCTGAGCTCTGGACTCGTTATTTTGAAGATCACGATAATAAAGCTCTGAGAGATGAGCTTATATTGCAGTACATTTACCTTACTAAATACGTTGTTGGACGTGTTAAAGTAGCATTGCCTCCGACATTTTCTTACGAAGATATTTCAAGCTACGGCGTAGAAGGTTTAATTGATGCTGTAGAAAAATACACAATGAAAATGGGGGCTAGGTTTGAAACATACGCTCTTGTTCGTATCAGAGGAAACATAATTGATAAAGTTCGCTCTCAAGACTTCCTACCTAGAAGTGTAAGAAGAAAAATTAAAGACGTAAAAGAAGCTCAAGAAGAATTAAAAAGACAGTTCGGAAGAACTGCCACCAATACTGAGATTGCAAATTATTTAGGTATAGAAAGAGAAAAGGTAGAACAATTACTTGCAGACGATACTACAATCACATCAATATATGACAAAAAAGGTGCTTCAGACGGCGACATTGAAATTATTGATACTATCCAAGATGCTCATAACTTAGCACCACATGAAGAATTAGAAGAAAAGGATGCTAAAAAAGAGTTGGAGGGAGCTTTGAAACGTTTACCTGAAAGAGAAAGAACTATAATGGTACTTTATTATCACGAAAACATGACCTTAAAAGAAATTGGTGATGCAATAAATATTTCAGAATCTAGAGTTTCCCAACTTCATGCTCAAGCTATTATGAAGCTTAAAAATTTATTAAGCGAAAATCGCAATGAAAGATTAAAAAGAAGTATCATCTAACGATCCCATTGGTGTTTTTTCCTCTACAATACTTTCGCCTGCTATTTTTTCACCTCTTATATGGTATGTAGCATTTTGAGTTTTTATCAAATGTCCGTCGATAAGCGAAAAAGTCTCTAGTTTTAAAGTATTTACACCTGTAAATGTATCATTATTTAATCTAATCCTAACGGTATCTGTAAGGGTTTTATTCTTATCGTAATCTACTTTTCTAGTAAAGACAATCACATTGCCCTCAACAGCATCTACTTGTATTTCAGAATTAGCACCGCTCATTGGGTTATCTAACTCAATAATATTTCCTAATCTTGTAAGATTCCAAAAATCGATACTTTGTGGCCTGAAAGCATATGGAGCATTTGTCTGCTCTAATTTACCGGAAATTCGCCAGCTTCCAAACAATTTCTTAGGTACCTGCTCTATAGTAATTCCTGCCTGAATAACTTCTGCACGACAAGCTAAAATAAACATAAAACAAAAAATAATACATAAAACATTCTTCATAACTTAATTATAACAACATTTTTTCTATTGTCATTTAATGTTACTAAAATTTTAATAATATTAATTGTTAACAGTTGTAACTATTTGTCAGACAAGAACCTTGCACTATATACATCAAAGTTTGTTCATGCTAGGATTTTGACATAAAGGAATTAAAAATTCTTAGTATAGTTTAGAGAGAAAAAGGAGAAAATTAAATGGCTGAAAAACGCGTATGGTTATTCCGTGAAGGTAATGCCGATATGAAAAACCTCCTTGGTGGTAAAGGTGCTAACCTTGCTGAAATGACAAATTTAGGTTTGCCAGTACCTCCAGGATTGACTATCACAACTGAAACTTGTATGGATTACATCAACGCTGGTAATAAAATGCCAGAAGGTTTGATGGATGAAGTCAAAACAGCTTTAAAAGAAGTAGAAGCTCAAAAAGGTCAAAAGTTTGGTGATGCTGAAAACCCACTTCTAGTTTCTGTTCGTTCAGGTGCTAGAGTTTCAATGCCAGGTATGATGGAAACTATCCTTAACCTTGGTTTGAATGACCAAACTGTAGAAGCTATGATTAAGCTTACTAACAATCCACGCTTCTGCTACGATTCATATAGAAGATTCTTAACTATGTTCGGTTCTGTTGCTTGGGAAATGGACAGACAAAAGTACTTCGAATCTGAACTTGAAAAAGTTAAAGAAAGGGAAGGCGTTAAACAAGATACAGAAATTTCTGCAGAAGGTTTAAAATCTCTTATCCCTGTATACAAAGCTGTTATTAAAGAAGTTACAGGTAAAGAATTCCCACAAGATCCATATGTACAACTTCAAGAAGCTATCGAAGCAGTATTCAGATCTTGGAACATCCCACGTGCTGTTGCTTATAGAAACATGAACAAAATCGACCACAACTTCGGTACAGCGGTTAACGTTCAATCTATGGTATTCGGTAACATGGGTGATGACTGTGCTACAGGTGTTTCATTCACTCGTAACCCAGCTACTGGTGAAAACAAATTCTACGGTGAATACTTAACAAACGCTCAAGGTGAAGACGTTGTTGCTGGTATCAGAACACCAAAACCTATCGCTGAATTAGAAACAGAAATGCCTGACCTATACAGACAATATGTTGATATCGCTAAAAAACTTGAACTTGGTTACAAAGATGTTCAAGATATGGAATTTACTATTGAAAAAGGTAAATTATACATCCTTCAAACACGTAACGGTAAGAGAACAGCAGCTGCTGCTGTAAAAATCGCTGTTGATATGTGCGAAGAAGGTATTATTTCTAAAGAAAGAGCAATCCAATTGGTTGACCCTTATTCAGTTAACCAAATCTTACTTCCTTGCTTTGATACAAAAGCAATGGCAGAAGCTAAGAAAATTTCTTCAGGTGTAAACGCATCTCCAGGTGCAGCTGTTGGTAAAATCGTATTTGATACAGAAGAAGCTGCTGCTAGAGGCGAAGCTGGTGAAAAAGTTATCTTAGTTCGTAT
>JAZRSL010000002.1:0-2136 GCA_045651505.1 Candidatus Gastranaerophilaceae bacterium | reverse complement strand
ATTTCAAGACTAGATGACAAGATAGAAAAAGCAAATCTAGCCGTAGCAAATTATCGTTCTAGATTAGAGCAAAAATTCCAGTATATGGATATGATGATTTCAAAAATGCAAGAACAGTTTAGTACCTTCCTCGGTACATAGAAGATTTGTTTATATTTATAAAACTTCACAATTTGTTTGCATTTTAAATATGTTTATTTTAGAATTCCATTATACGCCGATTTATTAAAGAATGTGTTCTTTCACATTCTCTCTTAAAAAGCGGTGGGAGTAAGTAAAAACAATGTTAAATCTACTCCACAAGGTAATTGAAAAATACAATATAAAAGAATATAAAGGAATACGAAAATGGGTATCAAAGGCAAAAATGACAGAATGGT
The DNA here is from genome assembly GCA_045651505.1 of Candidatus Gastranaerophilaceae bacterium. Taxonomy (GTDB): domain Bacteria; phylum Cyanobacteriota; class Vampirovibrionia; order Gastranaerophilales; family Gastranaerophilaceae; genus CAG-196. The sequence continues at coordinate 1,756 of JAZRSL010000002.1, read as the reverse complement.
AGTTCTAGCTTGTGAAGATTGTAAAGAAAGAAACTACACAACAGTTAAAAACAAAAAAAACATCAAAGACAGATTAGAACTTTCTAAATACTGTCCAACTTGTAAGAAACACACAACTCACAAGGAAACAAAATAACGTGAAGCGTAAAGCGTGAATTGTGAGACGTCTTTTATATTTCGAATCACGATTCACGAAACTCGATTCACGAGCTTGCGTCCTTAGTTCAGTTGGTAGAACGTCGGTCTCCAAAACCGGATGTCGAGGGTTCGAGTCCTTCAGGGCGCGATTTATTTAAAAAAGGTAACTAGCAGAATGAATGATAATCTACAAAACACAAAAAATGCTATAACATCATATTTTAGAGGCGTAAAGACTGAATGGGGCAAGATTACTTGGCCTGAAAAACAACAAGTCGTTGTAGAAACATTTTTTGTAGTTGCGATTGTTTTTATATTCACTGTTTTTATTTATTTTGTTGATATAATTTTCAACGCATTATTATCAAAATTCTAGTTACAAGTAATATATTTTAACCATAAAGGGTAAGAATAATGAGTGAAAAAGACGAAATCTTAAATGAAGAATTAGTGGAAGAAACTTCTGATGAAGGTGCTAAATCTTCTGACAAGAAAAATCAAAAACGTTGGTACATAGTTCATACTTATTCAGGTTACGAAAACAAGGTTAAAAGTAACTTAGAAAAACGTATTGAATATATGAATATGGCTGATAAAATCTTTAGAGTTGAAGTTCCTCAAAAAACTGTTACTCAGATTAAGGCTGGTAGAAAACAAGAAAAAGAAGAGAAAATCTTCCCTGGTTATGTTTTAGTTGAAATGATTATGGACGAAGATAGCTGGTATGTTGTAAGACACACTGCTGGCGTTACAAAATTCGTAGGTTCTGCTAAAAAACCAATTCCAGCTAAAGAAAGTGAAATTAAAAAGATTATTCACCGCTCTACAGCTCAAGTTCAGAAAGTTGAAATGGATGTTAAGGTTGGTGAAAAAGTTAGAATTACTTCTGGACCATTTGCTGAATTTATTGGTGATATTACAGAAGTTTATCCAGATAAAGCTAAGCTTAGAGCTATGGTTTCTATCTTTGGACGTGAAACTCCAGTTGAGTTAGAATACAAACAAATTCAAAAGTTATAATACGTAACTCGTCATTGCTAGTAACGTAGTGACGAAACAATCCAGTTAAGTCATGAAATCTGGACTGTCTTGGGCAAAACCCTCGCAGTGACGATTAATACAAGTAACGTGGAAGGGGTCGCCCCCCGCTAGTACCACGAAAGGAGAAAAAAATGGCAAAAAAAGTAGTAGGAAAAATCAAGCTTCAAATCGAAGCTGGTAAAGCAAATCCATCCCCACCAGTTGGTCCTGCTTTAGGTCAACACGGTGTTAACATCATGGACTTCTGTAAGCAATTCAACGCTAGAACAGAATCTCAAGCTGGTTACATTATTCCAGTTGTTATTGATGTATATGAAGATAGAAGCTTCACATTTGTAACAAAATCACCTCCAGCTCCTGTTCTTATTAAAAAGGCATTAAATCTTTCTAAAGGTTCTGCTGTGCCTAATAAAAACAAAGTTGCTGAAATCACTCGTGAGCAATTAGAAGAAATCGCAAAAATTAAAATGAACGATTTAAATGCTACAACTATGGAAGCAGCTGTAGAAATGATTAAAGGCTCTTGTAGAGCTATGGGTGTTACAGTTAAGGCTGACTAACACTGTTTGTAAAACAT
>JAZRSL010000001.1:0-7000 GCA_045651505.1 Candidatus Gastranaerophilaceae bacterium | reverse complement strand
ATTACTTGAACGCATAAATTTGACACTGTTACTTTTCTATAACTCCAGCAAATTTATTAAGAATATATTCTAAATCACTTCTTGTTTCTTTGTTTGAGTAAATTCTTTCATCATTAACATCGAAGAAAATTTTATATGCCGAATAATGTTCTATTACATCAAGCTTACGAATATAAAAATTATAACTTCCCCATAATTGTAAATCTAATAAATAACTTGGCATAGAAATTACACCTGTTACAAATTTATCGCCTGAATTAATCAATAGTAATAGTTCATTTTTAGTATAGCTTCTTCCTTGATAAGATGCTTCATAAGATTTAACTGATAATACCATAGCTTCTAAACCATTATAAATATTTTCTTTTTGATAATCGATAATTTGCCCATCTTCATTTACATATAATTTTAACAAGTTTAAATCATTGTTTTTAAATGCGTTTTTTACAAAATGAATAGCATCACGCCATTTTTTATCATTTGCATACTTAATTTGCTTTTGTTTTTGCAATTCTTTTTCATATTCTTCTTGTTCTTTGCGCCATTCTTCAAGTATCTTATTTCTCTCTTTTACAAGCTCTTCTTCAAATTTTTCTATTTCTTGAAGAACTAGGTTAGAGAAAAAGTTACTATCACTAAGAACTTTATTAATAAAACTTTCTTTTCTCAAATAAAGTCCACAGTATGTTGTATTACAATATGAGCTTTTTGTATATTTTTCTGGAAAAATACAATAGAGCCAGCCTTTTTGTTTATCAAAACTATTGTCAGATATATCATTAATTCCAAAATCAAAAAGAACAGGGACAGATGATTCTAACCAAAGTTTTGGCAGGAAATCTATTTTATTATCGTAATAATCCTCTCTGATATAAAAGTAATTTTTATTTATTTTGCTATGATGCAAAGATTTCGATTCAATAGCTTGTTTAAACTTTTCATAATATTTACTAGCATCAACAACCCACACCATATTTTTATAAAAAGATTCTCTAGCATCTTTTTCTTCTGGTTTAATAGAGGAATGTTGAAATTCAATTACAAAACCTTTATCAGTTCTGATATCAGCAATATGCTTTTCTCCTGTAACAGAATCAACCATTAAATATTCTTGAAAAACTTCAGGGAAATGCTCTTTCCATTTGCGATGCCATTCGGTTTCATTTTCCCACCAAGGATCACAGTTTTGAGATGTTTTATGTGCCCAATGATGCATTTTTATTTTTCCACATTTAGGAATAACCAATTCTCCACAAATAGGACAAACTGCACCTTTTATATCTTTAGTTGGCGTTATTCTTTGATTTTGATATAAGGCATATTTCATTCTTTAATTATAGCTTAAATATCTTTTAAACAAGTTTTAAACGCTATTTAAACAGCTTTTAAAATGTGTTTAACTTGCATTTATTTCTCATTTACCCCTCTCACTTTACTTTCTCTTTCTTTTGAGTGATGTATGTTGCTCGAAAGGTTTGTAGATGAATGCTGTTGACCCAATAAAAAGCCTTGACGATATTAGAAAAATGAAAGAATTCTTGGCGAAAAAGCCAAGAAATGCTTTGCTCTTTAGCTTTGGGATAAATAGTGGATTGAGAATTTCTGATATACTTGCGCTTAATGTCGGGGATGTTAGGGGGAAGGAGTATATTGAAATTAGAGAACTTAAGACGGGTAAACAAAAAATGTTTCCGATTAATGATAGGTTGAAGCAGGAGATTGAAGAATTTACTAAGGGAATGCCAGAGGATCAACCATTGTTTTATACACAAAAGGGAAGACGAATGGAAAGGAGTCGGGCGTATAAGATTTTAAACAAAGCTGCGAGGGCTGTTGGTATAACAAGACGAATAGGCACACATACGCTGAGAAAAACTTTTGGATACCATTGCTACCAAAAATACGACGACGTCGTGCTGCTACAAAAGATTTTCAATCATTCCTCACCCCAAATCACCCTTCGCTACATCGGCATCGAACAAGAAGACATCGACGCCGTGTATAGAGATTTTTATTTGTAGAAAAATGAATTCAAATATTAAAATTTTGTTTATTTTTTTAGTTTTTTTTAAAAGAATGTAATAATTAAAATAGCTACCTCTGAATATATCAGAAATAGCCGTTGTTTTTAAATCCAAGCAAATCATATCTAAAACAACAAGGCATGTCAAATATTTATTGGTAGCGAGATTATATTGGGGATATAGAAAGGTGGAAGAAATGCCAGACATTGTGTTTGAAAGATTTGCGGATTATTTAATTAAAAAAATCCAGCACCGTAAAAGTTATGTAAAAAGGATTGTTAATCAAAAAAAATATGATCCTGTAGAAGATTACTATCTCAAGTTACGTCAACGATTAATTAGTTTATTAAAAAAACAAGCACCATTAAGTGAACTGGATAATATTATTAAAAATTTAACACCTAAAAGAATAGATAATTATGAGTTTTTAATTGATCAAATCCAACTTTTTTTACAAGATAAAAAATATTGTTGGGTAACACCTCCTCGCAACCAAGTTGACTACGCAGATTTGAGTTTAATTGTTAATCCAGAAATTGGGCTTGAAATCGAAGATGAAGAATTCTTTATTAAAATGTATTTTAAAAAACCTGACTTAAAAAAAGATAAGGTTGATATTTTATTAAAAATCATGCAGGATGCTTATAAAGAAGAATTTCCTAACGCTAATTTTGCAGTTTGGGATGTAAGAAGAGGATCGCTTTATCAAGTTAAAGCTTCTGACGATATAAGAGTCTCGTATAATTTTGAACAAGAAGCAAAAAACTGGCTAAAATATGCAACTGAAGAATAAAAGGAGGCGTTGTTACTTGTGACAAATAATATTATTAAAGAAGCTTTTCAAGATGATCAGTTAGGTAGAAAATTAATAGCTGAAAACTTTAGAAATATTTTGTTAAATACTGATTCGAACGTGTTTAGTCTTATAGCTCCGTGGGGATGTGGTAAAACTTATTTTATAAATAATCTAATTAAGATTATGGAAGAAGATTCTATCAATATATTATATAATGCCTGGGAGTCAGATTTTTATAACTCCCCGCTAATACCTTTATTGGTCGAGTTGTTAAATAAATTAGAAAACAGTTACGAGATGACTGAACTTGAAGAAGATATTAAATTTGTTAAAAGTATTGTTAAAAGTATATATAGTAAAACATCCTTTCAGGCAGGACTTAATTTTGGAGTAATAAATTGCTCTGCTAATATTGATCCGAGTAAGAAAATGCTTGAATCAGAATATCTTGAATTGAAAAATTTAATAAAAGAATTTAGAAATAAATTAAAATCAATACAAGAAAGGCTAGACAAAAAAATCATTATTTTTATCGATGAATTAGATCGTTGTAATCCAATGTACACAATTAAAACTCTTGAAGCAATAAAACATTTCTTTGGGATACCGAATATTGTTTTTGTATTGGCTGTAGATAAAACTCAAATTGAGAACTCTGTTAGAACTATTTTTGGAGTGAATATTGGTGAAGAAAATGGATATTTGCGTAAATTTATTGACGTAGAGTTTAATTTGCCAGAACCACAAACAGAGTTGTTTGTTAAACATCGAATTAAAGATATTTGGATAAAATTTGAAAAATTTTTAAATTCAGATCATTATTATAATTTTCATTTACAAAGAAAAATTGATTCTTTTGGCTTTGAGAGAGGTATGGATACCGAACAGGAACAAAATTATTTAACAAATATTATTTGTAAGATTGCAGAGTTATTGAATCTATCACTCAGAGATCTTGAAAAATTTTTTGTACGTTTAGATTTAAGTCTTGATATTCATTCTGATTCTGACTTGTTTTTAGTAGAACCTTGCATTATTTTTAATCTTTTATTGATTAAGGATTTTAAACTGTTTGACGATTATATAAAAAATCAAGGAGAAGTTGCGCATAAGATAGATGTTATCGTACCTGGTTGGAATGGACTTTTTGCAGATTTATTTAGAACAATTATTGGTAATCCAGGTGGAACTTTTGCTGATAAATTAAAAGAAAAAGTTGAGAATTTAAGATTGTTAATAGGTAAATTTACACAAGTAGAAATTGCAGAATCTCTTAAGCAAGAACGTTATTTGCAGAGCTATCCATTAAAAATCAAATTTATAAACAATTTTAATATATTACAGTAAGGCTTAAACTTGACTTCCAAGCACTTGCAAGTGATGAATGTCACAACCCAAAAGGAGGTTGTGTATGGAAGAAAGATTTGTTATCAAAAGAAAAGATTTTAAAAATTTGGAGCGATATGCTGAAAATATTTACAACACAGCTGTTGTTATTGATTATTTTTGTTCCTCGCAAAAAGAGTATGAAGAACTTTATAACCTTGCGCCGATTGTTAAAAATCTGCGTCGTGATGCAGATCAAGTTCATGCATTTTTTATAAATTATCCAGAAAGTATTGATGAATAATTTGTGAACAGTTTTTAAACGCCTTTTAAATGGTGTTTAAACAGCTTTTAAATGTGTTGAAAAGATACGAAAATGTTTTATACACTTGATGTTTCTGGTTGAAAGAGTGATTAATGTCATAGCATGAAAGGAGCAATAAATGGTAGAAAAAGATTATCACTTATACGGAACAAAGATTCTAAATTTAAATACGCAAGAAATTGGTTTATTAATTTGTACTTGGAAAAACAGGTTTGCTGATGCTGAAGTAGACTTTGCAACTTGTGTTGATAGGCAAGGTAGAAGATATAACATAGAACTTGATAATATAAGAGGGTTTGAAGATGATTTTGAGAAATAGAAGGACTTGTGAATCTCTTGAAATTGAATATTCTGAGTTTAGAAAAAAGTTTGCAAAAGAAATTCAAATCGCTTTTGCAAGTTTTCGCAAAACCGAACTAAACAAACCTTTTTATAACTACAAAGATGATAATTCAATGGAGTTTAATTTCTACTTCCAACTTCAATGGAATTTTAACCATTTTGGTAATTCGGTTTGGTATATTGAAAAGATGTAGTTTTTATCAAATTAGAATTTATAATATAATGAAAAAATGACAGATGATTTTTTAAAAGCAAAAAATTTAGTAGAAGAATTTACAGCAAAATATCTTAATGCTGATATTGATAATTTAGCTAGTTTTGATTTTTGCTTATTAGAGCAGGACAAGCAATTTGGATGCCCGGCTAGAAACTTTGATCCTGATGATACAAATATTGCTATGGCTTTATATATAATAATTTGGTCAGATTTAATTCCAAATTTAAGTTTTGATAATATTGGCACAGGCTGTTTGTATCGCGGAGATACATTAAATACGTTTAACACATTATTTGGAAAAGATTGCAAGGGAATTCGTAAATATACAAACGACATCATTTTTATAGAGTCTGTTGAAAATTTCAAAAAATATTGTTTTTCGATTGGAAATTTTTTGCCATTACCGAACAAAGCTATAGAAATTGGTAATACAACTCATACAATAAACACCTTTAGAGGAACTAATTCTTGGAGAGATTATCAAGATAAATTTTTATTAGAGCTCAAGAAGTGCTTAGTAAATGAATTTGATAAAGATATTTTCTTGTATTCTTTGATTGATAACAATAGTTTTTATTTTGAGCATCTTGAAAATTCTTTTGAAAATTACATAAAAATCAACTTTTTAACAGATTATGTTGATAATAATGATATTAAAGATTTGTTTTCTCCCTACCTATATCATTGGATGAACAAAAATATTTCAGAACTAGACAAACAACAATATATAGAATTTGCACAAAATTATATTGAATGCTGTACAAAAATAATCACAAATAGAGCTAAAATTTTAATAAGTGTCCTCAAACAAAAAATGGCTTAATTAACTTTAAAAAAAGGGCAGATAGCTTTTTTAAATTTTAAAACCATTTCTTCAAACCAATCAAAATCGGTTTCCCAATTTGCACTGTCAAATAAATTAAAATTATCTCTTTCAATAATAATTCTACTTGCTTTTTTATCTTTTAACTCTTTCCAAATAAGCTTTTCTCCAAAGAGTGTCTCTATTTCTGCTTTATTTTCTTCAAGATAATGATAGAAATCTTTATTATTTGGAATGTGTAATTCGCAAGCTATTTTTTTATCTTTTGATAATAGACTAAGTGAAATATGAGCTTTGGATGTGCCAATTGAAACATTATTCCAATGATCTGATGATGGTTTTTGTGGAGATACCTTAGATTTTTTATTTTCTAAATATTCATTTAGCGCAGTCCAAAATTCAAGCCTTTGTAGTTGAGTATTAGTTTTTTCTGAAGGATTTTTCTTTAAGATTTTTGCCCATTGATTTGGCTTACAAATTATTTGAAATTTTGGTGCTAATTCAGAATCGCCGATTTGCCATAATTCCATTTTTATAGCGAAAAAGTGTATATTATCATCGGTATGTTCATTTAACCAGTCAATGGCCTGTTTATGTTCACTACGAACTTCTTTAACTATCCAAATAATAATTTCAGCATCGTATCCTGATGCATAAGTTATAATTTTGCCTAAATGGTCATGGTTAGTATATTCAAGCTGATTTTCAATAACAATCTTTCTATCAGTTCCACTTTCTTCTGCAAGGATATCTACATGAAAAGAACCTACATTAGCTTCTTTTTCTATTAAATCTATCTCTAGACCAATTTCTTCACCCAATAAAGATAAATTTTCTTCTTTTGCAAGCCAATTTGTGAAATCCAATGCTTCATGCTTCCAAGCTTCACGTAAATCAACTTTTTTTAATTTGCCTAACACCACCATATGCAACTCCTTTTTCTTTAGGGTATCACAAAAAAGAAAAATTAGATATTTATAGCCTTAGTAGGCTATTGAAATTTTTGTAAAAACTTTAAAAATGATAATATAAAACAAAATGAGGAAATAAAGATGTACTACCCATACCAAGGATATTGTCCAGAATACTTACAAGCATTAGAACAAGATTTGCAAAAACATGTTTTCAAAAATTTATTGTCAAACTT